>CAVKUS010000006.1:0-78774 GCA_963659725.1 Bacteroides sp. CAG:545 | reverse complement strand
GCCGTCATCTATTCCAAAAATAATGTGAGAATGAATATCAATCAAGATAAACCTTACCTTTTTTGTATATTGGAATTTGGCTTTTGTTTCATTATGATATTAATACTCACAAGCAACAAAAAACAAACTCATTTATAGATAAGAATATTTTACTACTTTGTCAATTTATAGTCAATCATTCCAGATATAATTTTTGATTGTATACATTACACCAAACGCCATAGCATCTGTTTCTTTTTCAAGTAAACTTTATGTCTTATTATTTTAAGCACTATCTTTAGCAGTATCATTCTACATATTTAATATAAAAGATAAAGATGTGATTTTTCTAAAATGCAGGTTAGGTTTTTGTAAAGTGTTGGTAAAAATCTTTTGCAGTTTGCTGAGGCTAATGCGACACTGCGCGCCGCCCCCTTCCGCCTCGCTAAGCTCGGCACCTTCCCCAAGGGGGCACAACCCTCAGTCATCGCCTGCGGCGATGCCAGCTCCCTGACGCTAAGACCCAGTTTGTCGCAAGCTTGCGCTGCGAGAAACTGTTGGTCGTGCTAATGTCGCTTTGCGACGGCAGGGAGCATATAAAAGGCTAATCAGATTTGTGAAGTTTAGCCTTCCGCAGGTCTGATATATCTTCCCTGAAAGGGAAGGTGGCTGCGAGCTTTGCGAGCAGACGGAAGGGTTGCAACGCGATACATCAATTGCGACGCTTACACCCCCTTCCGCCTCGCTATGCTCGGCACCTTCCCCAAGGGGGCAGGCAAGACTATACACCAAAAGCCGCCTTTGCAGGCGGCTTTTTGCTGTAAAAAACAATATCTGATTCGTCTTCAACTCAACCTCTTATTAGCAAACTCAACGCTTAGTCTCGGAACTCTTTTACTGACTGTACCGCCTTCTGAAATTCTGTCCTGATTTCCACCCCAACCCTCAATATGCGTCCAAGCCGTTGCGCGCACCACCGACAACACGCACATTGCTAACATTAAAAGCAGCTTTAATCACAGGCAGATACTTGCCGATCAGCTCCGTGCGCACTCTTTCATCGCCGGCAACCAGCAGCAACGCATCATCACCCAAGTTAATATTCAGCAGCGGGCTAATCAGACGTTCAAACGCAGGCGCAGACATAGCCTTCTTCAAAGCCGTCAATCCGGGCACAAGCTGCGGTTTTTCCTTAGCCATACGCACCTCCAGCGCTTCAAAAGGAACCTCGAACAGCTTATCATTAGCTGCACCGACAAAGCTTTCATTAAGAGAACCGCTTACACCAACAAAATCTTCTGCCATAAGAAAAACCTCCTTCATAACATACACACATACGGAGGCATAGCCCCCGCTCAAAATAAAAACTCCTGCTAATATGAATTTATCACGATTCGGACTCTTTGTCAAAAAATACATAGTAAAAATATTATCGGCGTTGCAATAACGCTTAACAAAAAATGCTTCTCGGCAAGCGGTTTTTACAACTGTAATCAAACCGGCTGAAAGCACTATTACAGACATACAAAAACTGACGAAGCAAAATTTGCCTCGTCAGTTTTATTTTTAGATAATATTTAATTCAACGTCTGCTAAATGAAGTAATTATTTCACCATAGCAGCAACGATATCAAAAGCAGCAGCAAGTGCTTCATCAACCTTAGCTACGTCCTTAGCACCGGCCTGTGCCATATCAGGACGACCGCCGCCGCCACCGCCGCACAGCTTAGCAACAGCCTTAACGATGTTGCCCGCATGAACGCCTTTAGCAACTGCATCTTTGGTAGCCATAGTCAGAATGCTTACCTTCTCGCCCATAACAGCAGCCAACACAACAACACCGCCAACCTTATCACGCATCTGGTCACCCAGGTTACGCAGAGCATCAACGCTGTCAGCATTAACCTTTTGTACCAGAACAGGAACGCCGTTAGCATCCTTAATTTGGTCAGCAACATTGCTTACCTGAGCCTTAGCGATTTCTGCAGCCAGCTCTTCAGCCTTCTTCTGTGCTGCCTTCAGCTCGCATTGCAGAGCCTCCAGACGAGTCGGAACGTCGCAGCTGCGGCATTTCAGCTCAGCAGCCAGACCGTTTACCATTGCCTCGGTAGCATTTACATGAGCCACAGCACCATGACCGGTAACAGCCTCAATACGGCGCACGCCTGCACCGCTGGAGCCTTCGCTCACGATTTTGAACATACCGATTTGTGCGGTATTGCTTACATGGCTGCCGCCGCAGAACTCCATAGAGAAGTCCGGAACGGTAACAACACGAACGATGTTGCCGTATTTTTCGCCGAAGAGCGCGGTTGCACCCTTCTTCTTAGCTTCCTCAATCGGCAGCTCTTCGATGTTAACAGCTTTGCCAGCCAGCACCTGCTCATTGACAATAGCTTCAACCTGCTTCAGCTCCTCAGCAGTAACCTGAGAGAAGTGGGAGAAGTCAAAACGCAGACGGTCCGGACCTACATAGCTGCCGGCCTGGTTAACATGGGCCCCCAGAACCTGTTTCAGAGCAGCATGCAGCAGATGGGTTGCGGTATGGTTACGCGCGATATCCATCTTGCGAGCCTTGTCAACAGCAAAGGTAACAGCGTCACCTACAGCAACAGTGCCTTCGGTTACAGAACCGATCATAATAACAGCGCCGTCAGGCAGCTTTTTGGTAACATTTACAGCGATAACGCCGGTCGGAGCGGTAATAGTACCGATATCGCCCAGCTGGCCGCCGCCCTCAGCGTGGAAAGCGGTAACGTCGCAGATAACAGCAACATCAGTACCGTCAGCAGCGTTTTCAATCGGCTGTGCGTCATGCGCAGGATACATCTTCACAATCTTAGCTTCGGTTGCAGCTTCGTCAACCTTCAGCTCAGCAACATTGATGCCGCTGGTGTTATAAACAACCGGACGGCCCTCTTTATCGTTGCGTGCTTCACGCGCCATTTTACGCTGAACCTCCAGCGCAGCGTCGAAGCCTTCTTTATCCATAGTCATGCCGGCTTCTTCCAGAATTTCTTCAGTCAGTTCCCAGGGGAAGCCAAAGGTATCGTTCAGTTTGAAAGCAGTTGCACCGTCGAGCACGGTTTTGTTTTCAGCCTTCAGCTTTTCAATCTCCTCATTCAGCAGCTCGCAGCCCTGTTTCAGAGTGCGCAGGAAGCTGGTTTCTTCCATTTCCACAACCTTTTTAATGAAGTCAGCCTTCTCTACCAGGTTGGGGTAAGCGTGACCGAACATGCCGATAACAACATCAACAGCACCGGTCAGGAACATCTCGTTGATGCCCAGCAGACGAGCGCGACGGATAGCACGGCGCAGGATACGGCGCAGTACATAGCCACGGCCTTCGTTGGACGGCAGAATGCCATCGCCAATCATAAAAGTCATGCTGCGTACATGGTCAGCAATAACCTTCAGGGAAACGTCGGTAGCCTTATCCTTGCCATATTCAACATTGGCAATCTTAGCTGCATATTCAATAATCGGGAAAATCAGGTCAGTTTCAAAGTTGGACGGCTTGCCTTGAACAACACTTGCCAAACGCTCTAAGCCGGCGCCGGTATCAATGTTCTTGTTTTTCAGCGGCGGATAGGTGCCATCCGGCATCTGGTTGAACTGGGTAAATACCAGGTTCCAGATTTCCAGGAAACGGTCGCAGTCACAGCCGGGGCCGCAGGTCGGTTTGCCGCAGCCGCGCTCAGGACCGAGGTCGATGTGGATTTCGGAGTCAGGGCCGCACGGACCGCTGCCAATCTCCCACCAATTATCAGCCAGGCGTACAATGCGGTCTTCAGGAACACCTACAACATTGTGCCAGATATCGAAAGCTTCATCATCCTCAGTGTGGATGGTGATGTACAGCTTATCGCCAGGCAGGCCAAGCTCCTTGGTCAGGAACTCCCAGCTCCAGGGAATAACTTCTTTTTTGAAGTAATCGCCAAAGGAGAAGTTGCCCAGCATTTCAAAATAGGTATGGTGGCGCGCAGTGCGGCCAACGTTTTCAATATCACCGGTACGCACGCATTTTTGGCATGTGGTGATACGGGTAGCAGGCGGTTTCATTTTGCCGGTGAAAAACGGCTTGAACGGTGCCATGCCAGCACCGATAATCAGCAGAGTCGGGTCATCCTGAGGAATCAGGGATGCACTCGGAAGCATAAGATGGCCTCTATCTTGGAAAAATTTCAAAAACTTTTCGCGGATTTCGTTACCAGTCATGTATTTCATAGTAGTTCATTCGCTCCTTCGAAAAATAATACTGCATTGCTGCGGAAATTACCGCAGTAAACAAAGATTGCATATAAAAAAATTATATAATTTTTGCCTGTGAATGTCAATAAGCGCAAAGCTCCGCAAGTGTATACATAGCATAAAAAACGGAGCAGCAAGCGCATTTTTTTGTTTCAGAAAAGCTAATGCTGCAACCGCTATCTGCAGCTACAGCATTATACATCAGCTTATTTTATTATTTTATTGATTGCTTCTGCCAATAAATTTTTCAATACTGCAGATGTGCTCCTTGGTTTTCTTATCATAATTGATACCCACCAATAAAATATCATCAGTAAAATTTTGCAAGCTTACAGGATACTTCTTTTCCTTCATCTGCCTCATGGCAGTATCTGCATTTTTATTCCACTTCAGCTCCACCAGCAAAGCAGGATAGCTATGAGCATAATATTGCTTAGGAATAAACACAAAATCAGCAAAACCGCGACCTAACGGCATTTCGCGTACAGGCTTAAAATAATACTGCATAGCGCTCAGATATGCGATGGTCAAAACACTGCTAAGCGAATTTTCATCGTTATACTTAATCGCAGATGTATATTCCATATGCACCTTTTCAATCATAGACGCCACAGCAGCTGCATCCATATCAAGCGTAGCATTTAACACCTCGCGTGACAGCCTCTGAAAATCAGCAAATTCATCCCAGGCTGTTTCCTCTAAAGCATTAACAAATTCACTGCGAACCTCTTCGTTAGGTATATAAGCCTTTTGCTCCTGCTGCTCATATGCCAGATAGCCTAAATGAATCAGCGACGTCATAACATCATGCTTATTCTTAAAGGTCACCATATCATTTTGATATGAATTAGTGCGCACCAAAACAGCATCACCGGAAAGCATGGTAACAATATCCGTTTTCAGACCATCAAAATTCATATTAATTAACGGAATGATTGATTCATACGTGCCAGTCTGCGACCAATAGCTCTGAAAGGTTCCCCGCAGCATTACGCCTACCACCGCTCTGGGGTTATACACATGATAGCCGCCGAGCTGATAACCATCATACCAGCGCTTTACCTCCGCAAAATCCTTGTGATATTTTTCACATAAAGAACGGACCTCGCTCTCCGTAAAACCAATATACGGAGCAAGAACGCCGGAATCAAGCATAGTATATTCATCAAAGTTGTTCAGCGCCGACTGTGTTTTGAATTTTTTTATCGGCAGGATACCGGTCATAAAAGCTAATGCTATATAGCGTGTCGGCTCAATGCCCTTAAACAAACTACGTAAGAAGTCAATATACTCCTCCTGCGCAATTTTATTTGTGCTTTCATCACGAATCAGCACGTCCCATTCATCAACAATAATCACAAAGCGATTACCAATCGCGTCGCTGATATAAGCCAAAGCGCTGGAAACCTTGGTCACCTTTTCCGGTATATATTCACCATAAGCCTCGCGCAGCTCCTCCATAAGCACCTGCGAAATAAATCCTACAGTATTTTCTGCACCGCCTGCCTCCTTGCAGCACCATTGCACATCAAAATGGATAACGTCATATTTATTGAGCTGCTTTTGATACGCAGGACTTTTTTCGATAGCCAGTCCGGCAAAAAGCTCCTGTGAATCGCAGCCCTTGCTATAATAGGCAGCCAGCATATTAGCTGTAATTGATTTACCAAAACGGCGTGGGCGACTGTTACAGATAAAGGCCTGCTGCGTCCCTAAAACCTTGTTGGTAAATTCTATGAGCCCGGTTTTATCAACATAAATTTCTGAATCTATCGCCGTTTGAAAGGCTCTGTTATCAGGATTAAGAAATAAGCCCATTTCCATTACCTCCTCCGTTTTGACTAATCCTCTATACAGCATTATAGCACAAAGCTATATCATCGTATACTGCAACCATAAGCATCAAATTATGTATTTTTTGAAGTGAAAAACACTCTTAATCCTGCTCATCCAGCTCATACAGGCGCTTATAAATGCCATCCAAAGCCATAAGCTCCTTGTGTGTGCCGATTTCCGCAATTTCACCGTTATGCAGCACCACAATTCTGTCAGCGTTGATAATAGTCGACAGACGATGCGCGATAATCAGCGTAGTGCGGCTTTCAGCCAGCTTATCCAGTGACTTCTGAATCTGCTTTTCAGTCTTGGTATCCAGCGCACTGGTCGCTTCGTCAAAAACCATTACCGGCGGATTCTTCAAGAAGGCACGGGCAATAGCAATACGCTGCTTTTGACCGCCGCTCAGCTTAACGCCGCGCTCGCCCACCTTGGTTTCGTAACCCTCAGGCAGCGCGCTGATAAAGTCATCAGCAGCCGCCAGCTTAGCAGCCTGCTTAATCTCCTGCTCGCTCGCCTTAATCTTGCCGTAAGCAATATTAAAGTTTACCGAATCGCTGAAGAGGAAAACATCCTGCTGCACCAGGCCGACATGGTTACGCAAATAGCTCTGCTTATACTTTTTGATATCCACACCGTCAAGCAGCACTCTGCCCTGCGTCGGTTCGTAAAAGCGCAGCAAAAGGCTTGCCAGCGTTGTCTTGCCTGCACCCGTAGCACCCACAAAGGCCACCTTTTCACCGGGAGCGATATCCAGGTCAAAATGCTTCAGCACCGGCTTATCCTGCAGATAACCGAAGGTTACATTCTCAAAGGTAATGCGGCCCTTAATCTCACCTGTGGCAATCGCATCAGGTGCATCGTCAATCTCCACCTTATGCTGCATCATCTCATTAAAGCGGTGATAGCCAGCCATACCGCGTTGATACATTTCCGTAAACATCAGCAGACGGAAAACAGGCTTCATAAAGATGTTGACATAAAGGAAGAAGGCAACAAAATCACTAAGCGCCAGCTGGTTATTGGCAACCATCATACCACCGCAAACCAAAACTACCAGATTGGTTGCGTTGGTAAAAAAGGTAATAGTTCCCGAAAAATATGAAAGTATCGCAAATGATTCGGTACGCACACGCAAAAGCTCATTACTCTTGCGCATAAAGCGCTCCAGCTCCAGCGGCTCGTTGGCAAAGGCCTTCACCAAGCGGATACCGCTCAGCGCCTCTTCAGCCTGCGCGGAAACCTCACCGGATTTTTCACGGCTGCGGCGGAAGGCACGCTTCATCTTTCTGTTGACGAAAACAGAATGCACCGCCTTAATAATCAGCATGGCACCGATAATAGAGCCAAGATACGGATTCAGATAAAGCATCATGAAAATAGTACCCAGCATACTGATGGTGCAGACAAGAAGGTCATTAGGTCCTTTAAATGTCAGCTCACTGATTTCCACGATATCGCTTGTAATGCGCGACAGCAGCTGTCCTGTACGGGCATTATCAAAAAAGCGGAAGGACATTTTTTCCATATGCGCAAACAAATCGCGGCGCATATCGTTTTCAATGCCGGAGCTCATCACATGACCATAATAGTTGATAGAAAAAAGCAGACCGAAGTTTACAACATATAAGGCTAAAAGTATCCCAGCCCAGTAAAGCAGCTCGTCAATATTCTTTTGAGGAATCTGAACATTAAGCATCTGCCTTACGATATAAGGGAACAGTAGCTCCATTAAGGCCGAGAAGCATGAGCCCATCAGCACCAAAAGCAAAATCAGCTTATAGGGCTTATAATAGTGAATTATTTTTTCTAACATTTACTTTGCTCCTCCTGCGTTATTTTTCCAGATATGTAAACGATAAGCACCGATAATCTTGCCATCGGGAGTCAGCGCCGGCGCTTCCACGCCTGCTAACCACTCGCCGTCCGGCGAGATGCCAATCGCCTGGCAAGGTCCTTCGGTCGGGAAATAGCTGTACTTTTTGCCTGTTTCCAGGTCCAGCACCAGCGCTCCGTGCGCTTTGTAATTGTGCGTACGCACGTTGCGCCCCACCGCGCAGGCCGCCAGCCTGCCGGCGAAGGCTATTTCCTCCATCGTACCGTCTGCCATATACTGATAGCGGAAGGTACCGTCTGTATTGAATACAAAAATACTGTTATTGCTCGGGTGCTCTACCGGCGTTGGCAATTGCCAGTTTTCACGGTTAAAGGTGTTAATCGTGGTAAAGAGCACGCCGTAGGGTGTTACGAAACCGTCGCGGCCGCTGGCATTTACATATGCACCATCCACCTGCTGCGGCTTGGAGATGGAACGCATCCAAAGCGTTCTGCCTGCTTCATCAAACAGCATGCCGCGTCCGTCACTGGCAGCAGCTGCCAGATATTTACCGTCCGCACTGAAGTTAGGACTACCGCGCATAACTGTGTTGTCAAAGGGCGGAATCTGCGGTACCTTCGTCGAATTAAGCAGCTTGCCGGTCTTTTTATCGAGGAAGTACATCGTATCCTTATACTTCATATCCTCGCGGTAATCGTAGGCAGAGGTAGAAAAAACAGTTCTGCCGTTGGTATCATTGACATCGCACCAGTTTATCCAACTGTCGATAATCTCATTCTTGGGGAACTGCCACAGCAGTTTTCCTTCCTCATTTACCGCCAGCATTTTGGCATTATAGCCTCTGCTGCCATCCTTGCGCATCAAAAAGCGGTAAGCATTGGCATAGACGTTGTTTTCCTTATCGACTGCAATATGCACCACCGACGGATAGGAGCGCTGCGAAGCATCGGAGCCGACGAAGTCAGCACTCTTATACTGCCAACGAATGTCACCTGTGTGCACATCAACAGCATACAGCTTACCTTCAGCGCTCTGCTCACCTACTATCGCCAGCTTGCCGTCAGGCGTCAGGCACAGCGCAATCAGCTTGCCTATGCCAAGGGAACGCTTCCACTTCTGGCGTCCCTCGTTGTCAAAGAGGAAGAGCTCGCCACGCTCCGTACCGACAATCCAGCCTTCTTCTTCAGCGGCGTAGCGCACCACTGCCTTCGTAAAGCCCATGCGGTCATAATTCTGCGTCGGGATATCACCCAGATAGACGCTCACGCCGGAGCCGTCGTTATTAACATGAAACTGGTTCCATGGCGTTCTGCTGCTGGTAATCCAGTACAGTGCGCACCAGGAAAGCAGCAGCAGCACAAGTGCCAGCCAGCCTTTAAGCTTATTCATAGATACAGCACCGTCCAATCATAGATTTGGCGGAAAACGCCAAAGTAGAAGCCCTGCTCCGACAGCAGGTAAATAATTTTACTGCCAACAACTGCCACCACTACTGCAAGCAGCAGCAGGCAGCTTGCCTTTTCGCGTGCGTCCCACTGTTGGCGTCTCTTTGCAGCGCCGCCTGCGAAAAAGCCGCGGCTCACAACCGAAAGTGCCAGCGTCTGCGCGCGCCTCAGGCAGCGCGCCAAAAGAGGCTTGGCGATATACGGCAAATGCCGCAGCACAGCAGTGCGTCCGCTCTGGCTGTCACTGCGCAGCTGCAGCGCTGTGATAACCTCGCCTGTTTCGGCCGCCAGCACCGGCAAAAAGCGAATTGCCGTCACCAGCATGAACGCCAGCTGCGGCGGCAGTCGCCAGGCCAGCAAGGCCTGCAGCAGCTGGCGCGGGTCACTCGTCCAGCAGACCAAAAGTCCCAGCGCCAGCATGCTGGCGCTGCGCAAGCCTTGAACCGCACCGTACAGAATGCCCTCGCGATAGATGAAAAGACCGCCCGTAAGCTGGCCGATAAAGCCTGCCTCCGGAGCAATCAGCACGAAAAGCGGTGTGCGCGGTGTCTGCGCAAAAAACAGCGCCTGGCTGAACATGGAGCCCCACAGGCCCAAGAGCAGCAGAATCGCCATCACCTTCCATTTGTAGATAGAAGTTTTTGCGGCCAGATGCAGTATTAAGGTAAACGTAAATAATACAAAAAGCGTCCGCGGATTATCCACGGTAATCATCAGAATAGCAAAGAGGAAGAGGAACAAAAGCTTGGTACGCCCGTTGAGCTTCTGTGCCCAGCCAGCGGCATCAGTGCCTTCCCACAGCTGTCTTACGGACATAGCGCTTCACCCCCTCTACCGTGATGCAGGGAGGAAGACCCGCCTGCTCGCACACCGGCAGCAGCGCTGACGGTGTAAGACCGCCGGCCTCCACCAGCTCCTTATTGCTCAAAACCTCTTCTGTCGTGCCGTCGGCAATAATCTGCCCCGCACACAAAACAATTACGCGGTCGGCCACCTGTGCCGCCAGCTCCATATCATGCGTACAGATGAAAATGCTGCCCCCCTGCTTTTTATAGGCCAAAAGCAGACGGCGGATTTCCGCCAGACTCTGTTCGTCCTGTCCTGTCGTAGGTTCGTCCAAAAGCAACAGCGCCGGCTTCTTCGCCAGCATTGCTCCCAAAACGACGCGTAAGCGCTGTCCCTTGCTCAGCGCTAACGGAAAATCATCAGCGTATTCCGCTAAATTCATATGCTCTAAGAGTTGCTGCAGCTCCTGCTGCGTAATCGTGTGGTTCTTCCAGCACAGCTCCTCACGCACCGTATCCGCCAGCAGCATCAGATCAGGCTCCTGCCGCAAGTAGCCGATTTTGCCCAACTGCTTGTCTACGGGCTGTCCTGCCAGCAGCATGCTTCCCTGCTGCGTCTGCGTCAGTCCGCCCAAAAGGTTCATCAGCGTGCTTTTGCCGGCGCCGTTAAAACCCATGATTGCTGTAATCTGCCCCTGGTAAAGCGTAAACTGCAGCTTCTTCAGCGTCGGCTCCTTACTGCCGGGATAGGTGTAATACAAGTCGCGCGCTTCGAGAAGAGGCTGCTGTTGCTCTGCAGGCTGTGCCTGCGCAGCAGCAGGCAGCGGCTCGCATTCATGGCGCAGCATCTGTACAATTCTGCCCTCGTCTGTCGTCAGCTCCGACAGCTGCAATGCGCGGCACAGCTTTACTGTCTGCGGCTCACGCAAGCCCAAATCAGTGCGTCCTGTCATCGCCTTCCAGGCATCTTTAACCAGACCGTCATAAACAATACGTCCGTCCTGCATTACTGCCAGACGCGAAAAATATTTGCAAAGCTCGTTTACACGATGCTCAATCATCAAAATAGCAATGCCTGCCTCGCGGTTGAGGCGCACCAAAAGCTGCATAAAGCTCTGCACGCCCTGCGGATTCATTTGGCTGACAGGCTCGTCTAAAATCAAAAGTCCCGGCCTAGTAACAAGAATTGAAGCCAACGCCAAGCGCTGCCTCTGACCGCCGCTCAGCTTGTGAATGCTGTAATTTTCAAAGCCGCCCAAGCCTACCAGCTCCAGCGTTTCGCTCACCTTGCGCGCAATAACCTCAGGCTCCTCTCCTTGATTTTCCAACGCAAAGCCCACTTCATCCGCCACCGTCATCGCAAATAGCTGGTCATCAGGCGACTGGTACACAGTGCCTACCAGCTGGCCTGTTTTTTCCGGCGGCCATTTGCTGATATCCTCACCCTGCAGGTAAATTGCTCCCTGCAGCTCGCCGCGCTCCTCGCTGCCCAAAAGTCCGCTGATAGCCTTAATCAACGTCGACTTGCCACAGCCGCTGCGACCTGCCAAAAGCAGCATTTCCCCGTCCGCCAACGTCAGGTTGATATTCTTTAAGGTAAACTGCTTCCTTGAGGGATAGCGATAAGATAAATTGTCTATTTTCAGCATCTTTATTCCCCCATAACCTGCTGCAGCTTGCTGCCAGTCTTAGCACCCAGCCAGGCACCGATGCTGCTGTATAAAAGACCGTTGACCAGCATATACAGCGCCAGATACCAATCTGCGTAATACAAACGATAGAAGAACATCATCTGCTCCATATTGACGAAGGTGACAAGTGCATCACCCACGCCCATCAGCAGGCAGATGAACAGCATATAGCCCTTGCCCAGCTCCTGCCTGCGGTAGAAGCCGGAAAGATACAGCAACGTTTCCAAAATCGCTACGTTTACACACATGCTAAGCAGTCCAAGTGGCGTAAAATGTCCGAACATCAGACCGGCAAGCATATATTTGACAAAATACATCAGCGTCAGTACGCCCGGCGCGCGGAAGAGCACCAGCAGCGCCACTACCAGCAAATACAGCAGCATGCCACTCAAAATACCCGTCACCAAGCCGGAGAAAGGACCTAAGAATACATGCAGCAAATCACCGATAAGCGTTGTCGGCAGTGTGATTCCGCCAAAGGCCAGCGCTGCAAAGAGTGCCACAGTAATAGCACCACGCGCACCGATGCGGTAAATGCAGCCCTTCAGCTTGTAACTAAAAGCCAGCACAGCCAGCAGGCAGATGAAGGAAAAGCCTACTGCCAAAAGGCCCAGATTATGCTTTTTGGCGATTGTCAGCGGTACCTCCTGCACCTTCTCCTGCCCGTTGCCGCTTACAGTCACACGCAGGCTGTAATCACCCTCCAACACTGTAAAATAATCTACGTATAACGGAATGATAAAGGCCTGAGTTTTCTTGCCGTCCAGCGAAATCAGCGCCGTAGTTTCGTTGACGCTGCCTGTATCACCGGCCCAGCCATGCTCGGAATCCTCATTGTTTTTGCCGGCGGTACAAAGACCGGGCATGACCTTACCTGTCTTTTTATCAATCAGCTCCGCCTTAAATTTCAGCAGGCGCACATCGCGCTGCGGATTGCGCATATCCAGCACCAAAAAGGTCGCCGGGTGGTTAAACACTGCCGACCAGTTCGTCGCACCGTCGCCCGTCATGCGGTTACGGAAGCCTTCGAGCGTAGTATCACGGATAAAAACCACGCCTTCTGCCGCGCGGTCATCTTTGTTGCCCAAATTATCTACCGGCAGCGTCACGCTCTGGATATACCAGTTAAACTTGCTGCGGTCCAGCTTCTTCCCCTGCGTCGGTTCCGCAGCTACCGCAGCTACCGCCGCCGGCTCATAACCAAAGCTCAGCTCCTTGCGCTCATGCCAGCCGTCACCGCTGACCTCCACCGTCAGCTGCTTTGCGCCACGTGCAAGGTCTGCCTGCGGCTGAATATACAGCAAATCAAAGCTCTGTCCGAAATCTGCCGGCAGCACCCAATCAGCCTCCGCCGTCTGGCAGCCGTCAGCGCTTCCCAAACGCCATTTGTCATTGGCAAGCGCCTTAAAGCCTTCCGGTAAAATGACACGCAAATGCGCCGGCTGCTCATGCGGCACATCAAAAGCGGTGATATTGATAAATAAGGGCATCGTACTGCCGCCATGCACTACATGCGCTGCACTTTTATCAAGATTGTAGGGGTATACTGCCTCCAGCTTCACGCCTGCAAAGGCCTGCTGCGCCAGGCACAGCAGCGCCAACATGATATATAAGATTCTCATAGCTCACCTATTCGCAGCAAATCTTTCTCAGCAATGCTGCATCCTTCTCTTTGCTGGCCTCATCTGCGCGCGTCGTAATCTCCAGATTATTGTTCAGCGGATTACGGCTTACAGCAATATCAGCAGCATATGCTCTGCTGAGCAAAGGCTCTGTGAAAACACGCTCCGGCGTATCATCCGCCAGCAGCTTGCCTTCGCCTAAAAGCAGAATACGGCTGCAGTATTTGGCTGCCAGATTCAGCTCATGCACAACCATCAGCACTGTTTTACCCATCAGCGCCAGCTCACGCGCAAAACGGAAAATCTCCTCCTGATAAACCATGTCCAGACCGGTAGTAGGCTCATCGAGAAACAATACCGGTGTCTGCTGTGCCAAAACCTTAGCCAACAGGATACGCTGCTTCTGACCGCCGGAAACCTCTGTCACCGGCTTCTCCGCCAGCTCACGCGTACCGGTATACTCCATGCAGTCCAGCGCCAGACGCTTGTCGTCCTCGCTCTCGCGCTCCCACCATTTAAGATAGGGATAACGGCCTGCCATAACAATATCCTGGCCAGTGTAGCCAAAGCCAACCTCTACCTGCTGCTGCAGGTACGCCACCTCACGCGCCAGCTCTCTGTCGGTATATTCCTCCATCGGCCTATCAAAAAACAAAACCTCACCGCTCTGCTTCGGCAGCATGCCGCGGATAGTCTTTAACAGCGTACTCTTGCCGGCACCGTTACAGCCAATGATACCAACGAGCTCGCCCTTGCCGATAGTAAAGCTAGCATCGCTGATAACACAGCGGCTGCCATAGCCTATAGATAAATGATTAACACTCAAAACTGTTTCTGACATTATTACACCTCGTGCTCATACTTCATCATAAAATTCAAATAAAATTAAGTATCAGATACTTCTACTCAATCTTATATATTATACCACATAGAAGCATCAGCGACAATAAATCACAGTCCGCACTCTATATAATCAAGTATTTCTTATCATATAAAAGCTTAAATAAAAAAGCATGAACCACGGCAACAGTTCATGCTTAAATAAATCTTAGCGGAAATCAACCTTCAGATGCTGTCTTTCGGGCATCCGCTTGTATTTGTATTTAGGATAGCCAACCATCAGTGTACCGACGATTTTATGCTTCGGTGGCACGCCAACCAGGTCCAGCAGCGGCTGATAGCCTGCAATACCGCAGGATTGGATAAAGCCGGCAATAGTTGTTCCCAAACCGATGGTCGGAGCAAACAGCTCTGCATAGGCCCAGCTCTGCTCTGCATTGCTCACACCGGTAATATTCAGACGGCGTGCCAACGCAAAAATCAGACAGGGCGCATTGCGGGCGATAATATCCTGTCCACGCTCACGGTAAGCGCGCAGCACCACCTGAAAATAGCGTTTATTTTCGGTGCCTGCAGCAACCTCAGCCTCCATCCATTCGGCAACAGTATCGGCAATAGCACGGATCTGCTCCTTATCGCGGATAACGATGTAGTACATGCCCTGTGAATTGCCGGCAGTCGGCGCATAGCGTGCCACATCCAGCATACGGGTAATTTCTTCATCCGTCGGTGCCTGCGGTTTAAAGTTGCGCACACTGCGGCGCATACGCAAAAATTCATAAGCAACCTCAGGCGTCGGCAACGGCATCGTCACCGGACGCTGCTCCGCCAGCGGCGTATATTTATTATCCAAGGCTCCTACGGGACAGATAGCAACGCACTGGCCGCAGCTCATGCAGCCACGGTCAAAATTGCACTCCGGTCCGTTTTCACCCATCGAAAGAATGCAGGAAGGACAGCATTCTACGCAAATGCCGCAACGCAGGCATTTATCCTGATTAACTGTTAACAAGTCCATAACGTCACCTCACAGTGCATTATCGGTATAGTGAATGTATTCCAGTCCACTAAAATCTGCCTTATAATGACCATTGCGCATAGGCGTACCCATGAGCTTTTTATCATCAGGCAGACCATCTACATTTACCAGACCGATAGAAGCGGTAGCACAAAGAGCACCAAGCTGTGTTGCTACACGCATAGCATAAGCCTTATCCGCTTCACCAACAACGCCCTTATGCGGGTACATTGCCGTCGCTGCGACGATAACCGTCAGGATTTTACCGCTCAGGGCAAAAATATGCGGCACAGTATTCATATCAGTCTGCATATAATCAATTTTAAAATTATGACCTTCCAGCCAGGGAACGAGAGCCTGCAAGCCAAGCTCATGAATTTCCTGCTCTGTTAAAAGTTGCTGCTTCAAAATTCTCTTCTCCTGTAAACTTTTTTGTAAAGCCGTATCCCGGTGCACAACACCAAAGCGATAAAAGGCTGGCAGCTGCGTCAAGGGGTGTTGACGCAAATGGCGTCTTACACTGCTTTCTTTAGAGAGCGTCGAGAAGATGTCAGATACGAGGAAGGGCGACGACGGCGTATTCCCTTATACTCCTAGGAGCCCTGACGACGTAGATGACGTCTTATCGGCGCTCTCCAGTATTTTATTCTTCGCCGAGAACCAAAACCTCAGGTTCAAGATGCACACCGTGTGCCGCAAAAACCTTATCCTGCACATCGCAGATAAGCTGCAGCACATCTGCCGCCGTAGCGCCGCCGATGTTCACCACAAAACCGGCGTGCTTTTCGGAAACCTGCGCACCGCCGACAGTGTAGCCCTTCAGACCTGTCTGGTCGATAAGCGTACCGGCAAAATATCCGGGAGGACGCTTGAACATACTGCCTGCGCTCGGCAGTTCCAAAGGCTGCTTAGTGATACGACGATTGCTGAAATCAGCCATCTTATCGGCAATAGCCTGTTTATCTCCTGCAGTCAGATGCACAGTTACTGCGGTAACAATTTTACCGCTGCCCTGCAGCGCCGTGTGGCGATAACCAAAATCAAGAGCTTCTGCCGGCAGCTCGCTGATTTTGCCGTCAAGCTCCATCACGCGCACACCGGTAACAACCTTAGCCATTTCACCATCATAGGCACCGGCATTCATATAAACTGCACCGCCGATGCTGCCGGGGATGCCTACAGCAAATTCCATGCCGCTCAAGCCCAAATCGGCCGCCTTGCGGGAAGCAGCAGCCAGTGAAACACCGCTGCCAAAGGTCAGGGTGCAGCCATCAGCAGCAACGTCGTTGAGCATATTGCCTAGCTTGATAACCAGGCCACGGATGCCTTTATCGCGCACTAGCAGATTAGAACCGTTGCCAATCAGCGTAACCGGCACTTTCGCCTCACCGGCACGCTGCAGAAGCTGCTGCAGCTCCTGCTCGCTCTGCGGCATAGCCATCAGATCGGCGGGACCGCCGATACGGAAGGATGTATGCTTCGCCATCGGCTCCTCTGCCAGTAAAGGCTTGGCAGTACAGCCTGCGAAAATCTCCTGCAACGTCATTATTTCTCTCCCATTGCCTCTTTGACAACGTCCTGAATAGTATTAGTAACGTCCATCAGCATCATCTGGAAACGAATCAGAGCGTTCAAATATTGAACTGCATCTGCATTCAGATTCAAAATGCCCTGCAGCTTCTGCATTTTATCAACAGAAGCCTGGTCGGGAGTTTTGCCCTGATGCTTAGCAAACTCTACTTCCTGAGCAACCATCAGATACTCGTTAACCATTTTTTTAGCATCCGGATCCTTCTCCAGAACAGCAGCTGCTTCCTTCAGTTTTTTGTACTCATGGCTTTCGCGCATAGCCTTAGCCAATTCGTTTGCGTTATCATATACGTTCATAATTAAACACCTCACTAATGATATATTTTTACACTAACGTAAGAAAACCAAATATAGAAAAAAGAACAAAACACATACGCGGGTTATACTGTTAAAGCTTGCAGATATCACGCCAATGCAAGCAAGCGTTATACCGTGCAGCGAATAGCAATTTTAGCAAATGAGTGTCCGGAACCAAAGGAATGACGCAACTGTTTGAGCGCTACGCTTACTAATACAGAAGAATCTGTTAGCTTAGCGCGAGTTTTGCGGCATTCCGTCTTGGTTCCACACGAAATTTGCGTCCGTCAACTCGCTTCTGCAAACCTCTCAGGAACAACTCTCTCATCAAGCGATTGACGGGAAAATTTCTCTGAGCGGAATGGCATATCGCTTGCGACGTTATTACTGGTTACTTACATTCAAGTGAGCGAACTTAGAGCAGTCGCCATACTCAAAATGCCACCACTCCATCTCAATCCCCTTGAATCCCTGCAGCTCCATCTCCTCGCGCAGCAAACTGCGCAGATAGCGCTCGCGCGACGTACCGCCGGCATAGCTGGTGTACTGACGCAGCGACGGCTCATCAAAGCCGCAGCCCATATCCAGCTCCTCGCCGCTTTCCAGACTGTACAGGCCCACATCCACAGCATTACCTGTATTATGTGTGCTGCCCTTAGTTTCCGGATCCTCCAGCATATCCTTCTTACCCTCAGGCAAAGCCAAATTAGCCAGCTTGCTCACCGACCAGGGGCGGTAGGCATCCCACAGCACCAAGCCGTAGCCGTAAGGTGCCAGACGCTGCTGCACCTTGCCTAAAGCAGCTGCAGCCTCTTTAGAAACAAAGAGCTTAGGAGTAGTATAAAGCGGCGCACCGAAAAGGTTATCACTGCCTGCGTAAACAGAATTAACCTTCACACCGGCAACAGTTGCAGCGTCCACCAGCTGTGCCTGCTCACCTGCTGCCAAAGAAGCAGGAACCGCTGCCTTGGCAGCCTCCGCACGCAGCTTAGCCCAATCCTCGGCACTGCGCTCCTCCAGACGGAAGGGCTTTGCCCTTTCGCCCGTAGTCGTACCTAAAAAGTAACGGCTGTAGGTATTACCACCGACGCGGCAGGAAATACCATAGCCGTCAGGATCACGCTCAAAGCGGACACCGGCTTCGGTATTGCTCATCGGCCCGGATTCCTGCATTGTGTAGGAATCAAAATGCACCTTGCTGAGCGGATAAAGATTGGCCGCAGCAAAGGACTTATCCTCCAATGCAGTGCGGTACAACAGCTCCAGACGGCCGTTGTTCTCACGAATAAGAATATTTTCGCCGTTGCCATAGTAAAAGCCAAGAATATACTTGATATCCTTCGGCGCATCCTTAGGCACGGTAGCCAGAGCAAGCCCTGCTCCCGTTTGGACATAGAAAAGCAGACCGGCCGCCAGGCCGGCCAGCAATTTTCGGTAATTCACTATTGAATCAGCTCCTTGCGTACATCAGCTAAAGCATTAAGCCTGCTGCGTACTCTCGCAACATCTGCCAAATCGATTTCGCAGGAAACAACCTCCTCCTGCATACCTGCTTCGGCAAGAATCTTGCCGCTGGGCGCAATAACCATCGAATGACCGTAAAACGGCGCACCCTTAAAGCTGCCCGCACAATTTACCGCTACCACAAAGGTGTGGTTTTCGGCAGCGCGGGCCTGTGCCAGCAGGCGCCAGATATCTCCCCTTGCTTCAGGCCATTCAGCCGGGCAGAAAATGAGCTGTGCTCCCTGCAGGGCCAGATGACGGAAAAGCTCGGGGAAACGCAAATCGTAACAGATAGTCGAGCCGCAGCACAGACCATCTAATGTAAAGGCTTGAAAATTATTGCCGGGAGCAAAGAAATCCTCTTCATGGAAAAGGCCGAAAAGATGCACCTTATCATAAAGATTGACGATTTCACCGTTTTTATTGATAGCCGCAGAGGTATTGTAAATTTTGCCATCGGCATGACGCATAGGCACCGAGCCAGCGAGAATAGCGCACTGCTCATTGCGTGCAATCTCGGCAAGCTGCTCCAGTACAGGAGAAGCCGGCGTTTCGGCCTCCTGCTCCAGGTGTCCCAGGCTATAGCCTGTTGTCCACACCTCGGGCAACACCAGCAAATCATGCTCCTTGGCAGCCTCCGCTGCCAGCTGCAGACCATGGGCCACGTTGGCCGCCTTATTCTTTTCCAGAACCTCCAGCTGCAGCAGGGCTATTTTCATAATACGCGCTCCTTAGGCATCATATTATTGCTATGCAGGCGACCAAGGAAGAATTTCTCCAGCTTGCGGGTGCAACGGGTAATGAAATGCTCCTTACCGCCTAAGGACTCAACAAAAACTACAGGATGACCGGCAATCTTAGCGCCTAAAACGTCGGTCAGCAGTTGGTCGCCGACAAAAAGGATTTTACCGCCGCCCATAGCTTTAGTAATCTGCTTATAAGCCATCGGCAAAGGCTTAGCGGCACGCATAATGGAACCGAGACCGGTCTGACGGGTGATACCTTTAATGCGGTCACCGCCGTTATTGGAAATCAATGCAACATTGATACCCATCTGATGCAGCTGACGAATCCAGGTCATAGCACGAGGGCCTACCAGGTTCTTGTCGCGCGGCAGCAGGGTATTGTCAATATCAACAACAATTTTGGTGTAGCCATTGCGCTTCAGCCATTTTGCGGAAATGTCAAATAAACTTTTTACTCTGTAATCGGGGCAAACATACTTTAAAATCATACTACCTTATCCTTTGGAAATTTTATTTCAAATGTGGTACCAGAACCACATTTGCTGATTACCTCGGCACTGGCGCCGTGGACACGAATAATTTCTTTGGCAATAGCAAGCCCCAGACCGGTTCCCGGAACACTGCGGCAATGCGATTTTTCAACCTTGTAAAAGCGCTCCCAGATAAAAGGTATATCCTCTTCGGGAATACCCTTGCCCTGGTCGGAAACCGTTACAAGCACGCTGCCATCGTCAAGCTTATTCGCACCTATTGATACAGTACCATTTTCCGGCGAATATTTCAAGGCATTATCGCACAAAATCATAATTAACTGTACCATTTGATCTCCGTCGCCCAAAATTTTGATATTATCGTCGGCATGAACATTAATAGTAATATTATGCTTCACGCAACGCACCGATAATTTTTCGGCGACATTACGGATGATGCCGGCCAGCGGCAGCCCATCCATGTTGCTCACAGTCAGCGGATCGCTGGACTCCAGTCTGCTGATATCCAGCAGCTCGCGTACCATACGCTCCAGACGGACTGTTTCTTCGTTTATCAGGCCACGGTAACGCTGAATCAGATCAGTATCCGTTACCATACCGTCACAAATTGCCTCATTGTAGCCACGGATAATCGTAATCGGTGTCCGCAGCTCATGCGATACATTAGCCACAAAATCGCGGCAGATTTTTTCCGTCCGTTCCATCTTGGCAATGTAATCACCCAAATCCTTGCCTAAAGAATTGAGCGCATTTCCCAGCTCGGCAATTTCATCATCACCATGCACCTGCAGCCTGTGGGAATAATCTCCCGCAGCCATCGCCTGCGCATTGTCCTTCATATCCAGCACCGGCCGGATAATCATACCTGACAGACGTTTGACTAAGAACAGACTGAAAATAATGGCAATGATACCTACAATCATAATATAAATATAAACATTTCGCAAGAATTTTTCGAAACCGCTCAAGGGTTCAATCAGTAAAATAGCGCCTGTGTGTCCTCTACCGAAGGTATAAGGAACGCCGACCAGGATTACCTGCTCCTTGTAATACGGATGATAAATCTGCGATTTGAAGGACTTCCCGGCATAAACATCATTCAGTATCACTTTAATGCGATACGATAAATTACTGCTCTTCATATCCTGATCGAGTTTTCTGACGCTTTCCTGCAACACCTGTTGCGAAGGAGCACCATACTTGAGAAAATCCTTCATTGAAGCATTTTCTCCGGTCTCTTGTACATTTTCATAATTAGAGGCCGCCAAAAGCTCGTAATTATCATCAAACAGCCAGATGCGTGCGCCAACCAGCTTATCTACAGCTAAAATATAACGATAAAGCATATCCCTGTCCTGCAGGCGGATGAAGGCTTCAACAGTTTCCCCCATCTCATTTCCCTTTTCGGCCAGCTCCTGCTCCTTAATCTGGAAAAAGTAGTCGGCAATCAGGTAGGATATGCCTGCTGTAATCCCCACAACGACGATAATTATGATAGTCATAAAACTATACATCAGGCGTGTGCTTAGGGATTTTTTCATAGGTTATTCGTCCTTTAGCTCGAATTTATAGCCTACACCCCAGATAGTTGTAATATCCCATTTGGAATCAGGCGGAATGTTCAGTTTCTGTCTGATACGTTTGATGTGCGTATCAACAGTACGGGTATCACCGTAATAGGAATAGCCCCAGATGGTTTCCAGCAGCTGGTTGCGGCTGAAAGCCTTGCCCGGATTCGATGCCAAGCACCACAGCAGCTCCATTTCCTTAGTCGTAAAGGTCATTTTGTTGCCGAATGCGGTTACCTGATACTGGTCCATATCTATAATCAGACCGGGATAGGTGATGCGCGAAACCTCGCCCTTTTTCTCCTGCGTGCCTGCACGGCGCAGCACAGCCTTTACGCGGGCTACTACCTCACGCGAATTGAACGGCTTGGTGATATAATCATCAGCGCCGATTTCCAGACCGGCAATACGGTCGTCATCATCATCCTTGGCCGTAACCATGATAATGGGCAGGTCCGACATTTTACGTACCTGCTTGCAAACCTCAATGCCGTCGAGAACAGGCATCATAATATCCAGCAGCAGAATATCCGGTTTTTCGGACTGCACCTTCAAAATTGCGGCAGCACCGTCTTCGGCTTCAATAACCTCAAAGCCTTCCTTCTCAAAATATATGCGCAAGATTTCGCGAATCTGCGCTTCATCATCAGCAATTAATATTTTCTGTTTTGCCATAATCATCACTCCTGCCTTTAAGCTGACTCATACCATTTATTTATCAGAGCAAACGGCAGAGTCCTACAAGATGTTACTATAATTATAGCACAAATACTTGCTTTCTTAGTATGCTTTCACAAAATATTTACATATATATACTGCTTTTATCATAAACGTAAACGCGAATGCATTATTTGTCACAGAAAATGCTTATAATTTTTGTTTTAAGACAGCTATTAAACCGGCTTGAAGCTTTCCAGCATTTTTTTGCGCTCGCGCCACTCGGGCAGATAGCGTTCGACAATCGCGTGGAAGCGCGGTGAATGATTAGCCTCGTGCAGATGCGCCAGCTCGTGCACCACGATATATTCCAGACATTCCTGCGGCCAGCAGGCCAGCAGCGTATTCAGATTAATGCCGCCTGTGCGCACGTTGCAGGAGCCCCAGCGTGTTTTCATACGATGCACCTTGAGCCCGGTATGACGCACGCCCATTTTCTTTTCCCATGCCTGCAGCAGCTGCTCTCCTCTGCCGGATACCTCCTGCTTATAGAAGAATTCCACAAAGGCGCATCTGGCTTTCTCGCTCAGCTCGCTGCGGTAATAAAAGTTAACAGCGTCAGCCTGCACCTCATAGGTGCCGTGCTTTTTGCCGCTGAGCAAAAAGTGCGCCGGCAAACGCTTACCCCACAGCCACACATGCTGACCGTCAAAGGGAAGCTCGCCCATGCTGTACTTCTGCTCCTGCTTTTGCTGTGACTGTGCCTGCAGCATCCGCTGCAGCTGTTGTCGCAACCATTGCTCCCTGCTCTCTAAGAACTGCTGCACCTCGCTCAGGCTCATTCCTACGGGAGCAGTAAGAAAGATGCTGCCATCCTCTTTTATGCGCAGCGTAATATTTTTTACCAGCTTAAACCAAAGCTTTATCTTCAACCCGTGCAGGCTCAGCACGGTCTCGCGGATTATTCTGCTGTTCACAGCTTGTCTACCAGGATATTGCGTCCCAGCATACGGTTGTACTCCCAGGCACTCTTGCCGTCATGCACGTCAAACTGATTCATTACGGCGTTGATTTCGTCAGCGTAATGCACAACAAAAGCTTCACGTGTAGAGCAGGCTACCGGAGAACCCTTTTCGTTATCGCCGTGGTGCGACAGCAGAATATGCTGCAGCTGCTCCAGACGGGAGGACGGCAAGCGCAGCTTAGCAGCTGCCTCCTGCACCATCATGCAGCTCATGGTAATGTGTCCGAGCAAACGGCCTTCACTGGTATAAGGGAAGCCGATTTCCGCAGAAATTTCGCGGATTTTGCCGATGTCGTGCAGCAGAGCGCCGGCAATAACAAGATCCTTATCCACGCCTTCAATCTGCTCGGCCAAGGCCACTGCCAGACCGGTAACATCCACAGAATGCTGCAGCAGACCGCCCAGATAAGCATGATGCATGCGCATGCCTGCGGGATTGGTCACAAAGCGCTCATAGGTAGCACCGCTGAAAATAGTTTCCAGCAGCATACGCAATCCGGGAGTGCGCACTGCCTTGATATAATTGGCAAGCTTAGTTTTATAAGCCTCTACATCAAAATCACCATGCGGCAGCAGATTGCTGATATCATCCTGCGGCAGCAGATTTTCCAGACGCTGAATGACAACCTGCAGCGTCATATCGTTATTGAATTTGTTGATGTCAACGTTACCGCCCATCATAAAGGCAGTAGGGCCTTCCAGCTCACGCAGCTTGTCTACCAGCACTGCATCAAAGCAGATAAAGGCAATGCGTCCGCTGTTATCCTCCAGCATGCCGCGGGCAAAAACGCCGCCGTTAGAGGAATTGCCTACCTTCTGTACCCTTACCAAAACCGCCTGGCACACCTTGATGCCGGCTTTAAAATCTTTAATCATTCTTCTATCACCTGTTTTCTATATATGCTTCAGCAGCAGTGTTTCGCGTGCTACCTGAATTGCCACATCCCAATGCTTTTCCGCAAAGCGCAGCGACAATCTGTCGGCCAGGTCATCGAGCACCGGCAGCTCTGTCGGCTGATGGCCTGCATCGATAATGTTCAAGCCGCTGAAAACAGCCTGCTGTGCCTCATGGTACTTCACATCGCCAGTCACCAGCGTATCAGCACCCTGCGCCAACGCTAGCCCGATCAAATCGGCACCGGCACCGCCGCAGACAGCCACACGCTTAACCTTGCGTCCTGCATCGCCTACGGTAAGATAATCGGCCTGCAGAGCCTTTTTTACGAAGACTGCAAAATCATGCAGCTTGCTCGGCTGTGCCAGCTCACCGATGCGCCCAAGTCCGCTGACAGTATCCAGCACATCCGCATCCTGCAAGCGCAGTCTTTTGGCCAGCACGCTGTTCACACCGTTTGCCACGCAGTCCAGATTAGTGTGTGCGCTGTAAACAGCAACGCCGTTTTCTGCCAGCTGCAGCAAAAGCTCCTGCTGCCAGTCGGCATCAGTCACATTGCCCAGCTTGTGAAAAATCGCCGGATGATGCGTAATCAGCATGTCAGCCTTTTTCGCCACAGCTTGCGTTACGGTTTCCTGCGTCATATCCAGCGCCAAGAGCAGCTTGCGTACAGGCTTATTGCGTCTGCCCAACATCAGGCCGACGTTGTCCCAGGACTCCGCTAGCTCAGGCGGTGCCATTTCATCCAGCAGGTTGATAATATCATTTACTGTCACTACGCTTGCCATTTTGCAGCACCTCCAGTTCTGCCTTCAACGCTTCGATTTCCTTATACCTTTCGCTCGCGCGTGCGCGCTCGCTGCGTCCCATATTCTCCAACAGCTGTCTGCAGGTAGCAAGCTGGCGTTCCAGCTGTTTAGCCAGCAGCGGATGCTTATGAACGAGCAGCAGCGGTCCTACAGCGCACTCTGCCGCACTGTAAGCAGGTGCAGAGCCACGCTTAGCAGCGATAATCTCATAAAAATGCGGAGCATCATCCACCAGCTCTTCGGCAGCCAGCTGCCAACCGTGACTGCACAGCCACGCGCGCAGGGAGGCGGCACCGGCCATAGGCTGCAGCACCAAAAGCTCTGCGCTCTGCGCTACCTCCATGTCATCCTCCAAAATGCTGATGATGGTAGAAGCGCCCATGCCTGCAATAGCAATGCAGTCTGCTTCGCCGGGGCTTAATACCTTCAGGCCGCTGCCCTGACGCACCTCTACATGCTCATGCTGACCGAACTGCGCCACGGTAGTGCGCGCCGCCTGGCAGGGGCCTGCGGCGATATCGCCGGCAATCGCCCGCGCAATTCTTTGCTTTTCCAACAGCCACACGGGTAAATACGCATGGTCCGTGCCGATGTCCGCTAATACGCAGCCTTGCGGCACCAGGTTGGCAATAGTTTCTAATCGTCTATCAATATGCATTGCGTCCCTCCTGAATTTGCTCTAAAATCTTAGTTTCTGAATCGTGACAGCCACAGCCTGTAATATTTTCCGAAGCTGTCCGGAACGTAAATACTCTAACACTTTATTATAACACAAATCAACGAATATAGAAAATAAGTCTGCAAAGTGATGCCTGCTGCGAATGCTATGACAACTGCTGAAATAAAGCAAAAACCCCCGCATTGCTGCGGAGGCCAAGATTAGTATTCAAAGCTCAGTTTTTCAGTTCGTTCTTTACCACAAACATTACCCATTGGGCGATATTCGTAGAATGGTCGGCAATGCGCTCCACATATTTGGCAATCATCAGATAATCCACATATTGGGGTACGTATTGCGCCTTTTGTTGCATTACAGTGGTCAGATGCTGACGCATTTCGGCAAAATAATTGTCTACCTCATCATCGGTAGCAATAACCTTATTGGCCAGCTCCAGATTATTTTCGCTGATGGCGCTGATGCTGTCGTACACCATCTGGCGCATAACCTGCAGCATAGCCATAAAATTATCCGGCAGCGGCACAGGATCCTTTTCAATCAGTTTCAAGGTGTATTGGCTGATGTCGCTGCAATGGTCGGCAATACGCTCCATGTCGCCCACCAGCTTCAGGCAGCTGGCAATCTCACGCCAGTCAGTTGCTACCGGAGTCTGTGTCAGCACCAGCTCCAGGCATTGCTTTTCAATATTTACCTCACTGTTGTCAAAATTATCATCATCACTGATAATCTGCTGCGCTAAAGCTGCATCCTTCTGCTCCAGGTTGGCGATAACCTTATCCAGGGTATCCTCCAGATTTACGCCCATCACGCGCACACTGTTGAGCAACTGCTTCAGCTCCTCGTTGAATTTGTTACGTGTCATTTTATTGTTCCTTTCTCCTTACATTAACCGAATCTGCCGGTAATATACTCTTCTGTCTTAGGATTAGACGGATTAGCAAACAGCTGCTTCGTTTCGTTGAACTCAATCAGCTCTCCCAAAAGGAAGAAGGCCGTTTTATCGGAAATACGTGCAGCCTGCTGCATATTATGCGTAACAATAACGATGGTGTAATCCTTCTTCAACTCCAAGGCCAAATCCTCAATCTTCATCGTAGAAATCGGGTCCAGCGCACTGGTAGGCTCGTCCATGAGGATAACCTCCGGCTGCACAGCCAGGGTACGTGCAATGCACAGGCGTTGCTGCTGGCCGCCGCTCAGGCCCAGCGCACTCTTATTCAGTCTGTCCTTCAGCTCGTCCCAGATGGCAGCCTGACGCAGACTGCGCTCTACAATCTCGTCCAGCTCGCTCTTTTTCGTCACGCCATGGATACGCGGACCGTAAGCAACGTTGTCATAAATGCTTTTCGGAAAGGGGTTAGGCTGTTGGAAGACCATACCTACACGATGGCGCAGACTGATAGGGTCAATCTCCGCAAAAATATCTTTGCAATCCAGTGCAATGCTGCCTTCAATGCGCACGCTCTCTTCCAGGTCGTTCATTCTGTTCAGTGTTTTCAAAAAGGTGGATTTGCCGCAGCCGGAAGGACCGATAAGCGCGGTAATTTCCTTTTCCTTGATATCAAGATTTATTTTTTTCAACGCCTGGAATTTGCCATAATACAAATCCAGATCCTGCACTAAAAATTTAGTTGCAGCCTTATCATTCGTCATTTTCTGCTACCTCCAGTTTTTGTGTCTAAATAAGTGCTCAGGTAACGTGCGCCCAGGCTAAAGGACAGCACCAACAGCATTAATATTGCTGAAGAAAGGTTGGCCATCTGCGCCGCATTGGCTGCCAGCGCCTCGGTACGCGATGCCCAGATATGCAGTGCCAGCGTTTCACCCGGGCGGAAGGGGTTCAGCGGGCAGGTCGGCGACAGCAGGTTCCAGCTGTTCCAGTTGATATCGGTGCTCATGCCTGCGGTATACAGCAACGCTGCCGCTTCACCGAAGCCACGGCCTGCAGCCAAAATGACGCCCGTCATAATACGCGGCAGGCACGCAGGCAGCAGCACCTTGTAAATAGTCTGCCACAGAGTTGCGCCCATGGCCAGACTGCCGCGCTTATAGCCCTGCGGCAGCGATTTGAAGGCATCTTCTGTTACCGTCATAATCAGCGGAATGCTGAGAATGGAAACTGCCAGCGCACCGCTGAACAGGTTCCACTGTGATCCGGTCATTACGATAAATACCAGGTAACCGAACAAACCGACAACAATGGACGGCAGAGAGGACATCGTTTCGATACACATACGCAGGAACTTGGTGAACGTGCCCTGTTTAGCATATTCTGCCATGTAGATGCCGGCAGCGACTCCCAGAGGTACGCTCACCAGCAGCGACAGGAAAACCAGATAAATAGTGTTGAAGAACAAATTACCGATGCCGCTGCCCTCAAAGGATACCAAGCTCCAGCTGAAATCCTTGAAGCCGTTGATGATAACATACAGGGCAAAGGCTACGAGCAACAGGATAAAGAAGCCTGCTACGCAATAAAACACAGCTGTCATCAGCTTATCAATAAACTTTGCACGCGCTATACTGTCGTTCATGCCTGCTTCCCTCCTTTAGCAGTTAAAAAGTGGATGGCAAAAATGCAGGCCAGAGAGATAATGAACAGCAGCAGTGCCATCGTCCACAAGGCGATATTGTATTCGCTGCCCTCCATTGCACCGCCCATATCTGCCGCAATCGCCGCCGTCAGATTGTTGGTCGGGGAAAGCAGCGAGGTCGGGAAAGCACGCATCTTGCCGATAACCATCGCTACAGCCAGTGCTTCGCCGAAGGCACGCGCCAGGCCCAGGATAACTGCCGTCATCAGCCCGGTGACTGCCGCAGGCACTACAACCTTGGCAATAGTCTGCCAGCGGGTTGCGCCCAAACCATAGGAAGCAGCGCGGTAGCTTTTGGGAATGCTGCGCAGCGCATCTGCTGCCAGGCTGGTGATAGTTGGAAAAATCATGACCGCCAGCACAATACCTGCCGCCAATACAGAAAAGCCGAAGCGCAGGTTGAAAATATTTTTAATCAGCGGCACCAAAATTGTCAGGCCGATCCAGCCGTAAACTACGGAAGGAATGCCGACAAAAATCTCCACAGCCGGTTGGACAAAGCGCTTGCCCAGCTCCGGCGAAATCTCCGTCATAAAAATTGCGGTTGCCAGGCTAAACGGTGTGGCAATCGCCAGCGCCAATGCGCAGGTAATAACAGAACCGAAGATAAAGATGGCTGCACCAACCTTGCCGCCGCCCTCAGCGCTGTCACTCGGCGCCCAATCTGCCGAAAAAAGAAACTCTGCAATACTGTGGTTGTAGGTAGTAAATGTGCCTACGCCCTTGTAGCACAGGAAAGCGCCGATAGACAGCGTCAGAACAATGAGCGCCAGGCCGCAGCCGGTAATAATGTAGCGCCACAACGCATCCTGCCTATAAGCATTTGTTGTAACCTGTTGCATAAACTATTCTCCTCTGATGTAACTCGTAAGTATGTCTTTCGTAAAACTAAAGGCTATGCAGAGGCTCGCAGCTGATAACTTACCAGCTCCTGCCCGGCACAGCCTTGATATTTATTCTAAAGGGGATGAGAAGACCGGTAAGACGCATCTCTTGGCGTATGCTGTCTTCCTGCTTCTCGTTTAGATGGAAGCGTAATAATTGTTTTGGGATTTGTGACTTACATGGGACGCAGATGCGCCTTATCCGAAGTCCATTTTAACGTTTAACCTGCATTTTAGCAGTAACACCATAACCCTGTTTTTCAATTTCCTTGCCATAATCAGCAGAGAGGATGAAGTCCAGAAATGCTTTTACAGCGCCGGTAGCTTCGCCTTTAGTATACATGTGCTCATAACCCCATACAGGATATTTGCCGTTGTAGGTGTTGTCCAGAGTAGGCTCTACACCGTCGATTGCTACGGTTGCAACGTCTTTGTTATTTACGAGGTAGGACAGAGCAACATAACCGATAGCGCCTTTGTTATCCTTTACGCTTTGCAGCAGAGTGCCGGAGTCATCAGTTTCCAGAGATTTGTTGGTTGCTTCTTTAGCACCGCCCAGAGCGAACTCCTGGAAGAGAGCGCGGGTACCGCTGGTAGCAGGACGAGTAATCAGAACGATAGGCTCATCCGGGCCGCCAACCTGTTTCCAGTTGGTTACCTTAGCGGTGAAGATATCGGTCAGCTGAGCCTTGGTTAGGCTTTTTACTTTAGCTGCCAGGTCTTTGTTGATAACCGGAGCCATGGTAACTACGCAAACCTTGTGGTCTACAAGTCCTTTGGCAACTTCGGGTTTCAGTTTGCTTTCTGCCGGTACGTCAGAGTTACCGATGTTAACGCTGCCGTCCGCAACCTGTTTCAGACCGGTGCCGCTGCCGCCGCCGTTAAGGGTGATGGAAACATCCGGGTTAATAGCTTTGAATTTGCTTGCTGCATCCTTTGCTAGCGGCAGAAGTGCGGAAGAACCGCTGCCGGTTACACTGCCGGTAACCTTGCTGCCTGCTTTGTTATCAGCAGCCTTGTTATCACTGCCGCAGCCCAGAGCACCGAGTGCTACCATAGCTGCCAAACCTAAACATGCGACTTTTTTCAATTTCATAATATATTTCCTCCTTCAACCATCGTCAAAAAATTTATTTCCGATGAAGTCTGCGCCTCATCGTAGGATTCGTGGTTTATGATGCTAGTATAATATATCATTGTTAAGGAAGTATTATGCTGATGTTAAGAGCATGTTAAATAGCAAAAAATGCGCAAAAAAGCACCTGCCTATCATTTTGCTGATAAGCAGGTGCCTGTACTTACTGTATTTTTGTTTTTGCGGTAATACCCTTTTAGCTTACGCAGACAGCTTGGAAGCCAATTCGCGTACCTCTGCTTCTGTAAGCTTAGAGTGACGGACGGTGAACTCGATACTCATACCGTCAGCCAGTAAGCCTTGGGCAAGCTCTATTCTGTTTGCCTGCTCTTTTTCTTCAGCTTTTTTCGCTGCTTCTTTCGCTGCTTCTTTCGCCAATGCTTCGGCCTTTCTTGCAGCATATTCTTCAATTACATCAGTCATTTTTTCTTCGCCCTCCTTGCTGTATTTCAAAAACTCCATGCGCTCGGCAAATTCATGGTAATGCAGATTCTTTGGCTCTGTGCAATATAAATCCTGCATCAGTTTACCAAGCGCTGTATCATCTCGACGCTGGCTGTTGACATAGATAATGTGCGAACCATCTTCAAAGCATTTCGCATTTTCATCTATTCTGCGCCTGATATTATACAGTGGCAGATTATCGTTTAAAACATCATTTTCGGTGATAAAAATTACGTAGGTATCCGGCAGTTCTTCGTAGAGCTTACCAGGCTGCAGGAAGTGTGTATCAAGGATACTGCTGTAAAATCTGGCACGTCTTGCCGGAGCGCCTTCATCGCTTCTCTGCACCTCTACGTTAAAATAGCGTCCTTTGCTATCCTGTGCCAGAATATCCAACTGCGAAGAATGGCCGTAGATATTTTGGATAAAGCTCTGTATCCTGACATTTCTTACTTTAATTTTATCATCTCCCAAGATTACGCGCAAGAAAACCTGCGCTGCTTCTTTGTTGTCATCAAGCATAAAGTTCATAAACCTGTTATTCATCATGCAAAGGCTGCGTATGACCTGCTTGATTTCACTTTCTTGACCTGCTTCATTTGTCTGCATTACTTCAACTCCCTTCCTAACAAAAAACGCCCTATGTACTACTCAATAATACATAAGGCGTTCTCAATGACGCTGCGACGACCATACTCCAGGCAGGCGTGCAAAAATCTTACGGATATATATTATCTGATTTTTCAGATTTTGTCAAGAGGAAAGAAGTTATAACTTCTTCCCTTAAAAATAGGGTAATTTTAAGGGAAAGCTTTGGGATGTAAGGGAAAAGCACCTGCCTATCAGTTGCCTGATAAGCAGGTGCTTTGAAGTTTAGACTAACTTATTTGTCCTCTTCGAGGATAATTCGGCCTTTTCGATTTCTCACTTCGCAAAGCATGTAAAAAATCTGGTGTCTCATTTATCCTCTTTCTTGCTCCTTATTCAGTCGCAAGCGAGGATAGCGCGCTCAACAATTTCTCACTTCGCGAAGCATGTAAAAAAATCTGGTGTCTTACTTGTCCTCTTTCTTGCTCCCTATTCGGTCGCAAGCGAGGATAGCGCGCTCAACAATTTCTCACTTCGCAAAGCTCGTGACAAATTGGAGCTTACTTACCAGTTCTGCCACGTTTGGTGAACGGTACGCCTTTAGCGCACAGCGGGCAGGTTGCCGGATCAAAGGTTTCTACGTTCAGGTGCAGCAAAGCTTCGGTGCGAACGCCGAAGTCTACCTTGCCGCCGCTGCGGTCAACCAGCAGGCCAACGCCTACGAGCTCGCCGCCATGCTCTTTAACTACTTCCATAACCTCTTTAACACTGCCGCCGGTGGTTACAATGTCTTCAACAACCAGTACGCGGGTGCCTGCCGGAATTTGGAAGCCGCGACGCAGAGTCATTTTGCCGTTTTCACGCTCGGTGAAAATAGCACGGGTGCCCAGAGCCTTGCCAACCTCGTGAGCCAGCAGGATGCCGCCGGTCATCGGGCCAACTACCAGTTCAACATTATCGTTTTCATAACGACGTGCGATTTCCTGGCACAGACGCTCTGTATATTTAGGATGCTGCAGTACGTTGAATTTTTCAACATACATAGGGCTGTGCAGACCGCTGGTCAGCAAAAAGTGACCATGGAGAACTGCTTCAGTTTCCTCGAGCATTTTCATAACATCTTTTTCTTCTAAAACTGCCATTTGCTTACACTCCTTTAATCTCTTCTACAATTGCCAATGCTGCTGCCTGTCTTGCTTCAGCCTTAGTAATAGGTCTGCCGACTACAATGTGGCTGCTGCCGTTTTGCAGAGCGCCTGCCGGTGTTGCTACGCGCTTCTGGTCGTCCAGAGAGCTGCCCGCAGGACGCACGCCCGGGGTTACAATCAAAAATTCGGGACCGCAAGCTTCGCGGATTGCCGCAGCTTCCTTAGGAGAAGCAACAACGCCGTCCATGCCTGCTTCCTTCGCCAGCTTAGCCAGGCTGATAACCTGCTCGGCAATGGTATTTTTATAATTTAAATCAGCAAACTGTTCATCATCCATGCTGGTAAGAATGGTTACAGCAATCAGCTTCGGTGCCGGACGACCAGCTGCTTCAGCAGCCTCATGCACAGCCTTAACAGCCTCTGCCATCATCTTTTTGCCGCCGACAGCATGAACGTTCATCATGTCTGCACCCAAATCGCTGAGTACAGTAAGTGCATGAGCAACAGTGTTAGGAATATCCTGCAGCTTGAGGTCCAGGAAAACATGCTTGCCCTGTTCCTTCAAGAAGCGGATGATTTCGCTGCCTACTGCATAATAAAGCTCCATGCCAACCTTGTAGTAGCTTACTGCGTCACCCAATTCGACAACACAAGCCTTAGCCTGTTCCAATGTAGGAAAGTCGAGTGCGACTATTAATCTATCATCAGATTTCATAAAAATCTCCCTTTTGTCATTCTTTCTAAAAGACGCTGGAGAATGCGTCAGATGCGAAGAACGGCGACGACGGCGTACATACTCGTACTCCTAGGAGCCGTTCTGAAGCAGATGGCGTGTTATACAGCGTCGTTATATAACGGCATGCTTGCCTTGCCGTTTGGCAAAGCCAGACCGACAATTTCGGAAATATTCTGCGCGTTGTGTCTGTCCAAATATGCCAGCATACCATGGGCAATAGTTTCAGCGATATCAGGCTGCACAAAGTTTGCGGTGCCTACTGCTACCGCACTTGCGCCTGCCAGCATGAACTCAATTGCATCTTCGGCACACATAATGCCGCCCATGCCGATGATGGGGATATGCACAGCCTGCGCTACCTGGTAAACCAGGCGCACTGCTACCGGACGTACAGCAGGACCGCTGAGACCGCCGGTTACATTGCCGAGCACAGGACGCTGACGCTCAATATCAATCTTGGTACCGAGCAGCGTATTAATCATGGAAATTGCATCCGCACCTGCTGCCTCTACAGCCTTGGCCATTACCACGATATCCGTTACATTAGGAGAAAGTTTGGCAATAACCATTTTGCTGGTGTTGGCTTTAACCTCACGTACAACCTCAGCAGCTGCCTCCGGCACAGTGCCGAAAACAATGCCGCCCTCTTTGACGTTCGGGCAGGAGATGTTGATTTCTACAGCATCAACACCGTCTACATCCAGCTTTTTGGCAACAGCGCCGTATTCCTCGGGAGTATGGCCGTAAATGTTGACAATCACAGGTACATTATATTTTTTCAGCTCAGGCAGAGTGTGCTCCAAGAAGTACTCACTGCCGGGATTTTCCAGACCGATGCAGTTCAGCATACCAGACGGGGTTTCTACCGCACGCTGGCCCTTATTGCCTGCCGCAGGCTCTAAGGAGGTACCCTTTACGGTAACAGCGCCAACCTTTTCCAGGTCGAGAAAATCGGTAAATTCCAGGCCAAAGCCAAAGGTGCCGGAGCCGGTAGTAACAGGAGTAGCCATTTTCAGGCCGGCAATATCAACTGCCAGACGGCCATCATACAATGCGTTTACCATTCTCCTACCTCCTCTGCCCAGAATACCGGGCCGTCCTTGCAGACTTTAATGCGTTTGCCGATGCCTTCGCAGGCACAGGACAGGCACGCACCCAGACCGCAGGCCATGTATTTTTCCAGAGATACCTGACATTTTACGCCGGCTTCCAAGCAGGCATTGGCAACTGCGCGCATCATCGGTACAGGACCGCAAACGTATACGCAGTCATAGCCACCCTCTTTTAACAGCTGCGGCAGCAGGGCCATTACGGTGCCCTTGGTGCCGACACTACCATCATCGGTGGTCAGGTAAATATTTTTGCTAAGGCTTTCGTAAAGCTTGGTCCAGAACAATTCCTCGGCACTGCGGCCGCCCATCAGGATATCGGTATTGCCCTCACCGAAGCCCTCTGCTAAAAACAGCAGCGGAGCCAGGCCCAGACCGCCGCCAACAAGCAGCGGTTTCTTGGCGCTCATATCAAAGCCGTGTCCCAAAGGACCGACGATGCTCAGCTCGTCGCCGCTGCAAACGTCAGCCAGAATATGAGTTGCCTCACCGATGATACGGTAAATCATGGTGATAGTGCCCTCAGCCTTGTTAACTCCTGCTACGCCGAAGGGACGGCGCAGCAGCGGAGCAGTATTCTTGCACACCTTCACGTTGACGAACTGTCCGGGGACAGCTTCGTCAGCGATTTCCGGTGCATAAACATTTATTAATTTTGTCGTACTATTTAAAACTCGTTGACCAATTACCTTGGCACTCGCAATAGTTTTAGACATAATCAATCAATCCTCCCAGGTCAGGTCCTGCAGAGCGGTAACGCGTACAACGCTGCGACGACGCATTGCGCTCATAACGTTCAGCAGCTCGCGTGCAGTATCCATAGAGGTCAGGCAGGCAATTGCATGCTCTACGGTAGAACGGCGGATTTTGAAGCCGTCACGTTCAGCGTCACGGCCATGGTTAGTGGTGTTGATAACCATACCGATGCGGCCGCTCTTGATATCATCAATCAGGTTCGGATGACCTTCGCTTACTTTGGTAGCAACCTCAACAGTCACACCATATTGCTGCAGATATTCCGCAGTACCGTCGGTTGCAATAACAGTGTAGCCCAGCTCTTCAAAGCCGCGTGCAATAGCAACTGCCTCAGGCTTATCCATATCAGCAACAGTAATCAGGATTGCACCCTCGTGCGGTACATTGATACCGGAAGCGATGCAGGCCTTATACAGCGCACGGCTGTACTGGTAGTCGCAGGCCATAACCTCACCGGTGGATTTCATTTCAGGTCCAAGGGTGATATCTACGTTGCTCATCTTGTTGAAGCTGAATACAGGAGCTTTAACAGCATAGTAGTCCGGGAAGAAGCGCAGGCCGGCTTGCAGGCCTTGCTCTTTGAGGCTCATGCCCATTGCGCATCTGGTAGCAACGTCTACCATGGAGATGCCGGTAATCTTGCTCAGGAACGGTACGGTTCTGGAGGAACGCGGGTTAACTTCGATTACATATACATGCTCGTCACGAACGATGTACTGAATGTTGATCATGCCCTTAACTTCCAGGCCCAGAGCCATCTTGTTGGTGTATTCGATAATAGTGCGGATAACACTTTCGCTCAGGCTGCGCGGCGGATATACGGCGATGGAGTCACCGCTGTGTACGCCTGCACGTTCAACGTGTTCCATGATGCCGGGGATTAATACTTCCTTGCCGTCGCAGATAGCGTCAACCTCTACCTCAGTACCCTGCAGGTAATGGTCAACCAGTACCGGATGCTCGTGAGAAGCCTTAACAGCATAGGTCATGTAGTTGCGCAGCTCGTCATCGTTATAAACGATTTCCATAGCACGGCCGCCCAGTACGTAGGAAGGACGAACCATGGTCGGGTAGCCAACATTGTGAGCAGCAACCAGTGCACCCTCGGTATCGAATACGGTGTGGCCTTGCGGACGCGGGATATCGCAGCTTGTCAGCAGCTCGTCGAAACGTTCACGGTCCTCGGCGCGGTCGATGCTGTCAACGGAGGAGCCCAGAATCTTCACGCCTGCGCGGGAGAGCGGGCCTGCCAGATTGATAGCGGTCTGACCACCGAATTGAACAATAACGCCTTCCGGTTTTTCTTTGTCGATAACATTGAGAACATCCTCAACAGTCAGCGGCTCAAAGTACAGTTTATCGGAAATATCAAAGTCAGTGGAAACGGTTTCCGGGTTGTTGTTGATGATAATGGTTTCATAGCCCATTTCCTTCAACGCCCATACGCAGTGTACGGAGCAGTAGTCGAATTCTACGCCCTGACCGATACGGATAGGACCGGAGCCGAGTACAACTACTCTCTTTCTGTCGCTTACTTCAACCTCATCCTCGGTTTCGTAGCAGGAATAGTAGTACGGAGTTGCAGCTTCAAATTCCGCAGCGCAGGTATCAACCATTTTGTAGGTCGGCAAAATGCCGTTAGCCTTACGCATATCGCGGATTTCGAACTCAGTCTTGCCTACGCGTTTACCGATAACAGCATCGGCAAAGCCCATTCTCTTAGCCTTACGCAGCAGGCTCGGAGTCAACTCGTGAGTTTCCAGAGCTTTTTCCATTTTAATGATGTTTTGGATTTTGGAGAGAAACCACAGGTCAATCTTGGTGATGTCGTGAATCTCTTCCAGAGTAATACCGCGTCGGATAGCCTCAGCAACAACGAAGCAGCGCTCGTCGTCAATGCGTTTGATGCGGTCATGAATTTCTTCATCGCTCAAAGCCTTCAGCTCAGGCATTTCCAGATGGTTGAGGCCGATTTCCAGGCAGCGAACTGCTTTCAGCATGGAAGCTTCAAAGCTGCGCTCAATTGCCATAACCTCACCGGTAGCCTTCATCTGAGTTCCCAGAGTGCGGTCAGCGGTTACGAATTTATCGAACGGCCAACGCGGGAATTTCAGTACGATATAGTCAATGGTAGGCTCGAAGCAAGCCTTAGTCTTTTTGGTAACAGCGTTTTCGATTTCGTCCAGGTTGTAGCCGACAGCGATTTTGCTGGTAACCTTAGCAATCGGATAACCGGTAGCTTTGGAAGCCAGTGCGGAAGAACGGCTTACACGCGGGTTAACTTCGATTACATAGTAGTTTTCGGAATACGGGTCGAGAGCCAGCTGTACGTTACAGCCGCCAACTACGCCCAGCTCACGCACGATATCGATAGAAGCCTGACGCAGCAGCTGTACTTCCTTGTCGCTCAGAGTCTGTGCCGGAGCCACAACGATGGAGTCGCCGGTGTGTACGCCAACTGGGTCCAGGTTTTCCATGGAGCAGACGGTGATGCAGTTATCAGCAGCGTCGCGGATTACTTCGTATTCGATTTCTTTCCAGCCGGCGATACTGCGTTCAATCAGGCATTGGCCGATGGGGCTGTAGCCCAGGCCTTTTTGCACGATATCAATCAGCTCTTCCTCGTTTTCAGCAATACCGCCGCCGGTACCGCCGAGGGTATAAGCAGGACGGACAATCAGCGGATAGCCGATTTCCTTGCCGAAGTCGCAAGCAGCCTCAATGGTTTCTACAATGGTGCTTTCAGGAATCGGCTGATGGATTTTCTCCATAGTTTCCTTGAACATTTCGCGGTCTTCGCCACGTTTGATTGCGCTGATCTGAGTGCCCAGCAGACGAACATTGTACTTGTCCAAAATGCCTTGCTCTTCCAGTTTCATAGCCATGTTCAGACCAACCTGACCACCAAGAGTTGCCAGCAGGGAATCAGGACGCTCACGTTTGATAATTTTTTCAATGAATTCAACGCTGATAGGTTCAACATATACACGGTCAGCCACATGCACATCAGTCATAATGGTTGCAGGGTTACTGTTAATCAGTACAACCTCCAGGCCTTCCTCCTTCAGAGCACGGCAAGCCTGAGTACCTGCATAGTCAAACTCTGCTGCCTGACCGATGATAATAGGGCCGGAGCCGATAACGAGAACCTTTTTAATATCTTTAAGTTTCGGCATAATTAACGACCCTCCATCATATCAACAAAATGTTTAAACAAATAATCATGATCACCGGGGCCAGGGCAGGCTTCCGGATGATATTGAACGGTAAAGGTAGGATGCTTGGTGTATTCCAGGCCTTCGATAGTACCATCGTTCATGGAAATATGACTGATGTTGATGCCCTTGCCTTCCAGAGATTTTTCATCTACAGCATAGCCGTGGTTTTGGGCGCTAATGTAGATACGGCCGGTTGCCAGGTATTTTACCGGTTGGTTGATACCGCGATGGCCGAATTTCATTTTATAGGTATCAGCGCCGTTAGCCAAAGCCATGAGCTGATGACCGAGGCAGATACCGAAAATCGGTTTCTTGCCGATTAATTTCTTAATGTTTTCAATAACCTCAGGCAAATCCTTCGGGTCGCCAGGGCCATTGGACAGGAAGATACCGTCCGGGTCGCAAGCCAGTACTTCTTCTGCGGTAGCGGAAGCAGGGAATACTGTCAGGCGGCAGCCAAAAGCTTCAATGGATTTCAGGATATTGCGTTTAATACCGAAGTCCATAACAGCTACATGCAGCTTGCCCTCGCCCATAGTGTAAACCTCGGGAGTGGTAACCTGCTCAACCTGGTTGCGTACTGCCGGTAAGTCCAGCAGCTTCTGTACTTCCTCATCAGGCATTTCTGCCGGAACGATTACGCCCTGCAGTACGCCGTGATTACGGATTTTACGGGTGATAGCACGTGTATCTACACCTGCTAAGGTCGGAATATCCTGTTCAATCAGGAAATCCTCCAAGCTCTGCTCATTGCGCCAGTTGCTGGGGCAATCGCACAGCTCGCCGATAACGAAGCCCTGGAAGAAGCATTTCTCGCCTTGGTTAAACAGCGGGTTGCAGCCATAGTTGCCTACCAGAGGATAGGTCATTACTACAATCTGACCGCAGAAGGACGGGTCGGTCAAGGTCTCTTGGTAACCACTCATACCGGTGGTGAATACAACCTCACCTACAGCATTGCGTTTGCCGCCATACAGAGTACCTTCAAAAACGCTGCCGTCTTTTAAAACTAATTTTCCTTTTCTTACTTTTTCGTGCATACTACACCATTCCTCATTACAAAATTACCGTGCAGCATAGTGGCAACAGCCTTGCCGGTGCAAGCCTTGCCTTCGTACGGGGTGAATTTGCCGCGGGTATAGAATTTGGAGCTGTCAACAGTCCATTTTTTATTCAGGTCCATAATAGTGATATCAGCAACGCTGCCCTCTTTCAGGGTACCGCCAGCCAGCTTGAACAGCTTAGCAGGCTCACAGCTCATTTTGCTAATAATAGTATTCAAATCAAATACATGGGTGTGATATAAGTCAGTCAGCATTACTGCCAGAGAGGTTTCCAGACCGCAGAAGCCGTTCGGAGCATAACGGAATTCAACATCCTTTTCTTCCGGTGCGTGCGGGGAGTGGTCGGTAACGATAGCGTCAACAGTGCCGTCCAAAACAGCCTCACGCATAGCCTGTACGTGGTCTGCACTGCGCAGCGGCGGGTTAACGCGGGTTGCGGAATTATAATCTGCGCAAGCCTCATCAGTCAGAGTCAGATGATGTACGGTTACTTCGCTGGTAACATTTACGCCGCGTTTTTTAGCCTGGCGGATGATGTCGATAGCACCCTTGGAAGCAACGTGGCAGATATGTACATGTGCGCCGGTGTATTCAGCGATGATGCAGTCACGTGCAACAGCGATATCCTCGCTGATTGCCGGTACACCCGGTACGCCGATACGTGCGGAAACAACGCCTTCATGCATGTAGCCTTCGGAATCCAGCTCAGGATCAATTGCATGGCACAGCAGCGGCTTGTCAAAAGCGGTTACATATTTGGCAGCCAGCACCATCAGGCGGGAGCTCTTTACATAGTGGCCGTCATCAGAGAAGCCCATAGCGCCTTTTTCTGCCATGTCACCCATCTCTGCCAGCTCTTCGCCCTTTTCGCCCTTGCTGATTGCGCCGATAACTTCAACGTTAGCGTAGCTTTCCTCGCGAGCGCGTTCTTTAATACCGCTTACTACGATGGAGGTATCGATAACAGGCTTGGTATTCGGCATGCAGGCAACGGTGGTTACACCGCCGGCAGCAGCAGCCTTGGTACCGCTGATAATATCTTCTTTAGCTTCCAGGCCGGGCTCACGCATATGAGTATGTACGTCAATCAGACCGGGAGTTACTACGAGGCCGGTTGCATCAAAAACCTCGTCAGCAGCTTCGGCAATGTCCTTGCCCAAAGCTTTAATTTTGCCATCCTCAACGAGGATATCCATTACAGCATCTAATTGTTGGCTGGGGTCTACTACCCTGCCGTTTTTAATCAACGTTTTCAATGTGTTTACCTCCTGTCAAAGTCAAGAATAAGAGTGCCATACGTACAGCTACGCCGTTTTGTACCTCAGTACGGATTGCGGCGTTATCGCAGTATCCAACCTCCCAGGAGATTTCCAGGCCACGGTTCATCGGGCCGGGATGCAGCACGGTTACGTCAGGCTTAGCCAGCTTCAGGCGGTTTTCGTTAATACCGAAGATACGTGCATATTCACGCGGAGACGGGAACAGGCCCTTTTGCTGACGTTCCAGCTGAATACGCAGGATATCGATTACGTCAGCGCCTTCGATTGCTTCTTCAACACGTTTGTGTACAGTAACGCCCAGAGAAGCGATGTCGTGCGGCAGCAGAGTCATAGGACCTGCAACGTGTACCTCAGCGCCCATTTTGGTCCAGGCAGCAATATTGGTGCGGGCAACACGGCTGTAAAGAATATCGCCGATGATTGCCATTTTCAAGCCCTTCAGGTTTTTGCCCTGCTCACGGATAGTAAACATATCCAGGAAGCCTTGAGAAGGATGTGCGTGTGCGCCATCGCCGGCGTTGATGATTACAGGGTCTGCAACCTTAGCAGCATAAGCTGCAGCTCCTTCAATGGGGTGACGCATAACAATCGCATCACAAGCCATGGATTGTACAGTCAGGATGGTGTCGCGCAGGCATTCACCTTTGACAACACTGGAGGAGGATGTAGTGATGTTTACTACATCGGCACCCAGATATTTGCCTGCCAGCTCGAAGGATGTACGGGTACGTGTACTGGGCTCATAGAACAGATTTATGATAGATTTACCGCGCAGTGAGGGCACCTTTTTGATATCCCTCTTCATAATCTTCTTCATTTCCTCAGCGGTTTTCAAAACCAGCTCGATTTCCTCAACGCTGAGGCTTTCCAGATCCAGTATATCTCTGCCACCCAGAGATACATTTGATTTAGCCATTAGCTTTACCTCCTGTTTTTTATAATAAAATTGCATAATAAAAGGCCTTCTCGTCCCATGATGGTGCAAAAAGGCCTTAGGTTTCATAATAACTTATACCTTGCAGTCTCACAGGACCAATTTAAAGGTGCAAATTGATTGTATATATTTTACACCTTAATGAAGAATACGTCAAATATTTCGAGGTAAAATCTTGGCAGGAATTTTTTACTTATAGTATAATAAAGAAGATTAAAAATTAGCGAGGTACTTATGCGAAACACCATTATAGATAATCTGCGTGGCATCTGCATGCTTGGCGTCATCGGTATTCATATCGGCAGCCTGGCACTTGCCCCCAACAACTTTACTCTTTACTTATTACTGGAGATTTTAAGCCGTTACAGTGTCCCCTCCTTTTTCTTTATCTCCGGCTACGGCCTGGCCTGTACTGATAAAGGCCTATTAAGCGGCAGCCGGCTGAACTATATCGACTTTATGAAGAAGCGTCTGCGGGGAGCAGGCCTGCCCTACCTCAGCTGGTCGCTTTTTTACATGCTTTACTTCTGGCTGATTCTGCCACCTGGCTTCGTCAGCTGGAATCCGCTGCATGTGGCCTATGTATTATTCTTCGGCCTTGGCTGCTACCATTTGTATTTTATGGTCATCCTGCTGTGGTTTTATGCAAGTTATCCGCTCTGGCGCCAACTTCTGCGTATAATTATACATCAAAGCATACCGTTTATGCTAGTGCTTTTATTCATATTCCAGCTTGCTTTCAACTGGTGGACAACGCATCCCGGCTTGAATACAACGGGTTGGAGCGTCCTGGCTAAAAATTTCTTTGATTATCGACTCAACTATCTTCCCTTGCATTATCTGCTTATTTTTATGAGCGGCGGCTTGGCAGCCTGCTATTGGAAAAAATTCATCGCCCTCCTGCGCAGATACAGCGCCATGGTATGCATGATTTTTGCGGCCAGCGTGGCCTGGGACGTGCAAAGCTGCTACGAGGCAGTTACCGTTAAAGGCTACACGCTGATTGATCTGGCCAACACCTATCACCAGCTCAGCCCACAGGGACTCTGCTACACCGTCGGCTCGCTGCTCTTCTTCTGCCTGGCACTGGATTGGCTGGAGCGCAAGGCGCAGGCAACAGCACACACAGAGGCTCCCAATGCACTAGATATACATCAAGCAACATCGCATACTGAGGCTCCCCTCGGGGGGAGCTGTCACCGCAAGGTGACTGAGAGGGGTTCCCTCGCGAAGCCTTTCTATAAAGCCATCAGCATTCTCTCCGCCTACTCCATGCTCATCTACTTTGTGCATCCGCTGCTTTTGGACTGGCTCAGCAGCGCCTACAACCATTTCGGCATCATCATGACCGTCAAAAAGGTAGCACTGTCCTATGTGCTGCTGGTGCTCGGCTCGCTAACCCTCAGCATTCTGCTGACGAAGGCGTTTGAAAAATGCAGTACGGCAAAGCTGCTGTTTACCGGCAAGCGCTGAATTTAATACAAAGCAGTAAAGATCCACCCGCCTAGCGGGTGGCTTTTATTTTTCGGGCATAGCCCTATCTTCAGCAGCCACACATAAATGTGTCTTTTATTGGCCTGCCAGCCATGCAATTATTACTTGCTACCCATAAATGGGTCTTTAGGATCAAATAAAACTAACTGGTCCATTTCTTTATCTCGCTCCAATTGACTTGCTATGTATTCTTTTATTGCAGTAGTATTTTTACCTACTGTATCTACATAGTATCCCTTACACCAAAATTCGCGATTTCGATATGCGAATCTCATATTTCCAAACCGTTGAAACATCATCAGACTACTTTTTCCTTTTAAGTATCCTGTGTTTTTACTTTGACTGGCAGGTCATTAGTATATTATCACATTAGGAGCTCTTTTTTCTTTACTCACCGCTTAAGCTCTTTTTAACCCCGCCACAATGGCGGGTTTTTTGCATGCAAAAAGACGTTGCGTGCTTTTTCAAGCACACAACGTCTAATTTTTTTCTTTTAAAATTTACAGTTGAGCCTTCATTAATTTCTTATATACCTCAACGCCGGGCTGGTCAAACGCATCCACATCCGCCAGCTCGCCCTCGTAGGCAATCGTCAGCATCAAAAAGTACATCAGCTGACCAAGATAATACTCATTCAGCTTCGGCAACGTAAAGCGCGCATTGTAACGGTTATCACCCGTCAGCGCCGCTTCATTGGCATTCAGCGCTGCCTTGAGCGCCTTCGCCATATCCAGGCCCTCGTATTTATCGAAGAACGGTACATCGGCAAAGGGATTATGTAAAACTGCCTCCACCTCAGGATTAGCAACCTCCAGGAACTGCACCACCTTATTCAGACGGCCATCCTGATGCTGCTGTGTCTGCGCATGCATATCAGTTGTGCCGACAGCAACAATCGGCGTTCTGCCGTAGTGAACAGTTTCACCTTCACGGTTGCAGCGCTTGCCCAACGATTCCGCCAGCAGCTGCACATACCATTCGCTCAACGATTTCAGGCGCATGCTGTATGGCATGAACACTTCTATATCACGTCCGCGCTCATAGGCCATAAATTTCAGCAAAGCGTTGAGCAGCGCAGGATTCTCCGCAAGCTCTGCCTGCTGGCAATAGATATCCATATCACGCGCACCGCGCAAAAACTCTTCGATATCACCGCCCAGGGCAGCCATCGTTACGAGTCCCGGGTCAGTCATAATGCAGAAGCGGCCGCCAATGCCCTCCTTGATATCAAAGCGCTCCCAGCCAAATTTTTCCGCCAGCTGCAACAGCGGCGCATTTTCCACCGGAGCCTTCAAATCGGTAACTACCGTGCAGTCAAGGTCGATATCAGCATTTTGAGACAGGTTGTCATAAAAATACGTAAAAGCAGAAATTGTTTCCAGCGTAGTACCGGATTTGGAAATCGGCACCAGCATAATCTTCAGCTTTTTGCCCTGCTCGGCACTTACTCCAGCCATACGGCGCATCTTGAACAGCAGCGAATTACAGTCCACCGGGTCAAGATTGTTGCCGGAAAAATAAATGCAGGGCTGGCCTTGGCGCAGTGTCGCACTGGTATTCCAATGATAACCGCCAAAGGCATCAAACAGCACCTTGTTGCCCAGGTAGGAGCCGCCAACGCCCAAAAAGATCACTACATCTTTGCTGCGCAAATGCTTGCTGTAGCGCATCAGCTTAATAATCGACTGCTCCGTATTGGGGTTGCCGTCAGCAATATATGGCATCCGCGGAAAGTAAACATGCTCCGGCGTGCCGTCCTTAGATAAATGATTCTTGGAAAAGCCGGTACTTCGCAGCTCGCACACAGCCTTTTCGGCTGCGGCTCCCTGCTGCTGCAGTGCCTGCTCCACTTCCTGCGCTTGCAGTCTGCCCGCTCCAACCATATTGCTGAAGTCAAAAACAATACCACTGGGCATAACAATTTTATATTCCAAAATATACACTCCCAAATATTAGTTGCACCTATAATATATTATTATAACATATTATAGGTGCAAATTCCATAGACTATAAGAGCAAGTAATATTTTGTTGCAAACAAGACTGAAGCTTTATTTTACCTCTACCAGCTCAATATGAAAGTTCAGTTCCTTACCAGCCATTTCATGGTTAGCATCAAAGGTGATATTGGTATCATCCTTTTCGGTTACCAGTACAGGTACGGGCTGACCAAATTGGTTCTGCAGGTAAACTCTCTGACCAACGGTCAGGTTTTCTGAACCCGGCAGCTGGGCAATCGGCATGGTGAAGATAGCCTGCGGGTCAGCCTCGCCATAAGCTTCTGCCGGCAGCAGATGGATATCAACCTCAGCGCCGACCTCCAGGTCTGCAACAGCTGCATCAAAGCCTTTGATCATCTGGCCTGCGCCGCAAACAAATTCCAGCGGCTCGCCGCGGTCATAAGAAGAATCAAATTGCTTGCCGTCATTAAAGGTACCTTTATAGTGTACACGACAGGTTTTTCCTACATTACGTCCGGTTAATTCATTGCTCATTATTAAATCACCTCATAAAAATATTTGATATAAAGCCGGTATAAGCGTATATCAGTCACAGTTATGTATATTATACTATATATCGCTGTTTATTTCACCTCAAAAAAACGGCAGCCGGTTAAATGCCGACTGCCATCATATTTCCGGCTCTGCACATCAGTGCTTCTATTCACCCTCCTGCAGAAGGATACTGCCTCATCAGACCCTTAAAGCCCTGCTTTTTGAAATCCTTCAACGGCAAAAATTCAATCTCAACACTGTGATTAGCGTATTCAGACCTCATTTCATTGAACTCTTCCACCGTCATGTCCATTTCCTGCGAAATATCTACCTCGCTTCTGCAAACCTGGTTGCGGTAAACGCCAAGGCCATCATCCTTCGGCCAGGTAAAATAAAGCTCATGGCACCTGAGGTTGCCGTCAGGAAGCAAATGCTCCACAGCAAGCACCTGATGCGAAATGCCGGTGCCGCCTCGTGTCACCAGGTTGTCATTTGCCATAAGCTGCAGGCTGCTGCGGCTCCAGCCCTCCGCAACGTATTTCACTCTGCCGTCCGCAAAGGTGTAAATTGCATAAATCTCCTTACCATAATGCCCCACGCCGCGTTTTTGGCTAATCCAGCCGATAAGCAGCTCTGGTACCCCGTCACCGCTGATATCCTGCAGCGTGTAGCCAAGCTGCTGCAGGGCCACATCCCGCTTGGCGAAATCCCGCACCTCACAGATGCCTGTTCTTCCCTGCTCCGGCAGGTTATCACTCGTACCGTCAGCAATAAATTCATAAACGCTGTCTACAACCTTTGCATATTCCTGCTCATAGGCCGGCGCTGCTTTAGCAGCGGCCTCCGCCTTAGGCAAATCCATCTGCGGCAATACGGTATTTTCCTTTGCGCCGTAGCCGGCAAACGCCACCAAAAGCATTGCCAGCCACATGCTCTTAAACAGCTTCCGCTTCATTACGCCACCTCCTGTCAAAAGATGTTGCAGCTCAAATTGCTTCATCCGTCAGTTTGCAAAATGAACATCACTCTCACAGTAAATAATTTCTGCAATCACATCACGAGAATCCAGCTTCACATAAAAGCTCTTATGCAGGCATTTTTGACCTCTTGCGTTGTATGCATATTTTACCCAACCTATCATATGATGCGTATCCGAAATGCCCACACCCATAGGATCATCCTCCCAGCCATTCATTTTCAGGTACCCGTCCAGGTCAATCTGCCTGTCTGTGTCAAGCTGCTGACCGACAGCATAGCCTGCCATGCTGCCATGAAGTTTATTAACCTTCACCTCATTTACTTTGTTTCTCGCTGAATCTATATAGAACAGACGCGGTCCGACCTGCATCTTTTTATCGGCATAGGAGATAGTATCATCCGTATTCTTTTCCACACGCCCCAAGTAATAGGCGTTCGAAGCAAAAATTTTGGGATCCATAATCCAATCTGCTTCCAGGGCAGCATTAAAGCGTCCTGCTGCGCTGGCAGCTCTCGGGGTTGTATCAAGATATTTGCTTGCCATAAAACCAACATGGCCCTTTTCAGTAGTTCCAAGAAGCCATTTATATTCACTGTTTACTACATCTACAACTCTGCTTACATAAAATTTATCTCCCCTTTGCAGCCTGGTGATAACATCACAATCAGTATTAGGCTGTGTTCTTACATTAACATCTGTTGCGTTGCAATATACTTCCAGCGGCCAGCCGGGATAAGACTTGAGCTCGTTGGCTAAATAATCTGTGTTAACTTCGGCAAAGGCAGTGTTGGCAAATATTGCCAGTCCAAGCGCTGCGCTTAAGAATAATTTCTTTTGCATATCCATCCCTCCACTTCCTGCCGTCTGCGTTACGGGCAGTTGTTTTCCTGATTATATTTTAGCGTGAAAATAAGAAAAGCGCCCCACCCGAAAGCGTGAATTTGGGTAGGGCGAGGGGGAATTTTGGGGAGAAAGGGGATATTTTTATGCCTCATCAAGCTCCTGCAAGCGTTTCAGCCATCTTGTAACAGCGCCACTTTCGATAAAGTCTAATAACGCACCATCACAAAAGCGCTCTGCTCTAAGCGAAGCTATCAGTAAAGCCAATATGCATTGAGCATCTAATCCAGAAGCATCTGCCTTCATCATGGAATCATAACCCCATTTTATGCCATTAGCCTGAAGAATTTCTGCATATTTACCTGGTACTATTTCTTCACTTTCTTTGGCAAATTTATAGATATCATCTGCCAACTTATGAACCGTTATAGAATAAATGACGAAAGGAAGCTGTATCGGTCTTTCCGAAGAACCATCATTTTCCTTATCACAATTCCATTCACCAATATTATCATTTTTCAAAAGGTTGATATATTTTGTCAACACCGAGTATTTTTTCATCACACTTCACCCCTCTGCCAATCTCTCCACACCATCGTAACATGACAATTCATTTTCATTGTCTTTATTATACCATTAAAACCCAAAAACTTTCTTGCCTCATGTGTTATTTTTATTAATTCAGTGTATAATTTCAAAAGGCGTTCTACCGTATTTCGTGGTAGAACGCCTTTTACTCTTATACCATCAAATCACTTGCCCACATTCACATCACTGTAAAGCTCCGGATAAGCCTGTTCTGACATGAACAAAATAGCATCAACCATATACTGCGAAGCACTGTAGCGATATCTGTCTGCAATAATAAAATAACTCTTATTTTTTACAGCCTTAACTGTCTGCAATGATTGGTCATTTAAAACATCCTCACGCAGCTTATCTACATCGCCTTTTTTCGTGGCACTGTACCTAGGGAAAATAAACAAATCTGGATCAGTGCTGACAATTTTTTCTTTACTCAGATGCTCTCCCCGCTTCAATCCGGCTATAGCAGCGCCGTTGCGCAAACCTGAACGTATGCAAATATCATGAAACAAGCCATTTTTACTGCCAAAAGCACCCATCAAAGAATAAGCAATAGCAATTTTACGCTTTTCTTCAGGTATTTTTCCTACTTTACTTTGCACAACTGCAAGTTTCTTATCCATATCGTTTATAATTTGCTTGCCACGTTCTTCTTCGCCAACAGCTCTAGCAATAAGAGCTATACGCTTTTGCACCATATCAAGATTCGTCGGCACCTTTGTTACCATAACCTTTAAGCCGGTATCCTTTAAAGCATCTATAAAGGCCTTATTATGGTTTTCTTGTACAATAATCAGATCCGGTTGCAGGGCTAAAATAGCTTCTACACCTATATAAGCGGGAACAACCTTTTTAACATGCTCTGCTTTTTTCTTAATTAACGATGTATTACCATCCAAAGCATCTTCAGAAATTGCAGCAAAACGATCCGCAGCAACTAAATCCACTAAAAGCTCTTCTATACTCAATGTTCCGGCATAAATCTTTTTCGGCTTGCTGTCAAACCGCAACACATTGCCGTAATCATCTACAACGCTATAAGTATCATTTGACTTATTATCGGATTGAGGCTGCATACCACAACCGGTAAATATCATCATTAACAAAACAAGTACTAAACAACGCACATTAATCACCATTTATAAAACTTAAAAAGTAAATCTGTATCCAACCTCAAAGTTCCTTCCAAGGCTTATATAGCGGGAGGACACGTGTGAAGTAATATCATTTCTGTTTAAAAGGTTATCCATATTCAGATAAAATTCATGCTCTTTAACCGGTTTATAAGAAGCATGCAGGCTTGTATACAAATAAGGTTTAACAGGAATCTGATATTTTTGCAGAACACGATCTGCCATCATGCTGGCATTCAAAGCAATATTAAATTTGCTCACGCTGTAGCTTACGCCACCATTAAGAAGCCATCTGCCATAATTACGTTTCCAGATGCCATTGTCTTCTTTCGGTGTTTTGTACTTGGGGTCACTGAAAGAAACACCCCAGTTATAGCTAAAGCCTTCTGCCTTATTCATTTCACAGGATAATTCAACGCCCATATTTTTCGTATCTTCATTGATAGCAACATTTTCACCTTGAGCATTTTCAGAATTGGTAATAAAGTCCTTTACATTACTCTTGAACAGAGCTAATTTCCAGGAATGATCACCTGAAATATGCTTTAAGCCTGTTTCATAATGCATGCCAACCTCAGGTCTGATATCGGAATTTCGAATTATATTACTTTGGCCATACATATCATTCATAGTCGGCAAAGTAAAGGATTTACCAACGCTGGCGTAAGCACTTGTATCCTCCGTAATTTTGTAGGAATATTGGATTTGCGGAGTAAATTCACTATAATTTGTTCCGTCCGGAGAACTGCCCGTCCATGTTTCGCGAGCACCGATAATCACATCATGTCTGTTATCAAATTTATGATCCAATTGGGCAAATACAGAGTAAATATTTCTGTCGTAAGCATAATTTATAGGCGTTGCAACTTTATAGCTGGGATCATAAAAATTATAATAGTTATATTTTTCATTATAGGCTTTAGCGCCAACCAACAGATTATTGTTACTATCAAGATCAATATCTTTCGTTATCTCTATGCCCTTGATAACATCATCATTACCATAAAAATAGGAATTTGGGTACAATTTTGTCCCCTTCCAATAATGATATCTGGAATCAGAGCTACCCTTATGATAGAAAATATTAGCCTTTAAACCATTATTATCATAGTTTAAAGTAAATCTATTATGTTCTTTCTCAATAAAACGTCTATCTGTCGGCAGCTTAGTTTTTTCAGACATGTAACCTTTGCTATAATCATGATTACTATAATCAAAGGTCATCTTCCAATGCTCATCAAAGGCATAATTGGTTGAAATAATTGTCTTCTCGCCACCATAGAACTTAAAATATTTTCCATTCGGAGCATACCCACCCTTACTGTCCGTAGCAAGAGATGTCTGGTCTACACTGCCTTTTTTATTCCAGCTGGCACCAATGCCAAGTTTACCTGCCTGTAGGCTTGTCTGATACTTTTGCACACGGTTATCGCCTACAGCTGCAGAAATTGAATTAGTGCGTTTCTTTTTGGTGATAATATTGATAACGCCACCGCTAGTATCACTGCCATACAGCACCGCACCGCCACCGCGAACAATTTCAACTTTTTCTACATCGGCAATGCTAAGCGAGTCCAAATCATAATAACCGCTTCTGAAATTCATGGGCACGCCGTCAACCATAACCAAGGTACCACGACGCTTACCGCGGACTAAAAACTCACCGCTTCCCTCACCTATAGGCTCAGATTTATAAACAACGCCAGTGGTATACTTGATAGCACTTTCCAATGTGGTTGCACCGGTTTCTTCTAATCTTTTACTGGTAATAATTTCTGTCGTTGCCGGTACATCAACATCACGTTTTTCTGTTCTTGTTGCCGTTACAACTATTTCATCAATTGAGTATTCGTTTAAACTCTCTTCGGCAAAAGCTGGTGCTCCACCCCACACTACAGCGCTTGTCAACAATGTTGTCAGCAATAAACTTTTGGTAATACTTTTCTTCAAAACACATCACTCCTTATAACTTCTGATAAAACTCAAACCAAGAATTAAATTCCGTTACCGCTATTTGCAGAATGTATTATATTTGGAACTAATTCCTATTTTCATCATGCTATGTTATAATAAACTGTCTAGCAGCTAGACTGTCAAGGGATTTTAAAGTTTTTTTAGATTATCTTGAAACTTCCTTTCCTCATGTGCCATTTTCAACAATTCAGTGTATAATTAAAGCATAAATAATTTTTCAGAAACGGAGAATCCTCACATGAAATGCTTACTCATTAAAAACGCGGATGTCTACGCTCCGCAGCCCCTCGGAATTGTCGACCTCCTGATTATCAACGACAAAATCGCCAAAATAGGCCAACAGCTTGCAGCACCGCAAGGCTTAGACTGCCAAATTCTTGACGCCCAAAAGCGCAAGGTAGTCCCAGGTTATGTTGACCAGCACGTGCATATTATCGGCGGCGGCGGCGAATCCGGTCCCTACAGCCGTACACCGGAAATCAACCTCAGCGAGCTGACGAAGGTTGGCATTACTACCGTAGTAGGCGTTTTGGGTACAGACGGCACCTCCAGACACAACGAAAGCCTGCTGGCGAAGGCCAGAGGTCTGACGCATGAAGGCATCACCGCGTACATGCTCACAGGCTCCTACGAAATCCCCCTGCACAATATGACTGGCGATGTACGCCGCGACATCATCCTGATCAACGAATGCCTTGGCATCGGCGAGGTTGCCTTATCCGACCACAGAAGCTCGCAGCCTACTCGCGAGGAGCTGGAAAAGGTGCTTACGCAGGCTCGCCTGGGCGGTATGCTTTCCGGCAAGGCCGGCGTTGTGCAGTTCCACATGGGCGTAGGCAAGCGTGGCATGGATGTCCTGCTGGCGATTGTACGCGAAACAGAAATCCCCGCCCGTCATTTTATCCCCACCCACGTCAACCGTGCCTTCCATCTTTTTGAACAGGCCAAGGAATTTGCCCGCTTAGGCGGTTATGTAGATATCACCTCCGGCATCAGGGAGCAGGACGGCTTCCCCGCCTGCGTCAAACCCAGTGACGCCATCAAAATCCTTTATGAAGAAGGCGTGCCGATGGACAAAGTAACCATGAGCTCGGATGCCAACGGCTGCATGAGCGTAACGCTTCCCGACGGCAGCCAAAAGCAGCTTGCCGTTTCGCCGGATTCCTTCCAGGAGGAGGTTAAGGACGCTCTGCTTGCAGGCGTTCCCACGGAGGTTGTGGCAAAGGTTGTCAGCAGCAATCCGGCGCAGGCCAACGGTCTGTATCCGCAAAAGGGCTGCCTGCAGACCGACAGTGATGCCGATCTGATTATTTACAGCGACAGCTATGATGTAGATACCGTAATCGCCAAAGGCCAAATCATGGTGGCAGCAGGCGAAGCGCTTGTCAAAGGCACCTTTGAAAAATAAACATTGTAACGAAAAATCCCCTGCACAAGCCTCTGCTTATGTAGGGGATTAATTTTTTATGATATTCTTCGTTATAGCCTGACGCACTCAGCCCGCCGCTTATCTGGCAACAGAAAGCTGCTGCTGCATCAGCGGAATCATTTCCTCGATAGTTTCATATGCTAGCTCATGATTTACATACTCCGGCTGAACGCACTGCAGAATCTGCTTGGCTGCCGTGGTAGTAAAAGGCTTATGCCGATCAATCGCCGCAATATGACGCCAAATAAGCTCCGAATCACAATTAGCCGGCACCTTGCGTTCAAAGCTGCGCAAATACTTGCCGGAAAGCGAGCAGGAAAGATGCACGCCCTTAATCAGCTCAGCATAAGGACCGAGCTTGTCCACAGTGCGGCAGACAAAATCCGCTGCCTCCGCCTCCGTGCGCAGACGCGGATTGGTATTCATCAGGTGGCCGGTATCAAGCATAACACCGACGTTTTTGCGCTCAATACGCTCAAAGAAAAACTTCACCTTGCGCGCATCCGTCAGGCGCAGACCGGGCCACCACAAATTTTCGAACAGCACCGTAACGTTGGCAGGAATCTCATCCGCCACAGCATTAAAAACATCTGCCGAAGCAGCCAATACCTCGCGGTCATCGTAACGGAAATCAAAGGTAAAGATTGTTTCGGTATCGGCCTCCGCCACATGCCACACCAGATATTCCGGCTTCTGCGAAATGGCAGCGCAGATATTACGGCGGATAACAGCCAGCCATTCATCACAACTCATGGCTGTCTTAAAATATGTCTGGCGTTCATGGATACTGCGGAACTGCTGCTGCAGGCGTTTAGCCTTTCTCAGCCAGAAATCCATCCAGTACGGCCAATAATTCAAATGTGCGCCAATCGTCAGCTCCTTGTAATCAGGGAATGCTTCCGGATCTCTGTACACAAACTGTTCGATACCGTCAAAACCCAGCTGCTGCACTAACCCGGCTAAGGTCATCCCCTTACGCTTCAATTCATCTTCATACCAATCAATCGGACAATAATTAATCAGATGCTTAGTCATTTTTCACCCTTCTTTGCTACATACTGCACGCTCTTAGCGTAAACATTGCTTTAAATGTGCTACCGGCAAATAGCTTGGAATTCCTGTTTCATAAAAAAACTGCGGCGATAACGCTGCAGTCTTAATTTAGCTCACGCAAGCAGCACTACCGGAATACTAAAGATGGTTTTACCATCCTTCCTTTCACCTGTACATCGCAAGCTCGCGGAAAAACTTTCGGGCATAGGCACTCTGACTAAGCTCATCGTCGGACAGCATCTTGTGAGGATATGCGCTGCCAGGCTCACATTACAGTTGCGGTACAGTACCAGATTTGCACTGGTTTTCCTTCTGCTCAAAGCATATTAAGTTTTTATTGTCTTGCTTTCTTTATCTAGCGAAAGCTGTGTAATAGTAATTTTTACTATTTGTAGCATAATTAGTATATCATCAATCTGTTTTTTTGGCAATAGAGATATGAACATTTTTCCACAGCTGTACTGCAGAAATAATAAACTCCCGCAAGCACGTATACTTTCGGGAGTTTGTATTTAATATATGTATTTTCTTACTCCTCACCCTTCGGGTATTAGCACGACCAACATTTTCTCGCTTCACTACGCTTGCGACAACATGGGTCTTTGCGTCAGGAGCCGCCGTGACGCAGATGAGGCTTTAGCGACAGTTTTAATAAAACAGGCTGGCGATAAAGCTTTGGATGCTAAATGGCGGCGACAACGGCGTACATACCCGTACTCCTAGGAGCCGCCATGACGCAGACGAAGTTTTAGCGACAGACTGTAATAGGTACAAGGGCGGGAAGCCCATTACTACACGCAAACTCATCCGCCTGCACGCGGAACACGTCCGCCAGCAGTTTAGACGTAACAATTTCTTTAGGCTCACCGCTGACTACCAGGCGTCCTGCCTTAATAACGGCAACATAATCAGCGTACTGAATGGCATGGTTCAAATCATGGATAACCATAACAACAGTCAGCCCCAGCTCCTTGTTGAGCTTATCAAGCAGCTGCATAACCTCCAACTGGTGACAGATATCAAGATAGGTCGTAGGCTCGTCAAGCAGCAGTACCTGCGGTCTTTGTGCCAGCGCCATCGCAATCCAGGCACGCTGACGCTCGCCGCCGCTCAGCGTGTGCAGAAGGCGGTGGCTCATCGACGTCATATTGGTCTGCTCCAAGGCCCAGGCAACGTGCTGTGCATCGTCCTTGTCACCGCGTCCTAAAAAGCTGCGATGCGGAAAGCGTCCCATTTCAACCAAATCCTGCACCGTCAAATCGGTAGGCGCAACCGGTGACTGCGTCAAAATCGCCAAGCAGCGGGCAAACTCACGGTGCGACAGGCTATGAATATCCTTGCCACGGAAGCTGATGCTGCCCTTAGCGCACGGAAGAATGCGGGCAATAGCCTTCAGCGTCGTACTCTTGCCGCAGCCGTTGGGGCCGATGATAGCAGTAATCTTGCCCTCGGGAATTGCCAGCGACAAATCATGGATGATTGTTTTTTTGTTAATTGCTATATCAATATGCGTTGCCTCTAAAACAGCTTTAAAGGGCGCTGCATTATTTTGTGTCATCAGATTTCCCTCCTTAACAGGAATAAGAAGAAGGGCGCGCCCAAAAAGGCCATAATAATACCAACAGGCAGTTCAATCGGCGCAAAAATTACACGCGCAAAGATATCACTGAGCGTAACAATGGCAATGCCCAAAAGTGCGGAGGCAGGCAGCAGAAAGCGGTAGTCGCTGCCTATCAGCAGTCGCGCCGCATGCGGCACAACAAGGCCGACAAAGCCCAGCAGTCCGACAACGCTGACAGCACTGGCTGCGAGCAACGCCGCAATAGCCGTAAGGATAATACGCGTTACCTCAACATTGACGCCAAGGCCACGCGCCATCTCATCACCCAGCTGCAGGATGTTCAGATAAGCGGCACTGGCAAGCGCCAGAATCAGGCCGATAACAGCATACGGCAGAATAATATTTACATGCGGCCAGCTGCGTGCGGCAAGACCGCCTACCATCCACATTAAAGCGCCATGCACTCTGTCACTGTAAAAAATCATCAGGCCGCTGATACCTGCACCCAAAAAGGCAGATACAGCAACACCGGCAAGAATAATACGCACCGGCTTGATGCCGTTTTTCCACGCCAGAATATAAATGCAGACAGCAGCCAGCATCGCACCGATGAAGGCAACAGGCGTAATCAGATATTCCATTGCCGGGAACAAAATCATAATCACAACACCTGCCAAGCCGGCGCCGGAGCTGATGCCGATGATATGCGGGTCTGCCAACGGATTACGCATAATCGCCTGCAGAATCGCACCGGAAAGCGACAGGTTGATGCCGACCAAGGCACCGACGATGGTGCGCGGCATACGGATGTTCCAGATAATCTGACTACGCGGATCATCACCGGGATTAAGCAGAATATCGGTAATCTCCTTGATGCTGATAATGCTGGAGCCTTTTGTTAAGCTCAAAAAGCTTCCCAATACTGCCAAGAACAAAAATATCACAAGAATAGTAATACGCCATTTAGTACGGCCGATACCAAAATGCTCCGTCTGCTCTGCAGACTGCTTATTTTCCATTAGTAAAGACCTCCGGATAAACCTGCTGTGCCATAAACTTTACAGCCTCAGGATAGCGCAGGCCGGGGTTAATCAAAAACAGCTTTTCCGGCAGCACATATACTCTGCCTGCTTTTACAGCCGGCAGACTGTTCCATGCGGGGTTATTTTTAAAGTCGGTGCGCAGACGGTTTTCAATTTCCTCAGGCTTACCCATAGAGGTAATAAAGATAATTTCCGGGTTCTGCTCAACCAGTGTTTCCATGCTGTAAGGAGTTTTATTGGATTTTCCCTTGAGCGCTGCAGCAGCAACGTTTTCAAAGCCCAGGATATCGCTTACACAGCCGGCAATGCTGTGCGAGCCTTCTACCGTAACGGCGCTGGCTGTTGCATGCATAATAACGATGCGTTTCTTTTCCTTAGGCAGCTTACTGGTAACGGCGGCAACCTGTTTATCAAGCAGCTCATTTTCCTTTTTGGCCTTATCCTGCGTACCATAAATATCGCCCAAGGTTTTGATGGTACCCTTTACATCCTCAAAGGTTTGGGTATCAAACTCCACTACGTTGATTTTGTTCGATTGCAGCATGGGAATAAATTTATCATGCTGATTTTTGCTGGCCAGAACCAGATCAGGCTTCAGGCCCACAAGTGCTTCCATATTAATATTGTAGACCATGCCTACCTCCGGCACAGACTTCATAGATTCCGGAATTTTGCCTACCTTGGAGCTGGCGCGACCGACTACGGTGCCGCCGACAGCCTCAATCATACTCAAATATGAAGGGCTGAGGCTTACCACTCTTTCAGGCTTTTTGGCAAGCGAAACCTGTCTGCCTGCAGCATCCGTAAGCTGCAGATAGGCCTTGTCACCGCCAGTCTGCGTTCCTACACCGCCGCAACCGGCAGCAACCAGCATAGCCGCACATAATAGACCACAAGCAATTTTTTTCAAGAACATGTTAATCACCTCATACTCAACTTACATTGCCGAAGCCCCAAGCTTTGGCAATATATATAACTCTCTGATAAAAAAAGCTTAATAATATCGCCCTCATAATAGCACAAATCAGAAGTGTAGTCAATGAAAGTTGCTAAGAAGCGCACATAATAGTATAATTAAATGAATAAGCTTGTTATAACAAAGGAGTAGAAATATTATGGAAATCAATGCAATGATTAACCGCATAAATGCATTAGCTAAAAAGAAAAAAACTTCCGGTCTGACTCCGGAGGAACTGGCAGAACAAAAGGAACTGTACAAGGAATATCTGGCAAATATCCGCAGCCAGCTGAAGGCTCAGCTCGATAACATCGAGGTAGTCGACGAGCTGCCGGATAAAAAACAGCTGCACTGATGGCTGCTATCCTGTCACCATCCATGCTGGCCTACGAAGACGATTTTCTGCTGATTATCGATAAGCCTGCAGGCATGCTGGTGCACCCCACCGTCAGCGAGCGAGGCACAACGCTCTATGATTACGTCAAAGCGTATTATGAAGCCAACGGCATTAATGCCGGTATACATCCCGTGTCGCGCTTAGACCGCAACACCTCCGGCCTCGTTATTTTCGCCAAAGAGCCTGTTGTGCAGCACTGGCTGAGCCAACAGCAGGTTGAAAAGGAATATCTGGCGCTGGCCTGCGGACGCTTTGAAAACAGCGAAGGTATTATCGAAGCGCCCATCGCCCGCAAGGAAGGCAGTATCATTGAACGCTGCGTTGACTATACGCGCGGCAAATACGCCAAAACAGCCTATGAGGTTTTGGCGGCCTACGGCAGCTGCACACTGCTCAAGGTCCGTCTTTTCACCGGACGCACGCACCAGATACGCGTGCACCTTGCTTCCATCGGCCATCCGCTGGTCAACGATAATCTTTACGGCACTCCCGGCCCCCAGGCGCGCCATGCGCTGCATGCCTATCGCCTGGCCTTCAAGCATCCCGTAAGCGATGTATTTTTAGAAATTACTCGTTCTTTACCAAATGATTTACTGAAACTTCTGTACTAAATAAGCAGACCATGATATAATTAGTGTATACTAATGTAAAGACAGAGTAGCTGTAAGGCTACCCTGAATAAGGAGGAATAGACAAATGCCCTTAGTTACATCTACTGAAATGTTCAAAAAAGCTTACGAAGGTCACTATGCTGTTGGTGCCTTCAACGTCAACAACATGGAAATCATCCAAGGTATCGTTGCTGCAGCACAACAGGAAAAATCCCCGCTGATTCTGCAGGTAAGTGCCGGCGCCCGCAAATACGCTAACCACATCTACCTGATGAAGCTGGTTGAAGCAGCAATCGAAGACACCGGTCTGCCTATCTGCCTGCATTTGGACCACGGCGAAGATTTTGACATCTGCAAAGCCTGCATCGACGGCGGCTTCACCTCCGTTATGATTGACGGCAGCAAGCATCCCTTCGAAGAAAATATCGAAATGACTCGTCGTGTTGTTGAATATGCACACGAAAGAGGCGTTGTAGTTGAGGCAGAGCTTGGCCGACTGGCAGGCGTTGAAGACGCTGTTAAGGTTAACACCAAGGACGCTACCTACACCGATCCCGATCAGGCTGTAGAATTCGTTGAACGCACCGGCTGCGATAGCTTGGCAATCGCTATCGGCACCAGCCACGGCGCTTACAAATTCAAAGGCAAACCGGAACTGGACTTCGCTCGTCTGGAAAAAATCACCAACATGCTGCCCGGTTATCCGCTGGTTCTGCACGGTGCTTCCACCGTTATCCCGTCCTTTGTTGAAGAATGCAACAAGTACGGCGGCAAGCTGGACGGCGCCCAAGGCGTACCTGAAGACATGCTGCTGCAAGCAGGCAAATTCGGCGTTTGCAAAATCAACATCGATACCGACCTGCGTCTGGCAATGACCGCTTCCATCCGTAAGCATCTGGTAGAAAACCCCGGCGACTTCGATCCTCGCCAATACCTGAAACCCGCACGTCAGGCTATCCAGGACATGGTAGCTCACAAAATGCGTGACGTACTCAACAGCAGCAACAGACTGTAAGCTATAACGATTTAAAAACTAAAATGCACCATTCCCTACTGTCAAGGAATGGTGCATTTTTTTTGATTAGCGCCTTATACTCACGACACCAACACAGAAACTCTTTCTTCATCAGGCGGGAGAGAAGGTGTCAGATGTGGCAGGAAGCCGACGACGGCGTACTTTTAATACGTCTAGCAGACTTTTTACGCAGATGGCGCCTTATACTGCCGCCGCTACAGAAACTCTTTCTTCGTCAAGGCGGGAGAGAAGGTGTCAGATGTGGCAGGAAGCCGACGACGGCGTACTTCTAGTACGTCTAGGAGGCCTCCTGTCGCAGATGGCACCTTATACTCACGCCTCTTTACTTAACAACATTCGGAAGCCAAGTCGCCAGTTGAGGGAAAAAGCACAGAATCAAAATCTCCAGCGCCATAGCAGCACCGAAGGGAATAACACCCTTGATAATCTCCGTCATCTTGCTTTCCGGACTAATACCCTGCAGCACGAACAGGTTCATGCCTACCGGCGGCGTAATCAGTGCCAGCTCCAGGTTCAGAAGCATTACTACGTTGAACCAGATAGGATCAAAGCCAAGCTGCACAATCAACGGGAAGAGAATCGGCAGAGTGATGAAAATAATAGAAACAGACTCCAGAATGCAGCCCAGGAACAGCAGCAAAATATTGATAGCAACAAATATCAGCCATTTGCTTGCCTGCATGCCTACTACAGTATTCGTCAGCGCCTGCGGTGCATCAAGAATCGTCAGCACGAAACCGAACAGTGTCGCACCTATCATGATAGCGAAAATCATGCAGGTAGTTTTGATAGTGTCATTCAGAATCCCCGGCAAGTCGCTCAGATGCAGGCTCTTATAAACGAAGAAGGTAATAATCAGGCTGTAGATAGTACCGATACCGGCAGCCTCGGTTGGCGTAAAAATACCGGTATAGATGCCGCCGACTACAATTACCGGCAGCAGAAGCCCCCAGATATTTTTCCGCAGCTCCTCCATGCGCTCACTCCACGAAGCAGCCTGCTCGCGCTCCAGGTGGCGGGAGCGGAAGACTACGATGCCCATAATCATAGCAGTCATCATAATACCGGGAACAACACCGCTCATGAAAAGCTTGCCGATGGATTCATCGGTGATTGCACCGTACAGAATCATCGGGATAGACGGAGGAATGAGGATACCAAGCGTACCTCCCGCCGCCACCGCACCCAAAACAAGCGGACGGTCGTAGCCACGGCTGAGCATCTCCGGAATAGCGATAGCGCCGATGGTAACAGCGCAGGCTACGGAAGAGCCTGTAATCGCCGCGAAGATGGCACAGGCCATTACCGTCGCAATGCCCAAACCGCCGGGAAGATGGCGCAGCCATTTGTTGGCCAGCTCAAAAAGATTGTTGCCTACCTTGCCTGTAAGCAAAATCTGACTCATAAGAATATACATCGGAACTGCTGTCAGAACAAAATCATCCAAAGATTTATAGCCTAAAATCGGCAGCTGATTGAGCGCGCTTTCGCCGCCCATAAAGGCCAGCATACCGGCAACGCCGCCCATGCCAAGCGCAAAGGCAACAGGCAGGCCCAAAGCCAGCAGTACCAGAAGCAGGATAGTAAAACCGGCAATCATTATTTACTTACCTCCTTCTGAAAATCTCTTGTAAAATCACTGTTTTTTATTTTGATTATATCCTCCAGCAGAGTACGAATAATCTGCAGGCAAAGGACAGCAAAGCCTATCGGCATGGAAAGCTGCGGAATCCACAACGGCGTACCAAGCGTTGTAGGAGCACAGTTATTCATCTCCAGAGAGAGCATTGCCATATCCCAGGAATATATCATAAAGATAAGGCTGTAGAAAATACCTATCAGCGAAGTCAGAACTTCTACATAGGTAAGTGTTTTAAGCGACATTTTTGATACAAAAATATCTACATGAATATGCTTTTTGCCGGCATAGGCTACGCCCATCCCCAAAAAGCCGGCTATCAGAACGCAGTAGGTGGAAATTTCCATAACCCATTCCGTAGGCGAATTCAGCAGGCCGCGGGCGATAACCTCCCAGACAATACTGAAGGCACAGTAAAGCACGAGCACACCGGCAATAACGCCGACTAATTTCGTCAACACCTGTAATATTTTTTCATATATTATAAGAAATTTTTCCACCGTTACTCACTCGCCTTACTTATTTAATGCAAATATCAATCAGTTCCTGACCGATCTTGCCGTTTTCCTTCACGAACTGATCCCAGGTAGCCTTGGTAGCGTCGCGCCATTTCTGCAGCTCATTTTCCGGAACAACATAAACATCCATGCCCTTAGCCTTCAAATCGTTCATAGCCTTGATATCTTCATTCTTGGCGTTGGCGCGGATAGCTTCCTGAACCTCTTTGGCAGCATCATTAAGAGCTTTTTTCTGAGTATCATTCAGCTTAGCATAGGATTTGTCGTTGATTGCCAGCAAAAATTCCGGGCAGCCATGATTGGTGATAGTCAGATATTTGGTAACCTCATACATTTTGCGGTCACGCATTGCCGTAGTACCGGAGGTCTGGCCGTCAATCGTTCCGCGCTGAATGCCCATGTAAACCTCACCGGAGCCCATTGTAACACTGGAAGCACCCAATGCCTTAATCGTTTCGGCAGAATATTTGCTGTAGCCGCGGATTTTCAGACCGGCAAAATCCTCAGGAGATTTGATAGCCTTTTTATTATTGGCAAACTGCACAAAGCCGTAATCGGCCCAAATCAAAGGACGTACGCCCTTCTTTTCCAGCTGCTCGCCCAGCTTGGCACCCAAGCCGCCGTCAACAGCCTTGCCGATTTTTTCATATGTCGGGAAAAGGAACGGCAGGTCGAAGACGTCCATCGCCGGTACAATGCTTGCCCAACGTCCTACGGTATTCAAGCCCATATCAATACCGCCGCTAATAAGTGCGTCATTCATATTTTTATCGTTAAACAGCTGGCCTGCAGGATAAATCTGGATATCAACAGTGCCACCGGATTTTTCTGCGGTCTTAGCCTTCAAATCATTCATAGCTTTAACAAGCGGATGGCTTGCAGGCAAATGCGCTGCCATTTTCAGAGTAACCTTTTCACCGGAGGGCGCTGCAGCCTTTTTATCTGCTCCGCCGCCGCAGCCTGCGATAAGTGCCATTGCAGCAATCAATGCTGCCGCCGTAAATTTCTTTGCTAATTTCATCAAAATCATCCTTTCCCTTAAGCATCCTTGCTTATTTGATTAAAATAAATTTTTGGGGTATAAAAAAGCCCCTACCGACAGATGCCGATAGGGGCGTGATATACGCGGTACCACCCTACATTATACTCTGATGCCTTAACGCGGTTGAACGCTGCCTTCTAAATAACATCATCTCAAAGACAGGACTCCCAGGTGAGAAAAACAGCTCTCTTCCATCAGCTTGCACCGAACGCTGACTCTCTAAAGCCGGTTGCTGTTTTATTCCTGTTCACAGCCATTGGTAATTTTTAGCCACTGTGTGGAAATTAGTCATATTATAGCAACACGACTGTTATCTGTCAACTGTTTTCCGTGATTTTTTCTCTGTTTTTATCAATAGAAAATCATCAGTGTTATTCAGAAAAGACTCTGTGTAATGCAAGTGCACTTTATTTATTTTGCTTTCAGCTTACAAATCCTTCAGGATATCATCCATGTACTTATGCAGCTTTTCCAGCTTCTTGCGTACCATAACCGCTTTGTCCGGATTGCGCGCCACAATCTGCTCGATTTTGCTGCGCTGCAGCAGATAATCGCGTTCCATGCCACGCATGAAAGCACGCAGGTCGATAGCAGCAGGCTCAACCTGAACCATTTCGGATTCATGCATCTGCCACTCGGTACCATGGATTTCGGCGCAGTCACCAAAGTGCGGGATGTATGTTGCCGTGCCAAGATTGCGTCCCAAAGAATCTGCCAGCTCCATAGCTGCGTCAAGCTCGCCATGCGTAACGAAAAAGGCCTTAGGCACCTCCTTCATGCTGCTGTACCAGGCTAACAGCTGCTGCTTATCCGCATGGGCCGAAAAGCCCTTCATATTATAAATTTTGGCGTTGACTCTGATATTCTCGCCCATAATCTTAATGCGCTTAATACCTTCTATCAGCCTGCGTCCGATAGTGCCCTCCGCCTGATAGCCGGCAAATACTATGCTGCTGTCCTCACGCCACAGATTATGCTTCAGGTGATGCAGAATACGTCCGGCATCCGCCATACCGCTGGCGGAAATAACAATCTTGCTGCCAGGAATTTCGTTAATCGCCATAGATTCCTGCACCGTGGCAGTAAAGCGCAAATTATGCATAGACACCAGCCTACGTCCCTGCATTGCGTAAAGCGCCCGTGCTTCCTCATCATATTCCTCGGGATTCGTCATAGTAATCTGCGTAGCTCTGTTGGCCATAGGACTATCTACGTAAATAGGAATCTCCGGAATTTTGCCTTCTGCCTGCAGCTTTTGGAAATAGTACAGCAGTACCTGCGTACGCCCGACAGCAAACGCAGGAATAATAACGTTACCGCCACGCTCGACAGTATCGTTGATAATATTCGCCAGCTCGCCTTCCTTATCATAGGCTTCGTGGATACGGTTGCCGTAGGTAGATTCTGTAATAATAAAATCCGCACCGCCTGCTACCGCCGGGTCCTCAATAATCGGCTGATTCGGCTGACCAATATCGCCGGTAAAAATTAAGCGTGTCTTTTTATCGCCTTCGTTAACAGACATTTCTACAAACGCAGAGCCCAGAATGTGTCCTGCAACGCGGAAGGTTACGGTAACACCGGGAACAACATTAAACGCTTCGCCAAAGCTGCGCAGCTTGAACAAATGCAAGGCGCGGGAAGCGTCATCAACCGTAAACAACGGCTCAACAACCTTTTTGCCGGCACGCATGCCCTTGCGGTTGGCGTATTCCGCCTCACCCTCCTGGATGTGCGCACTGTCCGGCAACAGAATCGAGCACAGCTCCTCCGTCGATTTAGTGCAATAGATGGGGCCGCGGAAGCCTTCCTTGACCAGCTTCGGCAACAGACCGCTGTGGTCAACATGGGCGTGCGTCAATACAACAGCCTCAATCTCTCCCGGATGAAACAAAAAATCCTTTTCATTCAGCGCCTTAATCAGCTTGGAGCCTTGGAACATGCCACAGTCTACCAAAAACTTATGTGCGCCTACCTCCAGCAGATAACAGGAACCTGTAACGGTGCGCGTTGCACCTAAAAAAGTTATTTTCATCGCAAAGCCTCCATTCTGCAAGTAGTATTTTCAGTTATATTTTATAATTCTACAAAACGAAGGGAAAATCCTTTTTATGGGGAAAATTAGTGGGATGAGAAGAAAAAAGCAGACTCTGAGTTTTGGCTCAAAATCTGCTTGTCTGTTGTTTAGTTATACAGCTTCAAATCTTGGCATATTAAAGACCTCTATTAAGGTCATTCATAAAGCCACACTTGCAATCAGCCCCATAGCAACTTCCTTCTTCCCATACGTGAACAAGTTCATTGCAAATAGGGCAACGCACATCAACCTCATGCCCAAGGAAAAAACTTTTGTATGCCTTCTCTGTTAACTCCATATGCAATTTTTCCATTTGCTCATTAGAATCCATACAAAACCCTCCTCGTAACCAGTTACCTGATAATCTCTAAAGCGAAGATACTCTTCATCTATCCCCATAGCCTTCGCTTCTTTAATTATAAAATCTTTTTCAGCTTTCGTCAATTTATACCATTTTCACAAAACCAAATACACATTCACTAAAATATTTGACACACTGCAATACATAGCGTTATAATACAATTATAGTATATAAACATTTTTTCGTTAACAAAGGCATGAAGAATAAAATATTACCTGTCAAAAGCACTATCGCCAAAACACCTTAGTACTAATCTACCAATCTATTAATTACCACAAAACCGAAGCGTGGAAGATTTTGGACTGAAGTTACAATGCAAGATTTTTAGAAAGGATTTTTATTATGAAAGACGTAAAGAGTACAATCAACGCCAACGGCGTAGAAATTCGCGTGACAAGCTCAAACGAAGCAGATTATATTTCATTGACTGATATAGCAAAAAAACGCAATCCTGAATTTCCGGCAGATGTTGTTAAAAATTGGTTACGTTCGAGAAGTACAATTGAATTTTTAGGATTATGGGAAAAGATTAATAACCCTGATTTTAAACTGGTCGAATTCGACCAGTTTAAAAATGCAGCTGGCGAAAACAGCTTTGTTCTAACACCACAAAAGTGGATAAGCACCACTAATGCTATCGGTATTACATCTAAATCCGGACGCTACGGCGGTACTTATGCTCATTCTGATATAGCATTCGAATTCGCATCTTGGATTTCTCCGGAATTCAAGGAGAATTTTGAACTTAATTTCAAGAGGGGTACAAATTTGTACCCCTCTTAAACTACGCACACCTGACGGAAAAAGTAATTCAAATACTGTATTTAGTCGCAAAAACAAAAAGAACCGCATTTCCATGCGGTTCCTAAGTTTTAAATTTGGTCGGGGCGGCGAGATTCGAACTCACGGCCTCTTGTACCCGAAGTAACAAAATATAATTTCATTGCGATTTACAGAGAGTTGTGGGAAGCTGAAAAGGCGCTTGCTATCTACGTTTCTCGCTATTATGCCTTAAAATCGCTTAATTGGTTCTACAAGTTTCTAAAAATAATATTGGACAAATATTGGACAAAAATCAGCTTGTCCTGAATATAAAATCAGTCAAAATAAAGATTCCCATCAAACTCTTTACTATCAACATAGTACCCATCAGTGTACTGCCACATACTAGCATTCGGCCAGTCGCAGCGCCCGCCCCACTGAGCTACCCAATATGGCACATAACTAGCAAGTTGCTCTGTGGCAATCTGATGCTCTAACCAATCCAGGCTAGCATATATGCCACAACTATAGCCACTGCGGTTACACTCACAGATAAATTCACTACACATTGCAGTAATCTCCTGACGTGAAGGCATACCGTGACGCTGTTTATATCCGTCTGCATCTTCCATGTCAAACCATATACCCATTTCCAGCTTTTCGGGGCTTAATCCACAATCTGCCAGCGTATCAACGACGAACCTTGCTTCCTCCTGCGCCCTTTCTGGTAATAATGCGTAACTATAGTGATAAACACCAATTTTAAGGCCTGCAGCTAATGCGCCATTAATATTGTTGTAAAATTGGCTGTCCAAATGATTCCGACCATAACCGATTCTGATAATAGCGAAATCTAAGCCAGAAGCTACCCGCCCCCAATCAACTACACCATTATTTTCGCTTACGTCAATACCTCTTAACATCTTTACACCTTCTTCTTTTTGACAATATCAACCAAGCCTTTTACAGCCTCAACGCCAGCAGCGTTGAGGTTTTCTACTATACTTAGTAATTCCGTTGCCGTTAAGTAACCAATAATGGTTCCTACTGCCCATGTTGGTTTATACAGCTCAACCATAATCAGATCTGCACTGGCAGCTGCCATGACGCACAAAAGATAGACGCAAATTTTACCTAAAAATCTGTGCTTCATTACTTCGGAGGAAATCAATCCTTTGCTGCGAGCTACTTTTATACCGATAAGCGATTGCAGCACAGTAGGATTTTGTCCTTGGCTTATGAGATAGTCATGGGCGATAGCAATCCACTTAGTTAAACAGTCCAAAAACACAAGAACGCTGAATGCGTAAAAAAGAATAGCATGTTTGTGTAACAATAGAGCTAAGATTGCTGCTAATGTTACCTTGTAGCTCCAGCCATAATAAAGAGTTTGTGCTGCAGCTAGTGCTGAGTCAGTAAAGAGTCGGTAGTTCATAAATACCCTCCTAATTTATAGAAATAGTGTCGATTTCGTCTTTGCTTTGTGCAGCTTCAACCTTCGCCTTGGCGGCTCTATACGCTGTGTGCAAAGCATTACTACGCACAGCAACAGACGCGACAATGGCACGCAAATCGTCAGCCGTAACCTGTATATCTTGGTTGTCTGCCGTAGTCCATACGATGGATGCGTTGGCACCCATTATATCCAGCGCAATAATAGCTGCTGCTATGCGGTCGCGAGCCTTGCTGTCGTAATCATACAGGTTGCCGTCACACGCAATCGGCTCAACCTCTTTGCTGTCACGCTCGGTTTTAAGCTCAAAAATCTTATGGGCGCGCACGGTTTCGAGCGGCTCCTCAGCCTCACCGATGGCTACGCCCAAACATCCCAAATCAGCGTCAGATATGCTGAGTGGGATAAACGTGCCATCCTGTCCCATAGCCTCCGACAAATCATAGAGATTGTTATAGGTTTTATCCTTGTATGTATATGTTTTCACAGCCTGCCTCCTTAGTTAAAGATTATTTCGACTTTAAACTTCTTGCCCATATTATCAGCGGTAAACATGCTTGATATATTTGACGGCACACGTTGCACATAGGTGTAGAAGCCTATTAAGCTGCCTTGATACGATATTTCGCCTACTGCAAGAGATACAGTAATCCCTGTTTCTATGGGAGTGATGTTAAGGCTAATATTGCGGCTACCGCTCGTAACACCCTCCTCTTGAAAGGCAACGTCAAGCCAACCGCCGTAATAAGATAGCATTACCAATGTTACCGCTCTACCGTCATGCGTAACATCACCTGTAACCTCGCCATAATTGCCATTATTGCGACTGTATCCATACTGGTCGCTCTGCCGTCCCATAGTCATTATAAAGGCATTATCCCCGGTATCCCCGCCGCTGCCAGCAGATTTTTTAACAAACATCATGCGATTAAGTCCCATGCTCGTCACCTCACGTCAGCTTGTTGGCCTGCACGATGCTGGTCAGGCTGCCATTGCTGTCCTTGGTCATAAGGATGTTGAGCAGCAGGCCTGCGCTGGTGATAGCCACATCTGTGGCCTCGCCGATATATTTAATTGTGCCGCCATTGGTGATGGACAGCGCATAATCACCGCCGGCAGTGATGTACGCAGTAAACACCGTTGACTGATTGCTGCCTAACAAAGCAGAAAGTGTATCTAAATTTAAAGTGAAAGCTCCTGTTGCATAATAAGAGGCGGCTGAGGTAGATGGGCTAACCGAATTGGTGCTGCTGTAAGGCGCTGAGTATTGCTCATAGCCAAGCGTCGCAAGGTTAAACGTTTGCTGCGCTCTCCACAAGTTTTGTCCGGATGTTGTGACAAAATCGGCAAGGTCTGATGTGTTAGCTTTGCCGCCAATAGCCTTCTGCACAAATGCCGTGGTAGCTATCTGCGTGTTATTGGTTCCGGCAGCAGCCGTCGGTGCTGTCGGCGCTCCGGTCAGCCGTGCCCCACCGTTCCAGCCGTTGCCGTTGATGTTACCGACAAGGACAGCTCCAGATTTTGTACCTGTGGTGCATTGATAAAAGTTCCAGCTCGCATCATACTCGTAGAAGTCGACGCTATCGTGCCCGGAGTAGCCAAAATCTATAGCGTGATAGTAGGTATTAGCATCGCCCTCGCCGCGGAATTTGCGGCACTGAAAATAGTTAGCTGCCCCTGTGCCTGTCTGGAAATTAGGTGCTGTGATGCCACCAGTGACTGTACCGCCAGTTAAAGGCAGGTAATCGCCCGAACCGCCGCCCATGTTGGCTATCGCCTCGGTGACTACCTTGTTTTGGACAGGATTTGTGCTGGTGGTCGACAGCTCAGCATCAATGGTAACCTTTTGCATCAGGCCTACAATAGGGTTGCCGTCCGCACCTGTTGCCTTAACTCCGTCTGCCAAATCAGTAGCGGTAACGGTATCACCTGTAAGGTCTACCAACGTGTTACCGCCGTATATAACTTTATTCACTGCCATTTTTTACTCCTTAGCCTATTGTAACGGTCTTGCCGCCTTGAGCGTTGTCGCTCTCATTGTACGGGATTGGCTCTACGGTAACCTGAGTAAGGTAATTAAAGCCTGCGGCGCTGTCCGGCAGAATGGTCTGCGCCGTTGTCTTAGGCGTAGCAGTCTTAGCCTGTGCCTTTGCGCCCTCAGTACCGCTCATGGTACCCTCAACGCCCAAGATGGATACGCCGGCGCGGATATTGGTTGCAATGATTTTAGCCTGCTCCGTGCTGGAGATGGTTACCTTGCCGCTGCCATCGTGATAACCGATAGGGATATTATAGGCTTCAGCTTTTTTGCTGATGCTGCCTGTAACAGCGCCATTGTTTCTCATTTCGCCGGTAACCTTGATTTTGTTGACATATGCGGTCTTTCCGCTCAGGATTTCTGCGCTGGCAGCAGTCGCGTCACTGGTGTCAGCGTCAAAAGTGCAGGCGCCGGTAATAGCTGCGCCACTCTTGTCATGAGCGATAACGCCGCTAAGCAGCTTATCAGCGGTAACGGTATCGCTTGTCAAATCAATCAGCGTTTTACCGCCATACACAACTTTAGATATAGTTTTTTCAGCCATAGATTTCGACCTCTCTTTCGTCGCCAATGTAGATTGTAATACCGTCAGACAAGTTGCTTGTTTCATAGTACGGTATCTTTTCCACGGTTATATTTTTAATGAGATGCTTATTTGCCGTTGGCAGCTCCTGCGCCTCATGAGCTGCAGAGTGTACCGTGTAGGCTCCCTCATACAGCTCAGCGCCGATAACAGTCCTCGCCGACAACGTGCCATGCAGCTCGCCTTTAGCAGCTGTCAGCGTGCCGTGTAACTTCATCAGTACGTCACCTCTTCAAGCAATAAAAATTCATGCGGCGGAATAATCGTGTCCGTGTATCCGTCAGCACGCTTCAGCTCTACATCGTAAACGTATGAACCGAACGGCATATCCTGCGTGTCTGACGGATTGATGGTTAACATGCCGCCCGTAATAGTTTTCTGAAGGACTATAGTCGGGCTGCGTGTTGCCCTGCGTAAAGTAAACGTCAATACATCGTTGTCATCCAACGTTACTGCATTGCCAGCTACATCAATGACATCAATTTTAAAAATACCGCTATCACCTCTAATCATGGCAATGTTGTTATCCTGAACTGAAAACATCTGTATCACCTCTTTAGCAAATAGTCCCTACTAGCCAACCGTAATTATACCAAGCGTCAAATTCATAAAATCCTCCATACTCTGGCCCTCCGTTATCTGGATACGTCCATTCTCCTGTGTCCGGGTTATATCCCGGGGCTTGACTATCGCCTGTCCAAAACGTGTTAAAAAATCTAGGCACAATACTTACGACTTGATTTTTTAGTATATACGTTGGCCTTTTAATGCTTTCTACTCCTTCTGGGGATATATGGGCGCTCTGTTGGTAAAACTCATAGTAATAATCACAGCCTAAATTGCAAGCTATAATCGGCTTTGTGCTCGCAGTAGAAATACTATCTTTTCCTTCACTGCCACATTTCAAGACGTTTATATAAGGCCGTTCAGAAGAAAATACTATTTCGTTTTTATCGTTTATTATCTCAAGCCCAGTGCCGTGTTCGCTCGGGGCTCTTGTAGCGTGGTTAAAAATATATAGTGTCGACGCTGCTACAATATCGTCCCTTTCGATAGCCACTATACCAACTTGTGCAATAGCGCTGCCGTCACCCCAAAACAATATAGCATCACTCGTTGTCGAATAAGAAAACGGAACATCGCTTGTAATGCCGTTTAAGCTTATGCCAACCAGCGCATTGGCAGGTATTGAATGGCCGGACGGGAATTCATAATAATAATTATGCCACCGCGCTGTGTTGCTGGACATATCTTTCTTTGTGCACTGCGACAGAGGGAAACTATCAACAACTTCCATACAAGCAAATTTATCGTCGATAACAACTCTTTTATCATCGCCTATGACTTCAAAATAAGTGCTCATATTATTCCATACCTTATTTTTGTGCCAAGCTGGTTTTTCCAAAATATCCTATATCCGGTTTCATCTATGCGCAAAACAGGATATTCGTTGTTACTGGGTTTGTATACTGGTGATACGTTGCTGAGGATTATGTACCACAGCTTATTGTTAGGATAGCCTATGCCAGCACTTGTGATTTCTCCGCTGCCTTGCAGCGTTGCCTGCCCTAATGTCCTTGTGATATTGCTGTTAGTGTCCAGCTTCACGCTGCCGTCAGCATTTTTTATTATTAGCCCTTGTGTCATCACCATACCCCCATTTTTACGCGCAATACATCATTGCTGTCGTAAACTTCAATCAAATTATCTTTGATTACCGTTCTCGCACCTGTATCAGCGGTTTTCAGCTCGCCAATTTTAGCCGTGATAGCTGACAGGCTATCCACTGCCATTTTATCGGCGCTGATACTGCCTGCGAGCATATTATTTGTAATCACATTGCCGTCAATCTGCGTATCACCTGTAACATGGACGTACTTGCCGTCAAGCAGGATTGTGCCGTCAGCGATGTTGATTTTTGTAATAATATCGTTGCCGTCAAGGTCGATGTTTTTAACCGCAAGGCTGATAGCGTCCTGTGTCTGCGTGATTGTACTGTATGATTTGAGCTGTTCGTCAGTATAGCCATTAGCTTTAACAACGGCACTGTATATCATCTCTTTGCTCTGCTTGATTGTGGTATACCCTTCCAGTTTGCCGTCAGTGTAGCTTGCCACCTGCGAGCTTATCAGCTCTTCAGTCTGCTTTGTGGTACTGTACTGGCTAAGCGTGTCGTTTTTAAAATTAGCAATGCTGCTGCTAATCAAGCCAGATGTCTGCTCGGTCGTGCTGTACTTGCTGAGCGTACCTTTTTCAAAATCGGCGATACCGCTGCTAATCATGGCAGCCGTCTGCTTAGTGGTGCTGTACTGGCTAAGCGTATCGTCCTTGAAATTAGCAATACTGCCGGAAATCATGTTGGCGGTCTGCTCTGTGGTACTGTAATTGCCCAAACTGTTAGCAACGCGTGTAGCAATAAGTGTTTCCGTCTGCGTGGTTGTACTATAATCTTTTTTTAACTTATCAGCAGTAATATTACTATTGCTTAATGCAGCGTTAGCGTTCGCTAGCGCATTGTTACTATTCTGCAAAGCAGCGTTAGCGTTCGCCGTGGCGTTGGCGATGTTGTTTTTTACAGCCGTATCAAGCTTATCGGCGGCAATGCTTCCCGCCTCTATCAGCCCTGGATCAATCGTCGCCTTTACAGTCACCGTTTCGCTACCGCTGTATTTGCCGTCACCGAAATAATTGTAATAGCAAGCCTTTACCTCATAAACGCCAGCGTCGAGCGATTTATAATAGCTCAAATTCGCCGTTTTATCGTCGCTGTCATTTGTTGCGCCGTCAAAATACCAATGTACGCCGATACAATTATTCGAGATGCTCTCCAGCACACGACATTCAACGCCCTGCATTTTTGCCTTGACGCTGATTTTCGGTGCGTTCGGCGTCGCAAAATTATATGCCGCTGTTGCCGGTGCGCTGGTGATTCCGTAGGCGCTGACAGCAAAAACATAGATTGTGCCGTAACGTGCGGTTATAGCGTTTGTTGTGTAGCTGTTATCTGCAGTGCGTGCGATAAAATTAGCGCTATCAACGCCAACGTTAGCATCTAACCTGATTTCGTAATATTTTACGTCGGCGTTGTGCACCTCGTCCCATTTAATTATTACGGCATCTTTTAACGTAATGCTGAGGTTTGTCGGCGCTGTCGGTGTTGCCGTGCTGATCGCAACGAGGATGCTTGTCTGAGCCGATGCATCAGGTGTTTCGACATTGCCGAAGATGTCCTGCGTACATACAGCGATTTGATATGTCTGACCGATGTTGACCTGTGGCAATGTGGCTGATTTATAGCCGCTGCCGCCGTACAGCCATTTTCCGCCGGGCACTCTATACCACACCTGTGCTTGCTGATAATTCTCAAAATCGGCAGGCTCCCACTCCACGATTATGTCATGATATACGACTGTGCCGCCAACATCACGATATTTATTGTACGCTGTCACGCCTGTGCAATTCGGTAAATCCGCCGTAGCTACCGTACAACTGTAACAATCGATGTCAGCCAGATTTTGGCTGTTGGCTTTAAATTCGTTGAATGACGGAAATTTAAAATACAATGTTCTGCCGATATATTGTTTTGTCAGCGGGACAACGTACATACTGCCATCCAAAACTGCTACATCCTCGCCGTAGCTGTGCGCTTTTGCTGTTGTGCCGTATTGTCCACGCTGCAGCCCTGTGAGTTGGTACAGATTGCTGTTAAGCAACGTCGCGCGGGTATAGCTCATGCATTCGCCATTTATCCAAATCAGCGTATTGCCCAACGCCGCATCATGAGCGCTGCCAGTCAGCAGCTCAACGGGGCGCTGATTGTTTAACCGAATGTACGCCGTGTCAGTTGTATCCGTCATTGTTCCGGCTGTCGTGCCGTAAATGCTGTTGACGCCCTGCGTACCGATGTGGCTATAATCGCCATCCTTAGTCGACGCAAAAACATTGCAGCCGCCCCATGTTTTGGCAGCGCCTTGCAAAGCAATCCATAATTCGCAGCCGCTTGCGCTGGTAACCAAATCAGACGGCGGAATGATAAACAATGGACGTGCTGTGTTTCCCGGCTCAACGTTAAAATCTTGATATTGATAATCGTTTACAACGGTGTATTTAGCCTCACTGTATGCTCCTGGCGCTCTCTGTACAGCGGTTACAGTGAGTATACCGGTCTTAGCCTCGGTAATCTCGCTTACCATTACCACCTGTCCGGCAATACCAATCGCCTCATCAGTGATACGCACTAAATCGCCCGGCTCTAAACGGCAATATTTCCACGGGAGCCGGAATGTATATTGATTACATTCCGTTTGCGCCATGCGCGTTTTCATCTGAGCGTATTTGAGCGCCCTTGCTTTTGTGTGATACCATTTCGCATCGTATGTCACGCTACGCACGCCGTATGTTTTGATGCTGTCAATGTCTTGATAGCTGACTGATTCTTCCTCGTAATCGTTGGCGCGGTTCAAGAAATTTACAGTGATGTAATTATAAATTTCCGTGCTGTCCTTGCGCTTAACGGTTACAGGTGAGCCGTTTTGTGGAATAAAATCATCAGCCGTCAGATCATACATGATTTGCGTATTCGGTGACCATTCGGCGCGCTGAACATCATCGCGCACGGCGAATTTGAAGCGGTCTACACTCCAATACATGTACGTATTTGTAAGCTCCAGCAAATCAGCAATAATAGTTTGAGCTTTAGCCTGCCTGCTGAACGCATCGTTCGGCGTGCTGATAAGCAAATCAGCGTTAGCGCAATATTTGGCATAATCGGCAAAGCTCGCCTCATCGATGTATGAGCCTAGGCCGATTTTGCTCAGTATATCCTTAATGACATAAGCGGGATTTGCATCGGTGTTATCAGCAATTAATGTGCCGCGGACCTCAAAGCTATATGACGGCATTGACGCATTGTCCTCACCTAAAAAAATCTTGCCATACAGATACGCTAAATTATCATATCCTGTTGCAATATCGGCATAATTTGTGCTCATGTAGGTTGTAGGCTGATTATTATCGCCCTTGTTGAGCGCTAGTCCTGCGCCCTCGTTATTAGTGTTAGCGTTGAGCGCGCCTAAACCAGTATACGCCGTATCGCCCACCCATACCTTGTTAATACCGCTTATCACGCCCTCACCAAGCGCAAGCTCAGCATAGACGTAATACAGATATGTAATGGTGGTGCTTTTTGATTTACCGCTTTTTTGAGTAGTGCGTTTTTCTTTTGTTTCAAAATCCTGATAACACATCAGGTTGGGTGACACTTTGCACGTGCCGTATAATAGTGGCACAGGTGTGCCGAATTCGCAGACGGTGCTTTGAAAAGCGTCTATTTTTTGCGAGCGGCTCGTAAAATTCGTGCCTTTAAAAAGTCCCATCCTTTAACCTCCAATAACCTGTTGCACGGCTCCTGCCTTTTGCATCCAACAGCAGCGGATCATCCAAATCGGTGATGCATGTGCCGTTATCGGCTGAGCAATGGATGATGCAGCCATTGCCTATGTACATCGCTAGATGTGCATAATTACTGCGTCCCCAACAATACGAGATAACATCGCCGGGCTGAAGCTCATCGACCTCATAGCAATATTTTGTCAGATATGCAAGCACAAGCTCTTTGCAATTTTTTTGGCAATACCAATCACCGCTGTAACCAAATTCCATAGGGATGTCAGCGCAACCCATTTCCTGATAAATATTGGTAATGAGTGTGCAGCAGTCAAGTCCTGCACCCTTGACGTTAGCACCATTGATGTGTGGCGTGCCCACATAGCTCAACGCCGTTTCGTATAATTTGTTATTCATCATAGTTTCACTAGAACATTTTTACTGGGTTTAAGCGGAATCATACAGGTATAGGCATCCTTGCTTGCCGTGCTGACTACGCCTGATTGCTCCTGATACACGTTCTGAGGCGCAAACGTCCTCAGCGGTACGGATGCGTTTAAACCGATTGTTTCACTCTTTACCGATAATTTTACGCTGATGCCGCCGCAGGATGATACCTCGCAGCGTCCATTAAACAGCGACAACACCCCCAGCACGGCGCCATTTTCAGCGTCCAAAAATGCACGGCTGAGAGTCAGCTGACAATCATCAAATTTGCCCTCATGCACAGCCTTCAACAAAAACATATTGTCTATATTATCGTTATGCTGGCGGTCGGCGCTGATTGTAACAGACAGCGTTTCTACGGACGGCTGTCCTGCTGTCTTAGTCTGGTCACGGCTGACAATAAACATATCATGTCTGTATGTTTTGCCATTAAAGCTGACGTCGCTATCAAAATCAGCAACATGATATATACTCCCATTGCTCAGCGTCAGAGTAAATAAATCACAGCAAATAAATTCGCTGTCAGCGTTGAGATGCTCAGCAAGGTCTAATGTACAATTTTTCAAATCACATCACCTCACTGTAACCAATTTCAAGTTAACATCGTTTACATTCGCAAAAGACTGGGTAACAGAAAGCGTATCTGTGAAGCGTACACGCCAATAATAGTCAAAGCTCGCTTTGACAACGCTTTTTGCCGTCGCAGCTGGCACTGTCAGTACATCCCCGTCCAATGTAAAACCTACAGTCTCGTTATCATCAATATAAACCCTTACATTGTCAGCCTTTTCGCAAGGCAGTACATAGCCACCATTTTTAATAAACAGCTGATATTTACCGTTGTCATCCCTGCTAAGCTCCTGCAGCTCGACGCGCGCGCCATAATCCTTGTAAAAGAAAGGTAAAAGAGTACCCTTGCATTTTGCATAAAAGCCCATTAGTAGCGACAGATTCTTATCGTCTAAAGCTGTAAAGCTCACAGTAAATGATAGTTTAGGATACAGCTGGCTACAAATCGCCCTACGCCTGCCGCTGGCGGTTTCTGTCTGTGTGACCTCCCACGCCTGCTGCAGTGTACTGCTCCATGCTGTTTTACCGCTGTCAAGCGGAAATATTCTTTCAGCCATATGCATCCCTCCTAAAAAGTATCAAACGCAGCGTTGAAATTGCGATTGTCGTCCAATGTCGCCTGCTTTAGCACCTGCATGCCTCCACGCGCCAAAAAATCAGCAAAGCTGGATGCATCCAACGCTGATACGTTAAGAGTGATGCTGTTGCTCGTAGAGCTACTGGAGGAAGTAGCGCTGGCAGGACGATTATAAGCACCACCGGAACCAACAAGGCCGCCGCTGGCAAAGCCTCTCAAACGTCCTGTATTCAGACCATTTAAAAACGGCACGCCCAAACGGTCTACGGCCTGAGCGTTAAGCACGTATTCGCCATTGGAGAGCATAGCAGGAATGCTGTCGCTAGTGCCAGTGCCGGGACCGGCTACCGAGCCACCGGTTGCCAAGCCTTTGCCGAAAGCCTTGGTCCAACGTGCCGCAAAACCACCACCGCCGCCAGTGCAGGCAGCTACGATAGTTGCGTAAAGAGCTGCCTGGATAAGCTGTGCAATAAGTTGTTTCAAGATACTTTTCATAGCATCGCCGAAGCTCTTTGCACCGGTAATCCAGTCAGTTATAGCACTGGAAAAATCCTTCGCCAGCTGATTGCTGGTCTGCTGAAGCTTGCTGATGGTATTGATTTTCTGCTGTTCTTCGTCATATTTTTGTAAGGCTTCTTTCATTAAGCTAACCTTTTTTTCGTAGCTGTCAGCATTATTGGCTTCTGATTTGCCCTTTTCAAGTTCGTCTTCAGCGTCCATGCCCATTTTCCCAACCGTAGAGGATGTATCTTTTTTTGCCTGCCATTCTGCCTTCTTATTAAGGTAGTCAGTTTGAGCACTTTCAGTATTGGCAGCAGCGGTCTGATTGATATTATCAATCGTATATTGGTGCGTTTTATTGAGCAACGCCAGCTTCTCCCTGAGCATCTCCAGCTCTTTTTGAGACGCGCCACGCAGCTGCGCTTCCTTAAGCGCATTTTCAGCAGCAAGCACCTGTTCCGTGTAGGCCAGATTCTCTTCCTGCAGCTCCTGCTTTTTGTTGAACTCAATTTCTTTGAGCTGAATCTGGTATTTTTGAGCGTCAGTGCCGTATTTCTTAGCAATAGCGTTCTGCGCTGTCCACATGTCTTTCTCTTTTTTCAAGGCAAGCCGGACATAGTCGTTCGCTATTTTCTTCCGCTCCTGAGCTATCCTGTTTTCGTCCTGCAAGGCTTTTAAGGCTACATTCTCCTGCTTTGAGGCAGAGGTTCTGCCGGAACCAAGATTGCCTTTATCAGGATTTTGGAAAAGCTTACCGGAATCAGGTTTTCTGGTGGTCTTTTTGCCTTCCTCGTAGATTTTATAATCTTCCTGAATCTGTGCAAGCTCAGCATCAGCATTACGAGTATCAACAACAGCTTTTTTCGCTGCGAAAACTTTGCCGAACCAGTCAATGGCCTTCCTAGCAAAATCTTCCACAGCATCCATAGCGTCGCCTAACATACCAGCAAAATCTTTAAACCAATTATTCTGGTCTCCAGTAATATCTGCCCACATATCGCCTATCGTGCCGATAATCCAGCGTACAACGCCCAGAATTGCTTCTGTAACCGCAGTACAGATGATAACCACAGCATCGAGGATGCCTTGTATTGCTATGTTGACAGCGTCAACAATTTCATCCCAATAAGCAACTACCAGCGCAATAGCAGCACCGACAGCAGCCGCAATGCCAACCGCTGCTGCCGATAAGCCAATAGCTGCGCCGATAGCAGCAACCGCGGCAACAGCAACAACGCCTAAGACAACAGCAAATGCGCCTAACACAGCGATAACAGGAGCTGGCACGCACTCCTTGATGACGTCGCCTAAGCTCTTGCCCTGCTCTGTCGCTGTCTGCATCTTCTGCTGGAACTCTCCTAGTCTGTCGGATACATCCTTCAAGATGCCCTTGATATTAAAGGCTTCTGTCAGATATTTGCCTACAGCAGCGGAAGTGTTGCCGGCAGTTTCTTCGATGTTTGCCAGAAGACCGGCAACCTCGTCCGAAGTTTTGGCCATCATACCGCCGAACTGCTCGTTCATGCCTGCAACAATGGTCTGCACGGCCGCTTTAGAGTCAATAGCGCCTTTAGAGCAAAGGTCCTTCATCTCAGCTACTGTTTTACCTGCAGCCTGCGCCAGCATATCCCATGCTGCAATACCTGCGCTGGTAAGCTGCATCATATCCTGCGCATTGAGCTTGCCGCTGGTCTGCATTTGGCCTAAAGCGTAGGCAAGACGGCTAACGCCTTCAGTGCCTAAGCCTAAACCGCTGGCTGCATCGCCTAGGTTGGTAAGCA
>CAVKUS010000005.1:0-82801 GCA_963659725.1 Bacteroides sp. CAG:545 | reverse complement strand
GGCGATTGCAGACGCAATTTATCAGGCAACCGGCAAACGCTTTATGACGCTGCCGATTACTCCGGAAAAAATTGCTATGGGCGTTGACGAAGAATAAGATTTTTATTTATTTATTACAGTTCAGGCAGAGAACAGTGAGGTTCAGACAAAAGTGTTGGAGAAATACTTTCATTTGTAATATAATTAAAAGAAATATAGCTTATGTTATTTGGAAAAAGCTTAGAGAAGAGCATTACTTTATAAACTAGAATCAGTAAATTTTAGTGACAAAGGAGCGGATAAGCATGGGCATATATAGAAAGGTATTACGCTATGGCTTGAAAAAGCAGGCGGAGGCTAGTCAGGGCAGCTTGGCAAGGACTGCTGACAGACTGAGGATTTTAAGTTCAGTGCTGGCAGCAGGCTTTGTTGTGCTGCCATTTTTTTGCGGTGAAGCATTCGCTGCCGGCAGCATTGTGCGCGTGGACAGCGACAAGAATCTTATGCAGTCGGGCAGAGCAGATATTTATGCAGAGTCAGTGCATGGCGACGTAGGCCTGAACCGCTTTAAGGATTTCAAGGTGGAAAACCAGGAGCTGGCAAATCTGTATTTTCAGCAGGCGAAGGACAGCGCTGTCTTTAATACCCTGGTCAATACGGTGGACAGCAGAATTGATATTAATGGTACGGTGAATGCCATCCGTGACAACAAGGTTGGCGGCAATCTGTATTTTTTGAGCAAGGACGGCATGATTGTGGGCACGAGCGGCGTGGTTAACGCCGGCTCGCTGACGGTGCTTGCTGCGGAAAACAGCTTTGAGAATGCGAAGGCTGCCAGTGAGGCCCTGCAGAAGCAGAATTGGGAGCTGAGCTCTAAGGGTACTATTGATGTAAGCGGCACGCTCAATACTGCTACAGGCATCGACCTGCGCGCGGCTTATATCAACGTGGCGAAGGCTAAAGGCTCGAGCTTTGCACCGCAGCTGCGTACAGGCATGCTTTTTTATACGACGGTGAATACCGATGGTCTGGTCAGCAATGCGGCCGTGAAGGACGGCAGGCTGACGGCGACGGTGGACAGCAGCGGCAATATTGTGATTGCCGACCCGAACGATGCGGATAATGCTGCGCTCAAGGGCGATGGCAGCATCAAGCTGCAGGCTTCGGCAACGAAGAAGAATGCAGCGCAGATGTTTTTAAATTCTGATAGCCTGAAAAATACCGTGGAGGCGAAGGTGAATATCGCTGAGGGTGCCAAGCTGGACGCTGCCGGTGATGTGCTGGTGAGCGCTGAGGCAACGCATGACAGCAACCGTAATGTGGTCGAGATTCTCGATATTGTGGCCTTCGCCAAGGCCGACGTAAAGGTTGACGGCGAGCTGAAGGGACGCAATATTACCGTTACAGCCAACGCTGTGAACAGTCTGGACAGCAAGAATTTGAAGAGCATTTACGACGGTCTTGACAGAACAGCGGAGGAGATTACCAACGCTATGGGCTATAAGATTACGGTCAACGATGCGTTGGCAGATGCGATTGGCTCGACGCTGGAGGACAGAGGCGTCTTTGGCAAGGGCGGCAAGTATTTCGATACTGTGAATAATGTTATCGAGCAGCTGTATATGCCCTTTGGCTTTGCTAATGCAGAAGCGACGATTAGCGTGGGCAGCGCAGGCAAGTTCACTGCGTCCGAGAATATCAGTGCAGCAGCGAACAGCACAGCGAGCAACAATTTTAAGGTTGAGATTCAGCCGAAGCTGCAGCAGGGTGACGCCAACAAGCTGAAGTATTTTACCGGCGGCTTTGTTTATGTAGATACGGACAGCAAGGCGACGGTGAATATCTACGGCAAGCTGAAGGCAGAGAAGAATCTGGCAGTAACTGCCAAGGCTGTGGATACAAGCATCGGCACGATGGTGGTGAAGCCACCGCGCATTCTGGATAACGGTCAGGGCGGTGACAGCAAGGACGATGGCTCGTTCTATACTGGACTGGCGATGGCGATGAACTTTCAGAACAGCGCTGCCGTGGTTAACCTTGGTACAGCAGGCTCAGCGGCGAAGGATAAAAATAATCCGCTGCTCAAGGCCGGCGGTGCGCTGACAGTTAATGCAGTGAATGTGAACACCCTCGCAAGCACTGCTTCCATAACGGTTAAAGAAAATACGCCGCTCAATACGGCTATCAACATCTCCAGCACGCAGGGCAAGGCTGTTATCAATGACAATGCAGCGCTTGAGGGCGCGCAGGTACAGCTGAACAGCAAGCATATGCTCAATAAGCTTAGCGTGACGGCAGACTCTTCGATAGGGCCGGAGCTGTCGGGCAGTCAGTGGGTGGTCAACACGCCGCAGGCGAAGCATGGTCTGGATGAGCTGCGTAAATTCCTCTCCGGTGTCAACGAAGGACCGAAGGTCAGCGCAGCAGCCGGTCCCAATATCAAGAAGGATAAAAAGACCTGGGACCAATATTTCAATTTTGGTATGAGCTTTGGTTTGGCGCTGGTGGATAACGAGGCGCGGACGAATATCGCTGCAGGTGTGCCGATTACGGCTACAGGCGGCAATCTGGCGCTTACAGCCGCAGTCAGCATTGGAGATTCGCAATTTGCGACGAAAAACCTGCTCAATGCGGCGAACCGCGATGATCCCTTAGGCGTTAGTGCGGCTATAGGCGTGGAGGATATGCACAATACGGCAGAGGTGAATGCTGCGGAGGATAGCGGCTCGGAGCTGGCAGCTAAGGGCAATATCAATATTACTGCCAATGTAGATAATTCCTACCAGCGCGTCAATAAGCTGGTGGATGCTGTGAAGTCAGGCTGGGAAAGCTTCTATAACTATTGGTCGACGGGCGGCAAGCTTGAGGATGATGCTGCTAGTGATGCCAAGGCGAAGGTGCAGCAGATCGAGACGATTGTTGCTGATATCCTGACTATGGCCAGCAAAAACTCGGCGGAAGCTTTTGTTAAAGATAAGCAGTTTGCGATGAAATCAAAGGCTGCCATGGAAATACTGACGGAGCTGACAGGTGCGACCGAGCTGAAGAATGCGCTCGAGAATCTGCTCAATGCGTCTAATTATGCGAATATGTACGTTTCCGCTTCGACGGACAAGCCGCTCATGAGCAAGCCCGATATCACGACGATGATTACAGGCACGGTCGGTGTGCAGAATCTTGCGAACAACGCCAAGGTGAATATCGGTGCGCACAAAAGGCTGACGGCCGGGGCAGATGTGGCACTGGCTGCGTCCGTAACGGAGCAGAATGCTCTGCTCGCAGGCAAGTGGCAGCTAATTCCCGATATTTTTACGAATGATGCAGGCCAAAACGGTCTGGGTGCGTCGGTGGGCGTGCAGAACGCTGCCAATAAGAGCGAGGTGCGCGTCAATAATGGCGTAGGCATCAGTGCTGGCAGCGGTGCTGTCGCTATGCAGACGGCCAACGATATTATCAATACCTCGCTCGTCATGGGCGGTGCGAAAACCAGCTCGCTGGGCATCACGGGCATGGTGAACTATGTAGGCGGCTCGTCGGCAGCAGAAACGCTGGTCGATGACGACGTCAGCTTAAGTGCGGCCAAAAAGCTGCGGCTGGCGGCAGCCAACGACACTGTGCTGACAGCAGTAACAGGTGACTTTGGCTATTCCCAAGGCAGCTCTGTCGGCGTGAGCACGAGCGTTATTGATTATAATGTCAAGACGCTGGCGCAGCTGCGCAATCTTGAAGGCACGGACAGCGCAGGCAAGGGCAGCATCACTGCGAGTGCGCTGGAGGTGAACGCGCACACCGACGGCGTTATCAACAACTTTGCTTTGGCAGGCGTGGCGAGCAAGAGCAGCAACGTGAATAAGGACGCAGGCGGTGTGAGCACGTCTACCTCGGACGGCAAGGCTAAGGAGGGCGTGGAGAAGGCCGAGGTGAAGGCAGAAGAGAAAAAAGATGACACCAGTGCAGGCGGCAGCGATAAAAATGATGATAAGGTGCAGGGTACCTTGCGTGCAGGCGGCGATAAAAAGAACGACAGCAAGAAGCTGGAGGAAAGCGTTATCAAGGTTGATGCCGCAGGCAGTGTTGCGTGGAACTACGTGAAGGATGAAACAGACGCTTCAATAGATAATGTTCAGATAGAGCTGCTGCGTCCCGCAGGCACTGATAAGACCACGAGCGTGGCTATTGCGGCGGAGGACAGCTCCTACATTGGCGCGTACAGCGGCTCTGCTGCCTTGAGCAAGTTTGGCTTTGCGGGAGAGAAAGCCAGCTCGACGAAGTTCGAAGGCATGCTGAGCGGTGCGATAGCGGTCAACGATGTGCATAAGTCGACCACGAGCGCTTTGCGCCGCGCCGAGTTTAATAATGCGGACAACGTGACGAATCTGGCGCAGAACAGCGGCGCACAGGCAGCAGCAGGCTTAGCCATGGGCGTGGAGCTGGGCAAGCGTGCAGGCAGCGTGGATATCAATCTTGGCGGCTCCGGCTCGGCCAACTATGTGGACAGCACGGTGCTGGCCGAAATGACGGGCAATGTCATGAAGAACGGTGCGCTGAACGTGAGCAACGTTGCCTATGACAAGGATGTGCAGGCTGGCGGCGGCATTAATTTTGAGTTTTCACGCGGCAATGCGGCGGCAGGCGCAGCCATCAGCATCAGTGATGTGGACAACAAAATCAGCGCCGTAATGCAGGACAACCGTATTGGCACGCAGGATAAATTAGCCGGCAGCATCAGCAATCTGGCCTTGAGCAATCTGGTGCAGGTTGGCACAGCAACGTCCATCGGCGTGCTGGTGGGCAGCAAGGCTTACTTCATGGGCGACGTGGCGATTGCTGTAAATATGGTGGATAATGATGTGCAGGCGCAGGCCGACAGCAACACTATTTATGCGCAGTCCGTGGCGAACGAAGCACGCGATGGCAAGCTGCAGGTCAATGAAAAGCAGAACAAGTACATCGACGCTATCAATTCCACTGCGGATAACGGCATCACTGTCGAGAAGGAAACAGGCAAATTCTATAAGCTTGATGCCAATGGCAGCAAGCAGTACATCGTGGGCGAGGGCGCAAGCTATGTCTATGAGGACAATGGCGCGGCGGCAGACCTTTACGATGCGAATAATAAAATTTCTTATGACGAAACGACAGGCAAGCTTACGGACAGCCACGGCAGAACGCTGGTGTTCAATAGCAAGCGTAGCTTTGTCGATGAAAAGACCAAGGCCGGCGTAGATGTTACGGCTGCTGCAGCGGCGAACATTCTCGACCTTGACGCACAGGCGGCGCTGGCGCAGGCCAACGGCTCGCAGGGCGTGGCGCTGGGCGCGGAGGAGAATAAGGACGGCTCTCTGACCTATAAGAGCAAGACGCTGACGGCGGAAAGCGCAGGCAATGTTATCGTGGGCAGCGCGATTGCCGTAGCAGCGAAGGCCAGTGAAGGCAGCTACGGCGGCAGCGCAGCTGTGGCGACGAACATCAATCATATCAAGAACAGCTTTAATGCTGCGGCTAGTGATAATAATATTACTGCATCCGGCAAGGACGGCGTGAAGATTACTGCTGCTTCCGACACGCTCATGGTAGCAGTGGCGGCTGGTGCAGCTGCTTCCGCAGGCACGGATAAGGTTTCTGTCGATCTGGCAGGTTCGGGCGTAGATAATACGCTGCATAATGATACGCTGGCAAGTCTGACGGGAGGCAACATCAAGGCCGACAATGTGGAGGCTGTAAGCAGCACGAAATCCTTGCTGGTCGGCGTTGCCGGACAGCTTAGTGCAGTGATTACGGGCCAATATGGCGGCGCAGCAGGCCTGACGTGGGCGCAAAGCGATCTCGATAATACGACGGGTGCTTATGTAAGCGGTCTGAAGCTGACTGGCTATAATGGTAAGAATAAGCTTTTCAAGGCTGAGGCGATAAATGACAGCAGCATCGTGACGGTGGGCGCAGGCGTGAGCGCGGCGCTTGCCAGTGGCGCGGCGACAGGCGCTTATGCAGGCAGCTATGGCAAGAATGATACCAAGGCTGTTGTTGATGGTGATAGCAGCATCGAGAGCGCAGGCAGCATTGAGGTCAGCGCAAAGGATAACAGCAGCATAAATACGGCTGCTGGCAGCATAGAGCTTGCAGGCAGCAAGGATGTGGCAGTGACGGTAGGTGGCGCTGTAGTCAACACGCAGTTGGGCAGACATGTACAGGCACAGCTCAATGATACGCAGCTCGAGCTGGCGAAAAATACAACAATAAACGTTCTGGCTAACGATAAGTCGTCGACGCTGAACCTCGCCTTGGGCGGCGGCGTAGCTATTGGCGGCGAGATGGCCGGCGTTGCAGCGCAGGGCAGCGTGGCTGTGCTCTCTGCTGACGGCGTGACGCAGGCGACCTTTGATAAGGTCAAGCTGCAGGCTGAAGCAGATGCTGCTGCGGTAAGCGTCAAGGCCAACAGTGACAACAGGCTGACGAACAGTGCGGATGCTCTGGCTATTGGCGGCGGTGGTCTGGGCGGCGGCGCTTTAGGCGCGGCGGTCAGCGTGCTGACGAACAGCCGTGACACTGTTGCGCAGGCTAAGGGCGGCAGCTGGCGAGCAGGTGCTGCGCTGGTGCAGGCCAACAGCAAAACTAAGGTGGAGCACGTTACGACAGGCGTGAGTGCTGCCGTAGGCGCTGAGGGCGCAGGCGCACTGACAGCGTCCGTGCAGGTCAACGTGCTGGAGGACAAGACAGAGGCCTATGTGCAGCAGGTGCAGGGCAGCGTGAAGAGCCTGACGGTGAATGCCGACAGAAATATGGATATAGCTGCCTATAACAATGGCTTTGCGCTGACTGCCAGCATGATTAGCGGCAGCGTCGGCGCAGGCGTGACGACCGTTGATGATAAGGCCAGCATTTTGGCTGGCTTGGCAGATAGCAAGCTGCAACGTGCTGATAAAAGCGCAGACGTAAAGGTGACGGCGAAGAACAAGACCAGCATAGAGACAGAGGTTTCCAGCAATAATATGGCGCTTTCTCTCGGTGCGGCCATCGGTACGGGCGTTGAGGTGGTGAATCTTGAGGCGCAGACTGCTGCCCTAGTGAAAAATTCTCAGCTAGGCGATAGCAAGAATGCCTTCCATAATATCGACATTACGGCGGACAATGAGGTCAGCAACAAATTTACGAACGTTGTCGACAGTACTGCTTCGCTGGCAGGCGTAGCGGTAGGCGTGGGCGTAGCCAACATCAACACGCAGACAACGACGACGGTGGACGGCAGCAAGCTCTATGCCGATAATATTAAGGTTACTGCTGACGAAAGGCGCACAGCAGATGCGCAGCTCGTTGGCGCAGCAATTGGTGGTTTGGCCGTGGGTGTGAACCTTATGTATACGAATCTGGGCGGAGAGCTGCAGGATGCCTATACCTATGATGTATGGAACGAAAATAAGCAAAGCTACGATACATATACAACGTATACGCAGGCTACCGATAGCGTGGAAAAGCAATACGTGACGGATATTCAGGGCATCGCAGGCGAAGGCCTTACCGGCACGAATGCGGCGCTCAAGGCGCTGCCTGCTAATTCCGTGGCAGAGGTGAAGCTCAATAAGGGCAGCGCAGCCGGCAAGGTTGGCGTAAATATCAAGGGCAGCACGCTGGAGGCCGGGCAGGCAGTGCAGGCTGCGGCACATGGAACGAACAATGTCAATAGCGATATCCGTCAGGCAGCAGTCGCAGGAGCGTCTGTGGCGGTGGCAGGCAATCACACGAGATTCCGCGAGGAGCAGAGCGTGCAGCTTGCTGAGGCGATAATCAAGGGCAAAAGCGTGGACATCAGCTCGCTGACGGATGGCAATATCAAGCATTATACGGGACAGGGCGGCTTTAGCATCGAAGCCTACAGCGACACTGTTTCCTATATTAAGCACAGCGGTGCGAACAAGCTGCAAATCAACGGCTCAACAATTACAGCGACGGATAAAGCCACGCTTAGCGCACAAAATAAGGTGCAGCTGGATAATAAGGCGCTGGCTGTCAACATTGGCGGCGTCAGCGCAGGCCGTCTGGTGCTCGAGAGCAAGGATAGTCTGGCCGCCGGCGTGGAGCTGGGCAAGCAGACTGCCGGCAGCGTAGAAGGCAAGAGCATCAGCATTACTGCTGAAAACGCAGGCAAGGTCAAGGACGAAATCGAGGCAGGCGTGACGGTCGGTGTGATTTCGATTCATGGCAGCAGTGCTGAATCGCGTGCCCTTGGTGCGGCGGACGTTTATGTAGGCGCTGGCAGCAGCCTTAGGGCGGACAGCGCAGAGCTGCAGGCAAAGATAGGCCGCGACAGCGATTATACGACGGAAGCAATCAACCATGCAGTGAGCGTGTCCGCAGGCTTGGATGTAACGGTTAACAGGGCGCTGACGGAAAACGCGATGCAGAGCAATGTTTACCTTGGCGACATCAGCGCAGGCTCTAAGCTGGCAGCTTTGCGCGTGCAGGCGCTGAACAATAACAGCAGCAATGCTTACGTCTATTCCTTTGGCTTGGGCATTATAGCAGGCAGCGGCAACAACTTTGCGAAGGCGGAGGAAAACAGCACCGTCGCCATTTCCCTCGATGGCGGCAAGGGGCTGACGCTGCAGCAGCTGGACGTGCTGGCAGAGAATGTGCAGAGCGTGACGGCTAAGGCTGATGGCAGCGCAAGTGCCCTGCTGGAGATTTCGCCCTATACAGCTAAGGCTACGCATGACGCTAAGGCGCAGACGAGCGTGACGCTCAAGGGCGAGCTGACAGCGGCGGACAGCATGAGCGTACAAGCGCTGCGCAGGGAGAATACTAACCTCAAGGCGGATGCGCTGACGAGCTCTTTAGCCGGCGGCGGCGATGCTTCTGCGGATAATAAGAGCACTGGCAAAGCCTTTGTCGAAGCCTCTGCGGCTAAGCTGACCAGCGGCAGCGATATGCTGCTCAAGGCAGATAATAATGTCAAGCTGAACAGAGCAGAGGGCTATAACGAGATGCTGTGGGGACAGGGCTATTCCGGCTTGGTCGGCGTCAATACTGCAGGCGTTGACAATAGCATTACGGCAGAGACGGCCGTAAGACTGCAGGACAGCAGCCTGCAGAGCAAAAAGGGCCACGTGCAGCTGGCCAGCCAAAGCGAGGAGGACCTGCTTGTTAATGCCTATGTCTATTCCTCAGGCATAATTGATGCCACAGAAACGCGCGTCACTAATAACATTAACAATGACAACCGTATTGAGCTGACGAACTCGAACATCAAGACAAGCACAGCCTATAAGGATATTACGCTGGCAGCAGCGGACGACCTCAAGCTGTACACCAGTGCTATTGCCGAAACGCCGATTGGCGTTTTAGCCGGCAGCAATGCTGTGGTGAAGAATGCTCTGCAGCGCACGAATGCGCTCGGGCTTTACGGCGCAGGCGAGCTGTACAGCATGAACGATATCAACTACTATGCAGGCAAGCATCTTGATGGCAGCTTGGGACGCATCGAGCTGGATGCGCAGGCGATAAATTATAATGGCAGCGTTATTCCCGTGGTGCTGAGTCCTTCGCTTAACAATGAGGTTACACAGCAGAACGAGCTCTTCATGCAGAGCGGCGCGAGCAACAGCGTGCGGCATACGAATATCTATGCTGACGCAGGCGAGGAGCTGGTATTTGTCCATACAGGCCGTGATACCAGCTATGGTGGTGATGAAGAGGGCGGCTATGTAACCGAGGATACCGGCAGCAAGCATTATAATAAGCTTGATAAAAACAGCGTTGATATCAACGGCAGCATGGCTGCAGGCATGGATAACAGGATTAACATCGTTGTCGGTGCAGCAGGCGATATCGCGCTGTTCGACGAGGACGAACGCAAGTCATTGACGAATAAAACGGCACTCAGCAAGGAGGAGCTGCAGGGCAAAATTACTGTTGCAGGCAGCGAGGTGCTTGATGCGCAGGGCAAGCCCACAGGTGCGCACAGCGGCCTGACTGAGGAAACGGCAGCGACTATTAAGGACAGCATCAAGCTTGGCTCTGTTGATTATGCGCAGACCTTGATGAACCGCTACAATGAAATCATGCTGCTGATAAGCGAATACGCCAGCGACGGCGCCGACAGTGCTTCCTATATTGGCTATAAGGCCGAGGCGGAGCGCCTGCTCAGTCAGATGGAAAAAATGGGCGAGGTTTCCTATGTCGATGGCAAATATGTGCTCAATGCCAGGAAGATGGTGGACTACGTGGAGATTCCAGAGCTGACGGCATCCGGCGGCAACATTGCTATCAACACGTCCGTTCTGAAGAGCAGCAAGGCGACAGGCTCGCTGGCAGCCAACGGCAGTCCGGAAATCAACGTCACCAACAATACCAACCTTATGCTGCGTCTGCAAAGAATCAACGTGGACGATGGCGGCGGACGATTGCTGTATAATAATGAGCAACTGACCGGCAGCACGAGCAGCGATTTTAATAATAATATCAGCAAGCTCAATAAAAAAGACAATGCGGCAAGCGGCGGCTTCCAAAGCGTGAAGTCGGAGACAGGCATTGGCGGCAGCATCAATATCAAGGGCAATTACAGCGGTGCGCCCTTAGATTATAGGGTTGTGGAGGACGGCAAGACTTCCTATGGACAATATTTGCCGCAGGCCGATATTATCGTCAGCGGTGATGTGTATAATAAAAATGGTTCGATTAAGATTACGAGCCAGAATAACAATATCACTATCGCCGGTGCATCGGCGCAGGACAGCGTTTCTGTGCTGGGCGCGAGTGTTGCGCTTTCAGCAGGCGGCTCGATTACGCAAACCTTCACTGATGGCATTGTGAATATCGACCACGATCCGCGGCAATTTTTTAATAAACAATATGATAAGCTGAAAAAAGATAAGAAAAATATTTACGATATCACAGGACCCAATGGGGAGCCTTATGATGGAATGGAGCCCACGGGCAGCTTTATCGCCGGCGGCGTCATCTCCATCAACGCTACGGATATCAATGTCGACGGCATTGTCCAGAGCGGCTATGGTGATTATGGACTGTGGATGAGTAATGATAAAAACGTGGAAGCAGCGATAAATAAGATTAAAAGCAGCTATAAGGAGGGCGACAAGCTCACCGATGATTATGTCAAGGGCAACGATGCGTACCAGATTGTCAAGGGCTCTGCTTATTGGGACTATGATGCAAAATGCTATAAGTACAGAATTGGCGCCTACTACAATCCTGCAAGCAATACAATCATTCTGGAGGATGTCAATGCCTCGGGCGGACAGATTTATCTTACCGGCCGCATTTCCAGCATCGGTGCCGGCAGGCTTTACTGTCTTGATGGCACGAGCAATATTACTATAGAGTCTAACCTTCCTTATAACATGAAGCTGGGCAGCCTCATCACGAACGATGTAAAAGGACGCGTCAGCATCACGGATACTGCCGGTTATTCTGTATCTTATAATAATAAGAAAATTCCTGTGGCGAGGGTGACGGAGTACACCAATGGCATGATGGAGACCTATTATGTCAGCAGCGGTGGTACGAAGTATGAATACATGGCGACCTACTTTGATGGAGGCAAAGGAGGCGAATATAAGCCTAAGGCCGGCTTGCGCTATACGTGGACAACCGGCACGAAGAACACTGATTACAAGCGCTATACCCATGATGATATGGATGGCGGCTGGGGACTGTGGGACCTGGAGGAGAAGGATAAGGATCTGCAGGAGTGGTCGACGCAGGAGAACCTTACAGGCAGCGGCAGCAGTGCTAATGAGGCGCGCAAGGATGGCGTGGTGGTTCAGGAGACGAATGATACGCGCAAAACCTTTATGGAGTACGAGCATAACCAGCTGGGAGAAACTGTGCGTACTATCGAAAGCGAGCGTTATTATAGCACCGGATTATTTGGCTGCCATAAGCACCATGAGGTGACCTGGAAGGAGGAGACGGGCAGTACGGATACGTATTTTGCCAGCGCCAAGGCAGATTATCCTATCGAAGTAAAATTCCTTGGCCAGAAGGCTGAGGAGTCGGCTGTCAAGGTGCACAACGTTATGGGCGGCATTGAGATGAGCGGCTCTATCGGCAACACGCAGCTTTATGAAGGTACGGATGCAGCAGGCAATATTACCCACAACACCAAGGGCACAGTGCTGATAAATTCCGGCAGGATTGATGTCGGAGAGCCGGTGAAGCAAAGTGGCGGTGCTCTGTATGGCCGCATAATCAGCGTTGCCGGCACGGGCAATCTGGAGAATATCAATATTGCAGCTGGAGACGATGTTTACTTGAAGCTTAAATCGTGGAGTCAGGCTGGCGGTGAGGTCAAGGTTAATGTCAGCAACCTCGCCGGAGCGAAGGGCAGACTGCATCTAGATGCGAATTCCGGCGAGCTGAGTGAAAGTGGCTACAGATGGAAGCTGCTTGATATTACGAACAGCTCCAGCAACGGCGATATTATTTATGCAGGCAACAATGCTATCGAGGCGGATCGTATCAACCTGACAGCTGCTAATGGCAGCATTTATGGTGATGGCAGCGATGGTTCGGCTATGAAGATTAAGGCAGGGCAGAATGCTGCCGGAGATGACAGCCTCAGCGCTTCGATTAACGTGAAGGCGAAGGGCGATATCAATATTGAGCAGGTCGAGGGCAATCTGCGCCTTGGCAGAGTTTATTCGAGCACAGGTGACGTAACGCTGAAGTCGGCAGGCAGCATAATTGATGCATTGCCGGAGGAGGCTGCGGCCAAGGGCAGCGAGGAAAGCCGTCTGCAGCGCTGGAAAAATATCGGCCTCATCGAGGGCGGCAACAGCAGGCTGCAGGAAATCAAGAGCAGACTGAATCAGGAAAAGGGACTGGACAGCTATGCTGCTTGGGACAAAACTGCATTGCTCTACGCTGTTTCTGAGAGCATTCTGCAAAAGACGGCAGAAAGCCTGGACCAGACCTCGACGAAGGATCCGAACGTCATCGGCAGGAATATCACGCTGACGGCGAACGGCAGCGTCGGTCAGCGCGGCGAGACGAAGGAAATTACGCTCACCGGGATTTTGGCGAAGAATGCTGACGGCAGCTATAAGAATGCCAATGCGCTTAATGATTTGAAGACCTTGGGGCAGGCAGATGTGACGAATGTTACGCTGCGCAAGGCTGCTGATGGCAAGCAAATCGCCGTGATTGACGAAACGCAGACCTTGGGCATCCAGCAGACGACGAGCAACGGTCAGGGCAAAATCAATATTCAGGCTGCGGCTAAGGGCGGCCAGGGTGACATCTTCCTGCAGGGACGCGAGGAGGTTAGCCTTGAGAAGAGCTTCGCTGGCCGTGCAAGCAAGGACCTCAATATCGAGACGCTTATGACCGGCAACGGCAGGGCGACAGTTACGAGCCTCGGCAGCATCAATAAGCTGGCTGCAGAGCCGGAGGCTGTCAATATTCAGGCGCAGAGCCTGTATCTGACAGCGATTAACGGCGTTGGTAGCACAGGTGCGCTGAATGTCAGCCTTTACGGACAGGATGAGGCGAACGATGGCCTGAGCGTAATTTCGGGCGGCGCTGTGGCGATTAACCAGCTGGGCGACAAGCAGCTCGTTCTGCAGCATTTGTCGACAGGCAAGGACGCAGGCAGCTATCTTAAGATTTTGGCTGATAACGATATTGTGCTTCATGGAGACGCGCCTGACAGCGAGAGCATTACGCTGCAGAGCCGCGGCGGCAGCATCACTGCGGGCGAGCTGACAGGTAATGATATTACCTTGAGCGCACGTAAGGGCTCGCTGGACATCGACAGGCTGGAGGCGCAGGGATTGCTGCGTGCAGAGGCCGAGCGCATGCATTTTGGCGATGCGTCTATAGGTCATGGCAGCATCAGGCCGGGCAGGGAGGCAGTGTTTGACAGGCTGCGCACGAATGGCTTGGCTCAATTCCACAATGTTTCGCAATATCAGGTCTATGACTTGGGCGATGGCTTGCAGCTGCGGCTGACGGCTGGCGGCAGAAGTCCGTATGATGCGCTGGTGCAATTTGACAACGCTCTGCATGAGTTCTGCAGCCAGCGTCTGTATGCCACTGGCGTGCTGGGGACAAAACTGGAGTATGATGTGCATGAGAAGCTCTTTGGGCCGCAAATCAGACCTGGGATTTTGTTCGACAGATATAATCTGATAGAGCAGGAGGAAGCAGAAGAAAAAATTTAGAAGAATAAACAAAATATAATTAAAATTTTTTGGCAGCTGCTGTAAAAAGCAGCTGTCTTTTTTTGTTTGCAATATAATTAAAATAAATATTCTTGCATTAAAGGATTCATTCTTAAAAGCGTCAGGCGGAGGAAAAGCGGCTGACGCTTTTTTTAGCTTGCACGTGTTCGCTTGCTGATGTCCCCAACGGCTGTTGTAACGGAAGAAATAGTGGACTTTTGCTTGACTCGGGGGGGAGCACTGCGCTACAATAATATACATAAAATTGAAATATCTGTAGCAAATAATATCTGGATGGGACATCATCCAGCAGGAGAGAATCAGTAAGACCTATATCCTGCTTGCAGGAATGGCATGGCTCGTTTGTATCCTAGAATCTCCCACTTCAAATACCGCAGGGATTAAGTGTAGGGAGTATGTCAAAAGCTGAAAACAAATGTGGTTGCAAGACCACATTTGTTTTGGCAGGCGTTATTCTCAGGTGAGAATGACGCGAGGGAATTGACCACATTTTGCTTCATTACTGAATTGAGCAATTAAAATATCGCAGAGTACAACCCTCAGTCAAAATCACTAGCGTGATTTTGCCAGCTCCCTGACGCTAAGACCCAGTTTGTCGCAAGCTTGCGCAGCAAGAAACTGTTGGTCGTGCTAATGTCGCCTTGCGACGGCAGGGAGCATATAAAAGTTTGAAGTAATCACTGACTAAAATCTTAAAGATAGCCTATTATCTCTCCCCTGAAAGGGGAGGCGGATGCGAGCATAGCGAGCAGACGGAAGGGTTGGGATACTCTTTGTTCACGCTTTGTAAACTAATTTCAATTCACGTAAAAAAGGACTACAATCATGTATGACCAATACAACCGCAAAATAGATTACCTGCGCATCTCCCTTACCGACCGCTGCAACCTGCATTGCCGCTATTGCCGGCCGGAGGTGAGTGAGCATGTGCCGCATAACGAAATATTGCGCTATGAGGAGCTTTTGCGTATCTGCCGCGCTGCGCTGCAGCTTGGTATCCGCAAATTCAAAATCACCGGCGGCGAGCCTTTGCTGCGCAAGGGCTGCAGTGATTTTATCGCGAGCCTGAAGCAAACGGAAGGCGTGAAGCAGGTAACGCTGACGACGAACGGTACGCTGCTGTCAAATCAGCTGCCTGCGCTTATCGCAGCGGGTGTGGACAGCATCAACGTGAGCCTTGATACGTTGGATGCGGCGTATTACGCAGAGCTGACCGGCGGCAGCCTGGGCAGCGTTTTGCAGGCACTGCAGCAGCTGCAGGCTGCAGGAATACCGTTCAAGCTGAATTGCGTGCCTTTGGCGGAGAACGGTTTTGCGGATATCATGGCGCTGCTGCAGCTAGCAGACAAATATAATGCACCGCTGCGCTTTATCGAGCTGATGCCGCTAGATTGCAACGCTGATCTAAAAGGATTGAGCGGCAGCGAAATCCGTAGTCAACTGGAGCAGGCAGGACTGAAGCTGCAGCCTGACGCACAGCGCTACGGCAACGGTCCTGCAAGCTACTGGCGCATCGGCGGCTATAAAATGCCAGTGGGCTTTATCGAACCGCTGCATAATAAATTCTGCGCTGTCTGCAACAGGGTACGCCTTACCTCCGTGGGCATGCTGAAGCCCTGTCTTTACTGTAACGAGGGCATGAACCTCAAGCGCTTGCTGCGTGACGGCGCAAGTGATGCGGATTTGCTGCAGGCCATGCAGGAGATTATTTACGCTAAGCCTGCGGGACATAGCTTTAAGGTGGAGGCGGCAAGCTTTAATATGAGCCAGATAGGCGGATAAATACAAGCTTTGAAGGAGCAGACAATGAGTGAATTTACACATTTTGACGCTGCAGGCAATGCTCTGATGGTGGATGTCAGCGATAAGGCTGATACTGCAAGGGTTGCCGTGGCGCAGGGAAAAATCTGCGTAAGCAGAGAAATATATGAAAAAATTGCTGCCGGCAGTATGGCCAAGGGTGATGTGCTGGGCGTGGCGCGTGTTGCCGGGATTATGGCAGCCAAGCGCACCAGTGAGCTGATTCCGCTGTGCCATCTGCTGCAGCTGACGAAGTGCACGGTAGATTTTGAGCTGTTGGCGGAAAACGGCAGCTATGCCGTACAGGCGCAATGTTTGGTAAAAACTACGGGCAAGACCGGCGTGGAGATGGAGGCGCTGACAGGTGTGCAGCTTGCCTTGCTGACGATTTACGATATGTGCAAGGCCGTGGACAAGGCGATGATGATTACAGATGTGCATCTGCTGAGCAAAGCAGGCGGAAAGAGTGGTGGTTTTGTATGGAAGCAAGCATCAGAGGCATAATCAAGGCTGTGTGTATCAGCGAAAAGAAGGGTACGGAAAAGCATCCTGTTAATGAGATTGTGCTCAAAGAAAATTTTGGCATCGAGGGTGATGCTCACGCCGGCAAATGGCACCGTCAGGTAAGCCTGCTGAGTGCGGAAAAGGTTGATGAATTCAATGCGCGCGGCGGTGATGCCGCTATTGGTGCCTTCGGCGAAAATATTCTGGTAAGCGGTATTGATTTCAAAAAGCTGCCGGTAGGCAGTATCATGCGCAGCGGTGACGTAGTGATGAAGCTGACGCAGATTGGCAAGGAGTGCCACAGCCATTGCACGATTTTTGCGCGTGTGGGTGACTGCATTATGCCGCGTGAGGGAGTTTTTGCCACGGTTGAGCATGGCGGAGTTCTGCGCAGCGGCATGGAGCTGGAGGTGACGCTGCCTGCAGCCGATGCACCCTTGCGTGCGGCAGTAATGACGCTTTCGGATAAGGGTGCTGCGGGTGAGCGTGTCGACACCAGCGGTCCGCGGGCAGCAGAGCTGCTGGCGGAGGCGGGCTACGAAATCGTGGAGCAGGTTTTGCTTCCCGACGCGCAGAAAAAAATCGAACGTGAACTGGTGCGTCTTGCGGACAGCAGACAGGTGGATCTGATTATCACTACCGGTGGCACTGGCCTTTCGCTACGAGATGTTACACCGGAGGCAACAATGGCGGTGGCTACACGCAATGTGCCCGGTATCGCGGAGGCCATCCGTGCGGAATCACTGAAGATTACGCGGCGGGCAATGCTGAGCCGCGGCGTGAGCGTAGTGCGCGGACAGACGCTGATTGTAAATCTGCCGGGCAGCACCAAAGCGGTGGAGGAAGCGTTGGCAATCGTTTTGCCGCAGCTGGAGCATGGACTGCGTATCCTGAAGGGCAGCGCCCATGACTGTGCGAGAAAATGAGCGCGATAGACTGGTCACCGCTGTGGATTTCGCTGCACACTGCGGCAGCAACAATCGTTATAGTTTTCTTTATCGGCGTGATTATTGCCTGGTGGGTGGAACGGCTGCAGAGCCAAAGTTTGAAAATTTTTGCCGACGCTGTGATAACACTGCCGATGGTGCTGCCACCTACGGTAGCAGGCTTCTTTCTCTTATATTTCTTTGGCAACAACCGCTTTTTGGGCCAGCTTATTTTTCAGCTGACGGGTATAAAAATAGCCTTCAGCTGGCTGGCCACCGTGCTGGCAGCAGCGGTAATTTCGCTGCCGCTCATGTACCGCAGTGCGCGCGGAGCGTTGTCCCAGGTTGATAAGGGCATGTTGGAGGCGGCGCGTTCGCTGGGCATGACGGAATGGCGCATCTTCTGGCGCATTCATCTGCCTAATGCGCTGCCGGGTATTATTGCCGGCGGCCTGCTGGCCTTTGCCCGCGGTCTGGGCGAGTTTGGCGCCACGGCGATGATTGCCGGCAATATCGCAGGACGTACACGTACACTGCCGCTCGCGGTTTATTCTGCCGTCGCGGCAGGCGATTGGGATGCCGCAGGCTGGTATGTGGCTGTAATTGTGGGCATCTGCCTTTTGGTAGTTATCGGTCTTAATGTTTACTTATATAAAACTAAACAACAACAGGGGGATTAAAATGAAAAAACTCTTATGCTTGCTATTTTCTTTGATGTTAGCTGTTATGGCTGCAGGCTGCGGCGGCGGTGATAAGCAGGCTGCTGCTCCGCAGGCAGGCAAAACACTGCGTCTGGCAGCTGCTGCCAGCATGGAAAAGGTATTTACGCAAAAGCTCATTCCGCTGTATCAGCAAAAGCATCCGGAAATCAAAATCGAGGGCGTATATGATGCCAGCGGCAAGCTGCAGGCACAGATTGAAAGCGGTCTGGCAGCTGACGTATTTATTTCTGCGGCTAATAAGCAGATGAACGCGCTGAGCGACAAGGGCTATATGGATAAAAGCACTGTGAAGCCGCTGCTGGAAAACAAGCTGGTGCTGATTGTACCTAAAAGCGGCAGCGAAATCAAAGGCTTTACTGATTTCAGTAAGGCTAAGCATCCTGCTATCGGCGATCCTGCCAGCGTTCCTGCAGGCCAATATGCCAAGGAAGCACTGTCCAAGCTGGGCCGATGGGACGATATTCAATCTAAGGTTAGCCTGGGCACTAACGTAACGCAGGTTTTGAACTGGGTTGCCGAAGGCAGTGCCGATGCAGGCCTTGTTTACGCTACCGATGCAGCGCTCCTGAAGGATAAGGTTAGTGTTGTTGCCGAGGCTCCGGCAGGCTCCTTAAAGAAGCCGGTAATTTATCCTATCGGCGTGTTGGCGAAGGCTCCGCAGGCTGAGGCTGCCAAGGATTTTGCTGCCTTCCTGCAGACCGAAGAAGCTATGAAGATTTTTGCCGCCTACGGCTTTGCGCAGGCTAAATAAGAGGTAGATAAGCATGAAATTAATTCGTACTGAAGATGCGGTCGGCAGTGTTCTCTGCCATGACCTGACACAGATTATCAAGGGCGTTACCAAGGATGCCGTGTTCCGCAAGGGACATGTGGTGCAGCCGGAGAATATTCCGGTGCTGCTTTCCATCGGCAAGGAGCATTTATATGTGTGGGAAGCCGACGAAAACATGCTGCATGAAAATGATGCCGCACGTATTTTGTGCGACATCTGTAAAAACACTATGATGGATGAATCGCCTGTGAAAGAGGGCAAGATTGAGCTGGCCGCCGCTGCTGACGGTCTGTTTAAGGTAGACGGCGCACGTCTGCGCCTGGTGAACAGCTTCGGCCAGATGATGATTGCTACGCGTCACGGCAATACGCCGGTGAAGAAGGGCGACAAGCTCTGCGGTACACGCATCATTCCGCTGGTTATCGAAAAGGAAAAGATGCAGTGTGTGCGTGAGCTGTGCGGTGATGAACCGCTGCTGCAGCTTTTGCCGTATAAAATCAAAAAGGCTGCCGTGCTGGCGACAGGCAGCGAGGTTTTCCACGGACGCATTAAGGATACTTTTACGCCCGTGCTGGAGGAAAAGCTGGCAGAGTTCAACGTGGAGGTAGTATATAAGCAGGTGATGGATGACAAACCAGAGCAGATTACCGCTGCGATTAAAACGGCGATTGAGGAAAAGGGCGCAGAAATGGTGCTTTGCACCGGCGGCATGAGCGTTGACCCGGATGACCGCACACCGCTCGCAATCAAAAATACCGGCGCACGCATTGTTTCCTATGGCGCCCCGGTGCTTCCGGGAGCAATGTTTTTGCTCTCTTACTACGGTGAAAAGCAGGTGCCGGTTCTGGGCCTGCCGGGTTGCGTAATGTACGCTAAGCGCACAATTTTTGACTTGGTGCTGCCGCGCGTGCTGGCCTGCGACATCGTTACAGCCGATGAGCTGGCAGCCTTGGGTGAGGGCGGACTGTGCCTGAACTGCGCAGTTTGTACCTATCCTGCCTGTGGCTTTGGCAAGGGGTGGTAAAATGACCTACGCAGACCCGCAGCATTACCATATCAAGGTGCGCGTGTACAATGAAAGCATTGATTTCGGCAAAGGTGTGGCGGAGCTTCTGCAGCGCATTGAGGCCACCGGTTCGCTGAGCGCTGCCTACAAGGCTATGGGGATGTCGGCCAGCAAGGCGTGGAAGATTCTGCGGCGTGCGGAGGCAGACCTGGGCTTTGCGTTGGTGAGCAGCACGGCGGGCGGCAAAAGCGGCGGCAGCAGTGTACTGACGCCGGAGGGACGCCTGCTGCTCGAGCGGTATACAGCCTTCAATGCAGAGGTGCAGTCGGCGGCGGCACAGGCCTTCACCAAGTATTTCAAATAACATAAAGCTTAGGGCAGTACGAGGAAATTTCCCTGTACTGCCTTTGTTTATATAGTTTGCATTTTCTTGACGCAGATTAGTAAAGAGACTATAATATAAATATCTAGTAAATAGCAACAAGTATCAGATATGGAAGCCTTGCGGCTTTCTTCTGCTGTGTATAAGCGGATAATGAGCTTGTAATTTGCTGCAAAATAAAGAATTGCAGCAGTTATTTTTGAAAGAAGGTTTAAGTATGAGTATTTTTGCCGGAGCTGTTGATTATTTTGTTAAGGGTGGTCCCTGTATGTGGCCGCTGCTGATGTGTTCCTTTGCCGCTATTGCTATTGGTGTGGAAAGATATCTTTTCTATAAGAAAGCAATTTCCGGAGAAAAGTTCGCGAGTAGCTTTTGCCGCATGATGAATGATTTCAATATAGTAGGCGCCAGTGAGCTGGCAGAGCAGAGCAAGGGCGAGGCTGCTGCCATGGCTAAGGAAATTTTGGATATTAAGGGCGACCTCGGCCAACGTCTGGAAACTATTGTCTATACTAAAGCAGACCGCATTATCGACAGTCTGGAAAAAAATATCAACTATCTGAGCGTTGTTATCGGTCTTTCCCCGATGCTCGGACTGCTCGGTACGATTACCGGTATGATTTCCTCTTTTAACGCTTTGAACGAAAGAACTCAGAACCCTATGGCTGTTACCGCAGGTATCGGCGAAGCGCTGATTACTACCGTTTTCGGCCTGTGTATTGCTATTATGGGTATGTGCATCCATGCTTATCTTATGAGTAAAATCAAAACCGAAACTCTGAATGTCAACGAGGTCGCAGATACACTTGTTGATATTTTTAAAGCTAACGAGCAGAGCAAATGAGGGGCGGTGTCAGAAAATGCGTAGACGTCGTAAAAGAGTGATGAAGGCACCGGAAATCATGCTCAGTCCGATGATTGATATGATTTTCCTGCTGCTGGTATTTTTCATTGTCAGCACTATGTATATGAGCGAGGTCAAGACAATTCCTATCCGCCTGCCTGTTGCCCGGCATTCGGAGAATGTCAGCAAGAGCAATTTTAATGTAACAATCAAAAAGGACGGCAGCCTTTATCTTGATGAAAATAAAATCGAGATGGATATGCTGGTTCAGAATGCTGCGATTGAAAGCAAGCATGATTCCTCCTTCTCGGTTATTATCAGAGCAGAGGACGAAGCGCCCTATAAAACTATTATCCAGCTGATGGATAAAATGAAGGGAGCAGGTGTCACACGCTTCGGTTTGGCTACGGATACGGGTGAGAGCAAATGAAGGATGAACAAAAGCGATTTGGCAAGGGCTTTGCCGTAGCTCTGGCTGTGCATCTTGTTCTTGCCGCCGGCCTTGGCATTTTCGGCTACCGCTTTGTGCATACGCCTCCGGAAATTCTGGAGGTTTTCTTGGAGGGCGGCGGTGGCGGCGCTGAAGCTCAGGAGGAAGAAATCGAACAGGAGGAACAGCAGGAAGAGCCCATCATCCAAAGTCTGGAGGATATTATTGACCAAAAGCTGAAGCCTAAGCCACAGAAGAAGGTTGTCAGGAAAAAGGCAACAGCTGCGCCCGGACCGAAGGCTCCTGTCAGCAATGGCAACGGTACTGGCAGTGGTACAGGTACCGGAACAGGTACAGGCAGCGGAAGCGGCAGTGGCAACGGCAGTGGTAATGGTGCCGGCAGCGGCGAAGGCCGCGGTGTGCCGGTGAAGCCGCCACGCCTGCTGCGCGAGGTTGCGCCTTTATATCCTGCGTCCGCACGCAACAGCGGTGCTACCGGTGTAGTAACTGTACGCATTCTGGTAGCTGCCGACGGCAGTGTAGAGGATGTAACGGTAGTCGGTTCCTCCGGCAATAGCGCTATGGATAGCAGCGTTGTAACTGCGGTCAACAAATGGCGTTTCAGTCCTGCCAAGGATAAGTACGGTCAGAACGCACGCTGTCGCGTTACGCGCGCAGTAAGCTTTAACTTAAGATAAAAATTATACGCAGATGCTTTTATGTAAAAAGCTGCCGTCTCCGGCTTAAGCCGGATGCTGGCAGCTTTAATTATAGCTGGAAGCTGATGATATTTTTCCTTAAGCGGATTCTTTTGCTTAGCTTATGTTGCTTCTGCAGTAAAATAAATAAAAACTTTTGGGTAAAAGAAAAAACACGGCTGATCAACACCGTGTTTTTCTTAGTTGCTGTATCTCATGGAAGGATGATGAGATATAGCGGAATAAATGCAACGAATTTCTAGGTAAGCATCAATCTTACAAATGATATTATATACTAATAGAGTAATCCTGTCTAATAGACAGTAGGCATAACTATTATTTCGCCTTGTTCAGGTTTCTGTATTTAGTTACGAAGAGGGCGATGCGCTCCAGTGCTTTGTGCAGAATTTCTTCGCTGTAAGCATAGGAGCAACGGATGTAGCCTTCGCCGCCGGCACCGAAGATGTTGCCGGGGATTACAAGAACCTCCTGCTCATCCAGCAGCTTTTCAACAAATTCCATGCTGGAAAGGCCGGTTTCCTTGATGCAGGGGAAAACATAGAAGGCGCCTTCGGGCTCATACAGCGGCAGGCCCATCTTGTGGAAGCCGTCAATCATAATCTGACGGCGGCGGCTGTATTCGGCAACCATGTTATCAACGTCCTGACGGCAGTATTTCAGTGCCGCAATCGCACCGTACTGTGCTGTAACGTTGGGGCAGAGCACAACATACTGATGCAGGATGTTCATAGCGTTGATGATTGACGCCGGTGCCATGATATAGCCAAGACGCAGGCCGGTCATAGCGTAGGCCTTGGAGAAGCCGTTGAAGATAATGGTGCGGTCACGGAATTCCGGGAAGGAGGTAAACATGGTGTGCGTTTTGCCGCCGTAGGTAAGATGAGCATAAAGCTCGTCACTGATGATAATCAGGTCATGCTTTACAGCCCAGTCACCGATAGCCTTAATCTGTTCCTTGCTCATAATAGCGCCGGTCGGGTTATTGGGGTAGCCAAGCATAATAGCCTTAGTCTTGGGCGTAACAGCCTTTTCCAAATCTTCAATGGTAGGCACAAAGCCGTTTTCCTGATAGGTTTCTACGGAAACAGGCTTGCCGCCTGCCAGAATAACGCAGGCCTTGTTGGCAACGTAGCAGGGCTCTGGCAGAATAATTTCGTCACCGGGATGCATAATCGTGGTGATGGTGGTGTACAGTGCTTCGCTGACACCGACGGTTACCATGATTTCTGTTTTAGGATCGTATTTAACGCCGTAGTTTTTATGGATATCATCCGCAATTGCTTCACGCAGCTCCAAGAGGCCGAGCGTGGGAGTGTAGCAGCTTTTGCCTTCGCAGATGCTGTTGATTTCGGCATCCTTGACAGCCTGCGGAATATCAAAATCCGGTTCGCCTACGCTGAGAGGTACGATGTTGGGGTTAGCGGCCATAATATCAAGAAACTTTGCCAGACCGGAGGGAGGCAGTGCTTTAATAAAGGGAGAAACAGCAGCATCAAAATTATAGGACATAAAAAATACCACCTTTCATAAAAAGCTTGTCGATAAAGCGCCCTTGTCCAAACTGACACTTTTTCCACAATCTCTATCTGTTTACTATATTACTGTAGCAGATAATTTTGCGACTGACAAGGGAAAGCGCAGTGTATACATTTTACGTGGCAGATTTAGCATTTTTCTGTATAAAATTTAACATATCATAACTAGATATAGCGTAAGCTACTTGCAAGACTTGTCAACAGATGCTATAATAAGGATAGCCAAAATAAGTATGACTTGTGAAAGAGTGGGTTTAAAGCCCGCTCTTTCCGCTTATTACGATGTTTCTGACGCAATTGCGGCAGAGGCAGGTGTTGGCCGCAAGGTTAATACAGAAAGAAAAACTTAATATGGAGGTGAAAATGATGCAGGCAAAAGAAGTTGAAGCACTGATTACCGCAATGGTAGAACCCCTTCTGCAGGATACCGGGCTTACTCTGGTTGATGTAGAATATGTGCGTGAAAAGGACTGGTACCTACGGATTTTTCTCGATAAGCCTGGTGGAGTTGAAATTGATGACTGCCAGATGGTGAGCGAAAAGCTGACGGAGATTCTGGATGCAGAGGATCCTATTCCCGACAAATACTTTTTGGAGGTTTCTTCTCCGGGCATTGACCGTCCGCTGAAGAAGGACAAGGACTTTGAAGCTGCCTACGGCACCAAGGTTGACATTATGTTCTATACTCCGTGGGAGGGAATGAAAAATCTGACCGGTATTCTGGTAGCACATGATGACGAAGCTGTACAGGTTAAAAAGATTATTAAAGGTAAGGAATTCAAAAATCCTGACCGCATTGAACGTAGGCTGATTGCGAATATCAGACCGCATATAGACTTTTAATTTAAGAAATAGGAGGCTTATTAAGTGAACGCAGATTTTATCTCAGCAATCCAGGAATTAGGAAAGGAAAAGGGTATTGACCCCGAGCTTTTGTTCCAGGCTGTTGATGACGCTTTGGTTGCCGCTTACAAGAAGAACACCGGCACAAACCAGAATGTCCGTGTTGAAATGAATAAAGAAACCGGTGAAATCCATGTATATGCTCAGCGCACTGTAGTTGAAGGCGAGGCTGACGGCATTAATGAAATGACTCTGGAGGATGCTCAGGCAATCAACCCGCAGTATCTTGCAGGCGATATCGTAGAGGTTGAAGTTACTCCGAAAAACTTCGGCCGTATTGCTGCCCAAAACGCTAAGCAGTTTGTTGTACAGCGTATCCGTGAGGCAGAGCGCGGACAGGTATATGAACGCTTCCAAAGCCGTGCCAACGATATCGTTACCGGTATTATCGAGCGTATGGAAAACCAAAACGTTTATATCGATTTGGGCAAGGTTGAAGCCGTGCTGACTCCGAACGAGCAGATTCCCGGTGAAATATACCAATACCATGAGCGTATGAAAACCTATATTGTTGAGGTTAAGCGCACCAATAAGGGGCCGCAAATCATGGTTTCCCGCACTCATCCCGGACTGCTGAAGCGCCTGTTTGAGCTGGAGGTTCCGGAAATCCATGACGGCGTGGTTGAAATCAAATCCGTTGCCCGCGAGCCCGGTATGCGCTCCAAGATTTCCGTATATACCGCTGACAGCAATGTTGATCCGGTAGGTGCCTGCGTAGGCCATAAGGGCATGCGCGTGCAGACTATTGTTAACGAGCTGCGCGGTGAAAAGATTGATATTGTAAAATACAGTGAAGATCCGGCACAATACGTTGCCAATGCTCTGAGCCCGGCAAAGGTTGTTAAGACAACCGTTAACGAAGCAGACAAAATCTGTCGCGTTGTCGTACCGGATTACCAGCTGTCCCTGGCTATCGGCAAGGAAGGCCAAAATGCCCGCCTGGCTGCTAAGCTGACCGGCTGGAAGATTGATATTAAGAGCGAAACTCAGGCTGCCGAAGAGGCTGCTGCTGAGCCGGCTCCCGTGGAAGAAGCATGATGAAGGTAAAAAAAGTTCCGCAGCGTAAATGCTTAGGCTGCAATGAAATGAAGGATAAAAAGGCTCTGCTGCGCGTTGTACGTTCGCCTGAGGGCGAGGTCAGCCTTGACCTTACCGGCAAGAAGAACGGACGCGGCGCCTATGTCTGCCCCGATAAGGAATGCATTACCAAGGCCGTAAAGGAAAAACGCCTGGAGCGTGCTTTGGAAAAGCCTATCGGTGAGGATGTACTCAAGCAGCTGCTGGAGGATTTCGAACATGGCAGGCAATAATGTTGCTTTTGCTTTAGGGTTGGCGCAAAAGGCAGGCAAAACCGCTTCCGGCGATGTAGCTGTGCGTGCTGCCTTAAAAAGCGGCAAGGTCAAGGTACTTGTTTTGGCACAAGATGCTGCCCCTAATTCAAAAAAGGAAATTTATTTCCTGGCAGAGATGGCAGGCGTGCAGGTCATTGAGCTGTTGACGCGCAATGAGCTGGGCTATGCAATCGGCAAAGGACCGAGAATAGCTGTGGCTATTACCGATGCGAACTTTGCCAATATGCTGTTGAAAAAATAATGATTTAAATCACAGTTGTCTGCGCAGCTTGCGCGAGCTCCGCAGATGAGTCTGCTTCTTATTATCTGGTCTGGAGGTGGATGAATGGGTAATAAAAGAATATATGAGGTTGCCAAGGATTATGGCAAACCGGTAAATGAGGTCATTGACCTACTGAAGAAAAATAATATCGAAAAAACTAATTTTAGTGCAGCTGATGACAAGGCTATGTCTGTTATCCGTAAAGCATACGATAAAAAACCAGAACCGCCCAAACCGGCGAAGACGGAAAAACGTGATGTCAGCAAACCGGCTGCTCCTGCGCGTCCGCAGGATACAGCTAAAAGAAACGATAACAATATGAATAGGAATAACGGACAGAGGAATATGCAACAAAATCAGCAACAAAATCAACGCAATAACAACAACGCTCAACAAGGGCGTAACGAAAATCGTCAGGGTGGCCGCAACGAAGGCCGTCCGCAGCAGAACCGCGGTGGCCAGCAGGGCAACCGCCAAGGCGGTCAGGGTGGCCGTAACGAAGGTCGTCCGCAAAACCGCAACGGTCAGCAGGGCGGTCAGGGCAACCGTCAGGGTAACCGCAACGGCCAACAGCGCCAGGGCGGTATCTTTGTAGGTCCTAAGAGCCAGCAGGGCCCGAGCGTACACGGTGAAAGCCGTGCACAGGTTAGCGGTGGCCGCAGCAGCGGTCGCAGCGAAGGTGCTCGCGATAACCGTCAGGGCGGTCGCAACGCAGGCAAGAGCCGTAAGGACAACAAGCCGCAGATTAAGGGCAGCTACGCTACCCGCGAAAGTCGTCCGAACCGCAGCGCTGGCCATCAGATGCCGGTAAACCGCGGCGGCAAGAAGCCCGCACCGAAGCAACAACAGGCTCCGGTAGAAATCGTACGCCCGACCTACGTTGAAATCGGCGAATCCATTAATGTACAGGAATTTTCCAAGCTCATTAAGCGTGAGGTTAATGAAGTAATCAAGGCTCTGTTTATGCTGGGCGTAATGGTTACCATCAACCAGGATATCGATTTCGATACCGCACAGCTTATCGGCGACAACTTCGGCGTAGAGGTTGGCCAAAAGGCTCCGGAAGAGGATCCGACCGAGATTCCCGAGGTTGACGATCCGCCTGAAAAACGCGTTCCGCGTCCGCCGGTTATTACCGTTATGGGCCACGTTGACCATGGTAAAACCTCCTTGCTGGACGCTATCCGCAAAACCAACGTTACTTCCCGCGAGGCCGGCGGTATTACCCAGCACATCGGTGCTTATAAGGTAAACTACCAGGGCAAGCAGATTGTATTCCTGGATACCCCGGGCCATGAGGCTTTCACAGCTATGCGTGCCCGCGGCGCACAGGTAACCGACGTTGCAATTCTGGTTGTAGCAGCAGATGACGGTGTAATGCCGCAGACCATCGAGGCTATCAACCATGCTAAGGCTGCAAAGGTACCTATCATTGTAGCTATCAATAAAATCGACCGTCCGGGCGCAAATCCGGATCACGTTAAACAACAGCTGGCAGAGCACGAGCTCATTCCTGAGGATTGGGGCGGCGACACCATCATGGTACCGGTTTCCGCACATCAGAAGACCGGCATCAGCGACCTGCTGGAAATGATTCTGCTGGTTGCTGAAATGCAGGAGCTGAAGGCTAACCCGAATCTGCCTGCTCACGGCACCATCATCGAGGCACAGCTGGATAAGGGCCGCGGCCCGGTTGCTACCGTACTGGTACAACGCGGTACTCTGCATATCGGTGATACCATTATTGCCGGTACCTCCTATGGTAAGGTTCGTGCAATGATCAATGACCGTGGCGAAAAAGTTAAGAAGGCTCTGCCTTCTACCCCTGTAGAGGTACTGGGCCTGAACGATGTACCGGCTGCCGGCGATATCCTGGACAGCACCGATGAAAAGACTGCCCGTGGCGTTGCCGAAAAACGTATCGCCAAGAAGAAGGAAGAGGAAATCAAGCTGAACTCCAAGGTTTCTCTGGATGACCTGTTCCAACGCATTAAAGAAGGCGAAATCAAAGAGCTGAACATCGTTGTTAAGGCTGACGTTCAGGGTACCATCGAAGCATTGAAGGCATCCTTGGAGAAAATCAAAAACGATGAGGTTAAGGTTGCCGTTGTCCATGCAGGCGTAGGCGCTATCACCGAGTCCGACGTAATGCTGGCATCCGCTGCCAATGCGCTGATTATCGGCTTTAACGTTCGTCCTGACGCTAACGCGCGCAAGGCTGCCGAAACCGAGAAGGTTGACGTACGCACCTACCGTGTTATCTATGACGCTATCAACGATGTTGAGGCTGCTATCAAGGGTATGCTTGCTCCTAAATTCAAGGAAGTTATCCAAGGCCGCGTAGAAATCCGTCAGCTGATTACTATTTCCAAGCTGAAGATAGCCGGCTGCTATGTAGTTGAAGGCAAGGTTACCAACAGCTCTAAGGTTCGCGTTGTCCGTGACGGCATCGTAGTTCACGAGGGCGTTATCGAATCTCTGCGCCGCTTCAAGGACGATGTGAAGGAAGTAGCTCAAGGCTACGAATGTGGTATCACTCTGGAGAAATTCAGCGACCTTAAAGAGGGCGATGTCTTTGAAGTATACGACATGGAAGAAATCGCAGTAGAATAGTCTGCCGCATAAGGCACATTGCGCAGGAATGCAGGCCGCAAACGCCGCATTCCCCGCAGCTGCTGCCTGTACGTCAGTCTGTATCTATATATAGAGGAAAAGAAAATGGCAAGACTTAGAGTAGAAAAAGTACAGGAGGCCATTAAGCACGAAATCAGCAAAATGCTGTTGCATGATGTCAAGGATCCGCGCATTCAGTTTGTTACCGTAACCGGCGTGGAGCTGACGGATGACATGAGCTATGCAAAGATTTTCATCAGCATGTATGGTCCCAAGGATAAACAGGATGAAACCTGGAAGGCTCTGAACAAGGCATTAGGCTTCATGCGTACGGAAATTGCCAAACGCATCCGCCTGCGCTTTGCGCCGACTCTGATTCTGCAGAAGGATACCTCCGCAGAATACAGTGCGCATATTCAGAGCATCTTAGATAAGATTAAGCAGGAAGAAAAGCCTGCAGCCGAGGAAGCAGAGCATGAGTAAGGAGCTTAGCCTGCAGGAAACAGGCGCTATGCTGCTGGCGGCAGAAAAAATTGTGCTGTGTACCCATGTAAGCCCGGATGGCGATACCCTGGGCTCCACTTTGGGACTGGCGCGCTTTTTGCTGGCACAGGGCAAGCAGGTTACTGTTTTCTGTGATGACGTTATCAACAAAAGCTTTAGCTTTTTTCCCGGTATTGAATTGTGTGAACGTCCGGTAGAGGGCAGCAAGCTGCAGACGGATTTGCTGGTAGTTATTGATGCCAGCTCCTTTGACCGCATTGGACTGGTGTCCGAGGTAGTGGAAGCTAAAACGCTGCTGAATATCGACCACCATATTTCCAACGAACGCTTTGCCGAATATCTCTACTTGGATGCTAAGGCAGCAGCCGTGGGCGAAGTGATGTGTGATTTGTTCATGGCGATGCAATGGCCCTTTGATAAAGAAATTGCTACCTGCTTTTACACAGCAATCAGTACAGACTGCGGTTCGTTCCGTTATGCCAACACTACGCCGAAAACTATGCGTAATGCTGCCAAGCTGCTGGAATACGGCGTGCAGCCTAACGAAATCAGCGATGCACTGGACGTGCGCTCCCGTGATACGGTAGAGATGCTGGCCAAGGTACTGCCTTCGCTGACCTTCGCTTATGACGGCAAAATTGCTTATCTCACAATTACTGACGATATATATGACAAGGAAGTCCAGACCGACAGCTTTGTGTCCTACCCACGCTATATTGAGGGCGTTGACGTAGCTATTATGTTCAAGGCCGTTGAGCCGGCGGTAACGCGCGTGAGCATGCGCTCCAAGAGCGTTGACGTATCCGCTGTGGCTGTAGCCTTCGGCGGCGGCGGTCATCTGCGGGCAGCAGGCTGTACGATTTATGCACCGGTAGAGGAGGCTCGCACTCAGCTGCTGGAGGCATTGGGCAAATTGGTTTAAGATGGACGCAATTTTTAATGTATTAAAACCACCACAGATGACATCACATGATGTTATCGGTTTTTTGCGGCGCGTGCTTAACACAAAGAAAATCGGACATGGGGGAACTCTTGACCCTGACGCGGCAGGAGTTCTTCCTGTTTTTGCGGGCAGTGCAACCCGTCTGCTGGAATTTGCTGTGGAAGGCCGCAAGGAATATATTGCCGAATTTACGCTGGGAGCGCAGACCGTTACCGGCGATGACAGCGGTGAGGTTGTCAAAACGATGATTGTGCCTGCTTTCGGCAAACAGGAGCTGGAAGCGGTGTTGGCGCAATTTACCGGCAAGCAGATGCAGCTGCCGCCGATGTATTCGGCAATCAAAATCAACGGCAAAAAGCTGTATCAGCTGGCTCGTCAGGGCGTAGAGGTGGAACGCACCGCACGTCCTATTGAGGTCTATAAGCTGGAGCTTCTGCATTATACGGCAACCAGCTTTACCGTGCGCGTGGCCTGTTCCAAGGGCACCTATATCCGCGTTTTGGGCGAGGACCTGGCGACGGCGCTGGGAACCTGCGGTACGATGAGCTTTTTGCTGCGCACGCAGGTGGGAGCCTACACGATTGACAAGGCCTGCACGCTGCAGGAAATCGCGGAGAACCCCGAAGCCTGTGCCGCAGAGCCGCTGACTGCCGTTGCCGAGCTGCCCAAGCTCAAGGTAAACGCCCGTCAGGCAGCGCGCATCACCAACGGTGTACGCACCACGGTGGCGCAGACTGCCGACGGCAGATACGTCCTGCTGGGGCCGGGGGATGAATTCTTAGGCATCGTCCGCTGTGAGCAGGAGCGCCTGCAGGCAGAAAAAATCTTAGAGCATTACCCGATGCCAGAGGAATAAGCATGGAGATTATTACTTCTTTAGAACAACTGCATAAATTTTCCGCTCCCTGTGTGGTAGCATTGGGTACCTTTGACGGTTTGCATCGCGGGCATCTTGATGTAATTGAAACCGCAAGGGAGAAGGCGCGTGAATGCAATTCGCAGCTGGCGGTATTTACCTTCAGCAACCATCCCTTTGAATGGATCCGTCCTGGTATGGTGCCGCCGGCGCTGATAACCGGCGCGCAAAAGCAGGAGCTTTTGCAGCAGCTGGGCGTGGATGTGCTGGTGGACATTCCCTTTAATCAGCAGGTGGCGGACCTTTCGCCGCAGGAGTTTTTGCAGCGACTGCAGCAGCTTGATTACAGCTGTCTGGTAGTCGGTGCCAACTTCACCTACGGCTGTCGCGGACAGGGAACTGTCTATACGCTGGCTGCATCTGCCAAGGCCATGGGCTTTGAGCTGATTGTGCGCGAGCTGGTAAGCGAGGGCGCAACTATTATCAGCAGCACCGCTATCCGTCAGCTGATTGCCGTAGGCAAGGTAGCGGAGGCTGCCGCAATGCTGGGGCGCAGCTACAGCATCAGCGGCATTGTGGCGCACGGTAACGAGCGCGGCAGACTGTTGGGATATCCTACAGCTAACATTGAGCTGGAGGATGCTCATGTTGCTGTTCCTCTGGGGGGAGTTTACGCTGTGCGGGTAATTGCCAACGGCAAAAGCTATCACGGCATGGCCAATATCGGTTATAATCCCACCTTTGGCGATGTTGCCAAACCGCGTCTGGAAACGAATATCTTTGATTTTACCGGTGACCTTTACGGTCAGCAGCTCACAGTGCAGTTTGTGCAGCGCATCCGCGGCGAAGTAAAATTTGCCGGCATTGAGCAGCTCAAGCAGCAGTTGGCGCAGGATAAAAACGACTGCGAAGCGGCTTTGCGGTAAATTGAAGCTGTTTTTATAAAAAACTTTACAAAATACTTGCTATCTGGTGGCAAGATATGGTATACTATCATAGTATTTGAACCAAGGCCTGGCAGTTCGATTCTCCAACGGCTGCTACGCTTATGGCAATTTGAAATTTTAGGAGGAAACAAACAATGTTAACTAGCGAAGCTAAACAAGCAGTAATTCTGGCAAACGCACGTCATGAAGGTGACACCGGTTCTTCTGAGGTACAAATCGCAGTTCTGACCGAACGCATCAAATATTTGACCGAGCATCTGAAAGAGCACAAAAAAGATCATCATTCCCGTCGCGGCCTGCTGAAACTGGTAGGTAAACGTCGTGGCCTGCTGAACTATCTGGCTGGTAAAGACATCGAGCGCTATCGTGCAATCATTGCTAAACTGGGTATCCGTAAATAATCCGGTTTATGCTGAAAAGTCCGTCCGTAAGGGCGGGCTTTTTTTGTGCCCGCGTTTGGGTTAAAGAGGAAAAGCTTCTGCAACAGTGTTAAAAATAATTAACAGTAACGCGAAAATCGCTTGTAGTGTTAAAATAAATTAATACTATCGACGAAATGCGCGATAGTGTTAAAAATAATTAACACTGTTGCGGAGGGGAGTGTGTTGTGCTTTAACAAAACAGAATTAAGAAAGAGTAGAACTATGCTGATTAAGCAATCCTATTACGAGAAAAGGGAAAAAGTGCCAAATTCTCGTAATAGGAAATGACGATGAAGCGGTAAAAAGGCAATTCTATTACGAAAAAAGGGAGAAAGTGCCCAAATCTCGTAATAGGAAATGACGATGAAGCGGTAAAAAGGCAATTCTATTACGAGAAAAATGCACTAGGTGAAAAAGCTCGTAATAGAAAGTGGCGATTAAGCAGTAAAAAGGCAATCATATTACGAGAAAAGGGAAAAAGTGCCCAATTCTCGTAATAGAAAGCATGCTTAAGCTTGCTTAAGGTGCTTAATAATGTTATACTTATTACGAGAAAAGTGCACTAGGTGAAAAATCTCGTAATAGGAGTGTGTGAAATGACAGAAATTAAACGAGATCTTTATCTGCAAAAGCTTATAGACCGTAAAGAAAACGGAGAGATTAAGGTTATTACCGGTATTCGCAGATGTGGCAAATCATATCTGTTATTTAATCTGTATTACAATTACCTGCTGCAAAACGGAGTAGATAAGGATTGCATTATACGCATAGCTTTAGATAGTCCTGAATGGGAAGATATGCTTAATATTCAGATGCTTAATGAGTATATTAAAAGCAAGATAGTTCCAGAGAAAATGAACTATGTTTTTCTTGATGAGGTACAGTTCGTTGATGGTTTTGCAAAGCTATTGAACGGCTTAAATCGCTACAGTAATCTTGATATTTATGTTACCGGTAGCAACTCTAAGTTTTTGTCTACTGATATATTGACAGAGTTTCGCGGGCGTGGCGATGAAGTACGCGTTTATCCCTTGAATTATGCAGAATATGTTTCAGCATTTGAAGGAAGCAAAGAAGAGGCATGGAAGAATTATTATACTTATGGTGGCTTACCACAAATTTTAGCTCGCAAAAAGGATGAGCTAAAAGCAAAATATTTGAGAGATTTGTTCAGTAAGGTGTATTTAGCTGATATAGTAGAGCGTAATAGCTTGCGTGGCGATGTGGTTATGGATACCTTGGTAAATATTCTGGCTTCGTCCGTTGGTTCTTTGACTAATCCTTCTAAGTTAGCCAATACTTTTGCCAGCAAGGGCATTAAGGTCAGTGATAAAACTATCGGAGCATATATTGATTATCTTCAGGATGCTTTTTTAGTGAGTAAAGCGGAACGATATGATATAAAAGGCAGGAAATATATTGCTTCGCCATTCAAATATTATTTCACTGATGTTGGCTTACGCAATGCGCGTCTGAATTTTCGTCAACAGGAAGAAAATCACATTATGGAGAATATTATCTATAACGAGCTGTTGGTGCGTGATTTTAATGTTGATGTCGGTATTGTAGAGTATCGTACCAAAAATGCTGAGCGAAAACAGGAAAAGGTGAATTTAGAGGTTGATTTTGTTTGCAATAAGGGAAGTCAGCGCTTTTATATTCAGTCCGCCTTTTCCATTCCTGATAGGGAAAAGATGGAGCAGGAGCAGAATTCCCTTGTCCGTATCAATGATTCGTTCAAAAAGATTATCGTAGTTAAGGATGATATAAAGCCTTGGTATAATGATGAGGGAATTTTGGTGTTGGGGTTGCAGCAGTTTTTACTTCAGCCTGAAAGCATGCTTTTATAATCCTATTACGAGAAAAGTGCACTAGGTGAAAAATCTCGTAATAGGAAATGGCGATGAAGCAACAAAAAGGCCATCCTATTACGAGAAAAGGGAAAAAGTTCCCAAATCTCGTAATAGAAAAATAGAATTGTAATAAAATAAGCTCAAATTGCTTGACAATTTCCAACAAAAATATTAAACTGTTTGTAGCTGATCGGATGATTGGCTGGATTAATATTAGCACCTGGATAGGTTCTGGAAATAGTAGTAATGTGTCTATACACATATCAGCAGTTTTGGAGCCTGACGTTATGTCTGGCTTTTTTTATTTCAGACCTCCATTTGCGGAAAGAAGGTAAATAATGGGAAAAACAAATTCTGCGTTAATCAAATTGGATTTTGTAACTGAACAAACAGTAGGAGAAATTACCAAGATAATAGGTCTTATGAAAGCAAAATTTTTAATACCTATTATTGATGTTATGGGGCTTGATGCAAATCCTCGCTCATCTCGTACTGGACAGGTTACAGATGCAATAATTGATTCTCTTGATAATGAGCCGTTATTATTTCCGTTCAAGACAAAAGGAATTTTGTTAGCTTCTTCCTGCTTTGAAAGATTAGAACGCAACCGTTTTAGACTTTCAACAGAGGACCCCAATATAGAAGGAATTCTTGATGGTGGTCACAACACATTGGCTGTTGGTATATATATACTGTCTCATGCATTGGAGTATACCAAAAGAAAAGCTTTGAAGTCTTCTGTAACTTGGGATGATTTCAAAAAAGTATGGGTAGATAATAGAGATAGTATTGATACTTATTTGGAAGATATAAGAAATTCTAAAATACCAAATACAATTGATTTTTACATACCGATAGAATTGCTTGTACCAAAAAATGTAGAGGATAGAGCTTGTGTAGATTCTTTTAAAAATGATTTATTGGAAATCTGCGCAGCTAGAAATAATAATGTACAGTTACAAACATCTGCAAAAGCTAATCAAAGAGGTTACTTTGATGAGTTGAAAAATCTCTTACAAAAGCATAACCCTTCTGTTTGCAGACAGGTTGAATGGAAGACAAACGATGGAGGTAAAATTAAGGTTCAGGATATAATTGCCTTAGCATGGATTCCCTTATCTGTCATGACTAATGTAAAAGATGCTAGTGGTAGAAGTGTTGAACCGGTATCTCCTAATAAAATATATAGTGCCAAGGGAAGTTGTATGGCACAATTCGAAAAACTGATGAGTTCTACTCAAGTAACCTTCGAAACAACAAATGATTATAGAAGAGAGCTTTCTAATACTGAAGTTGCTACGGCTTTTGCCATTACAGCACAGTTACCTGAACTGTATGACTATATTTACGAGAAATTTCCTGAATACTATAATGCTACAGGTAGAAGATATGGAGCTATTACTGCAGTTAAGAAAATGAATTTTAGTTCTAATGATTCTGATGATAAAAAGAAGAAAAAAAAGAATATTGTAGCTCCGTTTAGTAAAAGAGGCGTATCAACTGCTAGTCCAGAAGGATTTATTATTCCGTTAGTATGTGGTCTTAGAGCCATAATAAAAAATGAAAATGGAAGAATAACTTGGATAACTGATCCTAAAAAATTTCTCGAAAACAATTTAGAAAAAATTGTTAGTGATTATAGTGGTATTTTGAGCGTTTGTGAATATGATCCTCAAAAAGTTGGTAAAGCTGCTCAAAGCTATAATGCAGCATTAGCAGCTTTCAAAATGGCTCAGGCAGGAATTTTATAAGTTAATATACTTGTCTTAAGTGAAATGAATTTAAGGTAAATATAAAATAAGCCATTAAACTTAATATCATAATAAAACCTGCGTAGATGTTGTATTATCTGCGCAGATTTTTTATGAAAGTCTAGAGGTAATAGAATCCCTCTCACTTCCTCTTTTTGTAAAATCTTTACACTTGCTGCTATAAGAAGATGCTAATAATTTTCCTCGTTGACAAATAGCAGTAACAGTAATATAATTTTTTTAATAGCAAACCATTAAGATAGAGGCGCGGAAAGCATGAGTAGGTTGTGGAGCGGGAGCTGGGAAGCATCACAAAAGGGCTAACGCCGAAGTGCAATGGCAGCCGTGTCGTTGTGCTGGGCCGTCAGTGAAAGCTGCCGGACTGTCGCTGCATCTGCAGCGGAGGGCTATCTCGGCTATGGGTGTGAATATTATTTAGCATGCTAACCGTTGAGATAGAATCCAAAGAAATTATCTCAACGGTTATTTTTATGATTAAGGAGTGGACAACATGATTCGTGTTTTGGTAAATGGTGCGCTGGGCCGCATGGGCAGCGAGGTATGTAAAAAAGTATATAGCGAAGCTGATTTGGAGCTTGTAGGTGCTGTTGATATTAAGGAAGGCACTGTGCAGCTGGGTGATGGTGTTAAGGTAACAACGGACCTGGTTGCTGCCATTGAAGCTGCCAAACCGGACGTTGTTGTTGACTTCACCCGTCCAGATGTTGTTATGGGCAACCTGCGCAAAATGCTGCCGCTTGGTGTGCATGCAGTAGTAGGCACAACAGGCTTCAGCGATGCAGATTTAAAAGAGGTTGATGATCTGGCACGCAAGCACAACACCAGCCTGCTGATTGCGCCGAACTTTGCGCTTGGCGCAGTTGTTATGATGAAGCTGGCGTGTGAGGCTGCCAAATATTTCCCGCATGTGGAAATTATCGAGAAGCATCACGATAACAAGCTGGATGCTCCCAGCGGTACGGCAATTATCACCGCACAAAAAATTGCTGAGGTGCGCAAGGCAATGCATCAGGGCAATCCTGATGAAAAGGAAACCATGGCAGGTGCGCGCGGTGCGGATTACGAGGGCATGAAGATTCACAGTGTCCGCTTGCCGGGTTACGTTGCTTCCCAGGAGGTTATCTTCGGCGGTCAGGGCGAAACTCTGAAAATCAGCACAGACCCGATTAACCGCGAATGCTACATGCCGGGCGTTGCGCTTGGCTGCCGCAAAATTGTTGACCAAGTAGGCCTGGTATACGGCTTAGATAAATTACTCTAAATAGTGAGGGGGATAATTTTATGAAAAAGTATAATGTTGCTATTTTGGGCGCTACCGGTGCTGTTGGTACTGAATTTCTGAAGCTTATCGAAGAAAGAAACTTCCCGTTTGCAGAGCTGCGTCTGCTTGCTTCCAAGCGCAGCGCAGGCAAACAGATTGAATTTATGGGTAAGACATATACTGTGCAGGAGGCTACCAAAGACTCCTTCGAGGGCATTGATATCGCTCTGTTCGCAGGCGGCAGCGTTTCCAAGGAGTTTGCTCCGTACGCTGTAAAGGCCGGTGCCGTTGTTATTGATAACTCCAGCACTTTCCGTATGGATCCTGAAGTGCCGCTGGTTGTGCCGGAGGTTAATCCTGAGGATATCCTGAAGCATAAGGGCATTATCGCTAACCCCAACTGCTCTACCATTATTATGGTTATGGCACTGAAACCGCTGTATGATCTGGCACGCATTAAACGTATTGTCGTTTCTACCTATCAGGCTGTTTCCGGTGCCGGTAAAGAGGGCATTGACGAGCTCACCGACCAGACTAAGGCTTACAGCGAGGGCCGTGAGATGGAGGCACACATCCTTCCGTCCGCAAGCCTGCCGAAGCATTATCCGATTGCGTTTAACCTGATTCCGCAGATTGATGTTTTCCTTGACAATCTCTACACTAAAGAAGAGATGAAGATGATCAACGAAACCAGAAAGATTATGCATGATGACGAAATGCGCATCACCGCTACTACCGTACGTGTGCCTGTATACCGCAGCCACAGCGAATCTGTAAACATTGAATTTGAGCATGATCTGGAGCTGAAGGATATGGCAGCTGCTATTGATGCCTTCCCGGGCGTTCAGATGATGGATGATCCTGCCAACCAGGTTTATCCGATGCCTTTATATACTTCGGAAAAATATGACTGCTTCGTTGGCCGTCTGCGCCGCGATGAGTCCAATCCGAACACCTTCAACCTGTGGGTAGTAGGCGACCAGATCCGTAAGGGCGCTGCGCTGAACACTCTGCAGATTGCTGAGGTTATGATTAAAAACGGCTGGTTAGAAAAATAATAATGCACCTCTGCGGTGTAAAGACTAAACGGCGTACAGCTTGTACGCCGCAGCCTTTCCGGCATCCGGTACATTTTGCATTTTAATTTAAACAGATGAGGAGCAATTTACATGAAAATCATTGTACAGAAATTCGGCGGCACCTCCGTCGCGAGTGAGGAAGCCCGCGTTGCAGTTAAAAATAAGGTACAGCAGGCTATCCGCAACGGTTACTCCCCGGTAGTTGTAGTTTCAGCTATGGGACGCAAGGGTGCTCCCTACGCAACCGATACGCTTATCGGCGCACTGAAGGACGTTAACCTTTCCGTTAATGTGCGTGAGATGGATATGATGATGTGCTGTGGCGAAATCATTTCCTCCTGCGTAATGGCAGCAACCCTGCAAAAATTCGGTATCAACGCTATGGCACTCACCGGCGGTCAGGCAGGTATCATTACCGATTCCCAGTTTGGTGCAGCACGTATCAAAAACATCAATACCTCCAGTCTTATCCGTCTTTTGGAGGCAGGCATCATTCCGGTTGTCTGCGGCTTCCAGGGTATGACGGAGAACAACTATAAATTTACGACCTTAGGCCGCGGCGGCAGCGACACTTCCGCTGCTGCACTGGGCGCTGCGCTTAAGGCTGATTTTGTGGAAATCTATACTGACGTTGAGGGCATCATGACTGCTGACCCGCGCATTGTCGAGAAGGCCAATATTCTGCAGCAGATTTCCTATGCCGAGGTTTGCCAGATGGCGCAGAACGGTGCGAAGGTTATTCATCCGCGTGCCGTTGAAATTGCCATGGGCAGCAACATTCCTATGTATGTTAAATCCACCTTCAGCGATGCTCCCGGTACCTTGATTACCAGCGAACGCATCGGTCAGGGTAACGGCGGCGAAATTGCAATTAACGAATCCTGCGCCAGCGGCGTAGCTCATCTTAACGACTTGGCACAATTCCGCATTGACCTGAACCCGCAGGATATTACTGCAGGCCGTAATCTGTTCGAGGATTTGGCGGATGCAGGCATCAGCGTAGGTTGCCTGAACCTGTCGGAGAAGGAAGCAATGTTTGCTGTATTCTCTCCCGATGTAGAGCACACCTGCAAGGTTCTTGATGCAACCGGCTTTAAATATACGCTGAATGAAGGCTGCGGCAAGGTTTCCGTTGTCGGCAGTGCTATGCGTGGCGTGCCTGGCATTATGGCTACCTTTGTAAGTGCGCTTGCCAGCCACAATATCGCTATTCTGCAGACTGTGGACAGCGATACTACGATTTCCGCAATTGTTAAAGAGGAGCATTTGGTGGAGGCTGTTAAAGCTCTCCACGAAGCCTTCAAATTATAGTCTGTGTATAAAGCACCGTCTGCGTTGTTGTGTTTCCTCGACGTACTGTTAGTACGCCGTAAAAAATATAAAATCATTTAGATAACAATCAATATATCATAGAGAATTTTAATTTCTATTAGTTTTAAGAGGTGGAATTACAATGAAAAAACCGTATTTTGGCAGATTATTAACGGCAATGGTTACGCCGTTCAACGCTGATGGCAGCATCAATTATGAAGCTGGTGCAGATTTTGCTGACTGGCTGCTGGCTAACGGCAGTGACGGCCTGGTAGTTGAAGGCTCTACCGGTGAAGCTGCAACCATGGACATGGATGAAAAAATTAAATTCATGCAGACCATCGTTGCACGTGTCAACGGCCGTGCCAAGATTGTTGCCGGTGCAGGCACCAACTGCACTGCCAGCACTATTGACCTGGTTAAGAAAATGGAAGCCTGCGGTGTAGACGGCGTGCTCGTAGTTGGCCCGTACTACAACAAACCGACTCAAGAGGGCTATTATCAGCATTTTGCAGCTGTAGCAAAGGCTACCAAGCTGCCGATTATCGTTTACAATGTTCCGGGACGTACCGGCGGCAACATTGCTCCGGAAACTGTTGCACGTCTGGCAGCAGATTTCAGCAACATTGTGGCTATTAAAGAGGCAGCAGGCAATGTAGCACAGACTGCTGAGCTGTATCGTGTACTGCCGGAGGATTTCTCTATTTATAGCGGTGACGATGGCCTGATTCTGCCGTTCATGTCCGTTGGTGCCTGCGGCTTGATTTCCGTTCTGGCCAATGTTAACGGCAACATACTGCAGCAATTGATGCAGGCTTACAGCGAAGGCCGCGTGAAAGACGCTGCTGATATCAACAAGGTTATGGTGCCGCTGGCTAAGGCTATGTTTATAGAGAGCAACCCGATTCCTATCAAGGCTGCCGTTACCAAGGTTACCGGTATTGATGCCGGTGCTCCGCGTCTGCCGCTGACTCCTATCAGCGCTGTCGCTGAAGCTAAGCTGGATGCAGCTTTAAAAGCCGCAGGCATGATAAAATGAGCAAGCTGGTAGTAATTATCCAGTGCGACACAGTGCAGCAGCGCTGCTGCGGCTACAACTGTACGCATGCCTTTTACAGCCGCGAAGGCAAGTTTGCCGGTTATCCCGAGGATACGCATTACATGAGCTTCACCTGCGGTGGTTGCTCCGGCGGTGCGCTGACGGTTAAGCTGGAGAACCTGGCGAAGCGCTTGCGCCGCTTTAAGGAGGAGGGGCAGGAGATTTGCGTACATCTTTCTACCTGCATGGTATCGGATAATTCGCATAAGCCGCCTTGCCCGCATCTTGATTACATCCAAAAGATTTTAGCGAAGAAGAAGCTTACCAATATTGTTCATGGTACCTATATTTCCAAAACGGCGACCAGACGTCGTGAGGAAGGTATCTATAAGGAATTTGAATAAGCAAATGAAAAGCACCCTGCGTATTGCCGTGTTGGCAGTGCGCAGGGTGTTTGTGATTTTAGGCATATTTAGTTTTCGTCGTAAAATTTTTCGGGGAAGAAGATGCGCAGTGTTTTTTCATCAACTGTTTTGCCGAAGCTGTTGCCAATAAAGAAGCACAGCAGGGAAAGGCCGATGCCGAGTACAATCTGATGCAGATCGAGCACCTTGATTTTGAAGACCATGGCCAGGCAGTAGATGATAACGCCGCCGCCCATGGCTGCGATAGCGCCGTATTTGTTGGCCTTGGGCCAGAAAAGACCGAAAATCAGTACCCAGAAGAAGGCTGTTTCCAGACCGCCGAAGGCAAACATGTTAATCTGCCAGATAACACTTGGCGGTTTGATGGCAATGGCATAAACCAAAAGGCCGAGAATAACAGTAGCGCCTAAGCTGTAGAGGCGAATCTGATTATTGCTGAGCTGTTCTTCGCGCTTGCCCTTGATGTTCATGTAAACGTCCTTGACGATAGAGGAGGACGAGGAAAGCAGCAGCGAAGATACGGTGGAAATAGTTGCGGCAATCGGTCCGATGATAATGACGCCGGCCCAGAAGGGGGTGAGGCTTTGCACAATAGCGATAGGCATGATGTTATCAACGCTGTTGCCGTAGGCGGAAATAGGCCCGGTCAGGATGCCCTTGCTGATGACACCAATCCAGGTTGCAACCAGCGTCATGGCGCCGATAACAATGGTACCGATAATCATAGCGTTGTGCAGCGCTTTGGTATCCTTGTAGCTGATGCCGCGGACAACGGACTGCGGCAGCGACAGCGTACAGATGCCGACGAGCAGCCATTGGCTGATGTACAGCGAAAGCGGCATTTTGCCGTGGGAAAGCGGCTCGAGCATATCGGGATGCTGCGTGCTGATGTAGCTCATGATTTTGTTGAAGCCACCGCCAGCGTGCATCATGCCGCCCATAAGGATGCACATGCCGACGATCATGGCGATGGCGCAACAGGCATCAGTAACGGCAACGCCTTTAAAGCCGCCGATAGTGGTGTAGATGACAACTATCAGGCCGAACATCGTGAGGCCGGTGAGATAGGAAAAGCCGGTTACTGCTTCAAAGAGCTTGGCGGCGCCGACGAACTGTGCCACCATGGTGGCGCAGAAGAAGGCGACAATGACAACGGCTGCCAGGTTCGCCAAAAAATCGGAATGATAGCGGGCACGCAAAACGTCAATGACGGTTACGGCATCAATCTCGCGTGCAATGAGGGCAATCTTTTTGCCGAATACGCCCAAGACGAGGAAGATAACGACTACCTGTACGATGGCCATGTACAGCCAGCCGTAGCCGATAACCCAGGCCACGCCCGGACCGCCGACGAAGGTGCTGACGCTGCTGTAGGTGGCAGCGGTGGTCATAGCCAGCACGAAGCCGCCGAGAGTGCGGCCGCCGATAAAGTAATCCTTGGCAAAATCCTTTTGCCTGTTTTCTTTGGAGGTGCGCTGGATATAGGCGCTGATACTTAAAAGAATCAGCAGAAAGGCCAGCGCGGGTAAAATATTCACAATACTACTCATGCTGCTTGTCCTCCGTGCTGTCATCCAAATCAAAGTTGACAAAAACCTTCTTCGTCAGGAAAACGGTAACGGCGATGGCAAAAAGCCAGGTGCCGACACAGCCGCCCCAAACCCAAAGAGGTGTATGCCAGAAGGTAATATCGCTGTCTGCCAGCCCGAAGCCTGCCAAACACCAGAAGATGATGACGGCGATGGTGGCAATAACGGTAGCCTTGGCTTCACGGTTGGCCTGGCGGAATTTATCACTGCGCTTCATATAAATTGCTCCTTTCGTACAGACAAGGTGTCTGACTCGTTAACAAATTTATTTTACCACAAAATATGCAGAAATACTTGTAAAATATGCTTAAAAGCATCATAAAATATCAGACGCCTAGTGCAATTTGACGACTGTCTGTGTTATAATGTATCTTGGTGATTAATATGAAGAAAACAATGTATAATTTAGCCACAATGTGGCTGACGCTGAGCGTCATTTTTTTCCTATGTGAATACGTAACCAGTATGCTGCAGGTTGTTACCTTGGGCGGTCTGGTGGCAGGCTCTTTTATCGAAGGTGCTTTTATGTGCCTGGGCCTGAAGCTGATGCATGTGATTGTGGACAAGCTGTTTTTGCTGACGAGGCTGCAGGAGCTGGCCAAGCGCCGCAACGATTGCCTGAAGGCTATGCTGGTGATGGCTGCCTTCTCCCTAGAGGGTGCCGTAACTGTTTGCCGTATGCTGCCGGGCTATGACCTTAATTTTGGCATCATGCACGGTATTTTTCTGTTGCTGCTGTATCCGGCAGCGGCGATATTTTTGGATAAATGGATGTTAAAGGAGCAGATGGAGCATGGAAATTAAGCTGATTGCCAGCGATATGGACGATACACTTTTGAATAAGGACTGCCAGATTTCTCCGCGTAACGAGGCAGCCATCAGAAAGGCGCTGGACGCAGGCAAGATTTTTTTGATTGCTACCGGCAGAATGTACGTTTCCGTGCGCCCTTATGCGGAAAAGCTGGGACTTGATGTGCCGCTGGTTACATATAACGGCGCACTGGTGAAGGGCAGCCTGAGCGGTAAGGTTTATTATAAGCATAAGATGAAGCTGTCCACCGCCAACGAGGTGTTGACGTACTGTCGCGAGAAGGGCTATTACCTGCAGCTTTATGTGGGCGACAGCATTTTGATTAAGCAGGAGAATGAGTGCTCCCGCATGTATACTAAAATAAGCGGCATTCAGACTACTGCTATCGGTGATGCGCTTTATCATACGGATGAAGAGCCGTATAAGATTCTTGTGATGACCAAGAGCGAGGAATTTGCCGATGTATGGCAGCAGTTTAAAGAGGACTTTGCCGGTAAGCTGGATGTTACCAGCTCCAAAGACAATTTCCTGGAGCTGATGGAGCCCGGTGTCAACAAATGGGAGGCTGTCAAGAGCGTAGCGGCAAGCTATGGCGTACAACCGCAGGAAATTATGTGCATCGGTGATTCCAACAATGATGTGAAGATGATTGCCAATGCCGGCATCGGCGTAGCGGTTGCCAACGCTAAGGACAGCGTGAAGCAGAATGCAAAAATCATTACCGCATCTAATAATGATGACGGCGTTGCTTTGGTTATTGAAAGCATTTTGACGCCACAGGCAGCGGAATAAAACGAGGGAGCGTGTTTAGTGCGCTCCCTTTTAATAATGTAGAGATAAGGTTGGTGACAGTAATGGCAGAGGAAAAATCTTTATTGGAATATGTGCGCAGGCAGGCGGAGCTAAATCAGCAGGATGATAAAAAGCAGCAGGCTCTGCAGGAAGCTCATGCACACGCTCACAACCATCCTAATAAGAAGAAAGTTGTCAACCGCCTGGCACGCATTGAAGGGCATGTGCGTTCTATCAAGACCATGGTGGATAACGACAGGGATTGTTCGGAGGTGCTGATTCAGATAGCTGCGGTGCGCAAGGCGCTGGATAATACGGCCAAGGTTATTTTGAAGGACCATCTGGAGCATTGCATTCTGCACGCTATCGAAAAGGGTGAGGGCAGCAAAAGTCTGGAGGACTTTGAAGCGGCTATTGACCAATATCTGCGCTAAAAAAAGACTGCACGAGAACGTGCAGCCATGTTTGAGATTAGGCCAAAGCAACTCTTTGCTGCAGCTTGGGAACGAAGAACAGTAAAAAGCTGCTGCGGGCAATATAGAAGATGAGAAAGGCCAGCCACAGGCCGATGTTGCCGTAAAGCGGAATGAGCGTAAAGTAGGCGGTCAGGTAGCAGCCTGCGGTCAGCAGCATGGAAATGCAGATAGGCCTGGTGTAGAGAGCACCGTTAAATACGCCGTAGTAGACGATGCCGAGCGCGCTGATAAGCGGGAAGAAGGCTATGAACAAATCGTACTGCTGCGCCGTAGCGATGACACTGTGCAGATTGGTGAAGCAGCCGAGAATGGCGTGACGGCAGCAATAATAGCCGACTGTCTGCAGCAGGCCGAAGCCGATGGCCCAAATGAAGCTGATGCGCAACGTATCGTTTAGCATGGAGCGGTCATGCTCACCGAAGGCAATGCCGGAATAGATGGCGCCTGCCTGCGAAAGACCGGTCAGAATATCGCCCATGATGAACTGTATCTGAAAGAGAATGGAATTAGCAGCTAAAAGCTCGCCGCCGAAGGCAGAGCTTTGATGCATAAAGCTGTTGACCATGATAATCATGCAGAACATGCGCACGGTAAGATGCGAGCCGCATTGCACCATCTGACGGCAGGTTGGGCCGGAAAAGATTTCTCGCAGCGGTACCGCAGTCAGCGGCAGGGGCTTATGCTTGGCATAAAAGTACAGAATAGCTAAAAAACCTGTAATATTGGCGATGCAGGTGGCGGCAGCAACGCCGGTTACCTCGTAATGCAGGACAATGACGAAGAGTACATCAAGCAGCAGGTTAATGACGTTGCTGGCAAGTGCGGTGAGTACAGCGATACGTACATGCAGTGTGCCGGCGAACCATCCCTGTGCAGTCTGAAAAACCAGTGTCAGCGGCATAATCCAGATGAGCAGACGATAGTAACGCTCCAGCATGGGGGCAGTGGCTGCGTCCGGATTGAAGAGCAGCAGTGCTATCTGCCAGATGGGCTCCTGTAAAATTACGAGCAACAGACCGATACCGAAGGCTGCCAGCACGCCGCGGATAAAAGCACCGGCGAGCAGCTTGGGATCGTGCTGACCTAAGGCCTGCGCTGCAAAGCCGCTGGTGGATATTTTCAGAAAGCCGAAAAGCCAATAGACTGTGCTGAAGATTACTGCGCCCAGAGAAACGGCGTTAATATAGGTATAATTCCCTAAATGCCCAACTACGGCAGTATCAACGGCGCCCATAAGCGAGGCCGCCATAGTAGAAAAAGTAAAGGGAAGACTTGTTTTTATAAACTTCATATGAGATAATTTCATTGCTGCACCACATTCCTAATAAAATTCTTGCAACACTATGATAACCCCCTATAGGGGATATGTCAATAGGAATGAATCTCTTTAAATGGCTTTTTCTTAAAAATTTTACAGTAAATCTGCGTATTTTTACTAAAGAAGGGATGTTTATGTCTATTCTGCCAATTTTCATACCGCATGCAGGCTGTCCACATCAATGCGTCTTTTGTAACCAAAAGACGATTAGCGGCCAGAAGCTGGCTGCTGTTGCAGCCGCTAAGGAGCAACTGGCGCGCTGGCGCAGCTGGCTGCGGCCGAGCGTGGCCAACGAGGCGGCGTTTTACGGCGGCAGCTTTACCGGCCTGCCCCTGGAGCTGCAGGAGGAGCTTTTGGCGCTGACGGATGCGCTGCTCGACGAAGGCTTTATCGGTAGTGTGCGCCTTTCGACGCGCCCAGACTATATAGATGAAGAACGCTTGCAGCTTTTGCAGTGTCATGGCGTGCGCTTGGTGGAGCTGGGGGTGCAGTCGCTGGATGACAGGGTGCTGGCGGCAGCGGAGCGTGGGCACACGGCGGCGCAGGTGGCGCCGGCGGTGGCGCTTTTAAAGCGCTTCGGCTTTCAAGTCGGGCTGCAGCTGATGGTTGGCTTGCCCATGCAAAGCTTTGCCAGCGTGCAGGAAACAGTGCGCAAGGCTATAGCAATGCATCCTGACGTGGCGCGCATCTATCCTTTATTAGTAATCAAGGGTACGCCGCTGGCTGCGGACTACGCGGCGGGGCGTTTTGTACCGCTGACGCTAGAGGAGGCCGTGACGCAGGCAGCCTGGGTTTACCGCGAGCTGACGGAAGCAGGCGTGAATGTTATTCGTATCGGCCTGCAGCCTGACGATGAGCTGTGTGCGCCGGGTAATATCCTTGCGGGACCGTTTCATCCGGCGATGGGCGAGCTGGTAAAAAGCAGAGTGCTGCGTGATAAAATTACCCCGCAATTAGCTAAGCTGGCTGACTGCGGTGCTGTTGATATCCTTTGTCCTGCACGCTTGGAATCGAAGCTGCGCGGGCAAAAAAGCTGCAACCTGCGCTATTGGGAGGAATGCTTCCCTAGCCTTGAGCTGCAGATAATTCAAGATAAGGCAGATGAGATAAAAGTATGTCCACATGTAAATCCTTCGCACCGATAGCGGACGAGCAAAGCAGAATATTGATTCTCGGCTCTATGCCGGGGATAAAATCCCTGGAGCAGCAGGAATATTACGCGCATCCGCAAAACCGCTTCTGGCGTTTGCTGGCGCTGCTTTTGCGGGAGGATGTGCCGCAGGATTACGCGGCCAAGCAGGCTATGCTACATAAACATCACTTGGCGCTGTGGGATACGCTGGGCTATTGCGAGCGTGACGGCAGCTTGGACAGCAACATCAAAAACGAAGCGCCGAACGCTGTTGTTGAGCTTGCGGGCGAGCTGCCGCATTTGCAGGCGGTAGTCTGCAACGGCGGCAAGGCGGCTGCAGCCTTTAAAAAATATTTTGCCAAAAAAATGCCTGAGCAGGTGCAGGTTTTTTATTTGCCGTCCACGAGTCCTGCCAATGCGCGCCTGCGCCTTGAAGGTTTGGCAGAACGCTGGCAGGTTATTTTGCAATTTTTAACATAAGAGAAGTTCAGCATGGTGTAAAAAAACAGTATTTTATGATACAATAAAAAGATATAATAACTGACTTAGAGAAAATGGGTGATTTCTAGTGCGTTTAAAGTCCTTTTCAACCTATGGCTTTAAATCCTTTGCTGATAAAACTGAATTGACCTTTGACAAGGGAATTACTGCTGTTGTCGGACCGAACGGTTCGGGCAAGAGCAATATTTCGGATGCCATCCGTTGGGTGTTGGGCGAGCAGAGCGCCAAGTATCTGCGTGGCAGCAAAATGGAGGATGTTATCTTCTCCGGCAGCGGCAAGCGCAGAGCGTTGGGCGTAGCAGAGGTCACCGTCGATTTTGATAACAGCGACAGAACACTGCCGCTCGATTTTGAGCAGGTAAGCCTGACGCGCCGCATTTTCCGCAGCGGTGAAAGCGAATATGCAATTAACAAGAAAAGCTGCCGTCTGAAGGATATAATCGACCTGATGGCAGATACCGGTCTTGGTAAGGGCTCGATGTCCATTATCGGCCAAAATAAAATTGATGAGGTTTTAAACAGCCGTCCCGAGGACAGACGCAGTCTGTTTGAAGAAGCGGCAGGCATTGCCAAGTACCGTCTGCGCAAGAAGGATGCGGTGCGCAAGCTGGATGATACGGCCAATAACCTTACGCGTATCAACGATATCCGCAGTGAGGTGGATTCGCAGGTAGAGCCTTTGGCGCAGGCAGCAGCCAAAACGCAGCAGTTCAACGAGCTGAGCGAGGAGCTGCGCCGTTGCCGTTTATCCGTGCTTTTGCGTCGGCTGGATGCCTTGGAGAAAACAGGCAATGAGCTGCAGGCGAAAAAGGACGCGGCGGCAAGTGCTTATTCCGAGCAGGCAGCGAAGGTTGGCAGCATGCAGGCTGAGGCAGTACAGGTACAGCAGGAGCTGGATAAGCTGGCCGAGGCGTATAATAAATTACAGGATGATATCAAAAACCGCGAAACTGCTTTGGAAAAGCTGCGCGGTGACCAAAAGGTTTTGGATGAACGTGTCAGCCAGAACGAAAAGGCCGGCGAACGCCTGGTGCAGCGCAACGAGCGATTGGAGCAGCAGGTGCGCGAGCAGGAAGCGAGAATGCAGGAGCTGGCAACAGAATTTGATGCTGTCGAGAAAAGACATGCTGTGGCCGATGGCGCTGTGAAGCAGCTGCAGGCGCAGCGTGACGAGCAGAGCGCCAAGCTGGAAGAGGCGAAGCGCAATGATGAGCAGGCGCAGTCGCAGTTCTTCAGCGGTATGCAGGAGCTGATTAAGCTTCGCAACGAGCTGCATAATCTGGAACAGGAGCAGGAGCAGCGCGCACGTCGCCGCGAAGCTCTGAAAAAGAGCATTGAGGAGGCGGAAGCTGCAGACCGTCAGGCACAGGAGCAGTACAACAGCCTGCTGGAGCAGCAGTCGCAGTGCGCTCACGGCATGGAGCTGGTGCGCAAAAAGGGCGAGGAGCTGCGCAGTGCCTATGATGCAGGTCAAAAGGAGCTGCAGGCTGTACGCAGCAGTCAGCAGCAATGCCAACGTCAGCTGACGGCGGCCGAAACACGCGAGCAGAGCTTAAAGCGTCTGCAGCAGAGCTACGAGGGCTTCAGCTATGGCATCAAGGCGGTGCTGAAGGCGCAGGAGCCCTGGCGGGAGCAGGTCGTAGGCGTGGCAGCGGAGCTGCTGCAGGTAGAAGATAAATATGTCGCTGCTATCGAAACAGCGTTGGGCGAGGGCGCGCAGAACCTGGTGATGCGCTCAGCCAATGCAGCGAAGGAAGCGATTGGCTATTTGAAGCGTTCCAATAGCGGACGCGCAACCTTCCTGCCGCTGGATACCGTACAGCGTCGCGGCCCGAACCGCGATGAGGAAGCACTGGCGAAGCTGCCGGGAATTCTTGGTTATGCGGTTGATTTAATCGGCTTTAAGCCCGAGGCGGAAAACGCTGTCCGCTTCTTGCTGGGCAGAGTGCTGATTGCCGAAAACATTGATGCTGCCTTGGCTGCAGCAAAGGCCGGACGCTACCGTCTGCGCGTAGTTACGCTTGACGGTGATGTGGTCAACGCCGGCGGCAGTATGAGCGGCGGCAGTAAAAAGCATAAGGAAGGCTATTTGAGCCGTAATGTAGAAATTGCTCAGGCGGCAGCACAGGTGAAGCAGCTGCATGCCGAGATGCTCAGCTGGCAGGAGAAGCTGGAGGAGCTGGAAGAAACCGAAGGCAAGCAGAAGGAGCAGCTGCAGCAGCTGGCTGCACAGCTGCGTCAGGATCAGCTGAAGGCTGACAGGCTCAAGCTCAATCTGGAGCAGGTGCAGCAACAGAAAACGCGCGACAACGAGCGCCTGCTGCTGCTTTTGGATGATCGCAGCAATATTACCGCGGCCTATATGGCAAACCGTGATAAGGTTAAGGAGCTGCGCGTGGCAGTTGCCGAGCGCGAAGGACAGGATACCGAGGCCAAGGAGCTGTTGGATAACCTGAAGAAGGAAATCGCCAAATACGGCAGTGCGGTTACCGCCTTGGATAACCAGCTGCAGGATGCCCAAATTACACTGCAGACCTCTGCCGCACGCACGCAGGATATCAGCAAGGCTATGCACAGCTTGGACCAGGATACACTGCGGCTACAGGAGGAAATTGCTGCCAACCAAAAAGAGCAGGAGCGCAGACAGCAGGAAATTGCTGACTGCGGCGTGCAAAAGCAGCGCCTGCAGCAGCAAAGCGACGAGCTGCTGGCACAGCTGCAGCAAATTCTGGGCGGTAAGGATGACTTTGCTCAGGAGCGCGGCAGCCTGTTGGATAAACAGCAGGATATTGAAAAAGATATTGCCGGACTGCGCAAGCAGGTGAACGAAAGTGAAGCACTGCTGAAGCAGACAGAGCTTGATTTGGCACGGCACGAAAGCAACTGCGGCCATATTCGTGAGCAGCTGCAGCAGGATTATCAGCTGGATGAGGCGGCGGCACGCAGTCAGAATTTTGCCGAGCTGCAGGAAATGGATCTGGCGGCGCTGCAAAAACAGGAAAGCCGTCTGACGCTGCAGATTGCTGATTTGGGGCCGATTAATGCAGCAGCGATTGAAGAATATAACGCAGTGAAGGAGCGCAGCGAATTCCTGTGTAAGCAATATAACGATTTGTGTACAGCAAAGGAAAATCTGGAGGCGGTTATCGCGGAAATCAACAGCGGTATGACCAAACGCTTCAAGGAGGCCTTTGCCAAAATCAACGAATACTTTGCGCAATGCTATGTCAAGATATTTGGTGGCGGTACGGCGGTGCTGCGGCTCACAGAGCCGGATAATCTGCTGGATTCCGGTATTGATATCGATGTTCAGCCGCCCGGCAAAAAGCTGCAGAGCCTGTATCTGATGAGCGGCGGCGAAAGAGCGCTGACGGTTATCGCACTGCTCTTTGCGCTTTTGAGCTACCAGCCATCGCCGTTCTGCATCCTGGACGAAATTGATGCGCCTCTGGATGATGCCAATATTCAGCGTTTTGCCGATTTCCTGCGGGATTATGCAGGAAATACGCAGTTTATCGTGATTACACACCGCAAGGGAACGATGGAATGCGCTGATATCATGTATGGCGTAACTATGGAAGAATCCGGTGTTTCTAAACTATTATCCGTAAAAATAAATGCAAAGGAGAATGAATAATGGGATTTTTTGAGCGTTTAAAGGAAGGCCTTTCTAAAACCAGACGCAACTTTACTGACCGCATTCAGGAGCTTGTAGGCCTGTCTGCTGCGATTGACGATGATTTCCTCGATGAGCTGGAAATGATTCTGCTGTCTGCGGACGTGGGCGTAAAAACTACCGAAAAGCTGATCGACGCAGTGCGCAAGGCAGCGAAGAAGAAGGAAATCAGCGGTACCGAGGATGTTATTCCCTTCCTGAAAAAATATATGGCAGAAATGCTGGCAGATAGCGGCCAACGTACACGTATCGGTGCTAAGCCGACGGTTATTCTGGTTGTTGGTGTTAACGGCGTAGGCAAGACCACTACTATCGGCAAGCTGGCAAATTACTTCACCCTGTTCAAATACAAGGTTGTTCTGGCAGCAGGCGATACCTTCCGCGCTGCGGCAGGCGAGCAGCTGCAAATTTGGGGCGAACGTGCGCACTGCGACGTTATCCGCCATGCAGAAGGTGCTGATCCGGCGGCAGTTGTCTTTGACGCTATGAAGGCAGCGATTGCGCGTAAGGCAGATATCCTCTTTATTGATACTGCGGGACGCTTGCATAACAAGGCTAACCTGATGAACGAGCTGGAAAAAATCCACCGCATCATCAAGCGCGAAATTCCTGAAGCTCCGCACGAAACCTTCCTGGTTCTGGATGCTACTACCGGCCAGAACGCTATCAATCAGGCTAAGGTGTTCATGGAAACCGCCAAGGTTACCGGCGTTGTACTCACAAAGCTGGACGGCACTGCTAAGGGCGGTGTGGTTGTGGCAATTAAGGAAGAGCTGGGACTGCCGGTTAAATGGATCGGTGTAGGCGAAGGCATTATGGACTTCCGCCCCTTTGAGCCTGATAAGTTTGTAGAAGCACTTTTTGACAGCGGCAAATAAGAGGCGCTTGCAGCCGACAGGCATTTAGGCCTGTTGTTTATATGAATATAGCAGAAAATCTCCCGACAGCTGCGTTGAGCAGCGTGCGGGAGATTTTTTGTGCAGGCAGAGAAAAAGCCGTGTGCGGAAGCACACGGCGGTGGTAGTAGGGGTAGGTTTTTCTGTTATGGTTTGGTTATTTTGGCTCTGCCTTAATTTTTTCAACCTGCTCAACAGAAAGCGAAGTACCTTTAGCGACATCTTGTACTGATAAGCCCATGTTTAAAAGACGCTTTGCAGTAGCAAGTTTTTCTTCGGCTATACCTTCAGCTCTACCTTCGGCAAGAGTATCCTTTATACGCATTTCGTAAGTCATATAGGAATCCCTCACTTTCTTATCATTCTTGATTTCCGTAATCGTATCGGCAACCTCGCGAGTGAAGTTGCTGGTAACTGTATTGTTGTTGATGTAGTCAAACAGGCTTTGAATATCCGGCGATACATCGCCCTTAGTGCCTAATGTGTTAAGAAACATAATAGCAGCTTCATCTGCCACTGGTCCGCACGACCAGGCATAAGCTCCGCAAAATTGCGGCTACCAATGCAACTAAGGTAATTATAACATAGAAAAAGAATAAAAACAATAGTTCGTGAAACAAACATTTTTATAGATAAAGGCGCTAACAGTTTTTGCAAAAAAGGCAACTACTAAGAATATCTTCCGCTTTTTTCTGTTTAACCGGATAACGATTCGTGGTATACTTATTATGATTTGCAATTTTTGCTAGTGCTATAATTACAGGTGAGGAAAACTTCAAAGCGTAACAAAATAGTGTGATGCATGTGCTTTGAATAAATAATTTATTGAGGAGAAAGAGCTTATGATTATAAAATATGCAACTACGGAAGATATTGCTGCGATTGCTGCAGTGGAGGCAGAATGCTTTCCGGTGGCGGAGGCTGCAACAGAAAAGGAATTTATTGACAGAGTGAAATATTACGGTAATCATTTCTGGCTGATGTATGAAGCTGAAAAGCTGATTGCCTTTGTGGATGGCTTTGTGACGGATGAGCCGGATTTGACGGATGAAATGTATGAGAAGGCAACTTTGCACAATGAAAACGGTGCGTGGCAGATGATTTTCGGAGTCAATACTATTCCTGCTTATCGTCAGCATGGATATGCCGGCGAGCTGATTCGCCGCGCGATTGAGGATGCCAAACAGCAGGGGAGAAAGGGCCTGGTGCTGACCTGCAAGGATAAGCTCGTTCCCTATTATGCAAAATTCGGCTTTGCAGATGAGGGCGTATCTGATAAATCTACCCATGGAAATGTTGTCTGGCATCAGATGAGGCTGACATTTTAATCAGATTGCTTACGGTAAAACTGTGTATTAAAGTAAAAGGATTGCCATATATAATGTAGAAAAGGTGTACGTTTGATTGAAATCGAAACTGCGCAAGCACAAAAGCCTGCGCAGTTTTTTTCTGCCTGAGGCCTGCAATGGGTTCTGCAGACCTTATGGCATAATAGGTCGACAGGATAATTTTGTCAGAAATGTGAAGAAAATAGTTTACGCTTTTTTGTATATGTGTTACAATATTTATGTTATAGAATTATGCGACTTTTTTGGATGTGATTGATATAATGCAAAAGGAATTGATTATGCGCTGTTTGCCGACGGCCTTCTGCCATGCTTCAACAGTATTGGCGCTTCCTGACGGCAGCCTGCTGTGCTGCTGGTTCGGCGGTACGCATGAGGGCGAAAGCGATGTGGGTATCTACCTAAGCAGACGCACGGACGCAGGCTGGAGTGAGCCAAAGCTGCTGGTGAACGGGGCGGCGGCGAACTGGAATCCGGTGCTTTTTGCGGGCGCGGACGGAAGATTGCTGCTGTTTTACAAGCAGGGCCAGCAGATTGCCGATTGGCAGACGTGGCTGCTGCAGTCGACGGATAATGGCGAAACCTGGAGCGGATCGCAGGAGCTGGTGCCGGGTGATGTGAGCGGAGGGCGCGGACCTGTACGCAATAAGCCGTTGCGTTTGGCGAGCGGACGCATTCTTGCCGGTGCTTCTACCGAACACGGTATCTGGAAGGCCTTTGCCGATATCAGCGATGATGATGGCGCAAGCTGGCATAAATCCTCTGCAGTGCAGATTGAGGGCCTGCAGTATCAGGCAGGCGAAAAGACTGCCGACAGTAATATTGCTGTAAGCCAGCAGTCCTTTTACGGACGCGGCGTGATTCAGCCGAGCCTGTGGCAGAGTGCGGATGGCAGCGTGCATATGCTGCTGCGCAGCAGCGAGGGCTTTGTCTATCGCAGCGATTCTGAGGATGACGGCGAAACCTGGTGCAGTGCCTACGCTTTGAGTCTGCCGAACAATAACAGCGGTCTTGACTTGGTGCGGACGGCCGGCGGTATACTCTATCTGGTGTGCAATCCTGTTTCTGCCAACTGGGGCCAGCGTTCTCCCTTAAGTCTGTTCCAATCTACAGATGACGGTGCGAGCTGGCAAAAGCTGGTTGACCTGGAAACAGAGCCTGCGGAATTTTCCTATCCGGCGATTATTGCCGACGGTGAGGACCTTGTACTTGCCTATACCTATAAGCGTTGTAATATTGCTTGTGTAAAATTGAGCGCGGATGAACTTGTTACCCTTTAAATTTAAAATATAAGGAGATGTAAGACAATGAAGAAAATTTTAGTTGTGCTGATGGCTATGCTGACCATGGCTGTTATGCTTACCGGCTGCGGCGGTGACAGCAAAAAAGCAGCTTATCCTGCAGACGGAGATATTTCCGTAATTATTCCTAAGGCTCCGGGCGGCGGTACCGATATCTCTGCCAGAGGCCTGATTCAGTTCATGGAAAAAGAGCTGAAGGGCAGCAAATTTGTTCCCGTAAACAAACCCGATGGCGGCGGTGTAACCGGCATGGTAGAGCTGGCTAACGCTAAACCCGACGGCCATACTCTGGGCATGGTTACCGTAGAGCTGGCTATGTTCCCGCATCAGGGCAAATGCAAAAACACCTATAAGGATTATGCAGCTATCTGCGCTCCGATTGCAGCTCCGGCAGCTTTGATTGTGCCGAAGGATGCTCCTTATAATAATGTAGATGAATTCGTAGCCTTCGCTAAGGCTAACCCCGGCAAGGTGAAAATGGGTAACTCCGGTATCGGCGCTATCTGGCACATTGCCGCACTTTCCTTTGAAGAGGAATTCGGCGTACAATTCAAGCATGTACCGTATCCGAAAGGCTCCGCCGACATTGCAGCTGCTTTAGCAGGCAAGCACATCGACGCAACTCTGGCTGACCCGTCTGTCTTCAAGAGCCAGGTAGACGCAGGCAACCTGAAGATTCTTGCTGTTATGGCTGACACCCGCAGCGCAATCTATCCGGATGTTCCGACCTTCAAAGAGCTGGGCCACAACATGACCGTTCGCGCTTGGGCAGCTCTGGTTGCTCCTAAAGATACTCCGAAGGAAAAGCTGGAAGCTCTGCGCGCTGCTGCTAAAAAGGTTTGCGAATCCAAGGAATTCAAGGATTACTTCATGAAACAGGGTATCGACCCGACCTGCATTATCGGTGCCGATGCTGATAAGATGATGGCTGAAGACCATGCAATGTATGAAAAATTCCTGAAGAAAGCAAAATAAGAAATCGCCGTGAGGCGTAAATGAAAATGCCGACGCTGTAACCCGGAAGTGGTGCAGACGTCGGCGTTTTTTGTTGATGAGCTTGTCCAAACTAATATAGTAAATATATTAGTTTGTAAAAAGGAAATTTTCTGATAGTAATTCTTGACAAAACTTTATGTAAGTGCTAAACTGAAATTAGTACTAAAACGAGATATAGTGCAAATAAAGTATTTTTAATAAAGCATACCGCTTTTGCTAAAAAAGAAAATTTCAGCTTCTGACTATCTCGAATACAATAGAATATAAGCCTAGTCTGGAGGCTTCGTCCCACGCGGATGAATGCTTTGCAGGGAAGTTTGATGAGATTTCAACGCTGTTCCGCAACTGTAAAAAAGAGTCGCTGCATTATTAGGAAAAAAACTAACCTCTTACAAAGGAATGCTCCGATGATGACTTTAAGCCAGGGTACTGACAGACAGGTGTTTAGTAAAGGTCTACGAGAACGGACTTTATTAATTATTGGTAGTGGTTTGACTATAATAAATTAAGTGTCCTTTTTGCTTGATCTTGTGCTGAACAGAAACGGATATAGCACAGCTTAAGCCAAGTTAAGCTGTGTTTTTTATTTTATAGATGTCGGGGACAAATAAGAATCTCTTACTGTAGTGCTGCCGTAAAATCATTGCCGTGATGGCAGCATATAATATCGTTATGAGGTCACAAACTGTATTGATGAGTAGCAGTTTGCGGGGTTTTCATATATATTTGTACGGAGCTTTTCTCTGTACAAAGGAGTCGGCAGAAACAGTGGTTGTTTCTGTTCGTTCCTTGCTTTTTGATAAGGGGGAATATATCATGAAGCTAAGTCAAAAAAAGTGGAAGTCACTTATTTCAGGTGTTCTTCTCGCAGCCAGTGCATCGAGCTTTCTCATAGCACCGGTTTATGCTGCTGATTATAGCAAGCCTCTCATAGGCACGCTAAAAAAGGACAGTGAGATACTGACTCCCGATGGTAATACCGTACAGGAAAATGACGGTAAACTTATCTATGATTTCCAGGGAAAGGACCATACATTTACTATTACCAATAAGGATGGTATTACTGCCCGCCAAGACAGCGTTTATAATAACGTAGACGCAGATGGTAACTATGGCACTATCCATATTTATCAGACAAACAATAAGAGTAATGCGTGGGCCGGCGTAAACGGTTTTACTGCCAATAAGGGCACTATTGTTGTCAACAGTAATCTGGATATCACTGCCACCTCGGAATATGCTTCCGTTGGTATTGCGGCAGCCAATAAGGGCAACCTGATTATTAACGGCAATGTAAAAATGCGCAAGGATAATCCAGAAAAGCCTTGGGGCATCATTACCGATAATGTTCATGGCAACATAGGACCCGGCGGCAGTGCACCCAGTATGGGTGGCGATGAAAAATATACGGGTGCTCGTTGGCAGCCTGCAGGTATTTCTGTTGACTATACCCGCGGTGATGTCACTGTCAACGGTGATGTAGATATTGCGGTACGCGGTACTGCTGTAAAAACCGATGCCTATGATGCTGACGGAGATGTGGCCTCTTATGATTTGGCAACAATTTCGCTCTTGGGCAAATCTATCCGTATCGACACCCCGTACAGAGAAGAAAACAATGTTGAAGGCTTTGGCAAATTCATCGAGCCGTATTATGCTTTGGCAAGCTATGGCGGTACGGTTAATGTTAATGTAAAGAATCTGGAAGCACAAAACGGCAAGGTGGAAATTGTCGGCAATGTGCTGGCAATGAAGAGCAATAAAGAGGCTGAAAAAGCACAGGTTTATCGTGACGGCCGTCTTAACATCGGTCTGACCACTCAGGATTCTTCCTGGAAGGGTGTAATTGACAATGCCGGTACTGCAAAAGCCGGTGAAGTAAACCTGTGGCTGCAGAACGGCGCACAATGGATTTATGAAAATGCCTCCCGTAAGGATGGTCTTGATGCCAGCAATCTTTCCGATTACAGCAGGCCGTACTATGAAAACTATGACGGAATTTCTCATCTGAGCAGTCTTGTCGGCGGTAAGGATAAAGCATCTGCCGGTATTATTAAGGTAAATGACAGCGATCCTATCCATATTGCCAATGCCGAGGGTGTTACCAAGGTTTGGTATGAACATGCTGATGCTACACCGGGCACTATTATCGGCGGTGATGTTAAGGTTCTTAATGCTAAGACCGGTACCGAAATGATGCTTTACACCGGCAACAACGGCATCAGCAAGGGCTTTGCCGAAGGTGATACCGCTGCAGAGAAAAATAATGTCAGCGAAGTATTGAACTCTTTGGCACACAAGCTGTGGTACATGGCAGGCGACAGCAACCTTGCAGGCAGCGTATCTATTGCCGAAGGTCTGACTGCTTCCTCCGTAACCATGAAGACCGGCAACATTACCTTTGCCGAGAGTGGCCAGGGCTTCTATGACTATACTCCTGAGAAAGACGATAAGACCTATGCAACAGGTCCTATTGTAAAATCCGAAAACATCGGTGAAACACGCGAAAGCGATATCAACGGAGTAGTTTCTGTTAATGTGACCGAAGCTCAGGATAGTGTAGCTTCTAGTGCTCCCAGTGCTATGTATGTAGCAGGTGAAGCAGTAAGTCCGCTTGTTGTTGATTTACAGGGGCACACCTTAAAGCTTAATACTAGCGGTGATGCAAAGAAATCTTTGTCTACAGTTTACGTTGATGCAGATAAGAGCATGGAAATCAAGGATTCCAAGGGCAACGGCGTGCTGAAGGTTTCCGCCGGTCTTGGTGCTGATGGCAATGCTGATACCAATGCTAACTATGTCTATGGCATTCGCGTAGGCGAGGGCGGCAGCCTTACTGCATACACTAATGTTGAGATAGATGGTGTGAAATCTAATTCTACTCAGCGTGCTTATGGTGTTTATGCATATACTGAAGGCAATGTTGTATTTGAAAAAGATCTGACCATCAAGAATGTTCAGACCGCCAACAAGGTTGGCCCGAGTACGGCAGGCATTTATGCAGATTCTTCTTCCAGCGCTAAGTCTCCAATCAATATAACTGTAAAGTGTAACCTCAATATTGAAAACGTAGTCGGCAGTGCAATTCGCGTGATGAATAGTTCAACTGTATCTACTGCAGGTGCAACTATTAAAGCTCCTGATATGTCTAATGGTACGGACTATAGCCAATATTTTGCTTTGCAAGCCAATAAGGGCACCATTAACCTGAATACAGGTGAGGGCATTACTGCCGGAATTTTGGATGTTACCGGCGATATGAAGGTAACTAATAATAAAGAGTCTGTTATTAATGTCAACATGACGAAGGGTTCTCAATGGACAGGTGCGGTAAGCAATATTTCCAGCAGTACTTATAATGCACCAGATGGTCAGTTTAATCTTACAATGGCAGAAGGCTCCGTTTGGAATCATAAAACAGGACTCTCTACCGATACTCTGAAAAGAACTGATAGAAGCGATGTGTCTAAGCTTGATGGCTCCGGTTTAATCTACCAAAATTCCGACAAGGGTATTACCGTATATAATTATAGCGGTGACACAACTGTTGTTTATGGACATGATGCCGATAATCCGCTTACCATCAATGGTGGCAACTTCACTGTTAAGACGGCGGTTGCAGGTTCCAAGATTACTTTGGTAACCGATAGCCAGGGTATTACCGGCGGCTTTGAAGCTAGTGATACTGCAGCAGAAAAGAATAATGTTAAGGAAGTGCTGAACAAGCTGGCTAATAAGCTGTTCTACACAGGCTACAAGGATGCAAATCTTGCCGGCGTTGTTAAGATTGCCGATGGCTTGACAGCATCCAGTGTAAGCGCTACTGTCAAAGCTTCCGGCGATGTTACCTTCTCTGACGGCAGCAACGGAACAAAAACAGCAGGGCAGGGCTTCTATGACTATACTCCCGAACAGGAGAAACCCAATTATAAAACAGGCGCTATTACTAAGTCTGAAGATATCAGCCTGAGCCGTGAGCTTGACGCTAACGGCGTGGCACATGTTTCCGTAACAGAATCGAATGCCGGTAATAATAAATTTGCCAGCGCAATTTATGCAGGCGAATCGACTTCTCCGTCCGAGCCGATGACTGTCAAAATGTCCAGTAAGGGACTGGCTTTGAATGTTGCGCAGACTAGCGGACAGGCAGCAGCTATTTACGCAGGCGCTAATACCTATATCAAGGTTATCAATCCGTCTGCTACCCAAAAGCTTTCGATTACGGCAAATAATACTGATACCAGAGGCTCTCATGGTATTTATGCTGATGGCAATGCGCATCTGAATATTTCCGGTCCGGTAGAAATTACCGATATTACCACTAAGGGTGATGCTGCAACAGGCATTAATATCCAGGGCCAGAAGAGCGAGATTAATATTGATGGCCCACTGACAATCAGCAATGTCAAGGGCATTAGAGAACGCGGCGCAGGCATGAATGCAGCGGGTATTATGGTAACCGGTGACAGCTCTGCTGTAACTGTCAGTGGTGCGGTAGATATTAGCGGTGTACGCGGCAGCGGCATTAAGCTGACAGGTAAGGATACCAAGGTATCTGTTGGCGGCGGCACTATTACTGCAGCCGAAGACAGTGATAAATCGCATAATTTCTATGCAGTCCGCGTAGATAAAGGCACGCTGGACATCAACATGAAGGACGGTGCTGCAGGCGATACGACCACTAAGATTACCGGTGATATGTATGCAACCGGCCAATATGGCAAGAAGGTTGTGGAATACACCGGCGGCGAACTGATTAACTGGAATGACGCAGGCATCCTCAACGTTGCTTTGACTGATAAGGATTCCTTCTGGAAGGGCGTTGCAGCTTATGACATGTATACTGATGACTATGGCAGCGGCGGCAACACCACGCATGATATCGGCCAGTTCAACCTGTATCTGCAAAATGGTGCAACCTGGACTAACGAACAGCAGTCGCATGTGACAACTACGACTATAGCGTCCAAAAATCCTGTATGGGAAGGTAGCACGCTGGCAACACTGCATGGCGGCAAGGATGCAGATAATGCAGGCCTGATTTACCAAAAGGATAACAATCCTATTTCTGTTGTAAATTACAGCGGTCATACCAATGTATTCTATGAGCATGATGCTAATGATCCGACCAAGATTATTGGCGGCGATTTCAATATCACTAATGCAGCAAAGGGTTCTGCTATTACCTTTGTAACTGATAATACCGGCATTACCTCCGGCTGGAACGACAACGATGCTGGCGCAGATAAGGATAATGTTGCCAACGTACTGAACAACCTGGCAGGCAAGCTGTTCTATAAGAGCTACGCTGATGGTAACCTTGCCGGTGTTGTTAAGATTGCGGATGGCCTGACAGCTTCTTCCGCAGCACTGAAGACCGGCGATATTTCCTTCTCTACCGAAGATAGCGGTACCAAGACACCCGGCCAGGGCTATTATGAGTATAAACCGTCCGGCGAGAAGCCTGAGTATAATACCGGCGCTATCAAAAAGTCCGAGGATATCAGCAAAACACGTGAGCTTAATGCCAACGGCGCTGCCGATGTTAAGGTAACCGAGCCTACCATTCTTGATGGCTACAGCAAATTTGCCGCTGCTCTTTATGCGGATGATCCTACCGAAGCTATGACGGTTAAAATGGCAGGCAAAGGTCTGGCTTTGAGCTCTGTTGTAGAAGAGGGTGCGCAGGCTGCAGGTATTTTTGTAGCTAACGGTGCGAATATCACTGTTGCTAATCCGTCTGCAGACCAAAAGCTCGCTATTACGACAACCAATAACAGCACCTATGGCGCATATGGTATTTTTGTTAAGGGTACCGGTGCGAAGCTGAACATTTCCGGTCCGGTTGAAATTACCGATGTTACTACTAAGGGTGCTGCTGTCGGCGGCGTTCTGGTACGCGGTCAGAATACCGATGTTGTTATCGACGGCCCGCTGAAAATCAGCAACGTACAGGCAGCAGCTGATAACGGACAAGGCATCAACGGTTACGGTATCGGTGTAACCGGTCTGGGTTCTACCATTACTGTTAACGGCGCGGTAGATATCAGTGGTATTCATGGCAGTGCAATTTTGCTGAAGGAAACCGGCAACAAGGTATCTGTGGGCGGCGGCAATATTGCAACAGCAGTGGATAGCGACAAATCGCATAACTACTATGCAGTTCGTGTTGAAAAAGGTACGCTTGATATCAACATGAAGGACGGTGTTGCCGGTGATACTACTACCACCATCAGCGGTGATATGTATATTAACTGTCTGCATGGCATGAAGCCACCTTCCCTTGGCAGCGAGGAGCTGGTAGACTTTAAAGAGGAAGGCGTTCTTAATGTGGCTCTGACTGATGCCAACTCCTCTTGGACAGGCGTTGCAGCTCATGAGAAATATAAAACTGACAAGCATCAATATGGCTATGATATGCATGATGTCGGCGAATTCAATCTCTATCTGCAGAACGGCGCAACCTGGACTAACGAACAGCAATCTCATGTTACTACCACGACCATGGCGGACAAGAATCCGATTTGGGACGGCAGTACCCTGGCAAGTCTCCACGGCGGCAGTGATGCGGCACATGCAGGCAATATCTTCCAAAAGGACAGCAAGAACATAACCATCGATAATTACAGCGGCAACACCAATATTTTCTATGCTCATGAGGGTAATGGCGAAGCAGCTGAAAACTATAAAGCAGGCGATACTGTTATCAAGAGTGCTGCCAAAGACTCTGTTGTAAGCCTGATTACCGATAACACCGGTATCACCATGGGTAATAAAGAAAGTGTAGCAAATGTACTGAATGCTTTGGCAGGCAAGCTTACCTACACCAACTTTGCAACCGGTGAAAAGAATCTGAAGGGTTATGTAAAGATTGCGGATGGCCTGACAGCTTCCTCCGCAGCGCTGAAGACCGGCGATATTTCCTTCTCTACCGAAACAACAGGTACCAAGACACCCGGTCAGGGCTATTATGAATATGATGCAGTTGCCGAAAATACCTTTACCGATAAAATTACCGGCGGTAATGATAAGAAGTATGTAGAGGCTGGTATTGAAAAAGAAAAAGGTATTTACGATTTTACCGATAATACAATTATTAATGTCACTAAGGGTGACTATAGTTCTGAGTTGGGCGCTATTGAATCCAGCGGCGGACCGATTACGATTAATGCCGACGGATACAGTTTGGACGTAGCCTACCATGTTCTTAAGGGCAGCAATGTTGCACGTGCGGTAGCTACTGGCCTCAGCTACGGAAAGTCCAAGGATATTACCATTAAAGCTGATAGCCTGAAGCTTAGCACTGATACCACAGGCTTCTATGGCCAAGGTGTTTATGCAACCGGCGGTAAGATTACCATTGACGCAAACACCACCATTACTACATCTGCTCAGACAGAAAGCAATGGTATTTACAGCGGCAGCGGCGGTACTGTTACCATGAACGGCAATCTTGATATCAAAAAAGATAGCAAGGCAGCCAATTACATTGCGCTGAAGTCTGATAATAATGGAGTTATCAACGTCAATGTTAAGAATGGCAAGGCAGGCGCAGGCATTGTCAAGATTGATGGCGACGTCTTAACTAAGTCTGCAGAAACCTATGATTATTGGGAGGATGAAACAACTTCTACCTCTTCTACTGTTAATCTGTCATTGCAGGGTGCAGACAGCTCCTGGAGCGGACGCAGCCTGTACGATATTACTTCCTCCGGTGATGACAAGACAGGCTACGGTAGCTTCAACCTGTGGCTGACAGATGGTGCAACCTGGACCAACGAGAAGAACGGCAAAGAGGTTCCGAGCGGCTTTGCAGGCAGCCATGTAACCAGCTTTACCGGCGGAGCTGATGCAGCACATGCAGGCAACATCTTCCAAAAGGACAGCAAGAACCTGACTATTGATAAATACAGCGGCAACACCAATATTTTCTATGCACATGAAGGCAACGGCGAAGCAGCTGCCAACTACAAAGCAGGCGACACTATTATCAAGGCTGCAACTGCAGGCTCTGCAGTAAGCCTGATTACCGACAATACCGGTATTGCTATGGAAAATGCCAACGGCGTAGCCAAGGTGCTGAATGCATTGGCAGGCAAGCTTACCTACAGCAATTTTGCCAAAGGCGAAAAGAACCTCACCGGCGTTGTGAAGATTGCCGATGGCCTGACTGCTTCCTCCGCAGCTTTGGAAACCGGCGATATCAGCTTCGATGATGCAGGTAAGGGCTTCTATGATTATACTCCTCTGGATCCTTCCCACATCACCAATAAAATTACCGGTGCACTTGATGAAACGTATGTGAAGCTGGGTATTGAAAAAGAAGAAGGTATCTACAACTTCAGTATTGATACAACTATCGATGTTACCAAAGGCAAGGATACTAATCTTACAGCTATCGGCTCCAACGGCGGTCCTGTTACCATCAATGCAGAGGGCAAGGCACTGGACGTTTCCTTCCATGCTACCGAAGGCAACTTTGCAGCTCGTGCGGTTGCTTCCATCAAATACGGTACCGGTGAGGATATCACCATCAAAGCAGGCAGCCTGAAGCTCAGCGCTGACACCGTCGGCGATGAAAGCCAGGGTATCTTCGCTATGTCCGGTTCTACCATTACCATCGATGCGGATACTACAATTACTACTTCTGCGAAGAAGGACAGCAACGGTATTTTCGCTGGCAGAAGAGGCACTGTCAACATGACAGGCAACTTGGAAATCAAGAAGGATACCGGTGCGGAAAAATACTATGCACTCAAGACCGACAGCAACGGTATTATCAATGCCAACGTTAAGGATGGTGCTGCAGGCGACGGCATTGTCAAGATTAACGGCGATATTTATACTAAATCCGTAGCAAGCTATGACCGTTGGGATGATGAAACCACCATTACCGCTACTACCATTAACTTGGCTCTGAAGGGTGCGGACAGCTTCTGGAACGGCCGCAGTATGTATAATGCTTCTGTAGCAGGCAATGATACCACCAGCTACGGCAACTTCAACCTGTGGCTGGCAGATGGTGCAACCTGGACTAACGAGAAGAATGGCAAGGATGTTCCGAACGGCTTTGCAGGCAGCCATGTAACCGGCTTTACCGGCGGCGCTGATGCAGCACATGCCGGCAACATCTTCCAGAAGGATGCTAACAGCCTGACCATCGACAACTACAGCGGCAACACCAATATCTTCTACGCACACACCGGCAATGGCGAAGCAGCAGGCGACTATAAGGCTGGCGATACCATTATCAAGCATGCGGAAAAGGATTCTGTAGTATCCATGATTACCGATAACAGCGGCATTGCAATGGATAACGAATACAGCGTAGCTAACGTACTGAACGCATTGGCAGGCAAGCTGACCTACAGCAACTTTGTTGACGGTGAGAAGAACCTGACAGGCTATGTGAAGATTGCCGACGGTCTGACCGCAAGCAGCAAGGCTATGCAGACTGGCGATATCAGCTTCAGCAGCGAGGACGGCAAGGGCAGCTTAAAGGATGGCTCTATGACTCCTGGCTTCACCTATCCGGAAACCCAGAAGCCGGAGAGCAGCAAGCTCAACAACGCTATTACCGGTGATGCCAAGGCTGATTACAACTATAAGAAAAATGGTATTTTGAAGGCTGACGGCAAATACATCTTTACTCAGAATCCTTCTGCAATCGAGGTTAGCGAAGGCGCTGCAGTAGATGTAAACGGTAAAGATATTGAAATTGATACCACCAATGCTTTGCTGGAGCTGAAGGGTAAGGATGCAGGCATCAATGCGGTTGACGCAAACGTTAATATCAAGGGCGATACCAACATCAGCGGTGAAACCGGTATTATTGCGAATAACAGCAATGTAACCATGGCAGGCGGCAGCAAAATTATCGGCAGAGGCGGTAAAGCAATTTCCGCACTCGGCGGCGGTAAGGTACGCATCGACAGCAATCTCCCGCTGTACATCAGAGGCCTCATTTATGCTAGAAGCGGCCAGATTTATCTGAAGGGCGGCAACGGCAGCAATATTGAAGGCGATTTGGAAACAAGCGATGGCGGCGAAGTTGATGTTAATCTGAGCGGCGACGGAAATGTTATGTGGGGTGCTTACAGGACTGACGAAAACAGCTGCGTTAAAGTATATATTGATGAAGGCGCAGCTTGGAATCTTACCGATGGTGAGGATGAAACTAAGGCTGAGGGCAAATCCCTGCTGAGAATGGCCAAGGGTGCGGCAGCCCCGGAAACCGGCCTGATTGTTAAGGGCGGTGCAACTGATAAGCAGAGCGGTTTCCTTGATATGACCAATAGAAGCAAGACTCTGGATATCGCTCATTACAGCGGTTGGGAAACCATTATCTATAACCATGACGGTGCAGGCGATAAGGTTACCGACTACAAGTCCGGCAATACTATTATCAGCAAGGCCGACAAGGATTCCGGTGTAATCCTGTCTACCGACAACAGCGGCATTACCATGACCGATAAGAAGGCTGTTGAAGCGACACTGGCAGCATTGGCACAGAAGGTTACCTACAAGGACCACGAAGCAAACGCTGCTAATCTGACCGGTATGGTACAGATTGCTGAGGGCCTGACCTCCTCCAGCGCAAGCCAGTATATCGGCAAGCTGCACTGGGATGCAAACGGCGTAGGACAGTATGATAAGGACAGCGTTAACTGGAAGGAAATTTACAATGGCGATTACGAAACCCTGGTAATGAAGGGCGTAAGAAGCGCAGCAACTACCTCTATGCATAGCTGGCGCGATAACATGCAGGATACCTACACCGGTGCAGACCTGGCGGATGAGGATGGCATCTTTGTTAAGGCATTGGGCGGCAAAACCAGCTCCGATGTTAAGGGCGTTAAGGACGACAACACCTACCGCGGTGTACAGGTTGGCTATGACAAGGCTCTGGCAAACGGCTGGCATGCAGGCGTAGCCTTTGATTACCGTGACGGCGATTCCGATTATCTGCTGGGCGGCAAGGGTGACAACCAGCTTTACAGCCTGGGCGTATACGGCGTGAAGAGCTTTGACGACCAGTCCTATCTGCGCGTAGCAGCTAAAGCAGGCCGCGTTGAAAACGAATACGATGTTTACAACGAAATTTGCAGCCTGAAGCTACACGGCGATTACAAAGCCAACGCTTACGGCCTGACTATGGAATACGGCAAGACCTTCGGCACTGAGACAAGCTACTTCACTCCGAAAGCACAGCTGACCTGGTCTCAGGTAGGCAGCAAGGATTACACTGCGCATACTCCTAATGATAGCATGAGAATCGGCCAGGACGCTTACAGCAGCCTGGTAGCACGCTTTGGCATTGAAGCAGGCGCTAAGAGTGAAAAAGGCCGCGTATACGTTGGCCTGTACGGTGCACACGAATTCAACGGCGATATCAGCGCAAGCTACTTCGCTAAGGACGGCGGCACTAAGCACACCAGCTTCGACGGCAGTGACACCTGGATGGAAATGAGCATTGGCGGCAGCTATGATCTGAGCGACAACTGCCATATCTATGCAGACTTTGCCAAAGACTTCGGCGGCGACTTTGAGCGCAAGTGGAAGGCAAGTGCCGGCCTGCGTTTCGAATTCTAAAAGCTTAAACAGATTATTTCCCCTTCTTTTATAAACGGGCTGTGGCGCTTCAAGGCAGCGCCGCAGCCATCTCCAAAAACTTATAAATTAAAAATCGGAAAACCAAAAAGCAAAGCAGCTATCTGTCGGCAAGCAGGTAGCTGTTTTGCTTTATATACCGGAAAAACATGGTTAACAGCTGTTGTATGTTTATGTTTACACTTTTTCTGTATTGAGAAAATGTATAGTATTTTTAGTTTTTTGCTTGACGTAACACGCTATATATGGTAGACTCTATATGATAAAAAATACCAATAACGGAAAAATGTAAGTAATACACCCCTGAGAAAAAATGTTCTTTACAAAAGGAAAAAATTACTACTGCTTTGTTTGTTATTAGATTATTATAGAGTTATAAACAATCAGGTGAAGATATTTTGCCGGATATCTTCTTAGCAGGGAAGTCTGATGTGATTTCGACGCTGTTCCGCAACTGTGAAAGAGAGCTGCTTTGTCATTAAGCTTTTGCTTAAACCTCTTACCAAGGGATAAAGTAGCAATGACCTTAAGCCAGGGTACTGACTGATTGTGCATATTAAGGGTCTACGAGATTAGGCGCGCTTAATGAGAGGGATTTTTTGGCATTTCAGATTACAAAATTTTCCTTTCGTTACCAGTGTGTGCTAATCTTTTTTTATTTTTATAGATGAAAAATTTTATATTTTAAGCAATTATATTGCAAGGAGTGAGAGTATGAGGAGTTATCAACAAAAAAAATGGCAGCTGCTGGCTGCCGGCGTTTTGATGTCAGTATGCACATCATGTTTTACTGCACAGCCTGCCTGGGCCGCAGAATATGATAAAGGTCTGACGGGTAAAGCGGATAAGGATGCGCCGATGCTTAATGCTGACGGCAACACTGTCGTGCTTGACAAAGGCACTAAAACAGTAACCTATGATTTTAAGGGTACCGACAACACCTTTACTGTAGTAAATAAGGATGCTGTCGCTACCAAAAACGGCTATAACTATGTTTACAACAACATAGGCAGCGATGGCAGCAAGGGTACTTTATATCTGCGCCAGACCAATACCCATTCTAACGATTTCAGTGATGTAGCGGGCTTTGCGGGCAGCAACGGCAATATCGAAATCAACAGTAATCTGGATATCAATGCTTATTCCGCATATGCTTCTGTTGGTGTCGGTGCAGGCAGCGGCAATTTGATTATCAACGGTAACGTGAAGATGCGTAAGGATGATTCATCTAATCCGTGGGGCATTATTACCAACAACGTTCACGGCAACATCGGTCCCGGCGGCGTAACCTCCATGGATCCGACTGACGTTAACTATACCGGCGCACGTTGGCAGCCAAATGCCTTCAGTGTCGGCTATACCGGCGGCAGCATTACCGTTAACGGTAATGTTGATGTAGCTGTACGCGGTACTGCGGTGCAGACCGGTGTGTACAATGCTTCTGCAGGAGTGCATCCCTACAATCTGGGCAAAATCAGCCTGGTAGGCGATTCTATTAAAATCGAAACTCCGTCTGACGAAAGAAAAGCAGACGGTAGCTTCAAGGAAGCATATTATGCTTTGGCAAGCTATGGCGGTACAATCAATATCAATGTTGTTGACGCTAATAATAATCAGGATAAAAGCTCTGTTGAAAACGAAAAGCTAGAGGCTGCTGAAGGCAAGACAACCAATATCATCGGCAACGTTATCGCTTTGAAGCGCTCTGAGCGTACCGATAAGCCTGACGTATATCAGGACGGCCGTCTGAACATCGGCCTGACCACTAAGGATTCCACCTGGAAGGGTGTTGTTGACAATGCCGGTACTGACCATGCAGGCGAAGTTAATGTATGGCTGAGCAACGGCGCGCAATGGACACATGAAGCAACCTCGCGCGTTGATGGCCTGGATTACAGCAACATGCCGGCATACAGCAAGCCGAGCTATGATAACTTTGACGGCACTTCTTATGTAAATAAACTGATTGGCGGCAAAACCGCAGCCGGCAGCGGTTTCATTTATCAGAACAGTGATGTTAAGCTGAATTTTGCTAATTACAGCGGTTACAATACCATTGTTTACAAGCATAATGAAAACGGTACTCAGAAGGAGCATTATATCGGCGGCGATACTACTATTCAGCATGCCGGTGCCGGTGCAAATGTTACTCTGGCAACCGATAACGCCAAGATTAACCAGAAGGATGATAAAGAGGTTGAAGCAGTACTTAACGCTTTGGCAAGCAAGCTTACCTATAGCGGTTATGTGAAGGATGAAAGAAATCTTTCCGGTACTGTTATGATTGCTTCCGGTCTGACTGCTTCCGGCATTACTGCCGAAGCTAAGGGCATGATCAGATTTAACGAAGCAACCGGTGAGGGCGGTTATACAAAGCCGCAGGAGGGTGAGCAGACTACTGCCAACATCAACAGCGGTATGACCGGTACATCTGCAGACAGAGAGTATGCTGATGCTAATATCCGTCAGGATGACGGCTCCTATAAATTTACGCAGCCGACTACGGTAAATGTGGCTGACGGAACTGCTATTGATGCAGCAGCCAACATTAAAATCAATGCGGAAGATACCGCTTTGACACTGGATGCCAAGAAAGGTATTGTTACTAACGGCAAGACGGTAGATATCTCTGCGCGCACCTTACATCTGTCCGCACAGGAGGATGCTATTACTGCTGACGGCGGCAAGGTAACAAGCCTGGGCACTACCAACATCAACGAGAATGATGAAAACGGTAAGCCTGCGGCCAAGAATGCTGTTAAGGCAACTAACGGTGCCGAGGTTACTTTGGGCAACGGCGTAATCAAAGGCAGCATCATCAGTGACGGTTCCGTAGTTAACATCAATAAAGATAATTTAGATAAAGAGGGCAACTACAAGACCGGTTCCGTAGAAGGCAATCTTGCTGTTGCCAACGGCGGTAAAATTGACCTGACTGTTGCCGGCGGTAAATTCGTGGGCAGCATTGTCAAAGCCGGTGATGTAGCAACTGCAGCTTTGGGTGACGACGGCACTGTCAATCTGACACTGGCTGACGGCGCAGTATGGACCGGCGCTCATAAGAATGCTGATGCAGCGCTGAACCTGACTCTTTCCGGCGCTTCCTGGAACAATACCAATACAGACGCAACCTTTGTCAGCAGCTTGAATGGCGGCAAGGGTGTTGTAAAAGCAATTAAATATATTAATCCGAACGGCGGCAATAATGAGGAAGTAGAAATTCCCGTCAACGGCTTTATCAGCATGGCTCCCGAGGCCGGTGCCGTTACCGTGGGCAGCTTTAGCGGTACTCATATCGTTAGCTACGATCATGATAATGCAGGTACCGATGTAAGCGATTACAAGGGCGGCAACTTCACTGTTGAAAAGGCTGACAAGGATTCTATGGTGATTGCGGCAACAAGCAGCAAGAACATTAAAACCAATGACCAGGATGCGGTTGAAGCAGCCTTCAAGGCATTGAGCCAGAAGATTTACTATGGCAATGCCGGCGTTGATGAAAACCTGACCGGTAAGACAATGATCAGCTCCGGTCTGACATCCTCCAGCGTTTCCCGCTGGATTGGTGACATGAAATTCGACAGCGCTAACGGCGGCGTAGGCAGTTTCGTCGGCGGCAGTGGTGTTAATATTACCGGTGACTACGAAACCGCACTGATGAAGGGCGCAAGAGCGGCAACCACCAGCGCAATGCTTTCCTGGCGCGATAATGCTGCAAACGTAATTTATCGCGGCGACCTGCTGCGTGCGCATATGGAGAGTGACGGCATTTGGGCTAAAACCTACGGCGGCAAGGATACCTACAATGCGAATGCGGTTGATCTGAGCAACAGCTATTGGGGCGCTCAGGTTGGCTTTGACCGTATGTATGACCACGGCTGGATTGCAGGCGCTGCTATTGATTATCAGAAGGGCAGCTCTAGCTACAATTATACCGATGACGATTTCGGTACTATCGGCGGCAACAGCGGCGATAACAAGCTGTACAGCTTCGGCCTGTATGCTTCCAAGGATCTGGGCGATGGCGCACATCTGGACTTCGCAGCTAAGGCCGGCAGTGTACGCAACGAGTTCAGCGTACACAACGGCATCGGCACCGAGCTGAACGGTACCTACAGAAACCGTGGCTACAGTGCTACCGCAAGTCTGGCGAAACGTATCGGTACGGATAAGAGCTATCTGGAGCCTCAGGCACAGCTGACCTGGGCACATCTAGGCGGCAGAAACTTTGCTGCCGTAACCGACGGCGGTGAGGTTCTGGACGTTAACCAGGGCAACTACAACAGCTTGGTTGGCCGTCTGGGCTTAGAGCTCGGCAAAACCGGCCGACTTGGCTCTGTATATGCACGCTTCGGTTTGGCGCATGAGTTCTCCGGCGATATCACCGGCAGCTATAGCGCAGAGGACGGCGGCAGCAAGACTACCTCTGTAGAAACTAAGGGAACCTGGGCTGAAATGAGCCTTGGCACTACCCTGAATATTAAACCTAACGCAAGCGCATATTTTGATGTTTCCCGCAGCTACGGTGCTGATTATGAGCATGACTGGAAATTCAGCGGCGGCCTGCGCTTTGCACTGGATCGTCTGCCGAAGCAGGAGCAGGAAATCAGCGGCAAGGCTGAGGCTGAACAGTTCATTGCAGGTAATGCGGCAGAGGTTCAGGAAAATGTGGCTGCTAATGTTAAGACTGATGCAATGCCCGGTATTGCCGCAGAAGAGCAGACTCTCAATGCTCAGCCTGCAGTGCAGGAGGCAGAAGAAACTACTGCTGTAGCAGAGCATTCCGAACCTACCTATGTTGAAACCGTAACTACCTACGATGCACCGGAGCCGACCGCGGCAGACTTTGACGAAATGAGCTTTGAGCTGGCACCTATCGTTGTTACCGCTTCCCGTATGGAGGAATCCATTCTGAAGGCTAAAGCAGATATGAGCGTTGTCGGCCGTAAGGAAATCGAGCAGATGCACATGGACAACGTGGAAGAGGTTCTGCGTACAGTTCCGGGCGTACAGTTCCTGGATTACGGCTCCAACGGCCTGAATGCCAACGTAAGCGGTATCCGCATCAACGGCAGCAAGGACGTAATCATCATGGTTGATGGTGTGCGTATCAACGACTTTAAGGGTGCAGGCGAAAGCGGTTATATGTTTGCCGCACTCATGAACAATATGGATAACATCGAGCGCGTCGAGGTAATGCGCGGCAGTGCTGCTACCATGTATGGCAGCGGTGCTAAGGGCGGTGTTATCAACATCATCACCAGAAGACCTGAGGGTGCAAAAACCGTTATTGATATTGCTAAGGGCAGCTTCGGCAAGGAAGCCTATAAATTCAATACTCAGGCTGCCAAAGGCAAGGTAAGCTACAATATTTACCATGACAGAACAATCTCCGGTACTACCAAGGACGGTAGCGGCAAGGAATGGCCCGGTCAGAGCAATACCAAGAGCAGCGGCGCTAAGTTCGAATACAGATTCAACGATGCCAACAAGCTGACTCTGAACTATGAAACCATTGGCTCCAACTTCAGCGGTACTGACCTTATCTATCGTGGCGATTATTTAGGCATGTATGACAGCGACAACATAACCTTGAAGTACGATTGGCAGATTAACGAGCAGTGGAGCAATTCTCTGTTGTATCGCACCACGAAGGAAAAATCCTCCTGGCGCAAGTTCGTCGGCGGTGTTGCGGATAACAGCCAGGCTTCTCAAAATGATTTGGAATACAAGATTTATAGCGATACCTTCAAATACCAGAGCGACAGATATACCATGGTTGGCGGTTTGGAATACACCAAGGGTCAGGATAATATTCACAACAAGGATACCAACAACACTTCTATGTTCCTGCAGGGCGATTGGGAGCTTGTACCGCATGTAACCTTATCCGGCGGTATTCGTCATGACAGACCTGACAGCTATGATTGCCATAATTCCATCAGCTACAAGCTGGGTTGGGATATTACCGAAAAGGATACTCTGTATGCAGGCCGCAGCGACTTCTACATTCTGCCGAGCCTGACACAGCTGTATGACAATAAATATGGTAATAAAAATCTGCGTGCTTCCGAAGGCCGTACAACATCCATCGGTTATAACCATGAATTCACACCTGATAATTACATTATGTGGAACTGGTTTGAAACTAAGTCTGGCGTTGGCCTGACTATGGATAACGATGGTCAGTATCAGAACAGTGAGGGCGGTATTTCCCGTGGCTGGAATCTGCAATATGATGCACGCCTGAGCGATACCGTAAGCATCAAGCTTGGCTGGGCTCATCTGTTCTATAATGATAAGGATAACTTTTCTTTGGGCTATGCACCGAAGGACAAAGCAACCTTTGGCGTATATTATGACAAGGATAAATTCAGCGCTGCCTTCGACGGCTTCTACTTCATCCGTGATACAAGAGGCCTGAAGGAAGGCGTTAAGGGCTGGCCTTCCGATAAGTATGGCGTTTACAACCTTGCTCTCAATTACACAGCTGATAAACAGACTAAGTTCTACGTTAAAGTAGACAACATATTCAACAAGCTGTGGGCTGAGCACACAGACGTTATCTGGAACGGTGGTGCCGACAGCTGGTATGCTATGCCGGGCAGAAGCTTTATCGTTGGCATGCAGTACACCTTCTAAGATAAACAGACTCACGTTATATACGGAGCAGTAACTGCTGCTCCGTATTATATAAAAAATTTTTGATGAATGTAAAGGAGATTTTATCATGGCAAAAACTGCTAAAGAAGAAACTAAAGTAACCGAAATGGAAAACAAAATCGAGAAAATGACTCAGTTTCTGGCTGACAATAAAATCGAATGCTTCGATATCCAAAAAATGGACGACGAGCACCACACCACTATCTTCCGCAGCCGCATGGAAGTTAAGGGCCAGCTGCTGCCAATGGCACTGCTGATGGATGACAGTGTTTACATGCTGCTGCAGGTGCAAATCGCTCCGCAGGTAATCGATGAAGAAAAGCTGAAAGCACTTGCCGGTGCTATCAACAACATGAACAACAATGTTCGTCCCTTCAAATTCACCGTTTCCGAGAGAGGCGACTTCATGCTGAACGCTTGCATTACTGCTGAAAATACCACCTTCAACCCGGCTCTGGTAAACGCTATTATGGGTGAAGCTGTTAAATTCATGGAAGCACAATACGGCAACATCATGGAAGCTGTTTGGGCTAAATAAGGAGGGTGACGGAAATGAAAAAGAAACTTATGACCTTACTGATGAGTGCTGTTATGGCTTTGGGTATCAGCGCAAGTGCTTTTGCCGCTCCTGTTGGTGTTGTTAATGTTAATGCTGTCCTGAACAGCTATCCGGGCATTACCGAAATCGCCAAATCCGTAGCACAGGAAAAAAATCGTCTGCAGGAAGAGTTCAACAAGCAATCTGCTAACATGAGCGATGCAGATAAGCAGGCTCTGGCTGAAAAGCTCAGCAAGCAGCTGGCAGACTTTGAACAGAAGAAGATGGCTCCTGTTCAAAGAAAAATCAATAAAACTATTCTTGACGTAGCTAAAGCAAACAATATTGACAGCGTTGTAAATATGAATGCTATGGTAGCAGGCGGCAAGGACCTTACCGACGAGGTTATCAAAGCGCTGAAATGAACGCAGCGTGTTTATGATAAAATAAGTAATCTTGTTATGAAATCGCAGGCTGCGCTCATGAGCAGCAGCCTGGCCGATTTCCGTATAAACTGTGCGGAGCCAGCTTCCGTGCAGAGGGGTTAGCAGAAGCAGTGGTTGTTTCTGCTTTTTCCGGTTTTTTTTGATAAGGAGGACTATATGCTGAAGCTTAGTCAAAAGAAAAGAAAAGCTCTTTTAGCACTGGCTGTTGCCGCAGCTGTTTTAGGTGCTAATAATGCATTTGCAGCAAGCGTGCATGACAAGGCTATTACCGAAAGTACCCAATATGGCAGCGATGCGCGCACATATTGGAAAAATGCAGGTGTTTACAATGCCAAAACACGCACCTATACCTTTAATGAGGATGTAACCTTAAAGCCTAAGGCTTCTGAGCAGGGGTTCAATAGCTGGACTCCCATGTTTGGCGGTATCTATGTAGCAGGTAATAACCCTATTACTATTGATATGCAAGGTCATCGTCTTGATATCGCACTGAATGTTGATAAACCGAATGGTGTTCAAAACGTTTATAATGTAAATCCCAATGCTATTCATGTTACCTCTGCCGATCTGGTAATCAACAACGTCAAGGGCATGGAGCTTTCTGCTGCCGGCAGCTATTTGTCCGGAGGCAAGCTGCGCGGTATTTACGTTGCCGGTACTAACCAGGAGGGCTCTTACGGCGACGGCAAAGGACTTGCCAGCCTGACCATCAACAATGCCGATGGTTGGGAAAATGCTATAAAATTCCATTCCAGACAGCCTCAGGTTGAAAACGCTATTGAAGTATGGAAAAACACCGGCAGTGCCGACCTGAAGATTTCCGGTATGGTTGACCTGTATGTAGGCAATGACAGCGATGTTATCACCGTAAGAGGCGGTAATTCTTCTTATGATATCGAAAAAGCACCTACCGCTTATATCGGCGGCGGTGCAATCAAGGCTGCTATGGGACGTGCTGCAAATGTCAGCGGCGGTGAGCTGTATGTCAACTCCAAGCTGCAGGACGGCGCCATTGTCGCAGCAGACGGCAGCCGTGACGTACAGGTTGAAGGCAATATCCTGGTCAAGGATTTGCAGAAAAATCAAGGCATTCTGACCTTAGGTATGAATACAGATAAGTCCTATTTCAAAGGTACTATTTCTAACGATAATGGTGCCGGCGATGCTTATATGCTGCTTGCCAACGGTGCTCAATGGACCAATGAAAGCAAGGGCGATTATGGTTATCATGGCAGCAGCCTGAAGCAGCTTGTCGGCGGTGAAGCTGATGCCAAAGCAGGCAACATCTTCCAAAAGGACAGCAGCAGCCTGACTATTGACAGCTACAGCGGCAACACTAACATCTACTATGCACATGAAGGTAATGGCGAAGCAACCGAGAACTATAAGGCCGGCAACACCATTATCAAGGGTGCGGCAAAAGGCTCCGTAGTATCCATGATTACCGATAACACCGGCGTTGCTATGGATAATAAGGACAGCGTAGACAATGTGCTGAACGCTTTGGCAGGCAAGCTGACCTACAGCAACTATGTAAACGGTGAGAATAACCTGACCGGTTATGTTAAGATTGCCGACGGTCTGACTGCATCCTCCGCAGCACTGAAAACCGGCGACATTTCCTTCAATAAGGAAGATGGCAAAGGCTCTTACTCTGCCCAGGCTCCTGTTGTTCCGGAAACGAAAACAGAGTTCACTACTACTCTGACCGGCGATAAGGACAATGATACTGAGTATGCAGATGCAAACATTATTGCCGAAGATGGAAGCTATAAATTCGCTAAGGACAGCACTATTACCACAACTGACAAGCATGGTGCTGATATTAAACAAGCGGCAACCATTAATGCCGAAGGTAAGACTTTGACCTTCAACACTAATGTTACCGGCAGCTCTACTGTTCATGCATTGGGTGCAAGCTCTGCTGACGGTGTTACTGTTAACGCAGATAAGCTGGTTATCAACGCCAGCAGCACCAGCGGCCGTGTTGAGGGCATCAATGTAGGTCAGGGCGCACAAAGCAAGGACAACCCGATGAAGCTGACCATCAACGGCGATACCGAAATGAACATGAAGGGTATCGGTTATACCTTAGGTCTGTATGCAAACGGTAATGCAGAGGTAACCTTTAACGGTAATGTAACCGCTATGGGCAACGAAAACAGCGAATGGGGTCTGACCTCCGAGGAAGGTGCTTGGGGTTACTATGGCTGCTCTTTGGTATACAGCGGCAGCAACTACTCCTTGCAGATGGGACCGAAGGTTACCATTAATGGCGATGTAAATGCCAAAATCGACGGCAATGGTCTGTTCGCTAACGGCGGTCATGCTAAGCTGACGATTAACGGCGGCGGTAACATCGAAATCAACAAGGATAACGAGCACAATTATTATGCCATGATTGCCGAATCCGGTACTACCAGCATGAACGTTAACTTGGATGAGAACTATGATGCAGTAAGCGCAAGAGATAACAAGCTCGTGCTGAAGGGCAACGTAGGCGCATCTACCGGTGCGATGAATGCCAACGAGCCTGAGCTTTACACAAAGGTAAATCTGGGGCTGGCAACTGCGGACTCCGAATGGACCGGTATAGCACACAACGGCTTCAAGGATGAAGGCAACAAATCTGGCAGCAAGACCTTCTACGGTGCTATCAACGTATTCCTGCAGAACGGTGCAACTTGGAACAACGAAGAATGGGGTGAAGCCGTAGATGCGTTTGCAGGCAGCCATATTGCCAAATTTGTCGGCGGCGTGAGTGATGCTAAAGCGGGCAATATTTTCCAAAATGACAGCAACAACCTGACTATTGATAATTACAGCGGCAATACCAACATCTTCTATGCACATGAAGGCAATGGTGAAGCAGCTGACAACTACGCAGCAGGTGATACTGTTATCAGGGGTGCGGCAGAAGGCTCCGCAGTAAGCCTGATTACCGATAACACCGGCGTTGCTATGGATAACAAGGACAGCGTAGCTAACGTACTGAACGCCTTGGCAGGCAAGCTGACCTACAGCAACTATGTAAACGGCGAGAATAACCTGACCGGTTATGTGAAGATTGCTGACGGCCTGACTGCTTCCTCCGCAGCATTGAAGAGCGGCGACATCACCTTCAATAAGGAAGATGGCAAGGGCTCTTATGTTGCTAAACCCGAAGTACCGTCTGTAAAAGAGTACAAAGATACTCTTACCGGCTTTGACGTTATTGATGAAGCATATGCAGATGTAATTAAGGATGGAATATATAAATTTGCTCAGGATACCAAAATTACCAACCAATATGGCATGGACATTGTAGAAAATGCCCAGATTGATGCAAGCGGCAATACCTTAACTCTGGTTGTCGATAATCCGGCAAATACAGGTGCAGGCATTAAAATCAATGCCGGTAATTCCCTGGGTATTAAGGCTGATACCGTGAAAATGGAGCTGAGTGGTAAAGGGCTTTCTACAGAAGGTTTGAAGGGCATTAATCTTATCAAGCTGAATACCAATCTGACTGTTGACGGCAATCTGGATATTACCGCTGATGGCGATTGCAATACCATTGGTGTTTATAGCCAGGGCAACATTGTTGTCAACGGCGATGCCAAGCTGAATATCGAAGGCCATAACGGCGGCACCAAATATTACGGTGCATCCGGTCTGTATGCAACCAGCGGTATGGGCAAAACCGAAGGTGGCAGCGTTACCGTAAACGGTAATGTAGACTTCCAGGGTAATGCAAACGGCCTGTTTGCTAACAGTGGCGGCGCTGTTGTTACTGTTAAGGGCGGCAGCATTGTTGTTGATTCTGAGCAGGAAATGGATTATGCTGCTATCAGAGCCGAGGACGGCACTGTTAACATGAACGTTGTTCGCAATGAAGCAGGCAAGGTTACCGGCGCAGATAACAATGATGTCAACATCAAAGGTAATGTGGTTCTTTCTACCGGTGCAGCCAATGCCAGCGATGTTCATGGTACTGAGAGTGCGATTAACCTTGGTCTGACCACTGCAAACTCCAACCTGACCGGCGTGGTAGCAAACTACTATGGCGATAAATATACTACCGGCGGCTTGACCTTTACCGGTGCTGCTAACCTGTGGCTGCAAAACGGTGCAACCTGGAACAACGAAGAGTGGGGCGAGCCTTCCGATGACTTTGAGGGTAGCCGTGTAGCCAACTTCGTAGGTGGCGCAAGCGAAGGCGCAGCAGGCCACATCTTCCAAAAGGACAGCAATGCGCTGACTATTGATAACTACAGCGGCAATACCAATATCTACTACGCTCACACCGGCAACGGCGAAGCAGCAGCCAACTACGCAGCAGGCGACACCATTATCAAGCATGCAGAAAAGGATTCCGCAGTAAGCCTGATTACCGATAACAGCGGCGTTGCTATGGACAACAAGGACAGCGTTGCCAACGTACTGAATGCATTGGCAGGCAAGCTGACCTACAGCAACTATGTAAACGGCGAAAGCAACCTGACAGGTTATGTGAAGATTGCTGACGGTTTAACTGCTTCCTCCGCAGCATTGAAAACCGGCGATATCACCTTCAGCAAAGAGGACGGCAAGGGCAGCTATCCTACCGAAACTCCTGTTGTTCCGCCTAAGACAGAGTTTACTACTACTCTGACCGGTGATACTGCAGCAGATACCGAATATGCAGGCAACATTCAGGATGGCAAGTACGTTTTCGGTGCTAATACTACAATTAACGCTGCAGCTAAAAATGCTGTAGAGGTAAAAGCACCGCTGACTATTGATGCAGGCAACAACCAGCTAGTATTGATGGCTAAACAGGGTGATTACACCAGTGCTAGTCCTCTGTTTAAACAGGCTGTTGATGGTACAACCTCCATTAAAGCCGGCAAGCTGGTAATTAAGAACGGTCCGTCTGACTTCAACGAACGCACCGGTATGGAAGTAACTAAGGGCAGTGTGGATATCACCGGTGACGTTGAGATGAAGCTCTCCTCTTTGTCCAATGCTTACGGCATTTATGTAAAAGCTAACGGCAGCAAGGTTGCTGTTCACGGCGATTTGAAATTAGCAGATAGCGAACAATTTGACAGCATCAACGGCTTATATGTAGAAAACACTGTTGATATGTTCCCTAAAACCTCTGCTATTACCGTAGACGGCAAGGCAGACATCAACCTTCATAACGGCAATGCAATTACTGCTATCAGAAACGGCTCTACTGTTTCTGTCGGCGGTGGCAATATTAAAATTGCGAAGAATAACAGCAAGGAATTCTACGCTCTGCAATCTGACGGCGGCGTTGTTAATGTCAACATGAATGCTGACAAGAATGCAGCAGGCACTACTACTACCGTAATTGAAGGCAACATCAGTGCTTATGGCGAAAAAGCTAATAAAGCTTTTGATATGGATGTTACCGACAGCATTATCAATATCGGTTTGGCTGACAAGAAATCCTCCTGGACCGGTATAGCTTTTGCGAAGGATCTTGGTACCAGCGGCTTCCCGTTCAAGGGTATCATTAACCTGTATCTTGCTAACGGCGCAACCTGGAACAATGAAGCTTGGGGCAAAACCAATTCAGCATTTGACGGCAGCCACGTAACTAAGCTGGCAGGCGGTGCAAGCGAAGCTGCTGCAGGCAACATCTTCCAAAAGGACAGCAATAACCTGACCATTGATAACTACAGCGGCAACACCAACATCTTCTATGCACATACCGGCAATGGTGAAAACGCAAGCAACTATGCAGCAGGTGACACCGTTATCAAGGCAGCAACTGCAGGCTCCGCAGTAAGCCTGATTACTGACAACACCGGCATCAGCATGGATAACGATGCAAGCGTAGCTAACGTACTGAACGCATTGGCCGGCAAGCTGACCTACAGCAACTTTGTCAACGGCGAAAACAACCTGACCGGTTCTGTTAAGATTGCTGACGGCCTGACCTCCAGCAGCCAGACCATGAAGTTTGACACCATTAAATTCAACAAGGATACCGGTAAGGGCTACACTAAAGAAGAAACCGTTGAACCGGGCACAGGCGAAAAGACTACCTTTACCGATGCTATCACCGGCGAGAAGCAGGGCGTTTACAGCGCAGTACAGCAGGAGGACCTGTCCTATGTATTTACTGAGGACGCAAGCGTAACCGTTAACCAGATGACTCATAAGGAAGCAGATCCCGATTGGGCAGGCTCCTATATCATCAGCGGTGCTGCTGTACAGAATGCCGCAGGCGTTGAAAATCTGGTAATCAAGGCTGAGGACAAGACTCTGAAGCTGAACGTAGCTTTGGATGACAAGACTGTTCCGCCTGATAAAAATGCAGGTATTCTGAATAACAGAATTCCGCTGCGCGGTATCGACAACAGCATTGCAGGCAGCACAACAAGCGTTACTGCAGGCACTTTGGACATCAATATCGACAACACCTACAGCCGCAAGACCAGCAGCGGTAACCCGATGATCGGCGAAGGCAGCGCAATCGGCATCTATGCTAAGAGCGCAGGCGAGAAGGCTGTGGTAGAGGTTACCGGTAATACTGCTATTAAGGCTCACGGCTACAACAATGTTTACGGTGTTAACGCTAACGGAAATGCCGAAATTAAGCTGCATGGCGATCTGACCATGGCTAAGGACGGCGAAGACTGGGCTATTGATAACGTTATCAAAGGCCAGAACACCACTACTCTGGGCGAATCCTCCTGGAGAAACATTGCCGGCATCAACGCTAACGGCGCAGGTGCAAACGTAACCGTTGACGGCAAGACTACTATCGCAGCTCATGGCTCCGGTGTGGTTGCGGCAGACGGTGCAACCGTTAACTTGGGCGCTGCCGACATCGAAATCAAGAACAACAGCAGCGAGGAAGGCTACGGCTTCCATGCTCTGGGTGCAGCTCTGGCTACCGTTAACGTAGGTGGCGAGGGCAAGACTGTTACCGTTAAGGGTAATGCAGGCCTCTTCGGTAAACAAGGCCAAAAATTTGCCAGCGACAGCAAGGAATCTGTCATCAACCTGAAGCTGACCGATGCTGAATCCACATGGACCGGCGTTGCCTACAAACACTTCACCGACGCTGAAAAAGAAGCAGGCCTGAGCGGTTCCATGAACCTGACTCTGACCAACGGCGCTTCCTGGAACAACGAGAAGTACGGTTATGTATACGGCGATTCCGAATGGGAAAAATATAAATTTACCGGCAGCGAAATCGCTAACCTCGTTGGCGGTGCAAGCGATGCCAAAGCAGGCAACATCTTCCAGAAGGATGCTAACAGCCTGACTATTGACAACTACAGCGGTAACACCAATATCTTCTACGCACACACCGGCAACGGCGAAGCAGCTGACAACTACGCAGCAGGCG
>CAVKUS010000004.1:0-86257 GCA_963659725.1 Bacteroides sp. CAG:545 | reverse complement strand
AAAGTTTACGTTGTAGGCGTGGCGGCTTTGGCTTACAAACATATTATACGAGGAGAGTTGCGTAATGAGCCTGAACATAGAACTCTTTATGGTACGATTACATAAAAAACTTTATAAAATAACTTAAAGCGTAGGGAACGAGATTCTTCTTGTCTCCTACGCTTGTTTTATAAACTGTTTATTACAAACCTGCAATATCATCATGATTATTTTCGGCTACATTAAAATCTGTATCGAAATTCTTCGCGCAAAAAATAGCCATCCTTACCTCCAAACCGTGACAGCTATTTTTTAGCTAAATGCTTTGGAGAACCGCCCATCGGTAGCCCTCTCTTTTTATTTTATACAAAAACTTCACTGATTTTGCAAATAACTAAGTACATATTCGCCTCTATCTTCTTCTCCTAAGTACCTGCTTCTCCCATGTTTTCACCGTCTGCGCCCGCAAAAAGTCCTTCAACGGCTGCAGGTTCTGCTCTTCATCCCACGCCTCCAGCGCTTCAAAATACGCCTTTCTATCCTCCTGATGGATAACAATCGGCGGATGATTATGTATAACTAGCAGATAATTCATCACCAAGCGTCCTGTGCGCCCATTGCCATCGGCAAACGGATGGATATTTTCAAACTTAGCATGAAAAAAGGCTGCTGCTGTTAAGGCATTCTTATCGTCAACATCGCCAATATCTTCTATAAGCTCCTGCATTTCGTCCGGCACATCCTCCGGCCAGGCACCAGTTTCATTCTTGCCTGTAACATAATCGCCCTTTTTGTATTCACCGGGCCGTTCTCCTTTTTTCCAGCGCAAAGGATCATACGTATTGAGCGTCAGGCGTTTTTGGATTTCTTTTATCAAATTTTCATCAATAGGCTTACGTTCATTAAACGCTGCAAAAAAATACTCATTAGCTAATTTGGCATTGCGAATCTCAAATAAGGTACGGATATCGCCGGTATAGCTTGTAACGCCGTCATGCTCAAAAATTTCGCGTGTATCATGATATGTTACATTAGGATTTTCAATATTACCGGAGTTATAAGCAAAAGAAATTACATGCCCGTTAAATGCTTCTTCTAAGTCTGCATCTGTCTGAATATTTTTCGTCTGCCACCAAGCTACAATCTGTTCGTACATCGCCACACCTCCAATAAGCATATCCGTATTTTTACATTATTATACCATATCCCTATACCAAAGATTTTACTCATCCAACAGAAAATCTATCAGCTTAATTATTCTTATTCCATCTTGCGTCGCAGGATTGAGAACCTCATTAGCAATAATTATTTTCTCATAATTATCTTTCACTTTCCTTAGCGGTGCAAATTCTCTCTCCCTCGTCGCAGGATCATTCATTGATTCCGTTACCTGAATATAAATTTTACGTTCTGCGTTCACTGCAATAAAATCTATCTCTTTATCATCAATCTTACCAATAGCTACATCATAGCCCTTCCTGAGCAGCTCGAAGTAAACGATATTTTCTATAATATGGCCTGTATCAACATCACGAAAACCCAAAAGGTAATTACGTAAGCCAACATCCACAATATAATATTTACTCAATGTTCTCAGATAATCTTTGCCTTTAATATCAAAACGCTTAATTTCATAGAACACATATGCCTCAAGCAAGGCAGAAATATATGTCTGCAAAGTCTGTACGGCTGGCTTATTTTTTTTCGTATTATTCTCCAAGAGCTTTTGATTAATGAGCATATTACTAATAGATGTAACAGAAGTACTATTACCTATATTATCTGCTAAAAACATTATCAATCTGCGTAAAAGCGCAGAATCTGTTATCTGACGCTGCTCCTTGCGTAATTCACGTTCAAGAATATCTCTGACGACAACCGTAGAATACACTCCATCTAATAAAACCAAGGCATTATCTATGTTGAGATCTATGTCGGCCAGTCCCGGCATCCCTCCAAAGCGCATATAAAGAGCTAATAGTTCTTGTGCATCAGCCAAATCGCCTTCGTTATCATAAATCTTTTTACGTATTACACCGGTTATATCCTTTTTCTCTTTAATAGAAAAGCCTTGGAATTCAATAAACTCTGCGAAAGATAAGGGCAGCATTTTTATCTCGACACTTCTCCCGGCAAGATAAGTTGCATATTCACCAGATAGCAGATAGGCATTCGAACCGGTAACATAAATATCACAAGCAAAATCTACTCTGAACGAATTAATCGCATCCTGCCACTGCTCTATACGCTGAATTTCATCAAAAAACAAATATGCCTTTTTATCCTGTGGCAAACGAGCCTTAACATATTCATAAAGCTCACGCACAGACATATTGCTAAACTGCATTGACTCAAAGTTCATGAAAATTATTTGTTCGTGTGTTTTTCCCTGCTCAAGCAGATGCTTTATCATAAGCTTCAGCAAGCTTGATTTACCACAACGACGAATGCCGGTTATAATTTTTACTGGCTCCGTATCCTGAAATGCAATTAGCTTATTTAAATAAACACGACGCTGATATAGTTGTGCTTCCTGTTTCAACATGTAACCTTCCCTCCCTACATTGCGAGATTCATCTAAAGCATATCACAAATCGTCAATTTTGCCAAGTTTATAGAATCAATTCTACAAACTTTCAATTTTGCAGAGTTTGTGTAATCAATTCTACAAACTTCTGCTTTTTGCATTTTTGTAGTTTGAATTACACAAACTTACCGCGCATCTTTTTAAGATAATACATCCCCCAACAGCAAAAAGCGCAGCACGCTTTCGCTTGCTGCGCTCAGGTTGCATATTATGCTGTTATAAATTATACGTTGAAGCGGAACTCAACAACATCGCCGTCCTGCATAACGTAATCCTTGCCCTCCAGACGAACCAGGCCTTTTTCACGGGCTGCAGCCTTGCTGCCGCAGGCTACCAGATCATCAAAGGAAACGATTTCCGCACGGATAAAGCCACGCTCAAAGTCGGTATGGATTTTGCCTGCTGCCTGCGGAGCCTTGGTATTCAGTTTAATAGTCCAGGCACGGGATTCCATTTCGCCGGCAGTCAGGAAGGTCATAAGGCCAAGCAGCTTGAAGCCTGCTTTAATCAGGCGGTCCAGACCGGTTTCCTCCAGGCCTGCCATTTCCAGATATTCCTTAGCCTCTTCTTCCGGAAGCTCGGCAACTTCGCTTTCCATCTTAGCGGAAACAACGATAACCTCAGCATTTTCTTCTGCAGCATATTTCTTTACAGCCTGTACATGCTCGTTACCGGACGGATCGGCAACCTCGCCCTCAGCAACGTTGGTAATGTACAGAACAGGTTTCATGGTCAGCAGATGCAGCTCGCCCAGGAACTCCTGCTCTTCCTCAGTCAGGCCAAGGCGGCGTGCCGGCACACCATCAGAAAGGCCGGCCATAACCTTTTCCATTACAGCCTGCTCCAGCTTAACCTTTTTATCGCCGGTTTTTGCCAGCTTCACCAGGCGCTCCTGACGCTTTTCAACGGTTTCCATATCAGCCAGGCACAGCTCGGTGTTGATGATATCAATATCACGCAAGGGATCAATGCTGCCCTCAACGTGGGTGATGTTGCCATCCTCAAAGCAGCGTACAACCTCGGCAACAGCGTCTACCTCACGGATGTGGGACAGGAACTTATTGCCCAGGCCTTCGCCCTTGCTTGCGCCCTTTACCAGACCGGCAATATCTACAAAGCGCATAGCTGCCGGAACAATCTTTTTGGATTTAAACATATCGCTCAGAACATCTAAGCGTTTATCAGGCACATCAACGACACCTACATTAGGTTCAATTGTGCAGAAGGGATAGTTTGCTGCTTCTGCGCCAGCTTTGGTAATAGCATTAAACAGGGTACTTTTGCCTACGTTAGGCAGGCCAACGATACCGACTTCTAAATTTGTACTCACGTAAATCGCTCCTCGTCATATATATTTAGTGCGTTAAAAACTCTGTATCTAATATATTTTACAATAATATGCTATGATATGCAATGTTTTGACGTAAAATGGCACTCTTCCGCAGGATAAAAAAGAGACAGTCCGCAGACTGCCTCTGATTTTTGACTTAAGCTTAGAAATATTCCAGCTCTCTCTTGGCAAATGCACCGGTTACCGGGTTCATGTCAGCTTCTACTTTATATCTTGCAGTAATGAACTCAACCTCATAATGTACATTGTTGCCTTCTTTTTCGGTTCCGATGACAATATTTCTTGCATCGGGATATGCTTCCAAAACGATTTGTCTGATATCCTCAGGAGTTTTTACCATCATCGTGCTGCCGGCAATATTGCTGCCTTTAATTTCTACTTCCTTAACCTTGGTAGTTGCCAGAATAACCTCTACCTCGTATTCCAGATAATTGTCATTATCGCGGAAGTTCAAAACAGCTTCGCCGTCTTCTTCCTTATAGCCATAAAATACAGCAGCAGCAGGAACCTCGGCACGTGCAGCATCAATAACCATCTGCTGATGGCTTTTAGCCGGTGCAGCAAAAGCTACTGCGCTCATTGCCAGCACAGCCAGCATAGAAAGCAAAACTAATAATTTTTTAAACATTGGTATTCCCCCTTTGAAAAAATATAATCAGCTTACAGGACTCACTGTCTATCCAACAGTCTGTTAGCGTAAGCACGCATAGAAGGATTTGCTACAGCCTTGAAATCTGCAGGCGGCAGAGCAAAGGCAGTTGCCTCATCCACGGTGTTGGAAACCTCCAGAACCTTAAAAATAGGCAGATAGCTTACTTCGTAGCCTTTCCAGTCATCGGTATCCTTTGCATAATAGAAGTTCAGGCTGTTGGTGCCCTTGGTCATCTTATCATAATCATAGCCGGTGACTGCATCATTGCCGCCCTGCGGACGTACATTGAACCAGCTGATTAAGGTTTCGGCAAAAGGAACGCTCATGCCCGGCAGCTCAGGAACTCTGTCATAGTTTTTATTGAGATAGTCAATAGTATACCAATAACCATTCTTCACAAAGGAAACGGTATCCTTGATGACCTTGCCGTCACCGTCGGTAGTAGTAATACGCTCGGCATTGATGCCGTTAGCTTCATTGTATTCCGTACGGTTGGTGCGCTTTTGCTGTGCGGTCGGCAGCTTGGCATAAGCTTCGGCAGTCAGCACCTCACGCATATCAATTGTCTGGGTTACAACCAGATGTACAGGATGCTTGTCACTGTTCAGAGTATCACCCAAAAGATGGATGGTACGCTGACCGGGATTATAGGCAAAAGCCATTGCTGTACAAAGCATCGTAAAAACAAAAGTCAAAAATAAGGTTTTCAAAGATGTTTTCATGCAATTCACCTCGTATGTATAGTACTACTAATATTATATCATGTTAACGCCTGCGTGAATAAGTAAACTTTTTGTGATTTTTACATAAACGAAAACCCCGCAGCCAAATGGCTACGGGGTATAAGTTTCGTTTAGACCGCCGTGCGAATTATTCGCAGGTGAACGGCAGCAAAGCAACGCAGCGAGCGCGTTTGATTGCTACGGTCAATTGGCGTTGGTGCTTAGCGCAGGTACCGGAAATACGGCGCGGTAAAATCTTACCACGTTCGGTGATATAGCGTTTCAGCTTATTTGCATCCTTGTAATCGATTTCTTCAACTTTATCAACACAGAAGCTGCAAACTTTTCTTCTAGGTCTTCTGCCTCTTTCGCGTTTCATTGCATAACCTCCCTTAAATTAGAATGGAATTTCCTCATCAAAGGGAACCTGTTGTCCGAAACCACCCATACCGCCGTCTTGAGCCGGCGCAGCAGAGCGAGTCGGATTGCTATGAGCAGCAGCGGCATCAGCTTTGCGCTCAATAAACTCGAAGCGATCAGCGATTACTTCGGTTACCCAGCGTTTGTTGCCATCCTTGCCATCATAGCTACGGATTTGCAGGCGGCCTTCAACAAGCGCGCGCTGCCCTTTGGTGAGACTGTTACCGCATGTCTCAGCTTGTTTACCCCAGATTACTACCGGAATAAAATCAGCTTCTCTTTGGCCTTCCTGATTGGCAAAAGGTCTGTCTACTGCAAGAGTAAACTGACAAACAACTTTACCGGTCGGCGTATAACGCACTTCCGGATCTCTAGTAAGTCTGCCCAACAGAATAATCTTGTTCATTGATTATTCACCCTTTCTGATAATCATATGGCGCAGTACTTCATCGGTAATTTTCATAACACGATCAAGTTCCTTAACAGCAGCGGCGTCAGCCTGGAAGGTTACGAGAACATAGATACCTTCATTCAGGTCCTGGATCTCATAAGCAAGGCGTCTTTTGCCCCAACGATCGGTTTTTTCTACATTACCACCGTTTGCAGTGATGAGTTTCTCGAATTTAGCAACAACTGCTTCACAAGCCTCATCCTCAACAGGTTTAACGATGTACATGACTTCGTATGCGTTCACGAAATCACCTCCTCCTTTGGACTTTGGCCCCCGTCTCTCCGGGAGCAGAAGAAGTATATATAGTTATATACAAGCTTAATAATTATATCATTGCTTACGCTGCTTTGCAAGCTTTTTTTAAAAATTTTCCTGCTATTTCTGCTTGCGGCATTCCGGACAATAGCCATACCATTCCAGGTTATGTCCTACGATAGCAAATTCCGTTTTACCTGCCAGCTGTTCCTCGAAATCAGCAATTGGGCAATGGTCTACCTCCACAATCCGATGGCAGCGCAGACAGATAAGGCGATGCCTGTGTCCCAATGCGTGCAGCACAAAGCCGTACTTGCGTGCATCCGTCAGAAAGCTTTTTTCCGTCAGTCCCTTTTGCGTAAAATTTTCCAGGATACGGTAAACCGTAGAGAAATTTATCTCTGCGCCCTGCTCACACAGCTGCTGATAAATATCCTCAGCCGTCAGCACGCCCTCGCTCGCCAGCAGCAGCTGCAGGATAAGCTGTCTGTGACGGGTATTTTTTAATCCGTAGCGATGCAGATAATCGCGATAATCTGCCGCAGAACTTGTATCAGTCATCTTTCTACCCCTTCTTTATAAGACAGCACGTATTTCTTTATAAATGATAATCAGCAGCAGCAATGCCACCGAAACCAAAGCGGTTACACCGCCCGGCGCCGCACCCAGCCAATAGGAGGTCACAAGGCCTGTAATAATAGCGATAAAGCTCAGCACCATAGCTGCCAGCATCGTCACCTTAAAGCCCTTGCCCAGCTGCAGCGCCGCTGCTACCGGCAGCGCAATCAGCGAGCTGATGACCAGAATGCCTACCACACGGATAGAAACAGCAACCATCGCTGCTACTAGCAGAGCAAAGATATAATTAATCAGACGCGTTTTTACGCCGGCAATTTTGGCGCCGTCCTCATCAAAGGCCAGCATAACCAGCTGCGGATATAAAAAGTAAACAGCAGCAAGCGAAATTACACATAGCACTGCTACCGCCAGCACATCGTCAGGCGTTACGGTCAGAATGCTACCGAACAAAAAAGCTTCTACATTAGTATGTACCATACCACTGCTGATAATCGTAATCGCAATACCGACAGACAGCGACAGAATTATAACCAATATAAGCTCCGCATAGCGGCGGAAGCGCTGACGCAAAACCTCAATCAGCACGGCAAAAACAGAAGTTACGGCAAAGGCGCTGATAATCGGATTCACCTTAACCAAGAGGCCCACCGCTACGCCGGCCAGCGATGCATGTGCCAGCGTATCGCCGATCATGGAATAGCGTCGTAGCACCAAAAACATGCCAATCATAGGACACATCAGGGAAATCAGTACAGAAACCAGCAGTGCGTTCTGCATAAAAGTGTATTCCAGCATTATTCCGCACCTCCTACATTATCCTGCATATATTCCTGCACATATTCCTGCGGATTACAGAAATGACCATGACCGTTCATAACATGGTACATTTTATCGGCATTACGCGCCGCAAATTTCAGGTTATGCTCTACTGTGATAATAGTAATCCCCTGCTCATGCAGCTCCTGCATAAATTTGTACAGCTCCTGCTGGCTCTTGACATCAATGCCGGTAGAAGGCTCATCAAAAATCAGCAGCTGCGGACTGCCCAGCAGTGCTCTGGCAATCAGCACCTTTTGGCACTGGCCGCCGCTCAGCGTACCGATAAGACGGTCACGCAGGTCGTAAACATGCATCAGCTCCAGACAACGGCGTACAGCCTGCTTATCCGCTACTTTTAATATCCTGCGGTAATATTCCATTACCTCATATACGGTTATCGGAAACTGGCTGTTGAGAGTTTCAAAGCGCTGCGGCACGTAGCCGATGCTGCTAAAAGTATTCTTCAATTCACCTTTTGACGGCTCCAGCAAGCCCAACAGCAGCTTGACCAGCGTACTTTTGCCGCTGCCGTTTTCGCCGACAATGGCAATATATTCGCCGTCATTTACCTGCATATTGATATCGCGCAGCAGCTCGCTGCCATATTCATAGGCAAATTCTATATGCTTCAGTTCTATCATAGTGGCTCCTTCATTTATCTGTGACAGCATGCGCTGCCGTTTTGTTGTAGTAAATATTATAGACCTCGCTCGGCAAATATGCAAGTCATTTGCATTTAGCTTGACAAGAAAGTTCACGGGTGTTATGATAAAATTCGTTATAATATGCAAATCATTTGCGTTTATCTGTGTTTAAATGAGGAGGAGAGCCCATGAAAAAGCTCAATATTATTTTTTGTATTTGCACACTGCTGCTCTGCAATCTGCTGGCAGGCTGCGGCAGCAAAGAGCCTGCACCCGCTGCGGACCATAAGCTGCGGGTTGTAGTAACCTTTAATGCTATGAGAGAATTTGCTCAGGCCGTAGGACAGGATAAAATTCATATAACCTCCCTGATTCCCGACGGCACAGAGCCGCATGATTTTCAGCCTACTACTAAAACTATGCAGGCACTTAGCAAGGCAGACATTCTGATTTACAACAGTACAGGTATGGAGCGCTGGGTGGAGCAGGCAACGCAGGCCGCCGCCAATCCCAAGCTCGTCATCGTAGAAGCTGCCAAGGGAACCGACCGCATCAGCCTTACAGAAGCCGATGAAATCAGAGCACACGGACAGTATGACCCGCACACCTGGCTGAGCCTGAGCTGCGCGCAGACAGAGGTAAATAATATTGCCGAAGCACTAGCAACCGCAGATAAGGCTAACGCCGATTTCTACCGCCATAATGCCGCAGAATACAATCAAAAGCTGCAGGCATTGCTTGTTGCCAATCAGAAAAAATTTGCCAAGCTGGAGCAAAAAAACTTTGTCACCGGCCATGCTGCCTTTGCTTACCTGTGCCGTGACTTCGGCCTGCAGCAGCAAAGCATTGAGGACGTTTTTGCCAGCGGTGAACCGAGCGCACAAAACCTTGCCAAGCTTACAGCCTACTGCAAGGAGCACAATGTAAAAACTATCTTCGTAGAAGAAGCGGTAAGCCCCAAAACATCGGAAACACTGGCGCGTGAGGTTGGTGCCACAACGCAGGAAATATATACTATCGAATGCAGCAACGGCGAGAAAACATATCTTACCCGCATGGAAGAAAACCTGGACGCTATTTACAAGAGCCTGAAAAAGTAAAAAGATTGCTATCTTAGCAGGAAAAATTTATCTACGCACAGCAAAACGCCGCGGCTTTCGCAGCAGGTTGATAGCCTGCCGCAGCCACGGCGTTTTTACGTACACATCGCTCCGTCGGCCGAGCCGGCAAAGCTGATTCACTTTTTGTTTTTGGGCAGCACATCCTCATTCTTGGGCGAATAGGGATTAATATTTTTCAGCTGCTGATTGGGACGGTAATTATCGCGCGCCGACGAGCCCCAGATAATCATCCAGGTCAGAGAAAAGCCCATCAGGAGCCACAAAACAGCCATAGCCGCTGCCGGATACCACGAAAGATTAAACCAGTAGCTAAAGCCCCAAAGCAGCACCGCGATAAACCCCCATTCCCAGTTCACTATCAGGTTGGCAATAAAGCAGATAAAAAAGCCTGAATTTATAGTCGTCCTGCGCATAATAACCTCCTGCTAAAAAAGCGGCCACGATAAACAATCGCAGCCGCAAAAAGTTTCAGCTCATTTCAATATCAGTAGCTGCCACCGCCGCCGCCATGATCACTATCAGCAGAGCTTTCGCTTACAGAACCATCGTCACTGCTGCCGCCGTTGGATTTAGACTTCGGAACAGCAGAAATGTTGGTGTACAGATAAGTGTCATTGCTGTGCGTCAGCGCAAAGGTTTGCTTATCAAGGTAAGCATTTGCTTCAACAGCTTCACGGACATTGCTCATGCCACTAATAAGCAGAGCACGACAGCCATAGGCTGCAGCACCGCCGATACCGGCAGCAATTACTAAAGCAAACCAGTTGAAGCCTGCATTAGGATCCCACGGCTCGCCTTCCTTTTCGTAATACTCAAGGAGCTCGCCTGCTTTTTGAGCATAGGTGATGTAGCCTTGGGCATAATTATCTTTCTTGAACTCTGCAACCATCGGCTTGCTCATATACTCAGTAGCTTCATTGCCAACGATAACCTGCTTCAGCTGTTTATCGGTAGCAATATACCATTTACGGGTGTTGGTAACTTGCAGCAATACCATATTGCCCTTGGCACCGTCATTATAAACATCGTCGAGCAGCTTATTGGCATATTCACCGGGAACGGCACCGCCAATAGTCTTCATGGTTACAACAGCAATGCGCACATTATGCGCCTGCTCCTGCTTGTGCAGCTCCGCCAGAACTGCCTGACGCTGCTGCGGCGTAAGAATCTTGGCGTTATCCACCAGGCTGGGCGCAGCAAAGGCTGTTACACTGGCTAACATAAGGGCTGCCAGCATGGTTAAGATTGCAAATAACTTTCTCATTCCGGCACCTCCTTATAACATGAACTTCACAATGAAGTAGCTGATAATTGTTACAATAATAAAGGTCAGGGCAGTGTAATTACGCAGCTTGCCATAGTCAATCGGCAGACTGCCGACAACCTTACCCGTCTGACCGTTCATCATAAAGGTATAGGGCTTACCTTCAAAGCGTGTGGACAGAATCCATACCGGCACCATTGCATAATGCACAGCATTTTCATCCTTAATAACTGCGCAGTCACCGTTGCTGGTTACACGGGTATAGCCTGTAACGGTATCTGCCAGGCAGCCCTCGGCACTTTTGACAACGCGCGCATCCGCACGAGCTACAGCAGCCTCGGCATCCACATCATACTTATCTGCCAAAAAGCCTGTCAGATAAGCGGTGCTGAAGGGAACCATTTCTTTGTAATCAAACGGCTCAATGCTTTCCATAAAGGTATCGTCCATCTTCTCGCTGCCATCTACAGGAATGCGCTCAAAGGACATGGTGCCTTCACGTTCGCAGTTATACACAACGGTAGTTGTAACAACTTCATCATCGGTTTCATAAACACTGTCGCTGGCACCCTGATAGCTGCCGCTGGCGCTAACCTTGGAGTCAAACAGCCAGAACGGTACATACATTGCCTGAATATCCTCCACACGATTGTTGGCCGTAAAGGAGTTAGGCAGCAGAGTTCTTCCCTTATAGAATTCTTTGAGGGCAGCAACAGCTTCCTCTTTGGTTTTCTTGAAGGGAATGATGAAGTCCGGCTTCAGCATACCTTCGAAACGGCTCGGCAGCATGGTCGGGCTGCCGCAGTAGCAGCATTCTGTTGCCATGGTGTTGCCGTCGCTCACAATCTGCGCACCGCAGCTGGAGCAGGTAAAGGCCTTCATCTGCTCTGCTTCCTCAGCTTCCCATTCGCTGCCAGCAGCAGAGGTATCCCACTTAGCCTCCTTGGCAGCCTGCGCTTTGGCAGCAGCGGCTTCCTTGGCGGCATACATTTCTTCTATAGTCTTAACTTCCAGCTCGGTACCGCAGTATTCGCAGGTCACCTTATCATGACCTGGCAAAAACGTCAGCGGCGCGCTGCAGTTAGGGCACTTATAGCCTACAGAGGTTTCAGCCATAATATCACCTCGTTAAAATATAGTTATGCAATTTTAATTGCTCCAGCTCCCCCTTTAGTCGCCTATTTCGACATCTTGCCTTCCACTCATGAAAGGTGGTTGTACATCGCAATTAAATATCGTTCCAGTCAGAAGCAATTTTCCAGTGCCCAAAGGGCACAACGCAAATTTCGTGTGGAACCAGGACGAAACGTGCGGCGCCGATTTTGTTCGCAAGTAACTTTTAGTTTTCGGTTGCCTTGTTTCTATGGTTCCAGACACTTATTTGCTAAAATTGCTATTCCTTGCACGATATGTTAATTGCTCACTAAGGCTTTCGATTCACCTATTGTTTTTTGCTAACCTTCTTGCCTTCCCCTCGGGGAAGGTGCCGAACGCAGTGAGGCGAAAGGGGGCAGCATAGGAGCATACATCATGCTTGCATTCGCATCTGACGCAAGCTGTTAATATATGAGGTTATTGTTTGTCGTTATCGTCGAAAATATCGCCGCACTCAGGGCAGAACTTAGGCGGATGGTGCGGATCTGGCGGCTCCCAGCCACACTTATCGCACTTGTACAGCGGTGCTCCCTCAGGCTTCTTGCTGCCACATTCAGCGCAGAACTTGCCTTTGTTTACAGCGCCGCAGCTGCAGGTCCAGCCATCCTCTGCCGGTTTGTCTTCCGGCTTCTTGCTGCCGCAGTTAGCGCAGAACTTACCGGTATTGGTAGTGCCACAGCTGCAGGTCCAGCTGCCCTCTGCCGGTTTCGGCTCAGGCTTCTTGCCGCCGCAGTTAGCGCAGAACTTACCGGTGTTGGTAGTGCCACAGCTGCAGGTCCAGGCATCTGCTGCCGGTGCTGCTGCCGCAGGGGCGGCAGGGGCGGCCGGCGGCGGAGTAGGAGGTTGCGGCTGTTGCGGATAAGGCGGTTGTCCGTAAGGAGGCTGTTGGCCGTAAGGATTCTGCTGAGCATACATCTGCTGCTGTTGTCCTTGGGCAAACAAGCCAGCCACATTTGCGCCACCGGCCATTCCGGCCATATTCATGCCAACAAAGCCGCCCATTGCACCCATGCCGCCTTCATTGCCAGCTGCAATACGCATAGCGTCTGCAGTAGCGCCAGCCATAGCTGCGGCTGCACGGTTCGGATTGCTGAGCATCTGGATATCTTTCAGACGTTGAGCATCTTCCTCAGACATGGTTACGCTTGCCAGTGCGAAGGAATAAACCTCTACACCACGGCGGTCACGCCATTGGTCGCTCAAATCTTCGTTCAAAGCGTTAGCGATTTCTTTGCCATGACGCGGCAGTGCGCTGTAGCGCATACCGTTTTCAGTGAGCGTACCGAGGGCAACGCCTAGACTCATCATGAGCTCGCTCTTCATCTGGCTGTCAATCTGGTCACGACGATATTCGTCAGTGATGTTGGAGCATACATTGGTGTAGAACAGCAGCGGATTAGTAATCTTGTAGCTGTATTCACCGAAGCAACGGATGCCAACTTCCCAATCAATGCCTAAGTTGTTATCAATCAGGCGTACTGGAATCGGCTGAGCGGTGCCAAACTTGTTGCCGTAAATTTCCTTCATATTGAAGTAATATACGCGCTGGTCCTTGCCGGGGTCACCGCCGAAGGTGAAACGTTTACCGATCTGACCGAAAATTGCCTTTACATTATCTTTCAGATCGCCGGTAAAGATAGACGGTTCAGTAGAAGTATCGTATACATATTCGCCGGGCTCGTTGCACATATCTACAACCTTGCCCTGCTCAACGATAATCATGCACTGACCTTCGTTGACAGCAACAACGCTGCCATTACTGATAATGTTGTCTTCTGCAGAAGTGTTGGAGCTGCGTCCTTGGCTGGACGTACGCTTCATACCCTTGGTTACCAGAACCTCGGGAGGCATGCTTTCGCAATAGAAAAACTCTTTCCATTGGTCGCCCAGTACGCCGCCTACAGCGCCCATTGCCGCTTTAATTAAACCCATAATACAACCTCCTTTTGTATCACTAAAAGATTAACAATTATATTTTATCAAAACCCGCTTAATATTAACAGGACTTTGAATAAAACAGACGTACACTTATCAGATAAGAAATTGTAAAATATTTATCTTATCCTTATCTGTAGTAAAAAGCTATTCACTAATACTTTGATTTGTGATAAACTAATTGTTAGACAATCTTAGCAAATCATCTGTGCAGGTAAGCTATTTTCCGCTTCCTTGCCTTAAGTTTAATATAAAAACCGCATTTAGTCACTACACCAAATGGCGAATTCGGGTAGGATAAGGGTAAATTTTCCTTATTTTTTATCTTTTTTCTTTAAAAATTCCCTTTCAGGAGGTTTTTTCATGTCCGTTGTATCAAAAAAATTTTCTGCTTCATTATACAGTATGTTGGTGCTGTTACTGCTCTGTCTTATTACTGCTTTCAGCAGCGGCTGCGGCAGTAAGGCATCACTCGACCCGGCCAAACCGGTAACGCTCACCATCTGGCATGCTTACGGTAACCAGACTAATTCTCCGTTTAATGATACAATTGAAAAATTTAATGCCTCTGAAGGTAAGGCCAAGGGCGTCATTGTCAAGGTTGCCTCCGTGAGCAGCTCCAATGTTATCGACAAGGCTTTATTCGCCTCTGCCAAGCAGGAGCCCGGCGCAGTGCCGCTGCCCGACCTTTTTACCGCCTATCCGCGTGTTATTCCCACAATGCACGATAAACTGCTGCATTGGGACAAATACCTTGATAAAGATGATTTAGCTGTTTATCAGCCGGAATTTTTAGCCGAAGGCTACCAGGATAAGGAGCTGCTGATGCTGCCTGTAGCAAAATCCACCGAGCTGCTTTTTGTCAACCAGACATATTTTGACCGCTTTGCTGCGGCAACCGGTGCCAGCATTGAAGATTTTGCCGATTATGACAAGCTTTTTGCGCTCTGCCGCAAGTATTATACTTGGACCGGTGGCAAAAACATGTGCCAGCTGGATGACTTCTATAACTATTACCTGACGAGCATGGCTTCCTTGGGCGACCCGTTAATCAAGGACGGCAAGCCGGATCTTGCCAGCTCCAACTTCAAGCGTATCTTCCGTGCCGCAGCCGAGCCTGCTATTGCCGGTGGTTTGGGCATTGAAAAGGGTTATGCCGCAGATGCCTGGAAAACAGGCGATTTAATCAGCAACGTCGGCTCCACCGCCGCTATTCTTTATATGCGCGATTACGTTACCAATCCCGACAACACGCGTGAAACCATTGTTACCAACTATTACCCCTGCCCTGTTTTCAGCGGCGGCAAAGTAACACTGCTACAGCGCGGTGTAGGATTATTAGCCATCAAAAGCACAGATGAACGCAAGAACCTTGGTGCCGTTGTTTTTGCCAAATGGCTGGCGCAGGAAAACAGCAATTTGAATTTTGCAATGCAAGCAGGCTACCTGCCAACCAATAAGGAAGCACTGCCAAAGCTGCTGAATAATCCGCAGGATGTGCATAACTTCAAATACCGCAAGCTGTATACCTGCATGCAGCAGGTATACAAAAAAGGCACCTGGCTGCATCTGCCGCACAAGGCCGCCGATATCCAGCAGAATCTGGAATACGGCAGCAAAAACATTCTGCGCGCTGCCCATCAGCAATATCTGCAGCAAATTGCCAACGGTGCCAACCCACAGCAAACGCTTGATAAGTTAGTAGAAGAAAGTTATCAGAAGCTGCTGAATTACAAGCAATAAGCCAAAAAATCCTACCAAGGAGGCTCGTAATGCTCACGAAGCTCACCAAAATAAAAAGACTGCTGCTTATATGCAAGGAAATATGGCATAATAAGCGTTCCATGCGCAGCCGTTTCATTATTTACCTGCTGTCACTGGTTCTGCTGGCAGGTTCTGCTATGCTGATCCTGTTAAACGTTATCGGCATACTGCAGCCGCCAAGCCATGATATCGACCGCTTTCTTGAATATGAGCTTAACACCCGTACCAACGATATCAAACGCCAAATGAATGCATTGGCTGCTCACAATATCGATTTGTCGCAGCAGCTGCAGCAGGATATCAACCGAGTTATGCTGGACCATGGCATTTATAATAATTATGATGCCCTGAACAACAATCCCGAGGCTTTGACAGCCATCCAGCAGGCGACCTACCAGACACTTGCCGCCAAAATGCAGCAGGCACCGGCCAGCGGCGCCTTGTACCTGATTAACGCCAGCGTCAACACGAATCTGCTGGAGCCTACCTATAACGGTCTTTTTCTCAAATTCACTAACATCTATTCCGAAAACACTCTGTTCAACGAAATCTGTATGTTCCGCGGCAACCCACAGGTTGCACGCAATAATAACATCAGCCTTTACAGCACCTGGCAAATGGAACTCAATATCCACGCCTATCCGCAGGCTGATACGCTTTTGCATGCCAAGGAAAACAATATTTCCCAACAATATATCCTGACAGACGTTGCCCACCTTAAAGAAAGCTGGGAGCAGTCCCGTCTTTTCCTGATGCCCATTAACAGTAATGACGGCAAGATTATCGGCGTCTGCGGCTTCGAAATCAGCAGCGTGTACTTCCAACAGCGCACCAAACAGGCCAATTACAAGGGCTATCCTCTGATTACCGCTATCCTCGATAAAAAAGCGGACAACGAATACCAGGGACAGCTTTCCAATCCGGCCTCCTTCGTCAATGCTACTATAAAAACCAGCTCTGACGGCGAGCATGAATTATTTACTGCCGGTCAGGAGCGTTTCATCGGCTTCACTGCACCCCTGACGGTCGGTGCCTCGGAGCACAGGGTAGCAGTAATGCTGCCTGCCGACAGCTATTATCATCTGCAGAGGCAGGCTAAAATGCGTCTGCTGATAATGCTGGGTATTATTCTGTTGCTTTCATTGTTGTCTGCCGGTTATTTCAGCAAAAGATATGTAGACCCGCTGGTAGCGGATTTGCAGCAGCTGCAGCAAAATCCCGATGCTCCTCCGCAAGCCAATGTGCTGGAGCTCAACCAGTTCTTTGAATTCCTGCAGAACCATTCCGAGCAGCAGGCCGAAAAAATGCGCCAGCTGCAAAGTGAAAATAACGAAGTACAAAAGCAATACGGTCAGGCCGCCGTGCGTCTGCAGGAGGCACAGGAAAAGCAAAAGCAAACCGCCAACCAGTATATTCAGCTGGAGGAACAGCTTGCCGCCCTGCAGGATGAAATTCAGCAGGTACGCCTGCAGATGGAACAGACGCAGCAGGAGAAGCTGCAGGCTCAGCAGGAACGCGAGCAGGCTCAACAGCAGTTCAACTTTGCTCAGGCTGCTCTGGAAAAGGCTATTGAAAAGAAGCTGGAGACAGTCGACCCCGACAGCTATAAGATGTTTGTCGATAATCTGGCAACGCTGACGCCTAAGGAGGAGGACATCTTCAACCTTTATGTTCAGGGCTGCTCTACCAAGGCAATTATCAGCCAGCTTGGCATCACCGAAAACACCTTAAAATATCACAACAAAAATATCTACGGCAAGCTGGGTGTAAAAACCCGTAAGGAACTGCTGCAGTATATCGAACTGATGCGCAACGCAGAGCACTGACGCGCAGCGCATTTAAAAAGCCTCCGGCGAGTTTACTCGTCGGAGGCTTTCGTTATGGGTTAGGGGTTGCTATTTCAATATTAACTTTATCGCTCATTTTATCGCCCACATTATCGCTCATTTTTATGCCATATATAGCCATACACACTGCTAAAACCAAATATCCAATTTAAGCTATAATTCAAACACCCCCAAAATATAGCTTTCGGGGGTGTTCAAATCTTTATTTCTTAAATTTTACAGCTTCTGTCGTACCTTCTACCCTACATTACAGCTGCAGGATGAAGAATTCATCTTTAATATTTTTTCTGTCATTGCTGAGGGCAACCAGAACTCTGTTATCAGGCATATTTGCCAGGTTTACACATGCACCGATGCTGGTTTCCTTATTATCGGTCAAATCCTTATAGCTTACAGTACCAACCAGCGTGCCGGTATTCTTTCTGTAAATCTGCAGCTGCTGCTTGTCTACAGAGGAATCGCTGACTACCAGATATTCATCAGTCAAAGCTATATCGGTTAAGGAATTGATGGCCTTGCTGTCTTCACGTTTTTCCTTGCCGATGACGCGTTTTTGCTTGCCATTGAAATCATAAACGCTTATCAGGCCTACATCCTGAGTACCGATACGCGCATTGCCGCCAACATAGAAATCACCGTTTCTGTCTGCAACAACGCTCTGCGGAATATTGATTTTATCCTTGTCCTCAGCATCACGGCTTCTGGATTCCTTACGTACTGTGCCCAAATCCTTGCCTACTCTGTAGCCGTTGCGAAGATCAACCTTTCTCATTTCGCCCTGGTTCATCCAAATCAAAGCCTTGTCCGCATTGCCCTTAGGAATTACAACAAGGTTATTGAAGCGTCCTTGTGCCTCTTCAATACGTTTGGTTTCGCTATCGAAATAGTTGAGTCTCATTCTCTTATTGGTATAGAAAATGCCTCTGGTGCCGTCGGAAGAAATCTTAGCATTACCTGACATAGAATCAACATTATTGTCCAACACGCGCAGACCATCTTTATCCCACTGCATCTGCACGAGTCTGTCCTTAATGTTGGCATAAATCATATCTCTGCCGATAACAGCCACCCTCATACCCTTGCTATAAGTATTTTGCAAATGCAGATTAGGATTATTTTTCAGAGTAAAGAGCTTAAATGTATTAATACCGACCTTAACATCCTTATTCGGCAAATCCTTCAAATCAGCAGCAATCGGTTTCGGTTTAGGAGGCTCGCTGGTGCCTTTGTCACCCCCGCCACAGCCGGCAATAAAGCTGCAGGCCAGCAGTCCGGCCAAAATTCCCATTGCCATACGTTTCTTCAACATAACAATCATCTCCTCATTTTACTATGGAAAAGCTTTTTATTTGATTACAATACGGCCATCGCCGTAAGGATTAGCATATTCCTCGCCAACCTTGCCATTCAGATGATTCTGCAGATATTCCATAATCGTATCCGCATCACTCATCATTTCGTCCTGTACCAGACGCGCTCCCTTGAACATTGTGATACCGTCACCACCAAATTTGAGCATGTAGGAGGTTCCGCCCACGGTGTATTTTTTCTTAACGTCTAACGGTTTGCCGCCAATCTTGACATCGCTTACGCGACTGGCACCGGCAACACGCACAAAGTTGCCCTTGGCATCCAGCTCAACGCTGGAAGCAACAGAGCTGTCGAGCGTGTAGCTCAGGCCGGATACCTGCATAAAGCAGCCGCTTTCTTCCGGATAGCTCATAGAGCCCATCTCCAGCGCATCAAGAATCTGCTGTCCGCTGGTCTCTAATACTACGCACATATTACCGAAGGGGAAGGCCTCCAGCAAATCGTTGTAGCTGATGACGCCGGTTTTGATTTCGTTGCGGATGCTGCCGCCGTTTACCAGAACTACGTTGCAATCCAGCACTGCTCGATAGGCATCGGCAACAAAGTCGCCCAAGCTGCATTCACGGTTACGCACGATACGCTCCCCGGTTGCAGGATCATTGCTGCGCAGCTGTACCAAGGCTTCGCCCACCGGCTGCTTCAGCAAAGGCTCGTAGGTTTTTATTTCCTGGGCAATAACTCTTGCAATATTGGCATCCTTGCCGTTGGATTCGGTAATCAGCTGGCTCTTCAGCTTGCCGTCGGGAGTAATTACCAGCTCGCCTATAGTTTTGAGCTTAGTACCGGTCTGTGCCAACAGTACATCCTTGCCGACTTTATTTTTAACCATACGGGTGAAACGCTCGTGAGAGTGTCCGTCGATAACAGCGTCTACGCCCTGAGTATTTTTAGCAACGCTTTCGCTGCTCCACTGCGGCGTAGTGCCGTCCATGCCCAAATGACCTACGATAAATACGTAGTCCGCGCCGTCCTTGCGTGCCTTGTCGACATTCTTCTGCAGCTGCTTATACAGCTTATTACCGGTTTTATCCTCGCAGAAGCTGTAAATATACTTGCCCTTCTCATTTTGGAAGAAGGTAGGCGTGGAGGTTGTCAGGCTTTCCGGTGTGCTCGCACCCACAAAGGCTACCTTGGTATCCTCATACTGCATAATTTTGTAGCCCGGCAGAACCTGCTTGTTGTTGCCTGCATAAACAAAATTTGCGCAGTAATAGCCTGCACGCTGCAGCGGCACAAGCTCCAAGAAGCGGTCCATGGCATAGTCAAATTCATGGTTACCGGGAATGCAGAAGTCATAACCCAGATAATTCATAATATCGACAACTGCCAGACCACGGGACAGCTTGCCGATAGGTGCGCCCTGAATAGCATCGCCTGCATCCACCAGCGCTACGTTCGGCGTTCTTGCCAGGGCATCCTTTTTAATCTGCGCCAAACCGGCAAAACCGATATTATCATTAATACCGCAATGGATATCATTCGTATGCAGAATAACAATGTCGTGCTCCAGCGCCCACGCCATTAGCGGAGCGGAAACAGTCATCGCTGCAGTCACTAAAAACAGCGATGTTTTTTTCAGGAAATTTTTCATATACATCACATCCTTCCAGCTTTTGTAATTATATTATAAGTAAGAAGCAGCAAAAGCGCCCCACCCCAAAGGCCTATTTCGGGTAGGGTGAGGCAAAAAATTAGGTTTTTCAGCGTATTTTTTGATTATTTTCGGCTTGGCACAATCGAGTAGGAGGGGGTGATTAGCCCCCGTCCTCTCACACCACCGTGCGTACCGTTCGGTACACGGCGGTTCGGCTGTTCAAAGATGTGCCTATGCCTTGCACTACCTATTCCTAACTCTAAGCGTTCTTATCTTTTACTCTCAGTTTCCAACCTACCATCAAATAAGTAACCTCTCTCGAGCAACTGCTATCTTCAAGTATCAGATAAATAGTGTCTGTCTTCTCGCAACCGTCAAGTCCTTTCCTCCATCTACTTTCATAGACTTCTTCGGTACTACGACTTGAGCTGACTTCTGTATGTTCAGCCATGTCTCTCGACATGGGTTACTAAGGAGCAAATTCATACATTACTCTACTAAGCTTACCATACAGACCTCCCCAGTTAAGGTACGTAATCTTTCCCTCCATCTATCTGCCACATTTACACAGTATACCTTCGGATAGTTATTGGGCTTCAGTTTGTTTGGCAACCTTACCCGATATACCGTGCCTCATATGTGGTTTCTGTTCGTCAGACCAGAGTTTTGCCATCCGACTTCCTTCAGATTCCACCTCGCGATGGACACCCTTGTCATTGGCTGTAAGTTTCCCACTATCAGGGCACTTTACGGACTTACACCGCTTAGATTACGCCCATGCTGGGCGAACCAAAAGTGCAGCCTCCCGGAAGCACCGGAAGGCTGCTTGTTTTATAATGCTATTGTTTTTTAAGCTGAATTATTCTCAGGCCCACGGATCATCTGCTGCCGGAGTTTTGATGCCGCTCAGCAATCCCTTATAATCCCACAGGAACCATTCGCCGGTAGAAGCCTTTTGGCGCACGGTCATCGGACGCGGGCTGTCTGCACCGCCGCAGGTAATCAGGAAGCGTGCATAGCCTTCCTCCTGATAGGTATAGGCATTAGTTTTAACCTCTACAGTATACGGCATATCCGGCTGATAGTTGTTCGCCGGAGTTGCGCCCATGAAGTAGGAGCGCATCAGATACTGTCTGCCGCGGAAGCGGTCTGCGAGGAACTGTTCATCTCTTTTAGGTACCGGACGAGGTCCCAGCAGCTTGTTGAGCATAGCAATAGCCTCTGTCGGATTAGTTTCGTAGCGAGCCAGTGCTGCCACGGTATAAGCCGCTACCTGCTGAGCATCGGTTTCCGGTCCGATTTCAGCTGCCGATTGCGGCAGATTCTGGAAAATTACACGTTTGGTTTTTTCCTGTTTCTCCACTTTATTCACCGCCCTGTTAATAGTATTGTCAATGGTTCTGTCAATCATTCTGTCTACGCCGATTCTTCTGTTCCAGTCAAGAGCTTCTGCAGATTGCAATTGTCCCGCCAAAAGCATTGCGCAGCAAGCTAATACAATACCTTTCTTCATTTGTTGCACCTCCTCAGAATTATCCTGCGCTGTTAGATACGCAGGCATGTTTCCTTACAAGCTCATTGTACAACGAAATTTGCTAAAGCACCCCACCCAAACTGCCGATTTCGGGTAGGATGAGCAAAATTTTTCTGTTTTTCGGCTAAATTCCTGCCAAAAACGCAGCCCGTACTGCTTTCATGCTTATTTTTCCAGCAATTCTCTGAACAGCCTAAATCCACGCATAGGATGCATCTTCTCATGGCCTGCATCACGCTTCTGTTCATGCACCTGCTTAGCCAGCCTTTGCAGCTCACGCAACAGCTCCTGCTGCTGCTCAATGTCAGTACGGCTTACCAGCTTTTCGCCCATTGCCGTCAGCAGCGTCAACGAAAAGCTGCCGCAGTCGCGCACCTCAATCATCTCACGCGGCAAATTCGCAGGACGAGATGCCGAAGGCTGGCGCAGCTGCCATGGCAGCTGCTGTATTAGCTTATCCAGCGGTGTAAGCTCCTCTGCCGTAACAGGTACCTCGTAAAACTTCAGGCGCTCGCCATCTGCAAAGCACTCACTGTCAAACAGCAGTTCCTTATCGCGTCGGCAAAGGTTAAATGAATAACAGCTTGCTTTGCTCATACCTCTTCTGCTCACAGACAGCTCCTGCCAATCAATCGCCCTTTCCATAGCCACACCTCCCGATAGCGGACCTGCCACCCAAAGCAGCGGCCCTGGCATTATCATACACAGCAATCTCAGTAACCGCATCAGCGGCACCCCTATTGCCAAAATTGTGCGCAAGCATCTGCTGCCTACTCATCGGCCAAATCGTAAATCTTCCTTACCGTGCCGTCATCGGCAACATTATAAATCAGCCTGCCGCATTTCTCTACCAGATAGCGCGCATCCTTAAATCGCACCGGATTAGGAGCATCCGGATCTCCCGCCTTAGTCATAGTATGATAGCTGTAACGCTTGTCAACATCAGGATACAAAGCCTTTTCTTGTTCCCACTGATAATCCCAGAAGCTGAAAGAGCCGTTGTTTCTGTCCAGTAAATTAACATTCGGCTCCAGCACCAGCTGCAAAAACAGTTTCGCTACTATCCAAGGCATTTCCGTTTCACCCTGCACAAAGCGAGTACCTCTTTTGTTGCTTCTTTCATAGGTCCCGGCCAGGGACGGCAGCACCCGATTATTACCCTCAGGCTCACCCAAAATCCAGGCACCATACAGCTTGCTCTGCGCCTGATAGCCCTGCGGACTAGCCAAAGCATACTTTTCATAAAGTGGCATACTATATCTGTACCGAGAAGAATAACCCATACCATTTTCATAGCTTGCAAGACTTGGCACATGCAGATAACCGATAAAACGCTCACCGTCATGCGTAAAACGCACCACACCGCTCGCCTCGGTCTCATAGCGGTAATGGTCATCCTGCCATTCACCGCTGTGCACCTTCAAATCCATCAAAACGCCGCGCGTAGTTTCATACACCATAGCGCCACCCTCAACATGGGTAGCAGGATTATACATCTCATAATAATCAGCCCGCGCAACAGACATCCCGCCGAATAGCAGCAGCGCACCGCACGCCAAAGCACACAAAAGCTTTTTCATAAGCTCACCTCCAAACAACAAGCAACACCTTCCCCAAGTGGCAGGCAAGAATGATAGCACTACAGACTAAACTGAGTAATTAATATATCGCAGCGAAAACATAAAAATTTTAGGGAATGAGTGCTTGGAATAACAGGAATTGCAATACTGTTTGAGCGCTAAGCTGACTACTGCAGCAAAATCTCTCCCCCTAGCGCGAGTTTATTGCAATTTCGCCGTTGTTCCGCACGAAATTACCGTCCGCGAATCGCTTCGCATACAATCGTATAAACGCCAAATCCGATTAAGCGAATCGCGGGAAAATTTTTCGTTGTAGCGCGATATGTTAATTGCGACGCACAAGCACTCCCTTTTTTTCAACACCCAAAAAGGCCCCTGCTCCGCAATATTAACTTACGTCGCAAGGACCTCAAACTCAGCTCACAACATTAACCCACAGCATCATTGCTGCACAGCAGCTTAACCTCACCATCAACAGTCACACGATACGCATCCCACAAACTCGGATGCACATAATAAGTCATAACCAACTCATCGTTCTTATTATAAACATAAACCCCAAAATAATCGCCGGCATCCTGCGGCAGGTACGAATTAAAAACGCTGTTCGGAGCCTCGGCCAAACGACTGCCATAGCCAAACCAATAATCCTTACTGCTCAAATCCAAACCGGTATTCTTCACATTCAGCTTACGCAGAAAATACAGCGCCATAGTATAATCCTCTTCCGCCTGCATTCCCTCAAACCTATAGGTACCGCCGATATCAGGCTCACTCACCTTAGTAATACCCATCTCGCGTGCATCAACCGTCGGCAGCAGCACAACCTGCTTACCATCTTGCACTCTGGCCTCGCAAACAAGCGGCTGAGAGCCATAACCAAAATAACGTGTATCCTCACCATGACGGCCCACGTCAAACGAATAATCCTCCAGCACCAGCGAACCGTTCTCCAGCATACCCACGCCCTTAAACATCGGCGCATTACCGTCCTGCAAATCATAAGTAACAACAGAAGCAAAAATGCCGGACTGCGTATAAATCAGATGCAAAGAAGCATTATCCCTGCCATTCGCACCATAACGCATATACGAATACGCACCATAAGCATAAGACGCTGCCATCGCCGTAGTACTAGCAAGCAACAGCAGACAGAACATCAGCAAGCTAAATAATCTCTTCATAGCACGCACCTCTATCTCTCAACCTCGCTCAGCAGCAGGCTTCCGTCCTCACCGCTGATAGCAATACCGAAAACACGCTCCCTGCCCAAAGAATCGCGCACCGCAATACCGTTGCGCGGGAAGGACTCGGAATCACGCATCACAATAATAATCGGCTCCGTTGCACGCAGGAAATCCTTATAATAAACAGACTGCACGTTAAACACAGGATAGCCCTCCGCGCTCACCTCACGCAAATCCAGCGCCACAACCTGAAAATCAGGGAAATCCACCGAGCTCGTCACTACAGCCTTCGCCGGCTCAAAAGCATCCGGCATCCGCACAACCTCGCAGGCTGCAGGATTAACATGAGCATCCTTCAGCCAGCACACATGCAGCATGCTTTGCGTAGACTCCGGCGCACTGTTCGCCTGAGCACTGCCCCAACCGCCAAACAAACCAATACCCAGTGCCAATAACATTGCAGCTAAAAATCTTTTACGCATAAAAAACACCTCCAAAGTTTTTTATATCAAATATTAAATCCCCTTCAGTAAATATACCTTACTCAATCTCCTGCAGATAAATACTGCCGTCCTTACCGCTTTGCAGAATCGCAAACCGGCGCTCCCTGCCTGCATCATCCTTAAAGCTGATACCGTTCTTGGGAATAGTTTCCAGGCTCTCCAGATGCAGCACCAGCTTTTCATCAGCCATCAGCAAATCCTTGCTGTAAACGCTCTTGCCGGAAGCAAGCTCCAGCAGGCGGAACTCTTCCAGATTTCTCGTACTGCGGAAAATTACATCCGCACCCTTAAAGGGATTAGGTACGGAAACCTGCTCGTACTTGGAAAGATCAACCTTTGCATCCTGCAGCTCATGTACGCCCATGCATTCCAGATACTGCATCGCCAAGCCCTTAAAGCCTCTCTGCTTGCATTCCTTCAACGGCAGCAGCTCAAGCTTCACGCTGTCACCGGCCATCTCTGCGCCCATATCAAAGAAATCATCAGCAGTCATATTCGTCTTTTGCGAAACAGCCACATCATCTCTGCCCACATCGTTACGGTAAACATCAAGTCCGTTGGCAGCCGCATTACCGTTCTTTGAACGGGTAAAATACATATCAACGCATCTTTTATTACCGTTCGGCAGCAAATCCTCCAGCACCAGCACATAGTCTGTATTACTGCTGTTGCCGCGTGTCAGCAGCATATTGTTCGGCAACAGCTGCAGATTGCTGCGTGCCCAGCCTTCATCAACAAATTTTATCTTGCCGTCAACAAAGGTATAGACAGCATAGATATCCTTGCCGTAATAGCCCTTGCCCTGCTTTTCATTATCCAAGATAGCAAAAATCAGCTCCGGCACCTTGTCATTATTGATATCCTGCAGCGTATAGCCAAGCATGTTCAACGCATCAACGTAACCCATACGGTCCCGCAGCTCAAAGATACCGGTCATGCCCTGCTGCGGCACTTTACCCATATCGCCATCATTCACAAAATTATAGATACCCTCCACCAGCTTGCCGTATTCACGCTCATAGGCAGGCACCTTGGCGACAGTTGCAGCATCCTCCTCCACCTTCGTGGCCTTAGGCTGCGTTGCAGCAGCTTGCTTATCCGAACCGCAGCCATTCAGCAGCATTGCCAATGAAGCCAGCAGCATTGCTCCCACTAAGACATTCTTACAGCTTTTCTTCAACATCTCCATCCCTCCGCTTCCTGCTGCCAGCTTCGCAGCTAATCTTTTATACCTATATTTTACCCTAAAAAAAACTAAAGCGCCCCACCCGAAACAGCAAATTCGGGTAGGGCGCAAGCTTTAAATCACAAAATTATTGCTTACAGCTTGTTGAATACATCCTCAACCATCTTCCAAATTTTAGCGCGGTCTACAGCGTAAACAATCTTCGCATTCTGAGCACCCTCAGGAGCTGCACCGCGGAAGCCCATAGTCTGGCCGTAACCGTAGCCGTATTGGTCATCAACATCAATCGGCAGAGTTTCGGATTCCAGAATTACGGACGGATCAATAGCAACTGCTGCTGCCAGAACGTCCCAAATGTAGTTCTTGAAAGCCGGATCCTTGCGGAACATCGGGGTAGCATAATGGCTTTCCCACATAGCCTTGAAGCGGTCGCTCTTAATGCGGCTTTCCAGATCCTTAAAATCATCGTGGCTCATCAGTTCCTTGCTGCAAACATCCAGCGGCAGGAAGATTTGCTCCTTCCAGGGAGCGCGGTAAGCCTTTTTAGCGGTTTCCGGATCAATCCAAACGTTGAACTCGGAGGTCGGCATTACGTTGCCTTCGCAGAAGAAAGCGCCTGCCATATAAACAACGCGTTTAGCCAGCGGAGCGATTTCCGGAGCCTTGTCCAGAGCAGCTGCCAGGTTAGCACCGCTGCCGATAGCAACGATGGTTACTTCGCCCGGATGCTTTTTGATAGTATCAATGATGAAATCAGCAGCATGTTCCTTTTGCGGGTTCATTACCGGCTCATCATTATAATTCTTGCGGTATTCAGCCTGCCAGGATGCCGGCTGAGGATAACCTGCAGCGCCCAGATGGGAGTCATGGCCACGGCCGTAAATGCGTTTTTCTTCCTTCATGTTAGCGAAACGGTCCTTGCGAACGGTTTCATTAACGCCCATATATACAGGAATATCGGTGCGGCCGATGCCCTCCAGCTGACGAATAGCGGAAGCGGTACCGGTTTCAACCCAGGTATTGCCGATAACGATGGTAACACCCTTCAAATCCATTTTGGGAGATTCGGCAAGCATCATCATAGCGATGCCGTCATCAAACAAATCCACCATATCTGCGTCCAGAATAACCTTTTCGCGTGCTGCAGCCTCAGCAGACAGCGGAGCAGTCATAGCGCCAACGCCCATGCACATAGAAAGCAGCAGGCAACCACATAAGCTGGTTAATTTTTTCATTTTCATATTCATTACCTCCTAAAATCCCTAATTCTATAAATTTCCGCACAGAATGCAGATTTTACCTTAATCAATCTCCTCCAGATAAACACTGCCGTCCATAACCTTCGCCCGAATCGCAAACTTACGCAGGCTGCCGGCATCGTCCCTGAAGCTTATACCGTTCTTGATAACAGTTTCATAACTTAGCTCTGGATCAGTTTCAAAGCTCTCCAGATGCAGCACCAGTGTTTCTTCCGGGTTCAGCAGTCCTTTGCTGTAGATAACTCTGCTGCTGTCACCCTGCAAATCCAGCACTTCAAAACTATCCAGAGAAGTATTGCTGCTAAACAACACTTCTGCTCCCTGGGAGGGATTATCCGCATAAACATGCTCATATGCAGAAAGATCTACCCTATTATCCTGCAGCTCATGCAAGCCCATGCAGTTAAGATGCTGCATTACCAGTCCCTTAAAGCCACGGCTGCTGTATTCCGCAAGCGGTAAAAGCTCGAGCTTTTGGGCACCAAGGTCAATATTCATCATATCGTCAAAGTGCATGGAAGTTTTTTGGGTAACATAGGTATCATTTACATCTAAATATTTTCGGTAAACATTACATCTGCCATCCTCGACCTTTGTATAGAAGGTTTGTCCATGACGCAGGCTGCCGTCCCGCAGCAAATCCTTCATTTCCAGCACCCATTCCATATCGTTATCGTCGATACAGGTGCGCTTGCTCAGCATATCTTGAGGAAGCAGACGCAGACGGCTGTGCGACCAGCCCTCGTCAACAAATTTTATCTTACCGTCTACAAAGGTATAGATAGCATAGATATCCCGTCCATAATAACCCTTGCCCTCGGGATAATCAATCTGGCCAAAAATCAGCTCCGGCACCTTATCATTATTAATATCCTGCAGCGTATAACCGACACTGCTTACGCCCTGACCGGGATCATTATGACCCTCCAGCTCCTCAAAGCCTATCAGTCCCTGCGCCGGCAGCCCGGCAGTATTACCAGTGGTCAAATAATCGCAGACACCCGCCACAATTTTCCTATATTCCTGCTCGTAGGCAGGCATAGCGGCGGCTTCTGCCTTAGGCATGGCGAGCATCGAGTCTGCTTTTTTGTCAGAGCTGTCACTGCCCAGGAGCATTGTCAATCCGGTAAGCAGTAATGCGCCCAGCAAAATATTTTTCCAGCTTTCTTTCAGCATATCAATCCCTCCGCTTCCTGCTGCCTGCTTTACAGCTGATTGTTTACACCTATAGTGTAGCCTAAAAAAAGCAAAAGCGCCCCACCCGAAAGGGTGATTTCGGGTAGGATGAGGGGGGATTTTTGGGATATTTTTGATTTTTTAGGAGGTTTGAAAGAAAAATGACATGTTTTTCTTCGTCCTTTGGGTTTACTTCTTTCGTCCCCGAAAGAAGTAACAAGAAAGGGGCGCGCTTTGCGAAAGCGCGGGAAACAGTCGCTTTTTGCATCGCCGCAAAAAGCTTAGCAAAAAAGGCTTTGCCATATTCTCCTTGGTTCGTAGTAAGCTAAGTTCGACGTACTAACGCAAGCAATTATATATCGCAGTGAAAACATAAAAATTTTAGGAAATGAGTGTCTGGAACCATAGAAGTGTCACAACTTTTTGAGCGCTACAAAACACTAATATTGCAAAAGCTCTTAGCATAGCGCGAGTTTTGTGGCACTTCGTTCTGGTTCCACACGAAATTACCGTCCGTGAATCGCTTCGCTTTACATAACTTGAACACCTCAGTTCATCAAGCTATTCACGGGAAAATTTTTCGTTGCAACGCGATATATAATTGCTTTCTTTAGATATGCTGCGAACTTCTTGCCTGCCCCTTGGGGAAGGTGTCAGCGAACACCGTGAGCTGACGGAAGGGGGCTGCGACGCAAAAGAACCGCCTCACGGCGGTTCTCTGCCGACAACGCAAGCGCTGCCGATTTTAGGAAGTTTTTGTATGAAGGTTTATCAGAAAGTGAAGGTTACGTCAGTCCAAAAGCGATGGTCTTTGGTGCGATCAAGATCAGCAGCAATACCAGGAAGCTCTTTCATCAGCTTGGATTCGGTGTTATAGTATGCAACGTTAGCTACGATGTTTTTAGCAAGGGTGTAGTTAGCACCAACGCCGAAGCCCTTGAAACCGGTCATGCCAAAGGTGTTAGCATCGGTGGTGTGTGCAACATAGGTTTGCGCGCCTTGGTCATAGTATTTAGCCCATGCGCCCCAGCTGCCTGCATCTTCAGCCTTAGCACCCTTATAGGACAGGCCGATAACGAAGCCGTCATCATCCAGGTATTTATCAATAGCTTTGTTAATGTTGCCATCACTACTATCATTAAGTTTGTCAGCAGACAAATCACCCTTCAGATACATAGCGGACAGATTGAAATGCCCCATATCATAGCTCAAGCCTGCATGCCAGATGCCGTTGTCAATATCAGTTTTGTCAAAGTTACCATTGTCAAATGCAACAGAGCCGGTTCCCATATCTTTGAATTGAGTGTAGCCGGCAGTAGCCTTCAAGCCCTTAGCCAACTCGCCTTCTACTGCCAAGCCCCAATACTTGCCGCCATTAGTAATATCACCAGTTTCAGTATTAATGCCATCATTTATCATAAACGGCACTACAGTAATATCATCAGTTGCCTTGCCTGCAAAGCCTTTTACCTTAACCTTGTTGCCATAAGACAGCTCCAGACCATCAGCACGGGTATCATAGATATTGCCGTCAGCAATTACCAGGTTATAACGGCCTGCACGTACTGCCATGCCGCCCAGCTTGCCGTCTACATAAGCGCGTTGGAAGCTTGTATTTTCATCACCGGCATTATTATTCAGGTTCTGAACATTCTGCAGCATGCCGGTGTAGGTCCAGTCATCATTAATCATACCGTTAATCCAGATGCGGGAACGGATATCTGCCACATGGTTGGAATCATTGCCCAAAACTCTGTAACCTCTGTCTAAAGTCCTTCTTGACATTGCACCGTCTTGGTCAACATAACGGAAGCGAACTTCACCGGTAATTTTTACATTGTCAGCCTTTTTCTCCAGGTTAGCTACGCGCACGCCCAGGCTGTCCAGCTCGTCAGCAAATTCTGCTGCCAGCTTGTCAACATTAGCGCCCTTTGCCATTGCTTTAGCAACGATTTGTGCCATTTCATAGCGAGTCATCAGCTTGTCGCCACCGAAGGTGCCGTCGCCATAGCCATCGATTACGCCTGCAGCTGCCAGCTTGCTGATGCTGTCATATGCCCAGTGGCCGGCAGGAACGTCGCTGAAGGGGTTAGCTGCATAAGCGGAAGCGGTTACACCAAGAGCCATTGCCATTGCGAGTACTAAAGATTTTTTCATGAGAAATTCCTCCTCTTTAAGTAAAGTATTTTTTACCTTGCGGAGGCTTGCGCTGCTTGCTGCCAAAATTTGCCTTGTTTCATTTTGGGTTTTGCAGTACCTGCTCCGTTTGGTAAGATAGGAAAAGCAAGAAGGAGTAGTTGTTTTTCCTTTGCTTATGGCTTTAGTATATCGATTTTTTAGTAACTTGTCCCTACCCGAAATGGCAAATTAGGGTAGGATGAGGGGAAATTTTTGGGGGAATTTTTTGTAATTTCTGTGAAATCGTCAGAAATTAGCACTCAACGCTTGACAGTGCTAACAGATAGTGGTATAACATAATCAACAAAGGAAATGAGCTACAGGAGCTGCAAGGGCAGCACCCGCAAAGCACAAATCCCGCGTTGGCAAATCAAATCAATACTTGCTGCATCAACATTAAAATGACTACAACAAGCGCAATAAAACTGGAGGAATGACTTATGATGATGCCTAGTGTATTTGGTGAAAGCTTATTTGATGATTTAATGGATTTCCCGTTTGATAAAGAGTTCTTCGGTCATCGCAATCCGTTGTACGGCAAACATGCTCAGAACGTTATGAAAACCGATATCAAGGAATCGGATACCGCTTATGAAATGGATATCGACCTGCCGGGCTTCAAAAAAGAGGACGTCAGCGCCAAACTGGAAAACGGTTATCTGACCATTACTGCCGCTAAAGGCCTCGACAAGGACGAAAAGAACGATAAAGGCGTTTACATCCGCCGTGAACGTTACAGCGGTCAATGTGCAAGAACCTTCTATGTCGGCGAAGCAGTTACCCAAGAGGATATCAAGGCTAAATTCGAAGACGGTATCCTGAAGGTTACTATTCCTAAGGTTGAGCCTAAAAAAGTCGAAGACAAAAAATATATTGCCATTGAAGGCTAATACATAAAAACCACATCATCCTTTCAAAATGAAACAGCCGCCGGAGCACAAGCTTCGGCGGCCGTTTTGTTGTTATTTTAAATTAGATGTTGTCTTTCGGAACCAAGTCTGCGGACTTCAGAGTGCCTTCTTTAGCACGTTCTGCAAATTCGGCAGTTGCGGTAAAGAGAACGTCACTGGAGCTGTTGAGCGCAGTTTCGCAAGCATCCTCCAGTACGGAGATGATGAAGCCAACGCCTACAACCTGCATAGCGATATCATTGCTGATACCAAAGGAAGCGCAGGCAACCGGAATCAGCAGCAGAGAGCCGCCGGCAACACCGGAAGCACCGCAGGCACCAACGGTAGAAACGATGCACAGCAAGAGAGCTGTCGGCATATCAACATGAATGCCCAGAGTATTGGCAGCAGCAAGCGCCAGTACAGAAATGGTGATGGAAGCACCGGCCATGTTGATGGTTGCGCCTAACGGAATGGAAATTGCGTAGGTATCAGGATTCAGGCCCAGGCGTTTGCACAGTGCCATGTTAACCGGAATGTTAGCAGCGGAGCTACGGGTGAAGAAAGCGTACACGCCGGATTCGCGGATGGTTGCCCAAACCAGCGGATACGGATTGCGACGGATGTTGAAGTAAACGATCAACGGGTTCATAACCAGCGCTACCAGGAAGTAGGAGCTGATGAGTACTGCCAGCAGATGTACATAGCTGGAAATTGCGGACAGACCGCTGTCGCTGATGGAGGTTGCCACCAGACCCATGATGCCCAGAGGAGCGAAATGGATAACCCATTTAACAACCAGAGTGATTGCCTTCGCAACATCGTCCAAAGCATTTTTGGTAGTTTCGTTAGCAGCCAGGTTCATAGCCAGACCGAATACTACAGCCCATGCTAAAATGCCGATGTAGTTAGCGTTCAGCAGAGCAGCTATCGGGTTATCTACAACACTCAGAATCAGGTTATGCAGAACCTCAACAATGCCGCTGGGCGGGTTGAGCTTAGCATCCGCAACCTGCAGGTGCAGAGTGGTAGGTGCCAGGAAGGACAGGCTTACACCAACTAAGGATGCAAAGAAGGTGCCGATAACATATAAGCCGATAACAGGCTTCATATTTGCTTCGCCGCCGCTTTTCTTTTTGGCCATAGCGTTCATAACCAAGAAGAAAACCAGCACCGGAGCAACGCCCTTTAATGCTTTTACGAACAGGTCACCGAAGATGGTAACAACAGGTACCGCTTGCGGTACATAAAGTGCCAGCAGAATGCCGATGACAAGACCAACGGCAATTTGCTTGATGAGTGCGACTTCATTGATAATCGCAGCAAATTTTCTAAACATAATGAATTCCCCCTAATTTATACTCCCGTATACAACGATGTTCATAGTATATAACATAAGTTAAATAATGTCAAGTCTACAATGAGTATTGTATTTGTAGAGCGGACATAGAATTTATCCGTACTCATAATAGGGACTATTACCCTTAAAATATAAGTAAGTGTTAAGCTTGTTACAAAAGCACGCAAGCTTCCAAAAAATTTCGCGTACTATTGTGCAATGAGAGAATATCTTTACCGGCAGTTGACACGCATATGATTATAAACTATGCTATAAATATAAAAATTTTACTCTGTTTCTGCTTTTTGACAGCAGAATTTAATAGAAGGGAGCTGCTTACATGTCGGTAAGAGCTGATTTACATATACATACTACGGCCTCGGACGGCACCTGGACACCGGCGGAGCTGATTGCCGAAGCGCAAAAGCAGCAGCTGGGGCTGATTGCCGTAACGGACCACGACAGCGTAGCCAACGTTGCGGAAGCGATGACTTTGGCTACGGCAGCAGGCATTACGCTGCTGCCGGCGGCGGAAATCTGCTCCACCAAGGAGGATTTATCGTTTCATATTCTGGGCTATGGCATTGATATCCATAATAAACAGCTGCTGGAACTGATGCAGCACAACGAAGCACTGCTAGAGCAGAAGGATGTGGACAGCATTCACCTGCTGGCGCGCGACGGCTGGCCTGTCGATGAAGCGGAATTCGCCCGTTATACCTACGACAGACGCCGCGGCGGCTGGCGTGCCCTCGCCTATTTGATTGACAAGGGACTTTGCAGCGGCGTGGGAGATTTCTTTAAGCGCATCTTTACGCCGGAGCATGACCTGGGCTTTCCGGAATTTCCTGCCATCAGCGAGGTAATCGCAGCGATTCACACTGCTGGCGGCGCAGCACTGTGCGCGCATGCTGCCAGCGGCTTTCACGGGCCAGGCTTGGAGCGTGTGCTCGATATCCTGCGGACGGAGAAATTTGACGGCTTTGAATGCTACCACTCCAACCATTCGGAAGAAGGAACGCAGCGCCTGCTGCAGCATTGCCAAAAGCACGGCCTGCTTATCAGCGGCGGCAGCGATTGCCACGGCACCTTCGTGCCGGAACGCTTTTTAGGACAGCCCTTTGTCACTGCCGATATGCTGCGCTTAGACGGCCTTTTACCGCAGGATGTAAAATAATCCGAAAAATATTTGTTAAAACGTGAAAAACGTTCGACTTTTTCGTCGGACTGTGCTATGATATTACCATAAAATATAACAAAGTTAACACTGACAAGAAATTCCGGCACTGAGCCTGCATTTACTTGTTGAGAAATTTTTAGGAGGCATTAAAATGCAAGAGTACAAACCGTTTAAATCCGGCAAGGTTCGTGAGATGTATGATGTTGGTGACAGCATTATTATGGTTGCCACTGACCGTATTTCCGCATTTGACCATATTCTGAAAAACATGATTGTGAAAAAAGGCACTGTGCTGACTCAGATTTCCAAATTCTGGTTCGATCTGACCAAAGACATTGTTCCTAACCATATGATTTCCGTTGATACCAAAGATATGCCCGAATTCTTCCAGAAACCCGAATTCACCGGCAACAGCATGAAATGCCAAAAGCTGAACATGCTGCCTATCGAATGCATCGTTCGCGGCTACATCACCGGCAGCGGCTGGGAAAGCTACAAGAAAACCGGTGAAATCTGCGGCATTAAACTGCCCGAAGGCCTGCAGGAATCTCAAAAACTGGCAGAGCCTATCTTCACCCCCAGCACCAAAGCTGAAATCGGTGACCATGACGAAAACATCAGCGTAGAGCAAAGCATCGAAATCCTTGAGAAGCTGTATCCGGGCCGTGGCAAAGAATATGCTCTGAAGCTGCGTGACTACACCATCGCTATCTACAAAAAATGCGCTGCCTATGCTTTGGAGCGCGGCATCATCATTGCCGACACCAAATTTGAATTTGGTCTGGACGAGAACGGCGAGGTTGTACTGGGTGACGAAATGATTACCCCGGACTGCTCCCGCTTCTGGCCGTTGGAAGGCTACAAGGTTGGCCAAGGCCAGCCCTCCTATGACAAACAATTTGTCCGCGATTGGCTGAGCGCTAACCCGGATGCAGGCTACGAACTGCCGCAGGATGTTATCGACAAAACCATCGGTAAATACATCGAAGCATATGAACTGCTGACAGGTCAAAAGTTTGACTTTTAATTCTGAAAATGCTTTAAAACTGTAACTTTTGTTGCAGTAGCAACAGGCTCAGGAAAAATTTAACGCTCTTTACAAAAAAATTGTTTACAACCATGGACATTAGTTGTATAATTTCACCATAAACAACAACGGAGTTGGAACAGCGCAAGCTGTCTGTTTCCGTTGTTGTTTTTTGTTTCTCCGATCACTGCAGATACAATACATTAGTGTAAGAGAATCCGTAAATAAAATAGTGCTTAATCGCGTAACGCATCACCACCGTAAAAACAGAAAAGGTGGTTCGTGGAAGCGGCCAATTGAGGGGACTTTTGGAAATGCTAAAAGCACAAAGCACTGACGGCTGAGGGGCCGGACAGCAGTTACGCGAAATAAAAACGCCCGCGGCGAGCGGGTTTTTTATTTTGTTGCGAAAAGTAAAATTCCGGCTAATAAAACAAGTAAACATCACTAGCAATTATCCGCATAAAAAGGTATAATTAATGTAATAAATGTACGAAAAATTTTCCTAATTAGGATAGCTGGAGGTTTCATAGTGGCAATAGACGCTTCATTACCCAAGGATATAAGGATTTTACAGGCAGCGGAAGAAGTTTTTTCGCAGCATGGCTATGAAAAGGCTACGCTCGACGAAATAATTGCTCTGGCTGACGTAGGCAAAGGAACTGTCTATAAATATTTCGGCAATAAGGAGCACCTTTTCTACAAGCTGGTTGCCGATAAAAATGCTCCCTTTTTGGAAAAGCTGCTTCAGGCTGTCAACAGCGTAGACAGCTTTGAGGACAAGCTCAAAAAATATTTTGAGGTAATGGTGCATTTTTATGTTGCCAACAGTACTCTGTGGCAGATTATCTGCTTTGAAATGCTCGGAGGCAACAACAGCTGCATGGTTAAGCCTGATGGTGACGATTTTAAGGTTATCTCGCGCTATAACTCTGTTCAAGTGAGCGAGGAAACGAGCGAACGCATCCTGCGTTATCACAAAATCCTGCATGACGAATATAATATTTTAGCCAAGATTATTGAACAAGCGATGAAGGACAAGCTTCTCAAAGAAGATACCGTACCGGAAATCAGCACCAAGTTCGTTTTCTTTGGCGTAGTTATGAGCATCTTTAACCAGAGCGACGACATTGCTGCCGATATGACGGACGAGGAAGCAGCAAGAATAATTACCGACCACTTTTTGCGCGGCAACGCACGTTGACGCGCATACTAAAAGCAGCTACCGCATTGCGGCAGCTGCTTTTGCGTTTGTCATAAGACTTTACTTGTTATTCCTCTACGTAAGCGGCAGTAATGATACCGGTGTAGCAGGTGTGCCAATCCTTATTGGCATACCATTTCTCGCCCAGCTCCTTGTCGAACTTATCCTCAGTCATGGTGTAATGCTCCACGATTTTGCGTTCCAGATGCAGACCGCAGCCTTTGATAACAGGAACGCTGACAGTTTCGCCTACTTCCGTAGTTAAGCCTGCAGCCGCAAACTTATCCAGATCACGGCCGGACTTGCTGCCGCACAGACCGAGTGCCGGCGCAAAGCCCTCTTTTATCGGGAAGCTGACGGTAAATTCCGGATTAGCGTCAATCAGCTCCTTGGTATAACGGCTTTGGCGCACCATAACAGTGAAGGTCGGCAGGCCCCACTTAAAGCCCAAGCTGCCCCAGCCGATTGTCATTGTGTTCTGCTTGCCGTCGGCAGCAGTAGTAAGAAAGGCACCCTTGGACAGAGTTTTTAAAATTGCTTCGCCTTGCTCAAAGGCGTTAATTTTTTTCATAGTCATAACAAAAACCTCCTCATTTGCTTTACAAGAATATTATACAGCGTTTACGCAAGCTATGTGTAAATTTTTGGGGAACTCGTGAGGAAGCAGGCATATGACAGCTAAAAACATGTGCTTTCCCCTCGCCTATCCGATGCGCTTTGCAAAAGTCGTTGGAAAAAGTTGCGAGTTGACATGAAAAGTCCCTTGAAAAAGTTGCAGATTAGCCCTAAAAGTCCCTTGAAAAAGTTGCGGATTAGCCCTAAAAGTCCCTTGAAAAGTTGTGAGTTGGCGCTAAAAAGGCTCCCCTCCTGAACGTTACCATTCAGACGGGGAGCCTTAAAATTTAAGCTACTTCCACCTCAAATAAAACAACAAAAACGGATCTAAAATATACAGACACTGCGCTTTATATTCCAGCGCATCCAGGTCAGGCATAGTCGCTTCAACAATTTTAATAACTTTGTTGATGGTTGCAGAAATAATCGTACTGGAAAGCAGCTCTTTGCTAAGCAACAAGCCCTTGATTCTCTCCTTCAAGGTAACCATACTCAGCTCGGTAACAGGCGGATCCGCCTTAAACGCCAGCAGCAGCAAATGATAAATATCTACACTGCCCTGTGCGAGCGTATAAAGCTTACGTCTACCAATTCCCTGCACAGGTCCCTGCACAATCGCCTTTACAAGACGCTCATAATGTGCGTAATTTCGTGCTGTCTGCTTAAAGGCAAAATGCACCAGTTCCCCGCTGATAGGCTGCTTTTTCTGCATTGCTGCAAAAGCCAGCTGAAAGCAATTTTCCTGCATCAGCTGTGGCGAAGTAATGCTTTCCTGCGCCAAAAGATCTTCTTCGGCCTCACCTATCGGCATGCCCAACAGCTTAAAGCCCTTGACAGCAATAGCCTTTAGCTCGGCTGCAGTCCACGGCAAAATTTCAATCGAGGTAGTTCTGCCGATTAAATCAGGATTGCAGATAATTGCTTCATCACTTCGATGCGGTAAGGAAATGATTACCGCCTTCAAGCCGTTAAAAAGCTCTGTTTTCAAGGTACGTGCAATATACATCTGCATCTCTCGCGCTACATAATGAAAATCGTCGATTACCAATACCTTGTCATTATCAATCAGATATTGAATTATCTGGCGCTCTGTTCTGTTGTTGGTCATTGCCAGCTGCTGATTAAAGACAGCGCCGCTGGTTTTATTGATGCTTACTCCCATATTAGCTACACCAAAATTAACAGCAAATTGCGCCTGCCCAGTTTTAGCAGCAGTATCCTGCCCGCCGGTTGTCGTTACAACTGCGTCTGACAGCGGTAGCTGTTCTGCAATATGGTTCCAAAAATCTGCTTTAGTGCTTATTTGGTTACCGCTGAGTGCAATGTAGCTTTCAGCGGCTATGGCATTATGACAAAGCACTGTTTTGCCGGATTTAGACGCACCGGAAACAAAAATCAGGTTTCCCTTCATCGCCAAAGCACGTCTTAATCTGTCATCAACAGTTTCTTCATCATCAAGCTTACGGGAAATATATGTATTTTGAGGAAAAGAACGCGGACTAAAAACATCTTCAATTTGATAATTCACGTTGCTCACCATCCTTGTAACAAACTGTTACCTAAATTATAACATATCACCAATGAAGTTGTTGAAAATTCTGCAGCAGTAAGCAAGGAAGCATCTAAAAAGGCTCCCCCGTCTGAACGTTGCCGTTCAGACGGGGAGCCTTAAAATACATATTAACAGTAATACTATGCTTACATCGCTTTGACAAGAGCAACAAATTCTTCCTCATTTTGTGCAAAACGATAAGGTGCATACTCGCCAAAAGCTGTAGGTCTGCTAATTGTCACTAACTGAATACCTTTGGTAGCAACAAGTTCATTTAAAAATCTTTTTAATTCTACCAAATGCTTTCCATGCATAGTTTTCAACGCATAACAACCATGTTTTGCTGTATCCTTAGCGACCAGATAACACATCACGCAAAACCTCCACCACAACGAAGCAGATAGTGCTTTATGTACAGGCGTGTATTATTGCATTTTCTCCTTGAGCATCTTAGTAACCATGCCCGGGTTAGCCTTACCGCGAGATTTTTTCATAATCTGGCCAACGAGGAAGCCGATAGCTTTATCCTTACCGGCCTTGTAGTCAGCAACGGATTGCGGGTTCTCAGCGATGGTTTCTTCAACCAGCTTAAGAATAGCGCCTTCATCACTAACCTGCTCCAGACCGAGCTTCTTAACGAGAGCCTTCGGAGCCTCATCCTCTTTGAGCATTTCGGCAAATACCTTTTTAGCCAGCTTGCTGGACAGTACGCCGTCTTTAATCAGGTTAACCAGCTCTGCCAGGTGTGCAGGGGTTACCTTGAAATCAGCAATGGTAATGCCTTCGTTGTTCATGTAAGCAGATACATCGCCCAGCAGCCAGTTGGAAACTGCCTTGCTGTCCTTAGCGGTCTTAACTGCTTCATCAAAGTATTCAGCCATAGCCTTGGTGGAAACGATCTGGGAAGCATCATATTCCGGCAGACCATGCTCGCTCATCAGGCGTGCCTGACGCTGAGCCGGCAGCTCCGGCAGAGTTTCGCGGATACGCTCAATCCAGGCATCGTCCAGCTGTACCGGAACGAGGTCAGGCTCAGGGAAGTAACGGTAGTCATGTGCTTCTTCCTTAGAACGCATGGACAGGGTTACGCCGTTAGCTTCATCCCAGGTACGGGTTTCCTGAACAACGTGGCCGCCATCCTCCAGAACCTCTTTTTGGCGCTCAACTTCGTAGTTGATAGCGCGCTCCAGAGCACGGAAGGAGTTCAGGTTTTTAATTTCGGCACGGGTACCGAATTCCTTAGCGCCTTCAGGCATGATGGAGATGTTAGCATCGCAGCGCAGGCTGCCTTCCTGCATTTTGCAGTCGCAAACATCGGTATATTCCAGAATTGCTTTCAGGTTTTCCATGTAAGCACGAGCTTCGGCAGCACTACGCATATCCGGCTCGGATACAATTTCAATCAGCGGTACGCCTGCACGGTTGTAGTCAACTGCAGAGGAGTCGGAGGTGCTGATGGTTGCGCCGCTGTGGTTCAGCTTGCCTGCATCCTCTTCCATGTGGATACGGGTAACGCCGATGCGTTTATGCTCGCCGTCAACAACAATGTCGATATGACCGCCAAGGCAGATAGGTTTATCAAATTGGGAAATCTGATAGTTCTTGGACAGGTCAGGATAGAAGTAGTTTTTACGGTCGAATTTGTTATATTTTTGGATATCGCAGTTCAGCGCCAGGCCTGCTTTGATAGCGAAATCAACAACCTGCTTGTTCAGCACAGGCAGTGCACCGGGCATACCCAGGCAAACCGGGCATACATGGGTGTTGGGCAAGCTGCCGAAGGCAGTGGAGCAGCTGCAGAATGCTTTAGTTTTGGTTTTCAGCTCGGCATGAACTTCCAGGCCGATAACGGTAATATATTTAGTCATTATTTGTTACCTCCCAGCGGTGCGAATACTTTATGATATTCGGTTGCCTGTTCAAAGGTATAAGCAGCACGCAGAATGGTTGCTTCGTCCAGAACCTTGCCGATCAGCTGCATACCGATAGGCATGCCGTCATCAGCAAAGCCGCAAGGAATGGAAATACCCGGCAGACCGGCCATATTTACCGGAATAGTGGTTACGTCCAGCATGTACATGGTAAGCGGATCCATCTTGTCATTGATGCCGTAAGCAGGAACCGGAGAGGTCGGGGTCAGCAGTACGTCGCATTTTTCAAACGCAGCTTCAAAGTCGCGGCGGATGAGGGTACGAACCTGCATAGCCTTGTTGTAATATGCATCATAGTAACCGCTGCTCAGTACGTAGGTGCCCAGCATAATGCGGCGGCGTACTTCCTGACCGAAGCCTTCGGTACGGCTCATGGTGGTCATTTCCGGAGCGGAGGTTGCGTCTACATTACGATAACCGTAGCGAACGCCGTCGAAGCGTGCCAGGTTAGCGGAAGCCTCAGCCGGAGCGATGATGTAATAGGTAATTACAGCATATTCGGTATGCGGCAAGGAAACCTCAACGATTTCAGCGCCCAGCTCTTTATATTTTTCAACGGCCTTCATGATTTCAGCCTTAACCTTAGCATCAACGCCTTCACCGAAATATTCCTTCGGCAGACCGATGCGCAGGCCTTTAACGTCATTTACCAGTGCTTTGGTGAAGTCTGGAACCTCTACGTTCAGAGAGGTGGAGTCCATATCGTCCTTACCGCAGATGGTGTTGAGTACCAGAGCAGCGTCGGTTACGTCTTTGGTGATAGGTCCGATCTGGTCCAGAGAGGATGCGAATGCTACGCAGCCATAACGGGATACACGGCCGTAGGTCGGTTTAATACCAACGCAGCCGTTGAAGGATGCCGGCTGACGGATAGATCCGCCGGTATCGGAACCCAGAGTCCAGATAGCTTCGCCTGCAGCGATAGCAGCAGCACTGCCGCCGGAGGAGCCGCCGGGAACGCGGTCCAGGTTCCAAGGGTTATGGGTTACACCAAAATGAGAGGTCTTGGTGGTAGAGCCCATAGCAAATTCATCCAGGTTGGTTTTGCCCAGGAAAATGGTTTCGTCAGCGCGCAGGTTTTTGATAACATGTGCGTCATATACGGGAATGAAGTTCTCCAGCATTTTGGAGGAACAGGTAGTGCGCAGGCCTTTGGTAGAAATATTATCTTTAATTGCGCCAGGGATACCGGCCAGCGGAGCGATTTTCTCGCCTGCGGCAATCTTGGCATCAACCTTGGCAGCCTGTGCCAGAGCGTTTTCTTTATCCAGGGTTACATAAGCGTTAACCTGGTCTTCAACTGCGTCGACACGCGCAATAACAGCGTTAGTTAATTCGACGGAGCTTACTTCTTTGTTGACGAGCTTTTCATGCAGCTCGTGCGCAGTAAGTTTATACAAATCCACAGCGTTTGCCTCCTTCTTATTCGATTACGCGCGGTACCTTAAAGCCGTCATTGTGAACAGCAGGAGCGTTCTTCAATGCTTCCTCGTGGGATACGCCTTCTTTGACAACGTCCTCACGCAGTACATTGCTTACCGGCAATACGTACGGGGTAGGTTCGATACCTGCGGTATCAATTTTTTCAAGAATGTCGGCATAGTTAAGAATCTGGTTGAACTGCTCGGTGAATACTTCCATCTCGGAAGCAGGAACAGTCAAACGGGAAAGCTGTGCGATATGCTTTACGTCTTCAGTAGAAACTTTCATTTTTTCACCATCCTATAAAAACTCGTTTTATTTTTACAAATAACCTGTTTTATTATAACACATTTACTGAGCAAAGTACACTGAGTAAGGTGTTTCGACAGCGGTTGCAGGGATATTTTTAGGAAAAAGCTGCTCTCATAAAAAGAACCGCCTACCGGCGGTTCTCTGAATAACAACCTGCTACTTGCCCTCTCTTTTGCTCACCTTAGCATACAGCCTCTTCAAAATATCCATTGCTTTATCCTGCTGCATACTGCTCAGCTGCGGCTTTACTTTTCTTCTGTTTTTATTTTTATAGCTGCCAAGAGTAATATAAAACTCCTTCGTTGTCGCATCATGCGCAAACAGCATATCCGTCTGCTTCTGCTTTTGCTCCTGCTCCGTAAGCGGCAGCTTTTGGATAAAAGCATCCAGCTCTGCCAAATCCTCACTTGTCACCTTGGCTGATGACAGCAGGCAATTATCGCCTTTTTTATCGACAAAAAAACAGCTGAAGGTTCCCTGCCCTTCCTTAAAGGGATCATAATTAACCTCAAAGCGATAGCACAGAGTGCGGAACTGATGGTTCTGATTCATATAAAAGGTGGACCATTCTACGTTTGTCATCTTATCTTCTCCTTTTACCGGCGCACAACCTATATTAACTGTCAGCAGTACAAGCACCGCCAGCAGCATTTTGGTGATTTTCCATAATTTACTGTGCATACCGTTCACCGCCTTTGTTAAGCCTTAATTGTGAAGCGAAGCTCTGTCCTTAGCCTTCAGGTAAAGCTGCAGAAACTGCTTTTGCATTTCCGCTCTTTGCTCCCCGCTCAAAGGCGCCGTCAGCTTCTTAACGCTTCTATCTTTATATTTGGCGATACACACATCAAAAATCTCCATGGTTTCATCGCAAACAAGCAAATCATCATCTACCGGCTCAGGTTCCTTGGGCGGTACCAGCGGCAGTCCTTGGATAAGCGCATCAAGAGGCGCAAGCTCCTCACGCGTCACGGGCACGCTCTCCAGCTCACAGCGCCAGATTTCGTCATTGAGATTTGCCGGAGCCTTAAAGCTGCAGTCATAAAGCATCTGCCCGCTTTTAGCATCCAAACGCAGCGCATAATTATAGCTATAATCATAATTCGAGCCGTTTCTGTATAATTGCATACTCGTCCATTCTATACGTCCCATACTATCGCCTCCCCGTACCTGGGCATAAATCAGCTTTGCTGTCAGCAGCAGGAGCGCTGCCAATAACAGCAGATGAATAATTCTCAGTTTATTGCTTTTTTGTTTGCGCATGCTGCTCACCGCCTTTTGCTATTCTTCTGATGATAGCATAGCGTATTTTTAGCAGCTTGTCCCCACCCGAAAGGCTGATTTCGGGTAGGAAGAGAGGAAAAGTTAAATAAAAAAGCCGATAATAATATAAATTGCTGTGCTTCTTCCTTAGGCTTATATAAAGCAAAACAGTACTTATACGGTTTGAAAAACAAGCTGTCCGCTAATAACTCTCAATATATTTCAAGAAATATCTGAATATTGAAAATATGCATAAATTTTTCCTGTAATCCGAAAATTATCATTCAAAGATAATATACGCATAATTTCACCCCATCCTACCCAAATTTTCCCTTTCGGGTGGGGCGCTGATACTCTTTTTGCGCTATAATGAAGGCAAGATAAGGAAGGGAGATGTTCCTATGTTTAAAGAAAACGACGAATGTTGTGCTATACAATGCGAAAAATGCGGCGGCACCATGTATTCCGACGCTGGCAGCACCAGCTTCATCTGCTCCTTCTGCGGCAGCAAGGAGCCTTGGCCGAACAGCGAAAATATTCTTGATACCGAAATCAAATACCGCCATAAGCCGATAGAAGTTGTCAACGGTCTGGTGAAGCTGGGACACGTATACTTCATGGAGCGCTTGCCGGAGATGCTCAAAAACAACACCCAAAGCATCGAAGATAAGCTGGGCGTTTTCAGCGCCCTCAGCACCAAGGTTTACAAAGAAAGCCACACCGTTAAGCTACCATGCCCGCTCTGCGGTGCCGATGTTACCGGCGAATCCACGCAGACTATTTTTACCTGCGAATACTGCGGTCACCGTCTGACGCAGGAAGAACTAAAGGCCGGCGGCTACAACAAGGACCAGCTCATCGGCGCAGGCTCCCGCAGCTACCCATCCATCGCTCTGCCCTTCAAGCTTACTAAGGAGCAGGCCTTCGGCAGAGCACAGCTGCTGATGAAGCGCGAGCCTATGTCCTTCAAGGGTGCGGAAAAAGCCATCAAGGAAAAATTTACCGCCTTCTATACTCCCTACACGCTGGCGGACCTGCGCGTCAAAGCACAAATCTCCAGCAACAAGGGTGACTGCGAAATTTATCAGGAGGTTTTAAACTGGGTATATCCGCAAACCTATGTCTTTGACGAAAACGCCGTCGATATGGTTGCTCCCTGGAATTTTGATGAGTTCGCTCCCTTCGACCCGGTATTTCTGGAGGGTGATGTACATATCACCACCCGCAGCAATCTTTTCCCAGTACAAAAATATCTTGACCGCATGATCAACGAACAGCTTTGCAACAGGCTCTGCGAAAATTACGGCTTAAAGAATGTTACGATTGAAAAATGGGCACGCAATATCCGCAAGCATTCTGCTGACATCATGCTGCCGATTTATTATGTTGACTATACCGACAACAGCGCCGGCGAGCGCTTCGTCATCGTAGTCAACGGCCAGACCGGCGCTGCCAGTGCCCGCTTCGTCAACAGCAAGGACAAGGCACGCAGCCTGCAGCTGCCCGCCAACAGCAAACTTCCGCGCTTTGCTGAAACTACTATGCGCACACCGCCGATGATTGTGCGCTATGTTAAGCCCAAATTCCTGCATGAGGTAATTCCGCCGGAGAAGGGCTTCAAAAAGAGTCTTTTCCAGATGCTTAAATTCTGGTAGAAAACGGGTTATTTTGTGTATAATTGTTGTAAAGCATAGAGTGTCTGGTCTCCTTTGTAGATTATGTTGTTTTGGTCGATAATATTTTACTACAATTCCAACACTTATTTATAGAACCTAAAAATCCCCTGACGCCAGCTTCATAGCAAGCATCAGGGGAAATTCCGGCAGCTCAGAAGAAACCGAGCTAACATCCGCTCTTAATAATTTATCGTATGAATTTCAAAATAAGCCTGCGGGTTTTTACAAATCGGGCAAACCTCCGGAGCCTTCGTACCTACAACGATATGTCCGCACTTGCGACACTCCCAAATTCTTACCTCGCTCTTAGCAAATACCTGCTGTGCCTCTACGTTGTGCAGCAACGCACGATAACGCTCCTCATGACGCTTCTCAATAGCTGCTACGCCACGGAACTGCTCTGCCAGCTCATAGAAGCCTTCGGCATCTGCCTCTTGGGCCATACGCACATACATATCCGTCCATTCGTGGTTCTCTCCCTCAGCAGCGTGCAGCAGATTTGCCGCAGTATCGCCAAGCTCGCCCAAAGCCTTAAACCATAGCTGTGCATGCTCCTTTTCGTTCTCTGCTGTCTGCAAGAACAAAGCAGCAATCTGCTCAAAGCCTGCTTCCTGCGCTACTTTAGCAAAATAAGTATACTTATTACGAGCCATAGACTCGCCAGCAAAGGCCTCTAACAGATTCTTCTCCGACTTTGTGCCAGCATAAGGATTCTTTGCCTTGTCGCCAGTAGTATCCTCGATTTTTACAAACTTATCTGCACCCTGCTTACAGATTGGGCAGACAAAATCAGCTGGCAGCTCCTCGCCTTCATAGATATAACCACAAATTAAACATTTCCACTTCATCATTTTCTTTTTCGCTCCTTTTGTTAAATCTGCGCTGCGGTCCTGATAAGCAGTATGCAGCATTGCTTCAGCCATGTCGCTCAAGGGCGTATCATAAAACTCCTGGTAAAGCTGCTGAATTTCTTTATTTTCGTGAGACAGATGCAACTCCATCTCTGCGTCCCGCTCATAAAGACCCTCGATACGTGCCTTGCGTGCTGCGTCAGCATCATAAGCAAAATCCTTCGGCTGCCCGCCGCCGCCAATACAGCCGCCAAGACAGGTCATAACCTCTATAAAATGATATTTTTCAATGCCACCAGCTATGAGCTTTCGGACATTTTCCGTTCCGTGAACCACTGCTACATTGATAACCCTGCCTGCTATCTCCACGCTGGCCTCACGCAATCCATCATAACCACGCACTGGCTCGAGCTTGAGTATTTCCTTAGGTGGCTGCTCCCCCGTAAGATAAGCATAAGCAGTCCTGAGAGCTGCCTCCATCACGCCGCCTGTATTGCCAAAAATAACACCTGCACCAGAGGCCTCGCCCATAAATTTATCAAAATCGCTGTCCTCCAGGCTGGTAAAATCAATGCCTGCTTCCTTCGCCCACAGTGCCAGCTCCCTCGTCGTGATGACATTATCCATATCCCGCAATTCAGCTATACCCAACTTCTGCCCGGCAGCGTTCATTTTCTCACGGCGAATCTCAAATTTTTTCGCCGTGCAGGGAGTTAAGGCGACATTAACAATCTTCCTCGGATCAATGCCCATTTTCTGTGCGAAATAGGTTTTAATCGTCGGTCCCTGCATCCCTATCGGACTTTTAGCTGTAGAAACATGCGGCAGGAGCTCAGGGTAATAGGTTTCTGCAAACTTCACCCACGCCGGACAGCAGCTTGTAAACTGCGGCAGCGGCTTGTCAGTTTCACCTTTAATACGGGCAAGAAGCTCGCTTGCTTCCTCAACAATTGTTAAATCAGCCGCAAAGTTCGTATCCAGTACATAATCAACGCCCAGAGCACGCAAAAGCGCAACCATCTTCCCCTGCACGAACGCCCCCTTAGGCAGGCCGAATTCCTCGCCCAAAGCCACGCGTACAGAAGGTGACGTACTGACAATGACGATTTTGTCCTTATCCTGCACGGCAGCCTTAACCTCTGGATATTCATATACCTCGGTGATGCTGCCAACAGGGCAGACATTAGCACACTGACCGCAGTGAATACAGATAGCTCTGTCCCCGGTCTGCTCCAGCGCATAGGTTCCCAACACACCAACAGGACTTGTGCAGACATTACTGCACTGACCGCATTTGATGCACAATGATTCATTACGGACAATACTGGGATTATCCGCTTCAATAGGCACCCTCACGGAAGTTGATAAATGCTTGCTCACAATATCATCTCCTCCAATATGAAATTTTAACAGCGCTCCCTTGACCTTTTATAAAGCACTATTATATCGTTTACATTATAACTCATTCCCAGCGTCTGTCAACAACTTATATTAATAAAAAATAATTTTACTTTAAAGGAGACTTTTCTCTAAAGCTCACTTCACCAGCCCCATCAGCGCCTAGAAAACCTGCGGCATGACCAGCGCTGGCAGCATATTCAGCAACTTGCATTCACGCAACTGCCAAACACCTAAGCCTGAGCTCATGAGAAAAATGCATACTTGTCCATTCTATACGTCCCACGCTATCGCCTCCCCGTAACTAGGCATAAATCAGCTTTGCTGTCAGCAGCAAAAGCGCTGCCCGCCAACAGCAAGCTGCCGCGCTTTGCCGAAACTACTATGCGCACACCGCCGATGATTGTGCGCTATGTTAAGCCCAAATTCCTGCATGAGGTAATTCCGCCGGAGAAGGGCTTCAAAAAGAGTCTTTTCCAAATGCTCAAATTCTGGTAAAAATCCGGCTATAGCCGGAGCATAATAAGCCACCTCCTTGTACAAAAAAGCAGAGAGCTGTGTTTCACGTGAAACACGGCTCTCTGCTTTTATCGTTGCTGCAGGAAGCTTCCTGCTTTATTACTTTCAGAACAATGGCTTGCTGTTGCCGCCCTTCGGCTTCTTCTGGTTCTTGATGCGGACGCTGACGATGACCTCATCACCCTCTACCGTCTGCTCCATATTAACCGGAATACCGACATCCTTAATAGCGTTGACAACCTGCTTAATACTGTTCAGGTAAATGCGGACATCGTTGACAATCACCATGCGGCGGCGTTTTTCCTGCTGGTTGTCCTCCAACAGCTTATTGATATATTCCTCGGTCTGGCGCACGCTGTAATTCTTGGCAACAACAACCTCCAGCACCTCCAGCCGCTTGGCATCATCATCAAGCTTCAGCAGTGCGCGCGCATGACGCTCGCTCAGACCGGCATCCACCAGCACCTTGCGTACAGCAGGCGACAGGCGCAGCAAACGCAGCTTGTTGGCGATAGTAGACTGCTTCTTGCCTACGCGCGCAGCCATAGCCTCCTGCGTCAGATGGAACTGCTCCATCAGCTGTTCATAGCCTTCGGCCTCCTCCAAAAAGTGCAGGTCCTCACGCTGCAGGTTTTCAATCAGCGCAATTTCCGCAATCTGTTGGTTAGTATAATCGCTGATAATGACAGGTACCTCCGTAAGTTTTGCCATACGGGAAGCACGCAGACGGCGCTCGCCGGCAATCAGCAGATAACGGCTGTCCTCCGCCGGCGATACCAAAAGAGGCTGCAGCACGCCGTATTGGGCGATGGAAGCAGACAGCTCCTCTAAAGCTGCCTCGTCAAAGCTTTTGCGCGGCTGATAAGGGTTGGGGAAAATCTGCCCGATGGGAACCTTGACTACCTTCACCTCATTAACGGCCTTACGCTCGCCGATAATACCGCAATCTGTATCCAATACCGAAAATCCATCATCTACTAACATATGCTTTCCCCCTATTTTGCGCCTAAGGGCTGTTTTTCCGGCGTACCAGCCTTACGCGGGTATTGCGCCGGTGTACTTTTGATTTTAGCTATCTTTATTATAGCACGTCCATCATCAAGACCGGGTAATTTTACAGGCTCCGCACTGAGAATTTTACCACCGAGAATTTTTACCGCAGCCTCGCCCTCGGTAATTTCCTCAGCAAACTTGCTGCCCTTCAAAGCGATAAACTGACCGCCCTTCTTGGCCAGCGGCAGGCAATATTCGCTCAGCACGCTTAAACGTGCCACAGCGCGCGCCGTTACATAGTCATATTTTTCGCGGTGCTTTTTATCACGGCCCGCATCCTCGGCACGCAGGTGCTCGCAGCGGATGCCCTTCAGCCCCAGCTCCTCAATCACCTGCTGCAAAAAGCGCAAGCGCTTGCCCAGAGAATCAATCAGGGTAACCTTCAGCTCGGGGCAGTATATTTTCAGCGGCACACCGGGAAAGCCGGCGCCCGTGCCCACATCCGCCAAAGTTTTGCCGGCCATCTCCGCCTCGTAGGCCAGCAAGCTGTCTACCATATGCTTTACGGCAACATCCTCCGGCTCGGTAATAGCGGTAAGGTTCATCACCTTATTGGTTTCCACCAACAGCTCGTAATAACGGCTGAACTGCTCCAACTGCAGCGGCGTAAAGCTCAAACCGGCCTCCGCACCCTTTTCGGCTAAAATTTCTGCAAAGGTCATTCTTCCTGCTCCTTTCGGCGCTTCAACTCCAACGCAATCATCAGCACACTGATATCAGCAGGAGAAACACCGCTGATACGCGATGCCTGACCGATATTCGCCGGACGTACCTTGTCCAGCTTTTCAGCGGCCTCGCTGGAAAGCTCCTTAATAGCACGATAATCTATATCATCAGGCAGGCGCTTGTTTTCCAGCTTCATAAAGCGCTCAACCTCCTGACGCTGCTTAGTAATATAGCCCTCATACTTGGCAAAAATCTCGGCCTGCTCCGCAACCTGCGGTGCCAGCTCCGGCAAACCGAAGGCCTGCTGCAGCTTGCTGTAGGTAACCTCCTTGCGGCGCAGCAAATCCAAAAGACTGCTGCCGCTGCGCAGCGGCGCCGTACCCATAGCCTCCAGCTTGGCATTGTTTTCAGCACTGGGAGAAATATTCTGCTTTCCCAGCTCGCTCACCGTGCGCTCTAAAGCAGTACGTTTTTCGGTGAAAATGCCGTAGCGCTTATCATCAACCAGACCAATAGCTCTGCCCTTTTCCGTCAGGCGCAAATCCGCATTATCCTGACGCAGCAGCAAGCGATATTCCGCACGCGAGGTCATCATTCTGTAAGGCTCGGACGTACCCTTGGTAACAAGGTCATCAATCAAAACGCCGATATACGCCTCATCACGGCGCAATACCAGCGGCTCGCGTCCGTTAATCTTCATCATCGCGTTAATACCTGCCATCAGACCTTGGGCAGCAGCCTCCTCGTAGCCGCTGGTACCGTTAGACTGACCGGCACTGAACAAGCCGCTGATAGCCTTATGCTCCAGCGACGGACGCAGCTGCAGCGGGTCAAGGCAATCGTAATCTATAGCATAGCCCGCACGCATCATCTTGCAATGCTCCAGACCGGGAATCGTCTGCATAAACTGCAGCTGAATGTGCGCCGGCAAAGAAGAACTCATGCCTTGTACATACATTTCATTGGTACTGCGTCCCTCCGGCTCGATAAACAGCTGATGACGCTCCTTATTGGCAAAGCGCACAATCTTAGATTCGATAGATGGGCAATAACGCGGGCCGACACCCTCAATCATACCGTTATACATACCGGATAAATGCAGGTTATCGCGGATAATTTTATGCGTAGCCTCATTCGTATAGGTCAGATAACAGGGAACCTGCTCACGTGTTTTGATATCGCTGATAAAGGAGAAGTTGCGCACCTCCTCATCGCCGTACTGCGGCTCCATCTTGCTGTAATCAAGACTGCGGGCATCAATACGCGCCGGTGTACCGGTTTTGAAGCGCATCAGCTCCACGCCGTTCTCCAGCAGCGAAGCAGACAGCTTCTGCGCACTGCGCAGACCGTTAGGACCGCATTCATAATTAACCTGGCCGTAAACAATACGGCCGCGCAGATAAGTACCGGTAGCCAGGATAACGCACTTCGCCTCGAAAACCTCACCGGTTTCGGCCTCTACGCCAACAACCGCGCCGTTTTCTACCAGCAGCTTATCAATCATCAGCTGCTTCAGCTCCAGGTTCTCCTGGTCCTCAACAATCTTTTTCATCAGCGTGTGATAAAAAGGCTTATCCTCCTGACCACGCAGAGCATGCACGGCATAGCCCTTACCGGTATTCAAAAGACGCATCTGGATACACGCCAAATCTGCACTGATACCCATCTGGCCGCCCAAAGCATCCAGCTCACGCACCAGATGGCCTTTTGCCGGACCGCCGATAGACGGATTACACGGCATCAGCGCCACATTATCCAGCGACAGCGTCGCCAGCAGCGTCTTGCCGCCCAGGCGAGCGGCAGCCAGCGCCGCCTCCACACCGGCGTGGCCGGCGCCAACGACAATTACATCAAATGTATCTGTAATATAACTCATCTTAATAGACCTCTTAAAAATATATGTATTAGCTATCACCATTTTACATGAGAGATAACCAGAAAATTAGCAGAAAAGCAATAGATTAGCTGAAAGCCTTAACAAGCAATTAATATATCAACAACCCTCAGTCATCGCCTACGGCGATGCCAGCTCCCTTGACGCTAAGACTCAGTTTGTCGCAAGCTACGCGCCGCGAGAAACTGCTAGTCGTGCTAATGTCGCTTTGCGATGCAGGGAGCATATAAAAGGCTAGTAGTTAATACTAACTTAAGCAATTAATATATCGCAGCGAAAACATAAAAATTTTAGGGAATGAGTGCCTGGAATAACAGAAATTGCAATACTGTTTGAGCGCTAAGCTCACTGCTACAGCAAAATCTCTTCGCCTAGCGCAAGTTTATTGCAATTTCGTTGTTATTCCGCACGAAATTACCGGCCGCGAACCGCGGAAAAATTTTTCGTTGCAGCGTGATATGTTAATTGCGACGCACCCCCTTCCGCCTCGCTACGCTCGGCACCTTCGCTATACTAAGACCCATTTTTCATGTAATGAAAAATGTTGGTCGTGTTATACTCGAAGAGTGCAAGGGGCAGGCAAGAAGGTTAACATTAGAGATTGAATTAAGCAATTAACATATCGTGTACACAACCCTCAGTCATCGCCTACGGCGATGCCAGCTCCCTTTCAGGGAGCATATAAAAGTTCGTAGTAATAGCCAAAGTAAAACTTCGCAATACCATTATATCTTCCCTGAAAGGGAAGGTGGCTGCGAGCTTCAGCGAGCAGACGGAAGGGTTGCGACGCACACAACCCTACTTGCCGATACAGAACCTCTCAAAAATCTCATTGATAATCTCATCCTGCACCGTATCACCCGTAATCTCCCCTAACAGGTCAATCGCCGAGCGCACATCAATCACAATACAATCATAAGGCAGGAAATCCTGCGCCGCAACCTCCGCGTCCTGCAAACCTGCCAGCGCCTCACACAGCAAACGCTCCTGACGCGCATTCTGAATATATGCACCGTCCTCCAGCGTACCCTTGCTGCCGTAAACATAATTCTTCAGCCACGCAGTAAACGCCTCAATACCAACCAAAGTCTTTGCAGAAAGCGTCATCACCTTATCAGCACCGAAGCGCTCACGCAGCTGTGCCAAATCAACCTGCTGCGGCAAATCGCTCTTATTCACAATCACCACACAGGGCTTGCCGGCCGCAGCCTGCAAAATCGCCTCATCCTCATCCGTCAGGCCCTCGCTGCCGTCAATCACACAGATAACCAGCTCCGAATCCGCCAACAGCTGACGACTCTTTTCAACACCGATTTTCTCCACAAAATCATCGGTAGCACGAATACCCGCCGTATCCGCCAGCACCAACGGCACACCGTCAAGCAGCAACTGCTCCTCAATAACATCACGCGTCGTACCGGCATACTGCGAAACAATCGCACGCTCCTCACGCAGCAAAGCGTTCAGCAGGCTCGACTTGCCCACGTTCGGACGGCCAACAATAGCTGTACGCAGGCCCTCGCGCAAAATCTTGCCCGTATGCGCATGCGCCAGCAGATGCTCAATCCCGCTGCACACAGTGCTCAGGCTCTCCTGTACCCTGCCATAGGTAACATCCTCGATATCCTCCTCCGGATAATCAATCACAGCCTCCAGATTAACAACAATATCCACCAGCTGCTTACGCAAAGTGCGCAGCTCACCTGCCAGCTGGCCCTTTTGCTGACGTGCAGCCAGCTTCAGGCTTGCCTCACTGCGCGAACGGATAATATCCATAACCGCCTCAGCCTGCGTCAGATCGATTCTGCCGTTCAAAAACGCACGCTTCGTAAACTCGCCGGCCTCCGCCGGACGCGCACCGGCAGCAAAAGTCAGCTGCAGAATCTTCTGCAGCGGCTGCACACCGCCGTGACACTGGATTTCAACCACATCCTCCGCCGTATAGGAACGGGGAGCACGCATATAAACCGCCAGTACCTCATCTACAAGACTGCCGTCCGTATCATAAACATGGCCATAAGCAAGCGTATTCATAGGATATGCACCTAGCGCCTTGCCGGAAGCCGCCTTAAACAAGGTCTCACCCACCGCTAACGCCTTTGGTCCGCTAATACGCACAATACCTACAGCGCCTTCGCCAAGAGCCGTAGTAACAGCACTAATCGTATCCTCAGCCATATGACCCTCCTTCTTTTATCTGTACTGCATAAAAAAGCTCAGTACGGAAAAAAGGCTGCCGCAAATAAGCCTCTGATTAACTTAACGCGACAGCCTTGCTTTGTATTTTATTTTTTCAGCTCAATAACCACATGACGATAAGGCTCATCGCCCTCGCTCAGAGTAGTAACACGACGGTCACCCTGTAATGCCATATGGATAATCTTGCGCTCGTGCGGATTCATAGGCTCCAGGGCTACGCGCTCACCGGTACGTTTAACCTTATCTGCCAGACGTGCTGCCAGACGGTTAAGAGTTTCGATACGGCGGTCGCGGTAATCCTCAACGTCAATGATTACACGCACACGCTCATTGCTATTCTTGTTAGCAACAAGATTGGTCAGGTATTGCAAGCTGTCTAAGGTCTGTCCATGCTTGCCGATTAAAATACCCATATCATCACCATGCAGGCGGAAGGTAACGCTGCCGTCATTTTTGTTGATGAATTTTTCCATAGCAACCTCAATATGCATAGCATTGAAGATTTTCTGCAAAAATTCTTTAGCAGCAGCAACTGCCTCATCACTTACATTGTATTTACGCGGTTCGCGGTTCTGACGTTCGCGACGCTCGCTCTTTAAAGCATTCAGCGCTGCAATAGCATCATCAACTGCATCATCCTTAGCATCTGCAGCCTTCTTCTTGAAATCCTCGGCAGCTACAGCTGCATCAGCCTTCACAGCATCAGCCTTTTTAGCCAGAGCACCGGCAGCTACGGTTGCAGCCACCTTTACTGCAGCTACAGCATCGGCAGCAGCCTCGCTGACGGTTTTCTCAGCAGCGGGTGCAGGCTCTGCAGGTTTTTCTGTCTCTGCTTCTGCAGGTTTAACGCTTACGCGTACACGGGCATCCTTACGGCCAAAGCCCAAAAAGCCCTTTTTTGCTTCCTCTAATACTTCAACAACAGCCTGGTCGGCAGTAACATTCAGTTCTGCCAAAGCTGCTGCAACAGCTTCGTCCACGCTCTTACCGGTCTTCTCAACAAAAGCCATCTTTACCAACTCCTATACGCTTACACGCTTATTTAGCAGCAGCTCTGTTCATAATAGACTGCTGTGCAATCTGCATAATATTCATAACAACCCAGTACAGTACCAAACCTGCCGGGAAGGTCAAGCTGATATAACCGATGAACAGAGGCATAAAGTACATCATCATCTTGTTCTGTGCACCGCCGCCGTTTGTCGGCATAGTCTGCTTGGTCTGAATAAAAGTAGTTAATGCGGAAAGCACCGGCAGAACATAGGTCGGGTCTGCCTTGGAAATATCAGCCAGCCACAAAAAGCTGGTAACGATTTCCGGATGTGCTGCATAGTTGTAGTCACGGATACCGTAGAAAATACCAATCATAATCGGCATCTGGATGAGCAGCGGCAGACAGCCTGCCAGCGGATTAACGCCTTCGCTCTTATATAAATTAGCCAGCTCCATATTCAGGCGCTGTTTATCATCCTTATATTTTTCCTGTAAAGCCTTCATCTTCGGCTGAATTTCCATCATAGCCTTAGTTGACTGAATCTGCTTCTGAGTCAACGGATACATAATCAGCTTAATGATAATGGTCATTAACACAATAGCCAGGCCAAGGTTCGGTATACCGACGCTCTCAGTAAAATTGTAGAGCACAGTTAACACCTGTTGTACGATATTAGCGAGAAAATCCAAGATATCACTCCTTAAAAAACAAAGTGTTATAGCTTAATAGTATGCTTATGGCACAGGGTCATAACCGCCCGGATGAAAAGGATGACATTTGGCGATACGCTTAATCGCCAGCCACGTTCCCTTCACAGGACCCTTCTTCTGAATCGCTTCAATAGCATACGCTGAACATGTAGGATAAAACCTGCAGGTCGGCGGTTTCAGCGGTGATATAAAAATCTGGTAGAATCTTATACACAAAATCAGTAACCTGCTCATAGCCTTCTATCCTTATTACTGCAGCAGAGCTGCTCTTTTTGCCAGTCTTAAAAATACACGCTCAAAAGTCTTGTAATCAGCCTTTGTCAGCTTCTTGCGAGCTACCCAGACTATATGGTAACCCTTTTTGAGTTCTGCCTTATGCATGCGGAATACTTCACGCATCAGACGCTTGACACGGTTGCGCACCACAGCGCAGCCCAGCTTCTTGCCTACCGCCAAACCGATTTTTATATCTTCGCCCTGATCCGGGAGAATATAAAAAACCGACATAGCATCGACAACAGTGCGTCCCTTTACATAGACAATCTGAAAGCTTTTCTTCGATTTAAGTCGATTTAATTTTTTTAAAGTAAACTTTTTCTTTTGCATCAAATGCACACCTGCCCGCATGGAAAAAATAGGCCACTTGCGCGGCCTATTTTATAATGTTATGCAGACAATTTCTTTCTGCCTCTAGCACGTCTTCTTTTGAGAACTTGACGACCGCCCAAAGTTTTCATTCTTTCTCTGAAACCATGAGTTCTTTTTCTTCTGAGATTGTTAGGTTGAAAAGTACGCTTCATTCAGTATTCCCTCCTTATCCACCGCAAAATTTTATCAATTTCTAATTTATGTGAATATTGATAGCTGTTATTTGCTCTACCAACGCAGTAACAATGCGCCTTCATCAGCACGTACTGCACCACGCAAGGTATTACTAACTTATTATATGGGAAAATAAAAACTTCGTCAAGTAAAAACAGCCATTTTTCTGCCATCTCAGAAATTTTTCTTGAAAATTTGCGAAGTTATCCACAGTCTGATAAAATATATGTGTATATCTAGCTTCACTTAAACCGGCGCTTACACCGCCCTTCCGCGGGCAATGCAGGCTGTCGTTTTTATTTTTCTAAAATCAGCGAGAAAGGATGTATCTATATGAATTCCTATGATTTAGCGGAAATCTGGGTCAGATGTAAGGACAAATTAAAGGAATCCTTTAATGAAAAAGTCTTCAATGTCTGGATTAAGCCGATTATGCCGTTAGAGGTGACAGATACCTACTATAAAGTAGCTGTCAAAAACGACTTCTTTAAAACAATGCTGGAGGAAAACTACGCTCAGGTTATAGAAGGTGTCCTGGCCGGCATTATGAGCAAAAATATCAAGCTCATCATCGAAACCATGGACAACGGCAGCAGCGGATCGGAAGCAGCTGAAGAAATGCCGGCTGTACCTGCCAAACGCGAACAGCAGCAGCTGTTTAATGAAAATACCTCCGTACAGCAGCCCGATGAAAGCAACCTGAACCCCAAATACGTTTTTGAAACCTTCGTCATCGGCAACTCCAACCGCTTCGCCCATGCGGCAGCGCAGGCAGTAGCCAATGACCCGGCGCATGCCTACAACCCGCTTTTCCTGTACGGCGGCGTTGGTCTGGGCAAAACACACTTAATGCACGCTATCGGCAACCGCATTAAGCAGAACAATCCCAGCATGAAGGTGCTCTACACCTCCAGTGAAAAATTCACCAACGAAATCATCAATTCCATCCAGAACAAAACGACTGAGGCCTTCCGCCAGAAATACCGCAATATCGACTGCCTGATTATCGACGATATCCAATTTCTGAAGGGCAAGGAACAGACGCAGGTAGAATTCTTCCATACATTTAATGCATTGAAGGATGCCGATAAACAGATCATCATCTCCAGTGACCGTCCGCCGCGTGAAATTGAAACCTTGGAGGACCGCCTGCGTTCCCGTTTTGACCAGGGCCTCACCGCCGATATCCAGACTCCGGATTTGGAAACACGAATGGCAATCCTGCGTACCAAGGCTGCTTCGGACAACATTGTCCTGCCGACCGAGGTTATCACCCTGCTGGCAACCAACATCGCCACCAACATCCGTGAAATTGAGGGCGCCTACAATAAAATAGTAGCATACACCTCCCTCATGCACATGCCCATCACCGTAGAAACCGCACAGAAGGTGCTTTCCGATATGGGCAATGATATCAAACCAAGAACCATCACCTACGAAGGCATTATTAAAGTTATCGCTGAGCACTACAATGTGAAACAGGATGAGCTGTTCAACAAAAAGCGTACCCAGAACATTGCCTTCCCGCGTCAGGTAGCTATGTACCTTTGCCGTGAGCTGGCAGATTTATCCTATCCGCGCATCGGCGAGCTCTTCGGCGGACGCGACCACACCACCGTTATCCATGCTTACGAAAAAATAAGCAACTTCAAAAGCAGTAACCTCGCCTTCCAAAACGAGCTGCAGGAAATCATCGAAATCCTGCGGCAATAACAGTAAAAAAGTTATCCACAAAAACTGTTGATAACTCACCCTCAAGCTGTGTATAACTTTTGGGCATAAGTTGATAAAATTTCAGCCTGTAGATTGTGTGTATATTATTTCCCGGTTATCAACAGCCTTATATACATGGGAAATAAGGCATCACAGCTAAGCTCAAAGCACTTTTCCCCACAACTAACAGGCCCTACTACTACGTCGACTACTTTTTATATATTATAACAGTATTAAAAAACCAAGGAGGACTGTGAACAAATGATAATTTCCTGTAATACCAACAGCTTAAATAAAGCAACTCAGACAGTTCAAAGAGCAATTATTTCCAAACCAAGCACACCTATATTTTCCGGTATCCATGTTATCGCAGCAGATAACAAGCTGGAAATACAGGCTATGGATTTAAACATGGCTATTTCCTGCACCATTGATGCAGAAATCAGCGAACCGGGGGAAATAGTTGTTTCTGCCAAGCATTTTGCCGACCTTATCCGTAAATTACCTGCTGAAAGCCTGACCATCAGCAAAAATGAAGAAAAGCACTCTATCAAGGTAAGCTCCGGAAAATCCGAATATCAGCTCTTCTTAATGAATGAAGATGATTATCCTAAATTTCCCACCTTTGATGCAGACAGAACCATTGCTCTTGATGACAGCATGATTAAAGAGCTGATTAAGAAGACTATCTTCTCCTGCTCTACCGATGAAGCAAGACCTCTGTTCACCGGTATTCTGGTAGAAGCTAAAGACGGCAAAATTACCTTCGTCGGCACCAATACCCATCGTCTGGCTATCAAATCTCTGCCCTATGAGGGAAATGAAGAGCTCAGCATGATTATTCCTTCCAAGGTTCTGGGCGAAATTTCCCGCAACCTGACAGGCGAGGTACCGCAGCAGGTACTTATTTCCCTGCTCAATAACCAGATTATGGTTGTTATCGATAATGTAGTTATTGTTTCCCGTCTGATTGAAGGTCAGTTCCCTGATTATCGCCGCGTTATTCCGCCGAAATTCGCTCTGACCAGCAAGGTAAACATTAAAGAGCTTGCCGGCGCTGTTGAGCGTGTTGCTCTCTTCTCTACCGACGGTGATTACAGCATCATCAAAATGAGCGTAGCTGCCGATGAAATTACTATTACCAGCAGCAGCCCGGATGTAGGCACCGGCCTGGAGGTTGTTTCCTGCCAGACTGTCGGTGACCCGCTGAATGTTGCCTTTAACGCAAAATATATTCTGGATATCCTGAAGAACCTGGAAGCAGAGGAAGCGGTTTTATCCATGAATACCTCTCTCAGCCCGGTATGCGTTACCTGTGCCGATGAACCGGATTACACCTACATCGTAACACCGGTACGTGTTGTTTTCTAAGGAGCGGCATTATGCAAAAAGAAACTGTAGAAATCACAACAGAATTTATTACTATGGATAAGCTGCTGAAGTTTTCCGGTGTTGCAGATACCGGAGGCCAGGCATTTCTGATGGTTGAAGATGGCGTTGTCCGCCTGAACGGCCAGCTGGTAACGGAAAAACGTAAAAAGGTGCATCCCGGCGATGTCGTAAATATTGATGACCAGATAGAGCTGACCGTTGCTAAAGAAGCTTAATGAAGATCAACAGTCTTTATGCGGTTAATTTCCGCAACTATGAAAGCTGCAAACTGCAGCTTTCATCTATGATTAATGTTTTTTACGGGCAGAACGCCCAAGGAAAAACTAATCTGCTGGAGGCTATTTTTTACAGTGCCTTCGGTATGTCGCACCGCACATCCGCCGAAGAGGAAATGCTGAAAATGGGTGCCGATGCTATGGCCGTAGGCGTAGAATACGCCAGCTTCAGCGGCAGCCATGAGGTAAAAATCAAAAAGTACCGTCAGCATGAGCGCTGGCAGAAGGAAATACTGCTTGACGGTGCGCGCGTGCGTCCCAAGGAGCATTACGGTGCCCTGAATGCGGTGATGTTTTCGCCGGAGGACCTGCAGCTGGTCAAGGGCGAGCCTGCTTTGCGGCGCCGCTTCTTTGATATGCAGATTGCCCAGACTGATCCTGTCTACTACGATTTACTGCTGAAGTATAACCGTGTTCTGCAGCAGCGCAACAGCCTTTTGAAGGAGCTGCGCGATAACGGAGGCCGTCCTGAGGTATTGCAGCCCTGGAACGAGGAGTTCATCCGTCTGGCGGCAGCTATTGTACGCAGACGTTTGGCGGCGTTGGGCAAACTGCAGGCTATTGCCGGAGAGATTTACTCCTCCATTACCAAGGGCAGCGAAATGCTGCAGGTGCGCTACGAGCAGAAGGCCAACAACAGCAATCTGCTCTATCCGCAGTCTGCCGCGGAGGCAGCAGAGGATTTTTACCGTGAGCAGCTGTCGGAGCGTCAGCGCCTTGATATCCTGCGCGGCAATACGGGCATCGGTCCCCACCGCGATGATTTGCAGCTATTGCTCAACGGTCTTTCCTTGCGGGCCTTCGGCTCACAGGGGCAGCAGCGCAGTGGTGCTCTGGCACTGAAGCTGTCGCAGCTGCAGTATGTCAAAAATGAGCTGGGAGAATTTCCCGTCCTGCTTTTGGATGATGTTATGAGCGAGCTTGATAACAGCCGCCGCGCTCAGCTGCTGCTGTTTATTGACGGCAGAGTGCAGACCTTTATTACAGTAAATGACCGCGAGCTGATACCGGAGCTCGCCGGCAATGCTTACTTTAAAATTTCCGGTGGCAGTATAAGCGAGGCCTGATTATGTATGCTGAGAATTTAGAGGCTGCGGAGGAGGTTATCCGCCGTCTGTTTGATCCGCGCCGTACCTATAAAAAGGCTTATATATCGCCTGAAATCAAGCTGGCCTATCTGCAGCATTATCTGGAAAGCAGATGGACGGAGATTGTGGGCGAAAATCTGGCGCGCAGCTGTGCTATCGAAAAAATCAGCGGCAGCGAGCTTTATGTGCGCACGGACAACAGCATGCTGGCCAATGAGCTGTATATGATGCAGCAGCTGTTTCTGCAAAAAATCAACTCCTTTTTGCTGGGACGTGTGCTGATTAAAAAGGTTTATTTTCATACCGGCAGCTTTTTCAAAAAGCAGCAGCAAAAGGAAAAGCAGGCCGAGCCGCCTGCCACGCCTGCGGAATATACCAAATGCCCCATATGCGGTGCTCAGATGCGCAAAGGACTGGATATGTGCAGCATCTGCGAGCGCGAGCAGCGCGAGGAGCTGCGCAGCAAGCTGGCGGAGCTGCTGCGGATTCAGCCCTGGCTTAAGTATGAAGATTGTCTGGCCTACTATAAATGTGATAAAATATTATTTACAGCTGTAAAGGAAAACTTACAAAGCTACTACTTTGAACGGGTGCGCTGCGGCTTTGCCGATAAGAAGGAAAGCCTGCTGGCGGTAATGTTTCTGCTGGAAAAGCAGCCTGAGGACATTACCCTTGCACTGTATGAAAATGCTTTGACTTATTTAAGGAGGGATCAGGGTGTATCTGCATTTGGGAGTAGATTACATGGTAAAAAACAGTGAAATCATCGCTATTTTTAATTTGAATCACCCTCAGGTTTATGATGATTTCGTCAAGAAGTACGGCTCCCGCTATAAGGTTGTCGATGCTTCCGGCGGCGAAGGCTATTACAGCTGCGTTCTGACCAATGATACAATGTATTTGTCCTCGATTTCTTCGGTGACTTTGAAAAAACGCGCTGAATCAGGTTTTCTGGACGGCGCTGTCTATACTAATTTAGAAATTTTAAAACGGAGGTAAATATGACCCAGGATATTGATATTGAAGAAGCTACAGCGGTCAAGGGTAACTATAACGCGGAACAAATTCACGTTTTAGAGGGTCTGGAGGCTGTACGCAAAAGACCTGCTATGTATATCGGCAGTACGTCCTCCCGCGGTCTGCACCATCTGGTGTATGAGGTTGTGGACAACAGTATTGACGAGGCTTTGGCCGGCTACTGCAGTGATATCAAGGTAATTATCCATAAGGATAACAGCATTACGGTTATCGATAACGGCCGTGGCATTCCGGTGGATATGATGAAAAAGGAACAGAAGCCTGCTGTTGAGGTTATCATGACAGTATTGCATGCAGGCGGTAAGTTCGGTGACGGCGGCTATAAGGTTTCCGGCGGTCTGCATGGTGTCGGTGTTACCTGCGTTAACGCATTGAGCGAGCACATGGAGGTTGAGGTGCGCCGCGGCGGCAAATGCTACGGCATTGAGTTTGCTAAGGGCAAAACCTCGAAAAAGCTCTATGAAAAGGGCGATTGCGAAACTACCGGTACCACAGTACATTTCAAACCGGATGCTACCATTTTTACGGAAACGGAATACAGCTATGATACTCTGCGTCTGCGTATTCGCGAGCTGGCCTTTTTGAATAAGGGCATCACCATTTCCCTGACCGATGAACGTGCCGAGGATAAGAGTGAAACCTTCCATTTTGCCGGCGGTATTATCGAATACGTTGAATTTATGGATAAGGATAAGGATAAAATCAATCCGAAGCCGATTTATCTGGAGGGTGAAAAGAACGCTGTTATCGTTGAGGTTGCAATGCAATATTGCGATACCTACAGCGAGAACATTTTCACCTATGTCAACAACATCAATACCGAAGAAGGCGGTACCCATCTCAGCGGCTTCCGTAAGGCGCTGACACGCACAATTAATGCTTATGCGCGTAAGACCAACATGCTCAAGGAAAATGAGGATGCGCTGAGCGGTGATGATGTACGTGAGGGCCTGACCGCAGTTCTGAGCCTGAAGGTGCAGAACCCGCAGTTCGAAAGCCAGACTAAAATTAAGCTGGGCAACAGCGAGGTTATGCCTATCGTTGATAACCTGGTCGGCGATACTTTAGCCGAGTTTATGGAGGAAAATCCGCAGGTTGCCAAAAAGCTGGTGGAAAAGGCTATTATTGCTGCGCGCGCCCGTCTGGCAGCACGCAAGGCACGTGAGCTTACTCGCCGTAAGAACGCTATGGATCTTGGCGGACTTCCCGGTAAGCTGGCTGACTGCAAGAGCCGTAATGTTGAGGATACCGAGATTTATCTGGTCGAAGGTGACTCCGCAGGCGGCAGCGCCAAGCAGGGCCGTAACAGTGATTTCCAGGCTATTTTGCCTTTGCGCGGTAAAATCCTCAATGTTGAAAAGGCACGTCTTGATAAGGTGCTGAGCAGTGAAGAAATTCGCAATATGATTACCGCCTTCGGCTGCGGTATCGGCGATGATTTCAATCTGGACAAGGCACGTTATGGCAAAATTATCATCATGACAGATGCCGACGTCGACGGTGCGCATATCCGTACGCTGCTGTTGACCTTCTTCTACCGTTATATGCAGCCACTGATTAAGGAAGGCCATGTGTTTATTGCACAGCCGCCGCTGTATTTAATCCGTAAAAACCAGAAGCAGCATTACTATGCTTACAGTGATGAAGAATTGCAGCAAATCCTCGATGAGGTCGGCCGCGATACCAATCCGTATGTACAGCGCTACAAAGGCTTAGGCGAGATGAACCCAGGCCAGCTGTGGGAAACAACCATGGATCCTGCGGCACGTACTATTCTGCAGGTTCATCTGGAGGATGCTGCTGAGGCAGACCGCATTTTCTCTATTCTGATGGGCGATAAGGTTGAGCCGCGCCGTCAGTTTATCGAGGACAATGCGAAGAAGGTACGTAATCTGGACTTGTAAGCCTGATTGTTGCATAAAAAGAGGTGCTTAAAATGGTTAAGATAAAAAAAGGACTTTCTGATGCAGATATGCTGAAGGGCTTCAGCGAGGAGCTGACCTTTGAAAACGGCATGTATGCTGATGAAAAGGTTAAGCAAAGCAAATTAAAGGGTGCTAAGGCACCTGCTAAAAAGGAGCTGCTGCTGCCGGAGGATGCACAGGAGCGCCTGAACCGTTTTCTTCTGGAAATCAGCATGGAATGGCTGAAGAATAAGAATGGTGACTGCACCTGGAAGGTTCTTAAGGAAAACGGCCAAATTGTGATTAAGCCTGTCGCTGTAGCGAAAAAATAATGGCTGACAAGCTTTTTGTACTGCCTGAGCTGGAGCTGCGTATGATGTTTCACGTGAAACATCACGCTGCTGCCTTCTCCCCTGCTGACACTTTGCTGGTGGTTGCAGGCGGACGCGGGCCAAAAACTGATTGGCTGCACAGCGTCAGCAGCGGCAAGAAAATTTACTGCGCCGACCGCGGCGCCGAGTACTGCCTCGCAGCCGGCTGTGTGCCGGCTGAGCTATTCGGTGACTGCGACAGCTCGTCGCAGGCTGTTTACCGGCAGGCGCGTGCTGCAGGCACAGAGGTGCACAGCTTTAATCCTGCTAAGGATGATACCGACCTGCAGCTGCTGCTGAATAATCTGCCTGAGGGAGATATTCTTGCCAGCGGTATCTGGGGCGGTCGCTTCGACCATTTATACAGCAACGTCTATACGCTGCTGGGAGTAAAAAAGCAGCGTGGCTGCCGTGTTATACTGGCGGATGACAAGGAATTTATGCTGCTGCTGACAGAGGGCGAAAGCGTAGAGCTGAAGCTACAGGCTGTGGCCGAAGCTGTTTCCATGCTGCCCTTAAGCGAAAAAACAACAGTAGATTTTACCGGTGTGCGTTGGCCGCTGCAGCAGGCAACTCTGCGCCAGCTCTATCCATATGCTATCAGCAATGAGGTTCTGGAAGGCGCCGAAAAAATTTGCTGCACCTGTCACAGCGGTGCTTTAGGACTATATATCCGTTGGACGGAAGGCAGTAAATAGTTAAAAGTGAATAGTGTATAGTGTGCAGTGAAAAGTAAGCAGTGATTAGTAAATAGTGTGCAGTGGAGGTATGCAGCCTGATATTTGGCATAATTAGTTCCGCTCGCTAACCGCTAATAACTAACCACTAACCACTAATAACTAACTACTACACACTGGAATGAGGGAAATTTTTTGGAAACTTTTGTGGCGAATTTAGATACTACGACAGTTATTTTCCTGATTGTATCAGGCTTTATAGCTTCGTTTATTGATTCTACTGTCGGCGGCGGCGGTTTAATTTCCACCCCTGCCCTGTTGAGCCTGGGCTTGCCTGTTCCCTATGCTTTGGGAACAAACAAGCTGGCAGCCTCTATCGGCTGCTTCACCAGTGTGCTCTCCTTTTGGCGCGCCGGCAAAATAAAAAAGGCAGCCTTTACGCTGATGCCGCTTTCTTTTATCGGTTCAGCCTTAGGTGCCTATGTAGTTTACCTGCTGCCGGAGCAGCTGATGAAAAATATCATCGTCGTGCTTTTGGTTGCTGTTGCTGTTTATACCTATCGCCGTAAGGATTGGGGCGATGCCGGTACGATAGAAAAGCTTGGTATGCAGGCTTTAATCGGTGCTATTGTCATGGCGTTTGCCATGGGCTTTTATGATGGCTTCTTCGGTCCCGGTACAGGCTCCTTCCTGATTTTTGGCTTTTTGTATTTGGGCTATGACTTTGTAACGGCTGCCGGTAATGCCAAGGCGTTGAATTTTGCCAGCGGCGTTGGTGCTCTTGTATCCTTTGCTGTCAGCGGCACGATTATCTGGAGCTACGGCCTGATTATGGCTGCTGCAATGATTGCCGGTGCTGTTGTCGGTACCCGTCTGGCGATTAAAAAGGGTGCCTCCTATGTGCGCCCCTTGTATTTATTGGTTACTACCCTGCTGATTGGCAAGCAGGTTTATGAGATATTATTAAAATAACCTGAGCTGAGGCACTCTGCCCTGTTTAACAGGTTGTGATATTGTTTTTTGTAAAGGAAAGGTGATAAAGTGGATTTAGAAAATACCACTGGTAAAGTTCTTCCCGTATACATCGAAGAGGAAATGCAAAAATCCTATATCGATTATGCGATGAGCGTTATCATCCAACGTGCTTTACCTGATGTCCGCGATGGTCTGAAGCCTGTACATCGCCGTATTTTATACGCAATGCAGGAAGCAGGCATGACTCCGACGAAGCCCTATAAAAAATCCGCTCGTATCGTCGGTGACGTTTTAGGTAAATATCACCCGCATGGTGATAGTTCTGTATATGATGCAATCGTGCGCTTGGCGCAGGATTTCTCTACCCGCTATCTGATGGTAGACGGCCATGGCAACTTCGGTAGTATTGACGGCGACAGTCCGGCAGCAATGCGTTATACCGAGGTGCGTATGGCTAAAATTGCTGAGGCAATGCTTGAGGATATCGAAAAGGATACAGTTGATTTTGTACCTAACTATGATGAATCCTTAAAGGAGCCCAGCGTACTTCCTTCCAAGGTCCCTGCTCTGCTGATTAACGGCAGTGCCGGTATTGCAGTAGGTATGGCAACCAACATTCCGCCGCACAATCTGTGCGAGGTTGTTAACGGCCTGGTTATGCTGATTGATAACCCTGATGTAGAAATTTCGCAGCTGATGACGGCTATCAAAGGCCCTGACTTCCCGACTGGTGCCTGCATTTTGGGTAAGGAAGGCATTACCAGCGCTTATAACACCGGCCGTGGCGTTGTAAAAATCCGCGCCAAGGCTGAAATTGTGCCTGCCAACAAGGGTAAGCATCATATCGTTATTACCGAAATACCCTACCAGGTTAATAAAGCTAACCTGATTAAGGATATTGCTAACCTGGCTAAGGACGGCGTAATCGAAGGCATTACTAAGGTTGATGACTTCTCCAGCCTTAAAGACGGCATGAAGATTGTTGTTGAGCTGAAGAGTGATGCTGTACCTGACGTTGTTCTGAACCGTCTGTACAAGCATACCGCCCTGCAAAGCTCCTTTGGTATCATCATGCTGGCGCTGGTTAACGGTCAGCCGCGTGTCCTGAACCTTAAGCAGGTTCTGGAATACTATCTGGAGCATCAGAAGGACGTTATTACCAGACGTACTCGCTACGAGCTGGGCAAGGCTAAGGACAGAGCTCACATCTTAGAGGGCTTGAAGATTGCCCTGGATAATATTGATGCTGTTATCAGCACCATCCGTGGCAGCGCAACTGCTGAAATTGCCCGCACTGCTTTGATGGAAAACTTTAAGCTGAGCCAACGTCAGGCACAGGCTATTCTTGATATGCGTCTGCAGCGCCTGACCGGCCTGGAGCGCAAGAAGATTGACGAAGAATATGCTGACCTGCTGGAAACTATTGACTGGCTGGAAAGCGTATTGGCAGATGAGCACAAGGTTATGAACATTATCAAGGAAGACCTGCAGGAAATGAAGAAGCGTTTTGGTGACGAGCGTCGTACCGAAATTTCCATCGACAGCTCCGAAATGGATATCGAGGATCTGATTGCCGAGGAGGATATCGTTGTAACCATCAGCCATCAGGGCTACATCAAACGCCAGACTTTGGATAACTTCCGCAGCCAAAAACGCGGTGGCGTAGGCAAAACCGGCGGCAGCGGCAAGAAGATTGATGATTCGGCAGAGCATCTCTTCCTCTCCACTACTCACCATAACATTCTCTTCTTTACCAACCGTGGCCGTGTATATCGCCAGAAGGGCTATGAAATCCCCGAAGCAAGCCGCACTGCCAAGGGCACAGCTATTATCAATTTGCTGGCATTGATGCCTGGTGAAAAGATTACGGCTGTTATTCCGGTGAAGGAATTCAGAGAAGAACAGTTCATGTTTATGGCTACCAATAAGGGTACCGTCAAGAAAATCAACCTTAAGGATCTGGAAAGCGTCCGCAAAAACGGCATGATTGCTATTAATCTGGACGATGATGAGGATCTGATCGGTGTAGAGCTTACTGACGGCAACAGCGAAATCATTCTGGCAACCCGTAACGGTATTGCTATCCGCTTTGATGAGCAGGATGTACGCACCATGGGACGCACCGCGCACGGCGTAAAGGGTATTTCTCTTAACTACGGTGATGAGGTTGTTGCTATGGACAGCGTTTCCGATGAGGATTCCGAGGTGCTGACGGCAACCGAATTCGGCATGGGCAAACGTACCGCGGTTAAGGAATACCGTAAGCAGACTCGCGGCGGCAAGGGTATCATCAACATGAAGATTACCGAAAAAACCGGTCTGGTAATCGGCATGAAGGTTATTAACCCGGATCAGGAAATCATGATGATTACCGCGGCCGGTCTGATTATCCGCACCGATGTGGACCAGATTTCCCAATATGGCCGTAATACTCAGGGCGTAAAGCTGATGACCTTGAATGATGATGATAAGGTTGTTTCTCTGGCAGCAATCCACCATGAAGAGGATGCTGAATAAATTAGTTTATTTGTTTTAACGTACATGTTTTCTAGAAAATGAAGAGCTTTAATGATTCATTAACAGGTAAATATTTGCGTATTGCCCTCCCAGCTGCGTTGGAGGGCATTTTTATGACCTTTCTGGCAGCGGCCGATTTGATTATGGTAGGCGTATTGGGGGCTAAGGCCATAGCGGCGGTAAGTATTTTTCTGCCGCTGCGCCTGGTGCTGCTGACAGTATCGCGCTCACTGGCATCTGCAGTTACTATTCTGACGGCGAATAAATTCGGTTCCGGACAATATTCCGCCATTAAGGTTTTGCTGCGCCAAAGCTTTACTGTCAGCGGTGTTCTGCTTGTAGTGCTGCATCTGCTTTTCTATGGCTTTTTTGAGAAGCTGGTGGTACTGATGGGTGCGCAGAGCGATTATTTGGAGCTGGCGCTGGCTTACGGCAATATTGCCGTAGCTGCAGTACTGCTAAACTCACTGTCACTCTTGCTGCAGGGAACCTTGCTGGGCGTAGGTAGGACAAGCGCTATTATGAAAAGCAATATTGTCGGCAATGTGGTGAATATCGTCTGCAATTATTTTCTCATTACCGGCTTTGGCAGCTTTGCCGGCTGGGGTGTGCGCGGCGCGGCAATCAGCACGATTATCGGCTCGCTGTGTACTCTTGGTATCACCATCTGGATAATGAAGCATGAGGGTTTTTTCAGTGATGGTCTGCTGCAGATGCCGGACAAAGTATTCTGGCGGGAATTTATGCCGGTATTCGGCGGTGTTTTCAGTGAGCTGGGTGCGGAACGCATCGGTATGCTGGCCTATGGCTGGATGACTGCGCGTCTTGGTACTCTGCCCTATGCAGTACACAGCATTTGCTATAATATCTGTGATTTTTCTTATGATTTTATCTTCGGCTTCGGCAAGGCTAATATGGTGCTTGCCGGGCAGATGCGCGGTGCTGCTGATTATGCAACCTGGAAGCGCTGCCGCAGTATAGGCTTTAAATGGGGCCTGGGACTTTCCGTTGCTTCGTTTATTATCCTGTATGCCGCACGCGTACCCATCTTCAGCGTTTATTCGCAGGATGCGCAGGCGCTTGCTCTCAGTGAAACAGTAATGTTCTGGGTAGCTGCCGTTTGCATACCTCAGGGGCATACGATTATCACCGCAGGCATATTGCGTGGCAGCGGCCGGACTACTGCTGTTGCCGTCTATTCCTTTGTGCTGATTACCGTTTTGCGTCCTCTGATGACGGCCTTCTTTATCTATTATTGCAAGCTTGGTATTGTTGGCGCTTGGGTACCGATGTTTTTGGACCAGTCGCTGCGCAGTCTGTGCTTTACCTGGAAGGTTATGCGGATACGCGGATTGAAGGATTTAATAAAATAAATATGCCGTATAAAAAGCAAAGCAGCTTCTGCGTCGCAGAAGCTGCCTTTATTTTTAGGCTGTACTACTGTTGTAGTACAAAAATATAAAATTACTTTGTAAAGCTTGCAATTAAAACTTAGCACTTAGTCAGCAAAGCTAGTCCCCAGCTCTTTTTCCGCCAGACGGATGAAGGCACGGATTGCTTCCTCCAGCTGCGGCTGCGGGGTATTTTCTTCCTTGCAGTGAGAAATACCGGGATCGGACTGGGTGAACATCATTACCGAAGGTACAACAGCATTCAGAGGTACGGCATCATGCAGCGGTGCGGAATACATGCTGTGTCTTGCACCTGTTTCCTCCTCTACGGCAGCGTTGCAGTCCTCTACCAGCTGTTCATCAAAAAGAATCGGATCCGCATGCCAGATAGGCTCAAACTCTACAGTGAGCTTACCTTCTTGTGCATGTTTTTGTGCCGCAGCCTTGGCTTCTGCAACAATGATTTGCATTGTTTCCGGCTTAATGCTGCGCTGGTCCAGCGAAATGCGGCAATAGCCAGGAGAAATAGTAGTTAGGTCAGGCTTGACCTCGATATTGCCTACAGTGCAATAGGAATCATATTTAAGCGCAATTTCACGTAAATCAAGTGTGGTCTGCGCTGCCGCAATAAAGGCATCCTGACGCAGGGCAACAGGCGAACCGCAATGTCCCTGCTGACCGCGGAAGGTGATGTACTGGCGGTTGCAGCCGCAGACACCGTAAACGCAGGTTACGCTTTTTTTGTCTAACGCCAGTAGCGGTGCCTGCTCGATGTGCAGCTCCAGGTAAGCTTTGACCGGCAGCTTGGCAAAGGCTGTGTGGGCCTCACCTATTCTGTTGGCATCAAGGCCATACTCCTGCCAGACATCGCTGAAGCTGCGGCCGTTGTCCTGGTGGCTTAAGGGCAGCACATCTTTGCTTGTGACAATGCCGCTGACAGCGCTGCTGCCAAGACAGCTTTTACCGAAGGCTACACCCTCCTCGTCAGCCCAGCCGACAACGTAAAGTGTTTTGGCAGGCTTTTTATCAGCCAGACCATAGGCACCGATGCCCATGCCTGCTACAACGCCTAAAGCGCCGTCTAGCCAGCCTCCGTCAGGTACGGAATCGAGATGGCTGCCGATAACAATGCACTCTTCGCTTTCGCCGGCAAATTTGGCCCAACTGTTGCCTGCGGCATCGGTCCAGACCTCGGCACCTGCTGCCTGCATTTTTTGAGCAAACCATTCCGTTGCTTTTTTGAATGTCGGTGTCCAGGCGATGCGCTGTGCTCCGTCTGCATCAGAGGTTAAGGCTGCCAGCTCCTTGAGATCGGCAACAATATTTTTGGCTATTTGTTCACGTTTCATATAATGCTCCCTTCCTGCTTCATTAGGCTTTTGCATAGCGGCAAAAGCGTAAAAAAGTAAGTTTATTATATTTTATTATAGCTTTAAAACCAATGTTTTATCTGCTCAGATAAGAGTGTTACAGCAAACAAGCATAGGATAGCTTATCTGAATTATATACAAATCGGCGTCAATTTACAAGACGGAATAATGAGCCTGCAAAAGTACAGCGAAAATAAAAATAAGCTGCTGCCTTCACTTTGGTTATAGAGAAGGCAGCAGTTATTTTGCAGATATATCGTAGAAAGAATGGAATTAATAAATTTAATTTAATTCAAGAACAGCTTGCTTCAGCTGCTCAAGTCCCTGTAATAATAGCGCACGTGGGCAGGCAACGTTGATACGTTCAAAGGCTTCTCCCTCTTTGCCGAAGATACCGCCGCCGTCAAGCCAGAGGTGTGCTTTATGCCAGAGCCACTGCTCACGTTCGGCAGCTGTAAGGCCTAAGGCGCTGCAGTCGAGCCAAATCAGATATGTCCCCTCAGGCTGGAGCAACTTAATCTGCGGCAGGTTCTGCTGCAGATAAGCATCAACGAATTTAATGTTATCTTCGATATAAGCCTTCGCCTGCTGCAGCCAATCCTCGCCATAAGTGTAGGCTGCCTGGCAGGCAACAAGGCCTAAGGTATTTACCTGGCTGTAGCCTGCTGCCGCTATCTGCTTGCGGAAGCGGCGGCGTAAATTTTTGTTGGGAATGAAGATATTGGATACCTGCAGACCGGCAATATTGAAGGTTTTACTTGGCGCAGTGCAGATTACGCAATTTTGCTCGTACTGCTCACCCAAACTTGCAAAAACCGTCTGAGAGTTATTTCCCCAGACGATATCGCCGTGAATTTCATCACTTACGGTAATTACACCATGCTTAAGACAGATATCGCCCACTTTTTGCAGCTCGGCGCGTGTCCAGACACGGCTTACGGGGTTATGCGGTGAGCATAAAAGCATCAGCTTAACATTGTTAGCGACGATTTTTTCTTCCAAATCGGCAAAGTCCATTTCATAATGACCGTTTTTCAGAATGAGCGGTGAATTAATCAGCTTGCGCTCATTATCTTCGATAACCTCGCTGAAAGGATAATAAACCGGCTGCTGTACAAGTACGCCCTCACCTTTTTTAGTGAAGGCTTTTACTGCCATAGCAAGGGCAAAAACTATGCCGGGAGTCTTGGTGAGCCATTCTGCTTTGGGGCTCCAGTTAAAATACTTAGTATACCAGTCGCGGACAGCTTGAAAATATGCTTCTGTACTTTCACTATAACCGAAGATAGCATGCTGGCAGCGTTCAATAAGTGCTTCCTGTATTTCCCGGGCAATAGGAAAATCCATATCTGCTACCCAAAAAGGTAAAACGTCAGCCGGACGACCACGTTGAATGGCAAAATCGTATTTTAGGCAGTCTGTATTACGTCTGTCGATTATCTTGTCAAAATCATATTTAGTCATAATTTATCACCAAACTTTATTTTTATAACTTATTCTACTGCAGCAAAGGCCTGTGCCAAATCATCAATAAGATCCTGCGTTGCTTCAATGCCTGTAGAGAAGCGCAGCAGACAATCTGTAATCCCCTTTTCGGCGCATTCTTCGGCAGTAAGGTCGGTATGTGTCTGGCGAATCGGATAGGTTATCAGGCTTTCCGTACCGCCGAGGCTTTCGGCAAATTTGATGAGCTTGACGCCTTCCAAAATTTGGCGTGCTGTTTCGGCGCTGTCTACAGCAAAGGAAATCATGCCGCCGAAGCCTGTGGTCTGCGCTTTGTTGATTTCATAACCGGGATGATTTTCCAGACCGGGATATAAAACATATTGTACACGCGGTTGCTCCTGCAGCCATTTGGCAATGGCAAAAGCGTTTTTCTGGTGCTGCTCCATACGCAGCGGCAGAGTTTTGATACCGCGGATAACGAGCCAGGCATCAAGTGCTCCCAGACAGGCACCGGTTGTTTTATAAATCAGACGCAGCTTGTCGGCAATAACAGGGTCCTTGGCTACGGTAAAGCCGACGAGTACATCGTTATGACCGCAAAGATATTTTGTCCCGCTATGGATAACGATATCAGCACCAAGGTCCAGCGGTCTTTGGAAATATGGTGTCAGGAAGGTATTGTCAACGATAACCAAAAAGTTTTTTTCATGGGCGATTTTGCTGATAGCACGCAAATCACTGATTTCCATTGTGGGGTTGGTCGGTGTTTCTAAAAAGATGGCTTTGGTATTGGGCTTAATGGCAGCCTTAATTTCTTCCAGCTTAGAAGTATGCACAGAGGTAAATTCTACGCCGTTTTTGGCGTTGAGGTTGCGGAACAGACGGAAGGAGCCGCCGTAGAGATCGTTGCCGGTGATGATGTGGTCGCCGGGTGCGAACAGGTTCATAACCGCATCAACTGCAGCCATGCCGGAGGAAAAGGCCAAGGCATCGACACCGTTCTCCAATGCTGCCAGAAGCTGTTCCAGACGTGCACGTGTCGGGTTGGATTCACGTGTATAGTTAAAGCCTGTAGTGTCCCCCAGCTTGGGGTGTGCAAAGGTTGAGGAAAGATAAATTGCCGGGGTAATGCTGCCGGTTGCGTCAGCTGCGCCGATTTCATGAATACATTTTGTTGCAAATTCCATAGTGTCATCTTCTCCTTTCAAGGTCGGGCGGCAAGATACCGGATATTGCATCAGAACTGCAGCAAGCAGTTTTATGCATGTTGCTGCATTTTTTCTTCTCCGGAATCTTCTCACCTGTTAAACGTGATATTGTCAAATTTTTTATTCGTGAAACAAAATCAACAAGCAATGCTTGTGTGATGTTGCTTGATAATTTACATGATAAAGCCTAGTTTGTCAATAGACAAATTTACACTTTTTATTTTATTTTGGGGCGCTATAATGAAGAAATGTAAAATAAAAATAATATTTCTGTTCCAGGGGCCTGAATAGCAGTTGTCTAAGTAAGTGAATTGTGTAACATCATTTACAAATCTACTAAAATACTAGGCTTTGAGAAAAAATTTCCTGTTTTTTGTTGACAGATGCTTTGACAAGTTGTATATTTTTACTCACAAGTTCATATACGAGCGATGAAAAGAAGAGTACGCAAGGAGTACTGCCCCAGAGAGCTTCTGTTTGGTGCAAGGAAGCGCAGGAGAATTTGCCGAAGATGGTCTTGGAGCTGATTGGCTGAAGCGCAAGTTTAGGTCGTCCGGGCGCACCCGTTACAGTGCTGAAGTATTAATGGCTTAGTCCGGCGTACTTGAGGAGGCTGCTATCGTGAGGTAGCAGTGAAATTGGGTGGTACCACGAAGTTTGCTTTCGTCCCTTACTGCATAATGAAAATGCGGTATGGATAAACGAAGGCTTTTTTTATTTTTGTTTTACAAAGGAGACGATGAATTATGTTGAAAAAATTATTGGTTATTGCGTTATCTGTAGTGGCACTGGCGGCAGCAGGCTGCGGCGGTGGTGATAAGCAGGCGGAAACGACGATTAAGGTTGGCGCTACCGCAGGTCCTCATGCCGAGGTCGTGGAGGCTGCTGCCAAGGAAGCGGCCAAAAGTGGCCTGAAGGTACAGGTTGTGGAGTTCTCTGATTATGTTACCCCGGATAAGGCTTTGGCAGATGGCGAGCTGGATTTGGTAAGCTATCAGCATAAGCCCTTCCTGGATAACTTTAACAAGACTAACAAGACTGACCTTGTGCCCATCGGCAACGCTATTTTAATGCGCATGGGCATTTACAGCGATAAGGTGCATGATGTGAAGGATATTCCTGACGGTGCAACGATTGCGATTCCTAATGACCCGACAAACGGCGGCCGTGGTCTGCTGCTGTTGCAGCGTGCCGGCTTGTTGAAACTAAAGGATGGCGTGGGGATGAAGGCTACTCCGAAGGATGTTGTCGATAATCCCAAGCATCTGAAATTTAAGGAGCTGGAGGCAGCACAGCTGCCGCGCAGTCTGGCTGATGTAGATGCTGCTGCTATTACCATGAACTATGTAATGAGCGGCGGTTTGGATGTTAAAAAGCAGAATATCTTCCTTGAGCCTAAGGACGAGCCGCTGGCTGTAATGATTATTGCTGCCCGCAACAAGGATAAGGATAAAGAAGCTTACAAGGCTTTTGTAAAGGCTTATCAGTCCGAGGCTGTGAAGAAGTTTATTGCCGATAAATATAAAGGCACCATTGAGCCTGCATTTTAATGTAGAAAATAAAAATATATAGAAAAGCTCCCCTTGATATCAGCTGCAGCAAATGTACAGCTATATTAAGGGGAGTTTTTATTAGTCGGTATAGTTTGCCGTTATTATTTTTTATTGTTCTCTTTCATACGGAAGCAGAAGGTGCAATGACCATCTGCATACATGATATGGTCATGTACACATTCCATATTTTCGTTATAGCCTTCTGCGATAGCAGGATCAATGTTTTCACAATAGATGCGACCGTATTTTTCTTCACCTGCATCCATCCAGGTTTTGGCAAATACGCAGCGGTGAAAATCCTGGTGAATGCCGTCTTGCTTATAAACAGTATCATAACCGAATTCTTCGCTGCGGCCCATATCGTAGTTATCCAGATAATTTTCCAGTGTATTTTCTTTGCCGTTGGCTTTGGCACGGGCAGCAATGTCCTTGCCACGTTCAATACCAAATTCTTTAACGCTGTCCTCTAAGACCTTCAGGCCTTTTTCGCCAAATTCTTTTTCCAGATTTTTGGCGGTAATAGAAAACATCCTGGCAAATAAAACAAACATGGAAACCGGTTCTTTAACTTCTTCTTGCATTTTAATAATCCCTCACTTGTTTTGCATTGGACTATATAGAGAAACCTATATAGCTTATATGCATTATACAAAAAAGTCGTAAATCATACAAGACGAAATTGCAAATTTAAAAACGACAATATCGTGAAAAAGAAAATCTCGTTACTTGCGTAAGGAAGCAACGAGATTAGTACAAGGTTTATTTTTGCATACCGATTAAACCGCCGACCTGATCGGCAATCTGCTTCAGGTCATGCACTAAATTTTTTTCCAGACGGGGCATGGCACTGGCAAAGACAGTGACGCTGACGGTGCCGATGAGGTCTTTATTTAAATCAAAAATCGGTACAGCGATACTGCCGACATCAAGGTTAAATTCCTCTTTTTCCACGGAATAGCCTTTAACCGTAATTTCATCAAGCTGTTTTTGCAGCTCCTGTTTATTTTTTAAGGTATATGGCGTGTAGGGCTTAAATTCAATATCGTCCAGATAATCAGGACGTGCGGGAAGCAGTACATGCTTTAAAAGCAGCTTGCCGGATGATGTTACGTATTCAGGCAGAGGCGTATATTCGGACAAGGTGATGTAATAAGAGGTGCTGACGGGATAAGCACAATAAATCGTGACAATTTCATCCTGATTGACAATCTGCAGGCTGGCAGTTATATGATACTTTTCTGCCAACGCGTTCATCAGCGGTTTACAGAGAATGATATAAGAACGGATTTGGCTTTGGATAATGCCTGCTTTGCTCAGAAAAAAGCTGCCCAGACGGTAATGATTGGTGTTATGGTCTAAAAGCAGCAGATTGTTTGCTACCATTGTATTGATAAGTCCACGGGCGGTGTTGACGTTCAGTTTTGTTTTAGCGCTTATTTCATTGATGCTTATCTCAGGGTTGCTGTTGTTGAAGCAGTTGAGAATATCAATAGCACGCTGGACTGATTGGATTAGCTTTGGTGTAGTAGTAGTCATGATAATGCTCCTTCGATATCTTCGATACATTAAATATATTATAACATATATTTAGACTGACAATGAAGAGCTGGAGAGCCGCTTTTGTAGTATATTATTTTTGATTGGCGCAGGCTATTTCAGCGTCTGACTAAGGGAAATATCTGAAAATATAATTTGTGGAAATCTTTTAGATTAATGGTACAAAAAAATCTTGACAGAGCTGCTGTAAAGTGATATAAGAAATAATATCAGACGATAATATAAAAAGAAAAACGATAATGTAAAGCGAAACACGTCTGAGATATTTATTATTTTGAGGGGGCATTATAAATGCAAAAGGAAACAAAGGGTGCTGGAGCACCGCGCCACTTTACTTTTAAAGAAAAATTAGCAGCTTTGGGACCCGGTTTTTTAATCTGCGGTTCCTTTATCGGCCCCGGTACCGTAACAAGCTCCACCAGAGCCGGCGCCGGTTATGGCTATGAATTGTTGTGGTGCATAGTCTTTTCCGTAATTGCCGTTATTGTTACACAGGGTATGGCAGCACGTTTAGGCGTGGTAACTCAAAAGGATTTGGCGGAAACCTTGCAGATTGCTTTTGATGACCGTCCGCTGCTCAGAAAATTCCTTGTAGGTCTGGTTGCCGTGGCTATTGCTGTAGGCGGCTTTGCTTATATGGGCGGTGATTTGACAGGTACTGCTTTGGGTGTTAGCGCATTGACCGGCGTTTCGACACATATCATCGCACCTATTTGGGGCCTGTGCATTATGGTGCTTTTGAGTTTTGCCGGTGATGCTTTGAAATATCTGGAAAAGCTTTTGGCTGTCTGCGTTGTAGTTATGTGCATTGTTTTTCTGATTACCATGATTGTTGTACAACCTAATCTTGGCGAATTGTTTGGTGGTCTTGTACCGCATATTCCCGAAGGTTCTTTGATGACTTGCCTGGCTTTGATTGGTACTACCGTTGTTCCTTATAACATGTTTTTACATGCTGCCAGCGCTAAGCGTACCTGGCATAGCGCCGAGGAACTGCCGTTGGTTGCCTTTGGTACTAACATTCCGATGATTATCGGCGGCATTGTAACCGGTGCGATTTTGATTACTTCTGCTGCCGTTATGCAGGGCATGACCGTAAAAAATGCTATGGACATGGCAGTTCAGCTGCAGCCTACTCTTGGTGATTTTGCTCAGCCGTTTATGGCTGTAGGCCTGGTTGCTGCCGGTATTTCCAGTGCTGTCTGCACACCGATGGGTGTATCCTATGTACTTGCCGGCTTGTGGGGCTGGAAAACTGACAGAAGCGATAAACGCTTTGTTATTACTAATGCAGCAGTTCTTGTAACCGGTATTGTTATCTCCGCTTTCGGCTTTAATCCGATTGCGCTGATTATGACGGCACAGGCTGTTAACGGTATCGTTCTGCCTGTAGTTGTCGGCGTAACGGTTTATCTTACCTGCAGCAAGAAAATCATGGGTGAATTTACTAACAGTACTCTGCAAACTGCATTAGGCTGGATAATCTTCTTAATAAGCTTATATCTTGGTCTGAGCAGCGTTATCAGCCTGTTCTGATCTTATGTATAAAATAGTGAATTTTTGACTAGGAAAGAAGGATATTTTAATGAAAGACAGTAAACCGACAATTTATGACCCTAATTTTTTACCGACCAATATTTATAGTGGTGTTCCGACATTTTTGAATCTACCTGTATTGGAAAACAAGGAAGATTTAAAGAAGGTTGATGTTGCTGTTATGGGTGTGCCCTGGGAAGGCGGCTGCACTATTGGCGGCTATTCCTCCTGCACCGATGGTCCTAAATCTATCCGTACTGCTTCTATTCGTTATACCGGCTATCTGCCTGATTTTGATATTGACTCCTTTGAACATCTGACCGGTGGCGATTATGGCGACGTTGCTGTACAAAATGGTAACTACGAGTTCACCTTTGCACAAATTCGTGAAAGATATGGCGAGCTGCTGGATGCCAAATGTGTGCCTATCGTTTTAGGCGGCGACCATGGTATTGCTTATCCGCTGATCAGCGAAATGGCAAAACGTCATCCGAAAAAAGTAGGCGTGCTGCACTTTGATGCTCATCTGGATAACTACGATAACTTCGGCGACGACAAATACTCTCGTTGCTCTCCGTTCTTCCAGCTGTATAATGACCCCAATATGGATGCCACCAAGATTGCTCATATTGGTATCCGCGGACCGCGTAACCATCAGCAGGAATACAGAAATGCCCAAAAATATGGTGCTACCGTTATTCCCTGCCGTGAGATTAAAGAGGAAGGCTGGAAGGCCGCTATTAAAAAAGCTTTGGCTGTAGTTTCCAAGGATACGGAAGTAATTTATATTACTATCTGTGCTGACGCTCTGGACGCTGCTTATATGCCGCAAGGCCCGCAAGATATGGGTGGCCTGACCAGCTATGAATTACTGAGCATGGTGCATGAGGCAGCTCTTGCCGGTGCCTGCTCTCTGGATTTCGTAGAAATTTATCCGGAAAACGGCACTCTGCAGACAGCATCTCACGTTGGCTGTTGGCTGGCACTGTACTTCCTTAACGGTGTTGCTGAACGTCGCATGAAGCTGGAAAATAAATAATTTTAAATACAAAAAGAGCAGTCTGTGTATAGTTGCAGACTGCTCTTTTGTCGTACTAAGTTTTTTTATGTGGCAACAGATATACTTCTTACCACCCTACACCAATCCAGGGGCCATGATGGTGTCCGCCGCCGATGCCTATGCCTATGCCGATCGGGAAGTTCCAGCCACCCCTGCGGCTTTGCTTTTCGCGTTCAATCTTCATGAACCACAGGCGATAGATTTTACCGCCGTTTTCCAGCTTTTTCGGTGTATCTTTATCTGTAATAATCTTATAGCCGTTAAAGTTGGCGTTGGAGCTTTCGTAATCGCTGAGCATTTTGTTCATCTGCGCAAAGGTTGCCTTGTTATTGGTATATAAGCGCAGCATTTCGGTATTGGGCATGGTTAAAATCAGCTGCTTGCGCAAAGAGCGGTCGGCAGCCAGACCTTGGTAAACCTCTACTCTGTCTTCTTTGATTTTTACATATAGCAGGTCGTCGCTATCGCCTGCCTGCAATCGTTCATTCATTACGGCAGCACTGATAGTTTCAATCGGTTTGATTGCGTCCGGATCATCGGCAGCCTTAGTTTTATCTGCGGCGAGCGCCAGCGCACTGCAGCAGCACATCAATAAGCAGGTTAACAGTAAAAGCAGCTTGCGCATAATTCTCCCTCCTTTGGAAGCTGATGGGAAAAATCTACATAAAAGACTTATATAATCCTCAAGAATATGGTATCATATTTACGTAAATTTGTTAACTGAACTTTAGGTGATATCTGAGGAACAGTGGATATTGAAATACGAGGAGATTATATGAAGAAAAATAACCTGATTTGGATAATTATCTGTAATATCCTGGGAGCACTGCTTTTGGGAAGCTGGCTGGCAAGCACCCCCACCGCCGGTTATCACGGACCGTGGCTGGCTCTGGACCAAAGTGTCTTTTATTTCTTTAACCAGAAGCTGGCGCAGGGAACGGCCTTTACTTATTTTATCGCTTTTGTTAATCTGCGTGCCTTTGATGTGGTGGCCTTTGTTGCGATGCTGGCGATTTTTTACAGCTATTACCGCAAAAGCAATGTTGAAGGTAAGCGCTGGCTGTTCTGTATCGGTGTTGCGATGCTGGTGAGTGCGGTAATCATTAAGCAGTTTGATAAGCTGCTGCCGATTGACCGCGCGAGTGCATCCGTTTATTTTGACCAGCTGTATCATAATGTAAACTGGGTTAGCCAGCTGAGCGGCTGGCCTGCCAAGGACCGTTCCGGCAGCAGCTTCCCCGGTGACCATGGCATGATGCTGTTGATATTTGCTGTGTATATGTGGAAATATATCGGCAAGGACGCTTTCGTTAAAGCGCTGGCTGTATTTATTATTTTCTCTCTGCCCCGTATTATGGGCGGTGCGCATTGGTTTACCGATGTTTTTGTAGGTTCTGTTTCCTTTGTCCTGCTTGTCTTAAGCTGGATTCTGCTGACACCGCTTTCAGATATCTTTATCGGCTGGCTGGAGAAAAAGCTGCCGCTTAGATGGTTTGTGAAAAAGAGAGAGTAAAATTTCAGGCTGTTGCCAGTTTCAGTTTTGCTTACAGTAAGACTGAAATGGCAGCAGCTTTTTTGTATATAATGAAGGAAATAGTTTCGGGGCATATCATGTCCCACCATGGACTTTTTATTTTTGCTTCCCTCTTCTATTTTTTGCAGATTTGTGATAAAATTTAGATGTATTTTTATGAGAAAATTCAGCAAGGAAGTGACGGAATGGAATTTGTAAAATCTGCTGATGTAGTCGTTATTGGTGGCGGCATTGTAGGTACTGCTGTATTGCGCGAGCTTTCCAAGTATGACCTGAAATGCGTTCTGCTGGAAAAAGAGCCGGACATCGCTATCGGCACTACTAAAGCTAACAGTGCAATTCTTCATGCTGGCTTTGACGCTCCTACCGGCAGCCTCAAAGCTATTACCAACGTTCGTGGCAACGCTCTGTACCACGAGCTGCAAAACGAACTGGACCTGGATATTAAATGGACCGGTTCCCTGGTTGCTGCAACCACCGACGAGGAAATGCAGACTCTGCAGGAGCTGCTGCAACGCGGTAAAAAGAACGGCGTTGAAGGCCTGCAAATCCTGTCTAAAGAAGAAGTTCTTGAGCAGGAGCCTAACCTGACCACTGTCAAGGGTGCTCTGTGGGCTCCGAGTGCCGGCGTATGCTGGCCGTTCGGTGCTGCTATTGCTTTCGCTCAATGCGCTGTACAAAACGGTGCAGAAGTTATCCGCGACTGCAAGGTACTGGGCTTCGTTAAGGAAGACGGCAAAATTACCGGTGTAGAAACCAATAAAGGCACTATTGCTGCTAAATATGTGGTTAATGCTGCCGGTGTTTATGCTGACGAAATCGCTAAGCTGGCAGGTGATGATACCTTTACCATCACTCCGCGTAAGGGCGAATATATTCTGTTTGATAAGACTGCCTGCAGCAGCCTGGTTTACGGCGTGGTATTCCCCACCCCGACCAAAAAATCCAAAGGTATTCTGGTTTGCACCACTACCCACGGCAACACCTTCATCGGTCCTAACGCTAACGAGCAGGATTCCAAAGAGGATAAGGCTGTTACCACTACCGGCATGAATGAAATCATTGCTTCTGCCAAGAAGCTGATTCCGAACCTGCCGATGGGCGCAGCTATTACCGAATTTGCCGGCCTGCGTGCTGTTTCCAGCACCGGTGACTTCGTACTCGGTCCTTCCGAAAAGGTTGAAGGCCTGTACAATGCTGCCGGCATGCAATCTCCCGGTCTGACCGCAGCTCCTGCTGTAGGTGAGCTGATTGCCAACGAAATTGCCCGCGTAAGCGGCGCTGCCAAGAAGGCTGACTTCAAGGCTGCTCTGCCGAAGCATAAAGCATTCAACTATATGACTGCTGATGAAAAGGCTGCCAAGATTGCCGAAGACAATCTGTACGGCCGCGTAATCTGCCGTTGCGAAACCGTTACCGAGGGCGAAATTGTAGAAGCAATCAACTCTCCTGTAGGCGCACGCACTGTTGACGGTGTAAAACGCCGTACCCGTGCAGGTATGGGCCGTTGCCAGGGTGGCTTCTGCGGTCCGCGTGTTACCCAGATTCTAGCACGCGAGCTGAACATTTCTGTTCCCGAAGTATTAAAAGAACGTACTGATTCCAATATGTTCTACGAAAAATATTCTGCAGATGGCGGGGAGGAATAATAATGAACCAATTATATGATGTAATTATTGTTGGCGGTGGCCCTGCCGGTCTGTCTGCTGCTTACAGCGCATGGCAGAATGGTGCTAAAAAAATAGTTGTTATCGAGCGTGACCGCGAACTCGGCGGTATCCTGCAACAGTGCATTCACAATGGCTTCGGTCTGCATCACTTCAAGGAAGAGCTGACCGGCCCCGGCTATGCACATCGCTGCATCGAGCTCGTTGCTGATAAACCTGAAATCGAAACCCTGGTTGATACCATGGTATTAGATGTACAAAACAATAAAACCGTTATTGCCGTTAATCCGGAAAAAGGCTTACTGAAGCTGGAAGGCAAAACTGTTATCCTGACTATGGGCTGCCGTGAGCGTACCCGTGGCGCTATCCGTATTCCGGGCGAGCGCCCCGCAGGCGTTTTCACTGCCGGTGCTGCTCAGCGTATGGTTAATATGGAAGGCTATCTGCCGGGTCACAAAATCGTTATCCTCGGCAGCGGCGACATCGGCCTGATTATGGCCCGCCGTATGAGCCTGGAAGGCTGCAAGGTTCAGGCTTGCCTGGAAATCTGCCCCTTCTCCAACGGTCTTACCCGTAATATCGTTCAATGCCTGAACGACTATGATATTCCTCTGTACCTCTCTCACACCATCGTTGCTATCCATGGTGAAGAGCGCGTAACCGGTATCACCGTTGCTAAGGTTGACGAGCGCATGACTCCGATTCCGGGTACCGAATTTGATATCGAGTGCGATACCGTACTGCTGTCTGTAGGTCTGATTCCTGAGAACGAGCTGTCCCGCGGCCTTGATCTGGAAATGAACCCGCTGACCAACGGTCCGGTTGTTGACCAGCATCGTGAAACCAGCTTAGATGGTTTCTTTGCTGCCGGCAACGTAGTACACGTACATGACCTGGTTGACTTTGTATCCGAAGAAGCTGAAATCGCAGGCAAATATGCTGCACTGAAGGCTCAGGAGAAAATGGCAACCGAAAACCGTACCGTAACCGTAAAGGCTATTGACGGCGTACGTACCTGCGTACCGCAGAAGCTGACCATGCCTGCTGAAATTCCTGCAGACGAGAAGGTTAAGCTGTTCATGCGTGTTGCTGCACCGCACCGCAAAGTTAAGCTGGAGGTTAAGAGCGGCGACAACGTTCTGCTGAGCCGTCCTCTGCCCGTAGCAAAGCCCAGTGAAATGATTGCCGTAGAAATTCCGGCTGCAAAATTTGCCCAGATCGGTGACGAAGTTACCGTAGGTCTGGTGCTGTAAGGAGGGTATAAAATGGCTGTTGAAACTCGTGTTATGAACTGCATTATGTGCCCTATGGGCTGCGAGATGACTGTTACCATTGAAAATGGTGCAGTTACCAATGTTACCGGCAACACCTGCCCGCGTGGCGCTAAATATGCTAACGATGAAGTTACTGCTCCGAAGCGTATGCTGACCTCTACCGTTGCTGTAGAAGGCGGTATGCTGCCTTTGCTGCCCGTAGTATCCGCTAACGTACTGCCGAAGGAACGCATCCTGGACTGCGCACGCTTCCTGCGTAGCGTAAAGGTTACCGCTCCGATTAAAACCGGTGACGTTGTAGTTAAGGATATTCTCGGTCTTGGTGTAGATATTATCGCCAGCCGTGATATGTAATCAGCTGAGGATTCTTCTGTTGCATATAATATAGTACAAATGAAAGAGCTGCAGTTGCACTATCTTGCGTAGTGTAAAACTGCAGCTCTTTTTTGTATGAGTAATGAGTATGAAGGGAGTATGTTAATTTAGGTGTTTTTGGCAATTACCGCACCGAGTACAGCACCGATGATGAAGCTGGTGGTAGCTTTTTTGTTGCTGTCCTTTTTCGTTACGTAATTGTCGTTCTTATGACGCTTGTCGTAGCGGTCGTGTCTGTCGTAACGATCGTGCTTGTCATAGCGGTCGTGTTTGTCGTAGCGGTCATGTCTGTCATAACGGTCATGTCTGTCATAACGGTCGGATTGGCGCGGTGGCGGAGCATCGTGCCTTTCGTGGGCGGATGCTATGCTTGCCAACGGCAGCGAAAGCACCATGGTAGCCATAGCGATTGCGGTGGTTTTCTTCATATACTTGGTTAACGTTGTCATCATATTTGGCACCTTCTTTCTTAAAAGTGGTTGTTTACCTTTGTTGCTTTTATTATAAAGGCAGTATATGGCGAAATTATGACGATTTCGCTTGTTTTCTAAAAAAATAAGCAGAAAAATTGTAAAGACTGTAGCATTTCAGCTACTTGTGCCTGAAAAAAGTGCTTTATTTACTTGGTTAATACGCAAGAAGAAAATTTTAGGTTATTATAATAGTAGTTATTAATCAACCCCCTTCCCCGTCAGTAGGCAAAGGAGGCTGTAGCATGAAGGCTGTTACCTATCTGAGACAATTTCTTTCCCTGAAGTCCCTGTGCCTGATTATAGGCGGCTCGCTGGTATATTCAATAGGATTTAATATGTTCATTTTGCCTTGCAATTTGTATAACGGAGGCTTTTTAGGTATAGCACAGCTGCTGGGATATTTTATGAGAAACGTTCTGGGACTGAATTTTGTTACCGATAACTATATCGGCAGTATCTATTTTCTTCTGAATATACCCCTGATGCTGCTGGCTATACGCAAGTTCGGCAAGGATTTTTTAGTGAAATCTGCTGTCTGCATTACAAGCTACAGCGTATTGCTGAGCCTTGTGCCTGTTGCGGAACATAATTATCTGCCCGATACGATTACGGCTTGTCTGGCAGGCGGTATCCTGTGCGGCCTAGGCTGCGGCATGACGCTGATGAGCAAGGGCAGCGGCGGCGGTGAGGGCATTCTGGGACTGCTGCTGATGCACCGGTATCACAATATGAGTGTAGGCAAGGTCTTCAATATTATTAATATCTTTGTCTTTGGCAGCTGTATTCTATTATATGATGTAGCTGCGGCAGTCTACTCCATCTTCTTTGCTGTGATTACTTCCGTTGTTCTGGATAAGGCTTATCTGCCAAGTATTACGGTAACGATGATTATAATTACCAAAATAGATTTGGTAGAAGAGGTTATTTTTGCGGCTGTACATCGTGGTGTAACCAAAATTAAGGGCATAGGTGCCTATAGCGGTGAGGATACAAATGTGCTTTTAACAGTAGTTTCGAAGGTTGAGTCGATGAAATTACGTCATTTGTTGGAAGAATGTGATCCGAATATCTTTATTATTGAATACGAAAATGTATCGGTGATAGGAAATTTCGAAAAAAGATTATAGGAATTTTTGCCGGAAAATGACCTTTTGCAAGGTATTTTTGGGGATTTTTCGTAGCTTTTCAAAGAAATTTTTGAAGTTTTTCAGAGGCCTCAAAGCGTGTATATATGAT
>CAVKUS010000003.1:0-93261 GCA_963659725.1 Bacteroides sp. CAG:545 | reverse complement strand
AAGAAAAAGCTGTTTCCATGTTTGTGTGGAAACAGCTTTTTTAGCTTTCAGTATTCTCTTTTTTGTCTTATTGAGCTTATCTATTCACCTTCGCCATAAACTTTTCATTGTCAATAATAAAACGCTCATGCGTACCCTTACCGATAACACCCTTGCTGTCCGCAGCACTCACCTCAAAGGTCAGCTTGCGTCCGTCAACCGCAGTCAGCTTAGCGGTAGCGGTAACACTGTCGCTCAGAGCGGTAGCGCGGTCGTGCGTAATATTCAGGCTGATGCCTACACTGCCGCTGCCCTCCTCCAGATGAGCGTTGACTGCGGCGCAGGCAGCCTCCTCCATTAGTGCGCACATAGCGGGAGTTGCAAAAACAGCTAGGGAGCCGCTTTTCATAGTAGCGGCAATATTAGCCTCGGTTACAGTTACGTTAGCGGTGCCGGTAAGTCCGGTATGTAAATTTGTCATGCTTAATACCCTCTTTCAATAATCAAATCATACGCTTATATCATAAAGTATTATCGTTCTGCTGACAAGTCCTAAATGCAAGGATAAGAATTTTTTGCCTGTATATTGCAGGAATTGTCTGCTTAGCGCCGAATTATATTAATATAAGAAAATTGAAATGATGGCTGGAGGTGTAGAACCATGGCTTTAGAATTTAACAAAACCTCGTATTTAAAGATTTATACAGGCGAGGATGTTCTTTTTGAGGATATTCCGCTTTATAAAGCAATTCTGCGTGAAGCACGTTCCTTAGGTCTTGCCGGCGGTACAGTTATCAAGGGTATTGAAGGCTATGCCAGCAAGGTGCGCGGCGTGGGCCGTGCTGTCAGCACATTTATCAGCGGCAATGCCAATTTCCCGGTTATTGTGGAGCTGGTAGATAAAAAGGAAAACCTTGAAAAGATTTTGCCTTTTCTGGAAAAGAATGCAACCCATGCCTTAGTGGTGATAGGTGAGGCTGATTATCTGGTAACAGATTTTATGCGCAAGTCGGCAGATGAGGGCTACAAGGATATCAAAAACGGCTCGCCGCAGCCAAGCTACCTGCGCAAGCAGCAGGAACAACAGCAATAAGCTGATAAACCGCAGTAAAAATTGAAGCTGCGGTTTTTTTATGGGAGATGACGAGGAGGAGAATTTATGTATGATGTTGCCATTATCGGTGGCGGTCCTGCCGCAATTTTTGCCGCCTATGAGTTTGTGTTGAAGTATCCGCAACTGAAGGTTATTATGCTGGAGGCAGGCAATACGATTGAAAAGCGCTTTTGCCCGCTGGCAGCCAAGAAGGTTGACCATTGCATTAACTGCAACCCCTGCAGCATTATGCGCGGCTTTGGCGGCGCCGGTGCTTTTTCGGACGGCAAATATAATTTTACGACGGAATTCGGCGGCTGGCTGAACGAATATCTGCCGGAGGATAAGGTTATCGAGCTGATTGATTATGTTGATGACCTGAACTGCCGTCATGGTGCTCCCGGTGAATATTTTTCTACCAAGAACAGCAAAATAGGCGTGCAGGCGCTGAAATACGACCTGCATCTGCTGAACGCCAAGGTACGCCATCTGGGTACGGAAAATAATCTCGTGATTATGGAAAACATCCATAAGTTTTTGGAGGATAAAATTGAAATCCGCTGCAATACCGCGGTTGAAGAAATTTGCCGTCAGGAGGACGGAACCTTCGTGCTGGAGCTGAACAAGGGCGAGAAGGTTGCCTGCAAGTATCTGATTGCCGCTCCAGGTCGCGCCGGTGCGGAATGGTACACTGAGCAGTGCGCCAAGATGGGCCTTGATTTTATCAATAATCAGGTGGATATCGGCGTGCGCGTGGAGGTGCCGGCAGAGGTGTTCAAGCATATCACCGACGAGGTGTATGAAGCAAAAATTTTGTACCGCACCTCGCTTTACAACGACGTTGTGCGTACCTTCTGCATGAATCCCTACGGCTATGTGGTAGCGGAAAACACGGACGGCATTATTACGGTTAACGGCCACAGCTACCGCGACCCCAAGCTGCACAGCAAGAACACTAACTTTGCGCTTTTGGTAAGCAGCAAGTTTACCGAGCCCTTCCACGAGCCGCTGCAGTACGGCAAGCGTATCGCTTCCTTCTCCAACATGCTGGGTGGTGGCGTGCTGGTGCAGCGCTTCGGCGATCTGGTGAAGGGCAGACGCACGAATGAAAAGCGTATGCTCAAGAGCTTTACCAAGCCTACGCTCAGTGCAACGCCGGGCGATTTAAGTTTGGTCTTGCCTAAACGCCATCTTGATGATATTATTGAAATGATTTATGCTTTGGATAAGATTGCTCCCGGTATGGCGAATGCTGATACGCTGCTTTACGGCGTAGAGGTAAAATTCTACAGCGCACGCCTCGAGCTGGACAGCAATCTGGAAACCAAGGTTGCGAATATGTTTGCGGTAGGCGACGGTGCCGGTATTACACGCGGATTATCGCAGGCGAGTGCCAGCGGTGTCTGGGCGGCGCGCGTCATTGGTGCCCGTGCCTGCGGACAGAAGAATTAAGGAAGGTGCTTTTTTAGATGAATTTTGAGTTTTTTGCGTTTCTGGTATTTATGTCTTTCGTTTCCTTTGCGGTAGCCTTTTTGGCTTATGGCATGGTAGTGCGCTTTATGGGTAAGGACGGCTTCCTCGCCCGCATGGGACAAATTATCCTGGTGCCTGCATGTATCGTTATCTATGACTTTATCACGATGGCTGCACCGCAGAGCTACCGTTATATTATCGGCAGCATTCCTCTGGTGCTGATTGCCGGTATTGCGATTTATTTCCGCTTTGTGAAGGGCGAAAACTTTGCCGATGCTAAGGAGCAATCTCCCTCCGAAATGGCAAAACTGGCTGACGAACCGAAAAAGTTCAGCAAGAAATCTGCCCGCATCCACGAAAAAAGAAAAAATCGCGGCCGCGAGTAATTCAGGCAGGATTTTTTGCGCTAAAGCAGAATATATAACGTAAGAAGAAAAAAAGCCTCTTCTTGTAAAAAATATAATAAATAAATTACAACATGTGCATTATTATGGAGGTGCGTTGTTATGTTTAAAAAGATTCTTGTTCCTGTAGATGGCAGTGAAGGCTCCTGGAGAGCACTGGATACTGCTGTAGAGCTTGGCAAAAAGTTTGGCGGCGAACTGCATGTAATCAATGTAATCCAACCATATAATAATGCTGCTTTGCTGGCAGTGCCTCTGGATCATGCAACTGTAAGCCAGGGCAACAGTGAGCTGGAGAAAATCGGTGACAAGGTTCTCGAAATGGCGCAGGAGCGTCTGAGCACCTACGAAGGCGAAACCAAATTCAGCCTGGAGGTTGGCCATCCGTCCGAACGCATCATCGCTATGGCTAAAAAGACCGGCGCAGATGCAATCATTATCGGCAGCCGTGGCCTTTCCGGTATTGCTGAATTCTTCCTTGGCAGCGTAAGCTCTAAGGTTGCTCAATATGCAAATGTACCGGTGCTGATTGTAAAATAAAATGCTGAAACGCATTCTTGTACCTATTGACGGTACGGAGCATTCCTGGAGAGCATTGGAATATGCCTGTGAGCTTGTAAGCTATACGCGCGGCTCGCTGGTGGTTATGACGGTGCTTTCCGGCAGAATGAAACAGCATATTGTGGAATTTGGAAGCGACTGCATGTATGCTCAGATGGGTGATGAAGTGCTTGATGCCGCGCATGCAATTCTCAGCGGCAAAAACATCGACTGCACCTATTTGCTGGAAAACGACAACGATATTGCCGAAAGCATCTTGCGTGCTGTAGATGAGCAGGAATGTGACGATATCGTACTGGGCAGCAGAGGCATGGGAGTTTTGGAAGGCTTGTTCCGCAATAGTGTCAGCAACGTCATAGTGGAAAACGCTAATGTGCCTGTGACAATTGTTAAGTAAATATGCAAAAATTAACGAGTACGCCGGGATTCGTCCTGTGCGTACTCGTTTTGTTATGCTTATAATTTGCTTTGGCTGATGAAGCCGAGAAACTCTTTGACGTAGCTTGGCAGCAAATAATTTTTGCGATAGATGAGGTAAAGGCTGCGTTCGGAAAAAGCCTGCGGCAGCTCAAAGGCCAGCAAACGTTTTTCCTGCAGAAAGTTGTGCGCCGCCTTTTCCGAGATAATAGAAATGCCCATGCCGCTGGCAACAAGGTTTTTGATGGTTTCCTGATCGTTGACGCGGGCAATAATCTGCAGCTCGTCCTCGGAAATACCGCTGTGCGCTAGAAAGTTATCGGCCATTTTTTTACTGCCGCTGCCCTTTTCGCGCAGAATCAGCGGCTCGCGCAAAAGCTCCGGCAGCACATTTTCCTTTTGCTGCTTATAGCGCAGAAAATGCTCGTTGACCGGGGTGATGACTACCATGCGGTCACGGCAGAAGGGCTGGCAGCAGAAGTCGCTGTCCTCGCAGCTCATGCCGATAAAGCCAAGGTTAAACAGTCCGTCCTTCAGGCCGTTGATGATGCCTTGGCTGTCGCTTTGGTGAATGATGAAGTAAATATCGGGATGCAATTTGCCGAAGTCGGCCAAAAGCTGCGGCAGGATATAAGCGGAGGGGATGGTGGAGGCGCCAAGGTGGATGATGCGCTGGCTTTCGATGGAGCAGGCCTGAACCATGCGCTCCTTCAGCTCTAAGATATTTAGGGCGTATTCGTAAAGCTCGCGTCCCTTGGGTGTCGTCTGCAGGCTTTTGGTAGTACGCAGAATGAGCTTGGTGTTAAGCTCACTTTCCAGCTGATGGATGTGCGTGCTGACGGTGGACTGCGATACGAAAAGCTTGCCTGCAGCCTGTGTGAAGCTTTCCTCCTGCACTACGGTGACAAAGCTTTGCAGCTGTTTAAAGTCCATGGGCGAGCACCTCTTTCAAGGCCTGCAGGGCAACATTGACTTCCTCTGCAGTATTGTGCCAACCGAAGGAAAAGCGTAGTGTGCCCGTGGGATAGGTTCCGAGCGTTTTATGGGCGTTGGGGGCGCAGTGCAGGCCTACGCGCGTAGCGATGGCGTATTTGTCCGCAAGAATGAAGGCCAGATCTGCGATATCCATTTTATCTGTGCTTATGGAAACAACACCTGCGCGGTCGCTGCAGTCTCTTTTGCCGATGATGCGCAGAAGCTTTTGCACTTCTAATTGCTGCAGTCCGTCTAAAAATTGCTGCGTAAGCGTAAGCTCATGCGTGCGGATTTTATCAATGCCCTGCTGGTGCAGCCAACTGAGGGAAGCATGCAGGCCGGCAATGCCCGGCAGATTAAGCGTGCCTGCCTCAAATTTATCCGGCATGAAGCGGGGAGTGTGCTCCGTGTGGCTGAGGCTGCCTGTGCCGCCGACGATGAGCGGTGTTATTTCGTCAATAATGCTTTCACGCAGCACAAAACCGCCGATGCCCTGCGGTGCCAAAAGTCCCTTGTGCCCCGTAAAGGCGAGAGCGTCAATGTGCATTTCCTGCATGTTGACAGGAACGACGCCGGCACTTTGCGCACTGTCGACGATGAATTTCAGCTTGTGCTTTTGGCAGAAGCTGCCGATTGCTGCCAAGGGCTGCAGCGTGCCGCAGACATTGCTGGCGTGCGTCATGATGATGGCCTTGGTATTGGGGCGCACAAGCTGCGGTAAAGCGTCTAAGCACAGTGCTCCCTCCGCGTCGCAGGGAATGCGGCTGAAGGTAATGGCGTCAGTGGGAGCGTTGTCGGCAGTCAGCTCGGCGCCGATTTGCTGGAGCGGACGCATGACGGCGTTGTGCTCCATAGCGGTAACAAGCACATGGTCGCCGCTGCGCAGCAGTCCCTTGATGATAATATTCAGGCTTTCGGTAATGTTCTTCGTAAAGACAACATTTTTGCTGTCCTCGCCGCTGAAAAAGCGGCAAAGCTGCTCGCGGGTGGCAAAAACAAGGTCCTCGCTGCTTGCAGCGCAGGTACCGCGGCTGATGTTGGTGCCTGCGTGGGCAATATATTGATAAACTGCGTCAGCAACTGCCTGTGGCTTGGGAAAGGTGGTGCTGGCGTTGTCGAGATAAATTTGCTGCATTTTCCTTACCTCCTCATGTTACGTCTATTCTATCATATAATTATCTGAAAAGCTAATAAATCAATCAGCTTTATCTATAAATGATATTGGTATAAGCATGTGGGCTATGATATACTTTTGTCGAAGAAATATTTTTGGGAGGCTTTTTATGAAAAATGAACAAGTAACGATTGTTGCAACTGGTGCTATTATCGGTCTGGTGGCAGCAATGCTGGTGTTTTTCGGCAATCCGGCCAACATGGGCCTGTGTATTGCCTGCTTTTTGCGTGATACTGCCGGCGGTCTGGGACTGCATGCAGCCAAGGCTGTGCAGTACATCCGTCCGGAAATCAGCGGTCTGGTGCTGGGCGCAATGGGTGCTGCATATCTGCACGGAGAATTTTCTCCGAAGGGCGGCAGTTCTCCGCTGACACGTTTTGTACTGGGCTTTTTTGCGATGATCGGCTGCCTGATGTTTTTGGGCTGCCCGTTCAGAATGCTGCTGCGTATTGCCGGCGGTGATTTGAACGCTGTTGTCGGTCTTGTTGGTTTTGCGGCAGGCATTTATGCCGGCATCTTCTTCCTGAACCGTGGCTACAGCCTGAAGCGTACCTATAAGATGACGGCGGCGGAAGGCAGCATTATGTCTGTAATTGCCGTTGCCTTGTTGGTGCTGCTCGTTGCTGCACCGGCCTTCATTCACTTTACCAAGGCAGGCGGCGGCCCAGGTGCTAAGCATGCGGCTGTTGCTGTGAGCCTGATTGCTGCCATGGGAGTAGGCTATCTTACGCAGCGCACACGCTTCTGCATGATTGCTGGTATCCGCGATTTTATTCTTTTTAAGGAAACTAAAATGCTGTGGGGCTTTGTGGCTGTTGTTGCGGCAGCTGCTGCCTGCAATGTTGTGCTGACCTCCGTAACCGGTGGTGCTTTCTTTAAGCTGGGCTTTGCGGCGCAGCCTATCGCGCACACCGATGCTTTGTGGAACGTGCTGGGACTTTTCCTGGCGGGCTTTGCCTGCGTACTCTTGGGCGGTTGCCCGATGCGCCAGCTGGTGCTGTCTGGCGAAGGCAACTCCGACAGCGCCGTAACTCTGCTGGGCTTTATTGTGGGTGCAGCCTTTGCGCATAACTTCGGTTTGGCTTCCAGCGGCAACGGTCCTACTGCCAACGGTCAGATTGCTGTTGTTATCGGTATTGTTGTTGTTACTGTGATTGCTTATCTGAATACATATAAAAAGTGAGGAAACGCTATGAAAACTATTGATGCAAGAGGACTTTCCTGTCCCGAACCTGTTATCCTGACACGTCAGGCGATGATGAGCGGCGAGGCTGCTTATGAGGTAATCGTGGATAATAATACCTCCAAAGAGAATGTAACACGCTACGCACAGCATCAGGGCTATAAGGTTGCTGTAACTGAGCAGGACGGCGAATTTACTCTGTCCCTGAGCAAATGATGCAGTACATTGCAACGTTCTTTTCGCACTTCGGTGCGGTGCGCTTTCAGCATTTGTGCGCGGAGCGCGGCTGGCAGGCGCAGGTGCGTCCTGTGCCGCGCAGCCTGAGCAGCAGCTGCGGTACCTGCGTGTTTTTTAAAACGGAAGCGCTGGAGGATGCAGCGTCCTTGCAGACACCGGAGCTGGAGCAGATAGTGCGTGAGCGGGAGGATGGCTACGAGGTTTTGTATACTGCTGCCGAATAAGCGGAGGTTTGAGCTATGGAAAACGAAGTAAAGCTGACGAAGCTGGCGAGCTGTGCCGGCTGCGGGGCCAAGGTGGGCGCCGGTACGCTGTGCAATTTGCTGGCAGGCTTTCAGACGCATTATGATGCTAATCTTTTGGTAGGTTACGATAAAAGCGACGATGCCAGCGTTTACAAGGTGAGCGATGAGCTGGCGATTGTACAGACAACGGATTTCTTTCCGCCGATTGTCGATGATCCCTTTATGTACGGACAGATTGCGGCGACGAACGCTTTGAGCGACGTTTACGCTATGGGCGGTGAGCCGAAGCTGGCGCTGAATATTATGTGCATCCCCGAGAAGATGGATAAAGCAACTGTGCAGGAGATTTTGCGCGGCGGTTATGCCAAGGCCTATGAAGCAGGCGCGATTATCACCGGCGGCCACACCATCCATGGAGCAGAGCCTATTTACGGCTTGGCGGTGACAGGCTTTGTGCAGCCTGAGCGCGTGTGGACGAACAGCGGCGCGCAACCCGGTGACGTACTGCTGCTGACGAAGCCTTTGGGAGTGGGCATCCTGACGACGGCGGCAAAAGCCGGCTTAGTAGAGCAGGAGCTGCTTGACAAGCTGTATGTGCAGATGAGTACGCTCAATAAATATGCGCATGATGTGCTTGTGAACTACAGCGTACATGCCTGCACCGACGTGACAGGCTTTGCGCTTTTGGGACACAGTCTGGAGATGGCGCATGGCAGCGGCGTTACCGTGCATCTGAAGGCGCAGGACGTGCCCTATCACGAGGAAGCATACGAGATGGCGGACATGGGCTTTATTCCTGCCGGCGCTTATCGCAACCGTGATTTTGCCGAAGCGGGTGTGCGTGTTGTGGGAGCTGTCGCGCGTGCGTTGCAGGATATTTTTTACGACCCGCAGACGAGCGGAGGCCTGCTGTGTGCTGTTCCCGCGGCGGAGGCGGAAGCTTGCTTGGCAGAGCTTAAAGCTGTTGCTCCGAGTACGCAGATTATCGGCTATGTGACCGAAAAACTTGACAGTGCTATTTATCTGGAAGCGTAAATATTTTCAAGATGCTGCTTAATCGGCGGCATCTTTTTTCACATTTTATTTACGCAAAAATGCTGTATACATTTATGCAGATATTTTACAAACTAGGCTGAGTAGTGTATACTAATTATATGAACCGGAAAGTTTTTCCTGTAAAAATTAAGGTCAAGTAATTTTGTGATTTCAAGAAAGAAGGGAATCCAATGGTAAAAATGAAAACAATGGACGGCAACACTGCTGCTGCGTATATTTCCTACGCATTTACCGATGTTGCTGCAATTTATCCTATTACCCCGTCTTCACCGATGGCTGAGGTTGTCGATGAATGGGCTGCCCAAGGCAAAAAGAACATTTTCGGGCAAACCGTTAAGCTGATGGAAATGCAGTCTGAGGCTGGTGCCTCCGGTGCAGTTCACGGCTCCCTGCAGGCAGGTGCGCTGACTACTACCTACACCGCATCTCAAGGCTTGCTTTTGATGATTCCTAATATGTATAAAATGGCCGGCGAGATGTTGCCCGCAGTTTTCCACGTTTCAGCACGTGCTCTGGCAACAAGCTCTCTGTCTATCTTTGGTGACCACCAGGACGTTATGGCTACCCGTCAGACCGGCTTCGCATTGTTGGCTGAAGGCAGCGTACAGGAGGTTATGGATCTGGCAGGCGTAGCACATCTGAGTGCTATTAAAGGCCGTGTACCGTTCCTGAACTTCTTCGACGGCTTCCGTACCTCTCACGAAATCCAGAAGATTGAGGTTATGGATTATGCTAATCTCGAAAAGCTGCTGGATAAGGATGCGGTAGATGCATTCCGTAAACGCGGTCTGAACCCGGATAATCCTGTTATCCGCGGCACCGCACAAAACCCGGACATTTACTTCCAGACCCGCGAGGCTGTTAACACCTATTACAATGCTCTGCCGGAAATCGTAGAGGATTACATGGGCGAAATCAGCAAGCTGACCGGCCGTGAATATCATCTGTTCAACTACTACGGCGCTGAGGATGCAGAAGATATCATCATCATCATGGGCTCTGCTTCCGAAACCGTACGCACTGTTGTTGAAAAGCTCAACGCAGAGGGCAAAAAGGTTGGCGTACTCGTAGTTCACCTGTATCGTCCGTTCAGCATCGAGCACTTCATGGGCGCAATTCCGCAAAGCGTAAAACGTATTGCTGTACTGGACCGCACCAAAGAGCCGGGCGCTTTCGGCGAACCGCTGTATCTTGATGTGCGTGCTGCCTTCTATGCAAGCGACCGCAAGCCTATGATTATCGGCGGCCGTTACGGCTTGGGCTCCAAAGATCTGCTGCCCGGCGATATCGTAGCTGTATTCGATAATCTGGCAAGTGCAGAACCGAAAAACAACTTCACCATCAGCATCACTGATGATGTTACCAATACCTCTCTGCCGTGCGTAGCAGGCGTTGACGTAACTCCTGCAGGCACCAAGGGCTGCAAATTCTGGGGCCTTGGCAGTGACGGTACCGTTGGCGCCAACAAGAGCGCTATCAAAATCATCGGTGACCACACCGACATGTACGCTCAAGGCTACTTCTCTTATGACAGTAAAAAATCCGGCGGCGTAACTGTTTCCCACCTGCGCTTCGGTCATACTCCGATTATGGCACCATACCTGATTGATGCTGCCGACTTTGTTGCAGTACACAATCAGTCCTATGTTCATAAATACGATGTAACCGCAGGCCTGAAAAAAGGCGGCACCTTCCTGCTGAACTGCAACTGGAGCGCTGAGGAGCTCGACGCACAGCTGCCCGGTCAGCTCAAACGCTACATCGCTAAGAACGATATCAAATTCTACATCATTGATGCTGTAAAGATTGCTCAGGAAATCGGTCTGGGCGGCCGCATCAACATGATTATGCAGTCTGCTTTCTTCAAGCTGGCTGATATTATTCCTCTGGCTGACGCTGTGAAATACCTGAAGGATGCTGTTGAGCATTCCTACGGCAAGAAGGGCCAGAACATTGTCGACATGAACAACGCTGCTATCGACAAGGGCATTGACGCTATCGTTGCTGTTGATGTTCCGGCAAGCTGGGCTGAGGCCGGCGACACTGCTGCCGAAGCTGCAACCGGCAACGAGTTTGTTGACAAGCTGCTCGTTCCGATGAACAAGCTGGAAGGCGACAAGCTACCGGTAAGTGCTTTTGCTGATTATGCTGACGGCACCTTCCCGAGCGGTACTGCTGCTTACGAAAAACGCGGCATCGCTATCGACGTACCGGAATGGCAAATGGACACCTGTATTCAATGTAACCAGTGCGCTTTCGTTTGCCCGCATGCTGCTATTCGTCCGGTTCTCATGACCGAGGAAGAAGCTGCCAAGGCTCCGGCAACTCTGCCGAGCAAGCCTGCTATCGGCGCTAAAGGCCTGATGTTCAGCATGAGCATCTCCCCGCTGGATTGCACCGGCTGCGGCAACTGCGCTCAGGTATGCCCGGCTCCGAAAGCTAAGGCTCTCGTTATGAAACCGCTCGATACTCAGCTTGATAAAGCTGCTGCATGGGAATACAGCCAGAAGGAAGTTGCTCCGAAGGCAAATCCGCTCAACAAGAAGACCATGAAGGGTATTCAGTTCGAGCAGCCGCTGCTTGAGTTCAGCGGTGCGTGCGCAGGCTGCGGCGAAACTCCGTATGCTAAGCTTGTAACCCAGCTGGTTGGTGACCGTATGATGATTGCCAATGCAACAGGCTGTACCTCTATCTGGGGCGCATCCGCTCCGTCCATGCCGTACACCAAAAACTGCAAAGGTCATGGTCCGAGCTGGGCAAACTCCCTGTTCGAGGATAACGCTGAATATGGCTTAGGTATGTTCCTGGGCGTTAAACAATCCCGTGAGCGTGTAGAAGACATGGTTAAAGCTATGCTGGAAGGCGAGCTGCCTGAGGATCTCAAGGCTGCGCTGACCGATTGGCTGGAGCATGTTAATGACAGCGAAGGCACCCGTGAGCGTGCCGAAGCACTGACTGCTGCATTGGAAAAATACAAAGACAACTGCGATAAATGCGCTGCTCTGTATGACGAGAAGCAATTCTTCGTTAAACGCAGCCACTGGATCTTCGGCGGCGACGGCTGGGCTTATGATATCGGCTACGGCGGTCTGGACCATGTACTGGCATCCGGCGAGAATGTCAATGTTATGGTATTCGATACCGAGGTATATTCCAACACCGGCGGTCAATCCTCCAAATCTACTCCGACTGCGGCAATCGCTAAATTTGCTGCCAGCGGCAAAAAGACCAAGAAGAAAGACCTTGGCATGATGGCTATGAGCTATGGTTATGTATATGTTGCACAGGTTGCTATGGGCGCCGACAAGAACCAGACTCTGAAGGCTATTGCCGAAGCAGAGGCTTATGACGGCCCGTCCCTGATTATTGCTTACGCACCTTGCATCAACCACGGCCTGAAGGTTGGCATGGGCTGCAGCCAGCTCGAAGAAAAACGTGCTGTTGACTGCGGTTACTGGGCAACCTACCGCTTCAATCCGGAACTGAAGGAGCAAGGCAAGAATCCGTTTATTCTGGACAGCAAAGAGCCTACCGCAAACTTCCGTGACTTCCTGATGGGCGAAGTTCGTTTCAGCTCCCTGCAGAAGATGTTCCCGGATACTGCGGAAGCATTGTTCGAGAAGACCGAGAAGGACGCTATGACTCGTCTGGACGGCTACAAAAAGCTGGCAGGCAAGGAATAAAATTCTTGCTTAATTAAAAAATAAGCCGTGCTGCGTAAGCGGCACGGTAAAAAGAAAAATAAAGAACTCTCTATGTGCCCTGCTCATGCAGTGCCTCGTAGGGAGTTCTTTTTATGCTTAAAAATAAAGAAAATCCCGGCATGGCTTCTTCAAAAACCATAACCGGGATTCTTTTCGTTAAGTAATCAAAGCGCTGCTTATTTTACCAGTGCTGCCAGCGCTTCCTTATCGTGCAGGCCGACTGCTGATTTTACCAGCTTGCCGCTTTTGAAAACCAGCAGGCTGGGGATGCTCATGATGGCAAATTTTTCTGCCAGCTCCGGATTATCATCAACATTACATTTGGTGATTTTGATATCGCTATGCTCCTGAGCGAAGGCTTCCAAAATCGGGGCTTGCATACGGCAGGGGCCGCACCAGGATGCCCAAAAATCAACGAGAACTGTTTGGGTAGAATTGGTAACCTCCTGCTCAAAGGTTGCTGTAGTAATTTCTAATGCCATAATTATCACTCCTTAGGTGTTTTTGTAAAAATTTTAGTTATTTGTCTTCTGTCTTATGTTGGCGCAAAAACTTTAACGCTGTCAGGCCGGCGCGTGCGCCCTCGTGTACTGCCTTGGCCACCTGCATCAGGCCGCCTGTGCAGTCGCCGGCAGCGAAAAGACCGGGGATATTAGTCGCTCCGTCACCGTCGATACGGATGAAGCGTCCGTTCAGCTCTGCGCCGAGCTTGCGTGCCATATCGGTGCTGTCTGCCGTGCCTAAGGCGATGAACAAGCCGTCGACAGCCAGCGTACTGCCGTCGGTAAAGCGGATGCTGCTGAGCCTGCCACTGCCTTCAACTGCCTGCAGCACAGAGGTGTTTACCTCAAAACCTGCAGCCTTGGCTGCCTCGCCGCTTTGTCCGTTGGTCAGGATGGTGACGCTGCCTGCCAGCTGCTTAAGATAAGCTGCCTCGTGCAGAGCATAGGCGCCGTTGCCTAAAACCGCAACATTTTTCTTACGGAAGAAGAAGCCGTCGCAGACGGCGCAGTAGCTTATGCCCTTGCCCTCAAGCTCAATAAGACCGGGAAGGTTGAGCGTAATATTTTTGCTGCCGGTAGCCAGAACAAGGGCTTCCGTCTGCAGCTGTTCGTCTGTGTTCTTCAAACTGAGCGTGAAGCAGTCGGTGTATTCAACGCCGAGAACCTCATCCTGCAAAATCTCTACGCCCAAAGAACGTGCCTGCTCCAGTCCTGCGGCGTAAAGCTTGGCACCGGAAGCGGCGATGCCGTAGTAGTTATCGATTTTATGTGCCTTGGCCAGTGCGCCGGGGCCGTTTTCAATGATGCATACCTTTTGACCGGCGCGTGCCAGATAAAGAGCAGCACTTACTCCGGCGGGACCGCCGCCGATAATAATCGCTTGCTTAATGTTGTTAGTCATAGGCTGCCTCCTGCAAATATAAACTAAAATAAAATGGAAAATCATTCTTTATTTTATTATAGCTCAGTTTGCAAAATTTTTCTGCAAAATAATAGTGAATTAACAGTTGGCAGAGGTGCTGTTATCTTTTTTCGTATCAGCCTCGCCCTGTGCTTTGGCAGGCTGCTCGGTAACATTTTCCTGCAGCGGAGTTTCAAAATAAAGACTGGTGCTGGGGAAGGCGCAGCTTACGCCAACTTCTTCAAGAAGCTCCAAGGTATGCAGGTTGATTTCCTGCATAATATTGAGGTATTCAAGATGCTTGCCTGTTTTGGCGTAGCAGACAACACGGATATCAAGACTGCTGCTGTTGTAGGTGAGAAAATGAACGCGTACATCATTTTCGTCAATAAGCGTGAGATCCTCCAGATAATTTTTCAGCTTGAAGATAAATTCCTCGATTTGGGCAGCCGTTGTACCGTAGGTCAGGCCAAGCGTAAAGTCGATGCGGCGGCGTTCGCGCAGCGTATAGTTCGTAATCGGCGTGTTGCTGAGGAGGGAGTTCGGAATATAAACAAGCTCCTGCGGAAAGGTGCGGATACAGGTGCTGCGGAAGGAAACGCTTTCAACGATGCCTTCGATGCCGTTGGCTTTAATCCAGTCGCCAATTTTAAAGGGCTTGTCGAGCAGGATTATCATACTGCCGAAAACGTTGGCCAAAGCATCCTTGGCTGCAAAAGCAACAGCCAAAGAGCCGATACTGAGGGAGGCGATGAAGGCGCTGATATCATAATTCCATTCGCGGGCTACGGTTACAAAGCCCAGCATGATGATAATCATGCGGAAAACAGTCGCAAGAATGTTGGCGATGGCTTCATCGGTCTGGATACCGAATCTTTCGAGCAAATCGAAGAAAACGCCGTGCGTTGTATCAATCAGGTTATAAAGGCCCCAGAAAAAGTTGGTGACAATGATTGTGCGCAGGATGCGGTCGGTAAAGCTTACATCATGTATTGATGCCAACGGTGACAGGTTGATTGCCGCATAGAACGCAATAATAAAGAGCGCAATATTGATAGGTGTTTCGAAGGCGTTCAGAAAATCCTCGCCGTAGCTGAAGGATACTTTATTGTTCAGACGACGCAAAAGGCGGATGAAAAAGTTTTTATAAATGTAGCGGACAACGGTAAAGAAAAGGAAGGCACTTATGGAAGGGTACCAGGGTTTAAGAGTAAGCAATATATCGTTCACGAGGGAACCTCCTTGGTTAAGAATTTTTCAGCTTAACTAATTTTAGCATTTTCTGTGTTGCTGCACAACGATTTTACATTTATTTCTAATTCTCGTGACACTTTAGTAAACTTGTATGTTTACGATTGTGGTATAATTAATACAATATAAATAGACGGAGGCATGTTATGGAACTGCTGGTTGAACGTACATTTGCAATCTTCATAGCTATATCGGGACCGATACTGACAATATTCGACCTTCCGGGGAATACTTTGCTTTTACTGACATCTTTGATGTTTGCTTTTTTTGATGAGGTACTTTATTTTAACGGCAGACTGCTGTCTGCTATGGTACTCATTTATGCTTTGGGCGAATTTTGGGAGTTCTGCGTCGGCCTTTTTGGCATCAAGCGCAGTAAGGTATCCTGGTTCGCGGTTATTTTCATTGCCTTGGGAAGCTTTGCCGGCACTCTGCTCGGTACATTGATTTTTCCGATATTAGGCTCATTGCTCGGCGGCATGGCCGGTGCCTTTGCTGCTGCGTTTGCCTATGAGCTGGCGCATACGGGTGTTTCGGCGGCTGCTATGCAGTTGGCGTGGACGGCAGCGAAGATGCGCTTTTTTGCAATGGTCGGCAAGCTGGCAGCAGGTATTGCTTTAGCCGCTCTGCTCTTGAAGAGGTAGTGTTTTTTTAAATATATAATATAATTTAATGAGAGGTGTACATGATGGAATTTACTTTCGCACATAATAATTTTAACGTTTTGGATTTGGAAAAAAGCCTGAAGTTTTACGAGGAGGCTCTGGGACTGAAGGAGGTCCACCGCAAGGTGGCCGAGGACGGCAGCTTTATTCTGGTATATCTGACGGACGGCAAAACTCCGCATCTGCTGGAGCTTACCTGGCTGCGTGACCGCAAGGAGGCTTATAATCTGGGCGAAAATGAATTCCATCTGGCTTTTGTGACAGATGATTACGAAGCAGCTCATGCTAAGCATAAGGAAATGGGCTGCATCTGCTACGAAAATCCTGCTATGGGAATTTACTTTATTACCGACCCCGATAATTACTGGCTGGAAATTGTACCGAAGAACAAATAAGCGCATAAAAAAGCGTCAAGGTCCGGGAGGTAGAGGACATGAAACACAAGCTGTGTCTGCATGGGCTGGAAGTAAAAAACCAGGCGCAGCTGCTTAATCTTGCGAAAAGGCTGCTGCCTGGCAGTACCGTAAAGGTAAAAATCAAAGAAAAATATTTCAACGATAATGATATGTACAAATATCGTCTGACACGTTTTACGCCGGAAAATATTGATGGTGTACGCTTGTATTGTGCCTGGGGTACTTTGCTTGTGAGCGATAAGCTGCTGGCGATAGCGGATATTATCATAGAATTTGAATATCAGAATACGGAAGCTGCAGAAGCTGTCGACAGCCTGCTGCAGAAGCTGCTGGCCTCCAAAACAAAATTTGTGCTGGAGGAGCCGGATTTTTCGCAGCGACTTGATCAGCTGCGCGGCTGCTTTGATCAAAAGCAGCTGGCGGCCTACGATGCAGACAGTGCTATGAGCCTGCTGTATTGTCATCTTCCCTGGCAGGTTTATTATGTAAGCAAGCTGTGGCAGGAGGTTTTGAGCCGTGGACCGGAACGCAGCCTGCTGCGTCAGCTGCGTGTAAAGCTCAGACGTCTGCGCTCACTGCTGACGCTGTGCAAGCCGCTGCTGCCTGAGCAGGAGGCGGTGCATTGGCAGGGAGTGCTGAAGGCACGCACCAATCTTTTGGGTGATGTGCGGGAGTACGATGTGGCGCTGCAAATCTGCTCACGCCTGCAGCGCAGCCGGGAGCAGGCAGAAGCTGTCTTGCCGCAGCTTACGGCTCTGCTCACGCAGCTGCGCAGTACGGCGGCAGCTAAGGCCTTGCGCGGGCTGAGGTTGAACCGCTTGACGCTGGAGCTGGCCCGCCTGCTTTTGTGGCTGTACAGCGTGCCTGCGCCTGAAAAGGAGCCTTCGCTGGCAGAGTTTCTGTCGCGTCGCTTCGGCAACTGGTATGACAAGCTGCTGGAGCTGCCGGAAAAATATCCCGATTTGCATAATATGGAGCAGCTGCACCGCATCCGCATCAAGCTCAAACGCTTCCGCTATGCGCTGCAGAGCGTGCCGGAGCTGGCTCCGGAAGCAAGTTTGCTGCGCAGTCTGAAGTATCTGCAGGATATGCTGGGCCTGCTGCATGATGATTATATCAACACCATGATGGTAGAGAAGCTGGTGGCGGCGCATCCCAAAACCAAGGAGCTGCGCTATGAAGCAGCCTTGTTCAGCGGCTGGGAGCAGGCTAAGGCCGATGCGGCGCTGGAAGCGTTGCCGCAGCAATGGGAAGCCTTCAGCAGCCAGATGACGGAATGGAAAAACAAAAATCTTTAATGCTGTGCTTAATTTTATCGTTAGCGGAAAAGATTTGTAAAGTTTTTATGGTAACACTTGCACTTGTTGGCACGAAAGACTATAATTAAACACATATTAAGCATATAGGGAGGAGAATTTTCCATGAAAAAAATATTAATGCTGGTTACAATGATCATGATGCTGGCTGTCAGCGCAGTTTGCAGCGCCTCCAATGGCAAGGTGCTGGACGCAGAGGAAGCTATCGTTGATAAATTTATCAACGGCGGCAACTATAAGGCAGTTACTTCCATGATGACCGAGGATATGCAAAAGAACTGGGATGAAAAGGCCTACAACAATCTGCACGCACAGCTTGCTAAGGATTTTGGCAAACTGACCACCAACCAGCTGCTGGTTGTGGAAAAGCACAATGGCGCAGACGTACTGCTGTATCAGGTTGCGGCTGAAAAAATGCCCGCTGCCCGCTTCGTATACCTTTTCAAGCTGAACGGCGAGAAGCCTATGCTGAATGATTTCAGTGTAATGCTGCCGCAACCCAAAGAAGCTGCTAAGGAAGAAGCTAAAAAATAAATTTTACATTAAAATGCTGACGACAGAGCTATACTAAGGCAGTATACTCTGTCGTTTTTGGTTGATTTTTTTAGCTGGCTGTTATGGTAAATCTTGCACTTCCTTATGCAATTTCTTGACTGTACTTTATAGCTGTTATATAATATTGAAGAATATAAGAGGTCTTTTAGTGCAGAAAAGTTTGATGGCATTAGATTGACAAAAATCTTGTAGGGCTTGCGACCTTTCGATCATAATGGTGTGGCGAAACGGTGCAGGCTCTATCTTGTTTATGGAGGCACGTACTATGCAGCCGGTAAAAATTCGTATTTTGAGTACAACGAAGGATGAGGGTAGTGAGGCTCAGGCTTCTGAACAAAAGTATACGGGTATGATGACGGAAAAAGGCGGCAAATACTACGTAATCTATAAGGAGGATGAACAGTCCGGTCTGGATAATACCAAGACAACGCTGAAATGGGACGATGAGCACGTTATTGTCATGCGTAGCGGCAGCGTAGATCACAGACAGGAATTCCGCCGTGGATATGTAGATAAAAGCCTTTATCAGACACCTTATATGAAAATTCCTCTGACGACGGAAACCAGTTATGTATATACCCATTTCCGCAACGGCATGTGGCAGCTAGAAATGGAATATACCTTGTATCATGATGAGAAGCCTTACGGCGAGATGAAGATTTTAATTGAGGTTGAGGAAATTTAATATGAAAATAGGCTTTGATAATCAAAAATATTTGACCATGCAATCTGAGCATATCAGAGAGCGCATCAGTAAATTCGGCGATAAGCTTTATCTGGAATTCGGCGGCAAGCTGTTTGATGATTACCATGCTTCCCGCGTACTGCCGGGCTTTGCTCCGGACAGTAAGCTGCAGATGCTCCTGCAGCTTGCAGACCAGGCAGAGATGATTATTTCCATCAATGCCGATGATATTGAAAATAACAAGGTGCGCCACGATTTGGGCCTGACCTACGATCTGGACGTACTGCGACTGGTAAAGGTTTACCGCTCCAAGGGACTTTATGTAAGCAGCGTTGTTATTACGCAATATAAGGGCCAGAAATCCATCGAAAGCTTTAAGAATAAGCTGGAGGCTCTGGATATCAAGGTTTATTACCATTATCCGATTGAGGGCTATCCGCATAATGTGGAGCATATCGTCAGCGATGCTGGCTATGGCCAAAACGATTATGTAGAAACCACACGTCCGCTGGTAGTTGTTACTGCTCCCGGTCCCGGCAGCGGAAAGATGGCTACCTGCCTGTCACAGCTGTATCATGAAAATAAGCGTGGCATTAAGGCCGGTTATGCTAAATTCGAAACCTTCCCTATCTGGAATCTGCCCCTGAAGCATCCTGTCAATATGGCATACGAGGCTGCTACGGCAGACTTGCAGGATGTTAATATGATTGATCCCTTCCATCTGGAGGCTTATGGCGTAACTACGGTAAATTATAACCGTGATGTTGAGATTTATCCTGTACTGGCAGCAATCTTTGAAGGCATTTACGGCTATTGCCCGTACAAATCGCCTACCGATATGGGCGTTAATATGGCAGGCAACTGCATCTGTGATGATGAGGTCTGCTGCGAGGCATCGCGTCAGGAAATTATCCGCCGCTATTATCAGTCCCTGAACCGTCTGGCAATGGATGAGGCTACCAAGCAGGAAGTCTATACGCTGGAGCTGCTGATGAAGCAGGCTAAGGTCAGCGTAAATGACCGCCGCGTTGTTACCGTAGCCAAGCAGGTTGCGGAAGAACGCAAGTGCGCTGTTATTGCGCTGGAGCTTGCCGATGGCAGAATCGTTACCGGCAAAACTACGGATTTGCTGGGACCTGCCAGTGCCGTGCTGTTGAACGCTATTAAGGAATTGGGCGGTATTACGGATGAAATGCACCTGATTTCGCCGACCTACATCAACCCGATTCAGAATCTGAAAACACGCTACCTTGGCAGCAGCAATCCGCGTCTGCATATGGATGAGGTGCTGATAGCGCTTTCCATGTGCGCCGCAACGGACAGTCTGGCCAAGCTGGCGCTGGAAAAGCTGCCGGAGCTGAAGGGCTGCCAGGCTCATTCCACCGTTATGCTGACAGAGGGCGATTTCAAGGTATTCAAAAAGCTGGGCGTTGAACTGACTAATGACCCTATTTACGAAACAAAATAAGCAATAAATAAAGAGAAGGAGAGATTTTGCTTTGGATATAAAGGATTTATTAGCCGCTGCCATTAAAGATGCAGCGCAAAAAGCTATCGATAACGGTACTTTGAAACCGGGTACTTTGCCCGAGGTTATGCTGGAGGTTCCGCCGCAAAAGGAATTCGGCGATTTTGCAACCAACTTTGCAATGCAGTCTGCCCGCAGCCTGCATTGTGCACCGCGTCAGATTGCACAGGCTGTTGTTGATAATCTGGACTGTGCTTCTGTAGATAAAATGGAAATTGCCGGCCCCGGCTTCATCAATTTCTATCTGAAACAAAACTGGACCGCTGATTTGCTGGCAGGCATTCTGGCTGCCGGTGAAAACTACGGCAACCTGCCTGCTAACGGCTTGGGCCGTGTGCAGGTTGAATATGTAAGTGCTAACCCCACCGGTCCGCTGCATGTAGGCCATGCCCGCGGTGCTGCTGTAGGCAGCGCTATGGTAAACCTGCTGCGTGCTGCAGGCTATGATGTTGAAAGCGAATACTATATCAATGATGCCGGCAACCAGATGAACAATTTGGCAAACTCCGTTAATGCACGTTATCTGCAGCTGCTGAAGCTGGAGGAAATGGGCGGCGTTCCTGCTGACCTGACCGTTAAGCAGCTCGACGAAATGCCGACCGGCATTCCTTTCCCGGAAAACGGCTATCATGGCTATGATATTATTGAAACCGCTCAGCGCATTATCCGTATCTACGGCAAGGAATTCGTTGCTTTAGAGGAAAAAGAGCGTCTGGCTAAATTCCTGGAGATTGCTTATAAAGAAAAGCTGGCAGGCCTGAAGGAGGACCTGGAAGCTTTTGGCGTAACCTTCGATGTATGGTTCAGCGAGCAATCCCTGCATGATGCCGATAAAATCCGTGAGGCCTGCAAATTCCTTGAGGAAAAAGGCTGCGTTTATGAAAAGGACGGCGCAAAATGGTTTAATTCCACCGCTTACGGCGATGACAAGGACCGTGTTGTTATCCGTGATAACGGCGTTTCCACTTACTTTGCTGCTGATATTGCATATCACCGCAACAAATTCGAGCGTGGCTTCGACCGCATCATCAACCTGTGGGGCGCTGACCACCACGGTTATATTGCCCGCGTGAAGGCTGCTGTAAATGCTTTGGGCTTTGATGCTGATAAGCTGGAAGTGCTGCTGCTGCAAATGGTACGTCTGTACCGCAACGGCGACATCGTTAAGCTGTCCAAGCGTACCGGCGAAACCATCACTCTGCGCGAGCTGATGGATGAGGTTGGCGTTGATGCGGCACGTTACTTCTTCTGCATGCGCTCATTAGACAGCCAGCTGGATTTTGATATGACTCTGGCTACCGAAAAATCCAATGAGAACCCGGTTTATTATATCCAATATGCGCATGCGCGTATCTGCAGCATTGCCCGTCAGCTTGCCGAAGCAGGCATTGAAGCAGTCGCTCTGGACGAGCTGAAGCTGGATACTCTGCAGGCTCCCGAAGAGCTGGCGCTGGTTAAAAAGATGGGCGAATATCCGGAACTGCTTGCCCGTGCAGCACGCGAACGCGCTGTGCATCATGTGGCAACCTATACCTACGAGCTGGCAACTCTGTTCCACTCCTTCTATAACCAATGCCGTATTCTGGGCGTAGATACAGACTTACAGCAAGCCCGCATTGCTTTGGTTAAGGCGGTTGGTCACACCATCCGTCATGCTTTGGGTATTCTGGGCGTTTCTGCTCCGGAAAGAATGTAATTTAAGAAATTCTTTTGCAGGTGGCAGAGTCCTTGGGCTTTGCCGCCTGCAGTGAGTTTAGATACAATTTAATATTTTTATTGTGCTGTAGCATTTTATGAAATCTGAGGGGGTTAAAAATCATGACTGCTAATACTAAGTACATTTTTGTGACAGGCGGCGTTGTGTCTTCTTTGGGCAAGGGCATCACTGCTGCGTCTTTGGGCCGTTTGCTGAAAAGCCGCGGCTATAGGGTTACTATCCAGAAGTTCGACCCGTATATCAATATTGACCCGGGCACAATGAGCCCGTATCAGCATGGCGAGGTTTTTGTAACTGATGACGGTGCGGAAACTGACCTTGACTTGGGACATTATGAACGCTTTATTGATATCAACCTGTCCAAAAACTCCAATACGACCACAGGCAAGATTTACCAGAGTGTAATAAATAAAGAACGCCGTGGCGATTATCTTGGCGGTACCGTACAGGTTATTCCTCATATCACAAATGAAATCAAAGAGCGCGTTTTCCGCGTCGGCCAGCAGGATAATGCCGACTTCGTTATTACGGAAATCGGTGGTACTGTAGGTGATATTGAAAGCCTGCCGTTCTTGGAAGCCATCCGTCAGGTAAAAAAAGATGTAGGCAAGAACGATGTGCTTTATATTCACGTTACACTGGTGCCGTATATTTCCGCAGCCGGTGAGCTGAAAACCAAACCGACTCAGCACAGCGTCAAAGAGCTGCGCAGCATCGGTATTTCTCCTGATATTATCGTTTGCCGCAGTGAAAAGCCTATTTCCAAGGAAATGCGCGAAAAAATGGCTATGTTCTGCGACGTAGACCCGGACGCAGTTATCCAAAACCTTACCGCAAGAAGCATTTATGAGGTACCGATGCTCATGGAGGAGCAGGGACTTGATACCATTGTTCTGCGCAAGCTGGAAATGGAGGACAAGCCGAAGGATATGCAGGGCTGGCATGATATGGTGGCCCGCATCCTGAAAAAATATGACAAGAAGGTAACTATCGCTGTAGTCGGCAAATATGTTGCTTTGCAGGATGCTTATATTTCTATTACGGAATCCTTGCGTCATGCAGCAGTTGCCAACGAAGCAGAGCTTGATATCCATTGGGTGAATGCTGAAGAAATCGAAGCAGATGATACGGATATGGCTAAGGTTATGGCCGGTGTTGACGGCATTCTGGTGCCGGGCGGCTTCGGTAACCGTGGTATTGAAGGCAAGATTAAGGCTATTCAATATGCACGTGAGCACAAGATTCCGTTCTTCGGCATCTGCCTAGGCATGCAGTGCGCAGTAATTGAATTTGCCCGTCACGTTTGCGGTATGGCTGATGCCAACAGCTCGGAGTTCAATCCGAACAGTGCGCATCCTGTTATCGACCTGATGCCGGAACAGATTGATGTTGAGGATTTGGGCGGTACAATGCGTCTGGGACTGTATCCGTGTAAGGTTTATCCCGATACGCTGACCAGCAAGGCTTACAATGCAGAGCTGATTTACGAACGTCATCGTCATCGTTATGAGTTCAACAATGCTTTCCGTGAGAAAATTGTGGGCAAGGGATTAGTTCTTGGCGGCACACTGCCTAATGGCCGCCTGGTAGAGATTGTTGAATTGCCTCAGAGCGAGCATCCGTGGTTCCTCGGTGCGCAATTCCATCCGGAATTCAAATCCCGTCCGACAAATCCGCATCCGTTATTCAGAGATTTTGTAGGTGCGGCGGTAAAGCATCACCAATAAGGTTATCCTGAAAGCGCTGAGCTTAAGCCGACGCTGCTTTCGGAAAATAAGAATACTCCTCTTAGGCACCTTAGGCGCAATTGCCGTAAGGCATACGCCTGAGGGGAGTTTTTGCTTGTGTTATACTATGATTAGGGAGGAGAGTGATTGAATGCTTAAGAAAATTTTTGTCAGCGCGGTATTGATTCTGGCTGTGCTGAGCTTTGTCGTTTCGTTGCTCAAAGGTAATAACAATGCCGAGAAAACTGTTACTGTGCCTGACCGTGTGGCCGTAATTAATATTTCCGGCACGATTGCGAGCGGCGCGGACAGCAGGGACAATATTTTCAACCAGACCAGCGGTGTAACGAGCGGCACTATTATGAAGCAGATTCGTGAGGCTGCGGCTGACGACAGTGTTAAGGCCTTGGTTCTGCGTATCGACAGCGGCGGCGGCAGTGCTACAGCTGCCGAGGAGGTTGGCCGTGAGCTGAAGCGCTTTAAGGAGAAAACCAAAAAGCCGATTGTTGCAACTATGGGCAATACAGGTGCCAGCGCTGCCTATTGGATTGCAGCCTGCGCCAGTGACAAGGTTTATGCCAACGCTACAACGCTTACCGGCAGTATCGGTGTGTATATGCCGTATATGAATACGGAGGAGCTGTTCAAGAAAATAGGCATCACCAGCAATAAGATTAAAAGCGGTCCCTATAAGGATATTATGAGCAGTGACAGACCGATGACACCTGAAGAACAGGCTATTTTGCAGAACATCGTCAACGAAATCTACGAGCAGTTCGTAACGACTGTTGCTGTAGGACGCAAGATGGAAGAAAGCAAGGTTAAAACCTTGGCTGACGGCCGTGTTTATACCGGTCTGCAGGCGAAGAACCTGGGCCTGGTAGATGAAATCGGCGATTATTACGATGCGCTTGCCGCAGCGGGTGAATTAGGCAAGATTAAGCCGGGCGCCGACGGCTTGCCGCCGGTGAAGGCTAAGGAAAAACAACAGCCGTGGGAGTTTTTGCTCAGCGCTCACATTGCGGAGCTGATTAAAACGGAGCTTGTGAACCAGCTGACGGGCAGTTTGCAGCAGAGCGGGGCGCCGACAGGCGGTATGACGAGGTGATGAGCTATGAGGCGCAAAACCTTTGAGGTACTTTTTGAGCCTGGTGCAGGCATGGCTGCGATTGCCAAGCAGCCCTCTCTTTGGCGCAGTGCTTTTTATTTCACTCTCAGCTTCAGCTTTTTTGGCGTAGCGACGAACTGCTGGCTGCTGGATTCGCCGCTGGAGGTGCGCTTCGGCATTATTATCGCTACGGTGCTGATTGCGGGCACAGCTTTAACGCTGTACGGCTTTTTGCTGCATGGCATTATGGAAACCTTCGGTGCGCTGGCAGGCGACCCTGTCGGGCTCATCTGCCTTTTGGGCTATACGACGCTGCCGTTTCTGCTGCTCACACCGGGAGCCTTGCTGGCAGGCAGGATGGGACTAAATGGTTTACCGCTTTTAGGCGTACTGTTTCTCATCGGCTGTCTGTGGATGCTGTATCTTCTGGTGCGGTCGCTGGAGGCGGTGTATCTTGTAGATGCCTTCCGTGCAGGCGTAACCGTAGTATTCAGCCTGTTTTTGCTGTATATTGTCTTTGTTTTGCCGTGGCAGGTTTGTCTGATGCTTTTACTGTAAATAAAATTTAGATTGATTAATCAGAATAAACGTGTCATAATAAAGGTTGGACATAGAGTTAATTCTCTTGCGCTGCGCAAGCAGTGCTATTACCATATTGAAATTATATTAAGGAGTGTTGTGAAGAATGAACAGAGAGCTTTCTTTGGAATTTGTACGTGTAACCGAGGCGGCAGCTATTGCTTGCGGTCATCTTGTAGGCAGAGGCGACAAGAACGGTGCTGACGGTCTGGCTGTTGACGCTATGCGCGCAGCTTTTGATACCGTAAATATTAAAGGTACCGTTGTTATCGGCGAAGGCGAAATGGATGAAGCACCGATGCTGTATATCGGCGAAGAAGTAGGTGCCGGCGGCCCTGAGGTTGATATCGCTGTTGACCCGATTGAGGGTACCAACCTGGTTGCTAAAGGACAAAACGGCGCTATCGCAGTTATTGCTATCGCTCCGCGTGGCTGCCTGCTGCATGCTCCTGATATGTACATGGATAAAATTGCTGTCGGCCCCCGTGCTAAAGGCTGCATCGACATCAATGCTCCGATGAGCGAAAACCTGGCACGTGTTGCTAAAGCTATGGACCGTAAAGTAAGCGACCTGAACGTAGTTCTGCTGGACCGCGAACGTCATTACGGCCTGATGGACGAAATCCGTAAAGCCGGCGCTCGTATCTCCCTGATTACCGACGGCGACGTTAACCCGATTGTTGAATGCTGCATCGAAGGCAGCGGCGTGCATATGTACGTTGGCAAAGGTGGTGCTCCGGAAGGCGTTCTGGGTGCTGCTGCTGTTAAATGCCTAGGCGGCGATATGCAAGCTCGTCTGGTTCCCGAAGACGAAGCACAGGTTCAACGCTGCCTGAAGATGGGCATTGCTGATGTTAACAAGGTGCTGACTCTGGATGACCTGGTAAAAGGCGATGACTGCATGTTTACTGCTACCGCTATTACCAACTGCAACATGCTGAACGGCCTGCGTTACTTCGGCGACGGCGTACGTACCCATACTATTTCTGCCCGTTACAAAACCGGCACCGTACGTTTTGTTGATGCTATTCACAGCCTGGACCGCAAAGTACTTGCTGTTAAGCTCTGATTTTAAAACAGATTATAGGGCTGTTACGTCTGTAACAGCCCTATTTATCAATTTGTATTGCCTATGGAAAATTTATTAGTCAATAAGGTTGCCGCTGTCAAGGAAGTACGGCAGGCGGCCGAATATCAAAAGAAAAAACAGGCCTGTATTTTAACCGGGTTGGCTGGAAGCAGCAAGCCGGTCTTTTTTGCTGCCGCAGATAAGCTGCTGGGCGAGAAGGGAAGCATGGCCTTTATTACTGCTTCACGTGAGGAAATCCGCACCTACCGCCGCGAGCTTAACTATCTGTACCCGGATTTGCCGATGCAGGAGCTTTATCCTGTAAGCTTGCCGCGTGTGCAGGCAGATACGCAGAGCCTGGAGCTGCAGGCAGGACGTGCGGCCGCACTGCGCTTTCTGAGCGGTGAGGAGCGAGGTATTGTCTTTATAACGGCAGAGGCGCTGCAGCAAAAGCAGCTGCGTCCGAGCGGTATGTCCGGCAAGGCGCTGCAGCTCGCTGTCGGCGAGGAGCACGAACAGCGTAATATAGCTGCCGCGTTGCTTGATTTGGGCTATGAGCGTACAGAGCAGGTTGATGCTTTGGGACAGTTCTGCCTGCGCGGTGATATTCTGGACGTGTACCCGATTAACAGCAGTGCTGCGGTGCGCATCGAATGGTTCGACAACGAGCTTGACGCTATGCGCAGCTTTGATGTTGACACCCAGCGCAGTCTGCAGACTCTCACCAGTATCAAAATCGCTCCGCTGAAGGTGGATGAAAGCTTCAGCTATGATGCCGATATCTTTGAATATTGCGCTGCGGATACTATGGTAGTTGTTGATGAGCCGGTGCATGTTTTCGGTATGCTGGAAAAGCTGGACAAGGAAAACAAGGAGCATGCCTCTGAGCTTTTCGGCAAGCAGGAGCTTATAGAGCAGCTTGCCGCCAACGGTGCTGTGCTGGTATCGGCGTTGGGACACAGCTATCTGCAGCAGCTGCCTTCGCTGAATATACCGGTACGCGCGGTTGCGCCGTATAATAAGAATACCAATTTGCTGGTGGAGGATTTGCAGAACTGGCTGGCGGAAGGAATTACGCCGCTGATTATGCTTTCCGGCAGCATTAAGGCCCGTGGCTTTGCGGATAATCTGCGCAACTACGGCCTAAAGGGACATTTTGCCCAAAAGAGCTTTGAGCCGGGAGTAGTCAATGTTACCTACGGTGATTTGGACCACGGCTTCCGCTTTTGGGATGAGGAATGGCTGCTGCTGACGGAAAACGATATTTTCGGCATGCAGAAGCGCAAGCGCTTGCATACTAAAAACCAGGGACAGCAGCTGCAGTATTTTTCGGATATCAAGGCCGGAGATTACGTTGTCCATAAGGTTCATGGTATCGGCCGTTATATAGGCGTAGAAAACGTCGAGGTTGACGGCATCCACCGTGATTATCTGCTTTTGGCCTATGCCGGAGATGATAAGCTGTATGTTCCGATAGAGCAGGTTGGCATGCTGCATAAATATGTCGGCAGCGAGGGCAGTGTGCCGCGTTTGTCGAAAATGGGCGGCAATGATTGGAAACGCACTACGGCCAAGGCAGCTAAGGCGATTACGGAGCTGGCGGAGGAGCTGCTGCGTTTATATGCACAGCGGCAGATTATGCCCGGTCATGCTTTTTCGCCGGACTGTCAGCTGCAAAAGGACTTTGAAGCAGCCTTTCCTTACGAGGAAACGCCGGACCAGCTGAAGGCGATTGCCGAAATCAAGGCGGATATGGAAAAGCCGCAGCCGATGGAGCGTCTGCTCTGCGGTGATGTAGGCTACGGCAAAACGGAGGTAGCGCTGCGTGCTGCCTTTAAGGCTGTGCTTGACGGCAAACAGGTGGCGGTGTTGGCACCTACAACAGTGCTGGCGCAGCAGCATTATATTACCTTCAAGGAGCGCGTGCGCAATTTTGGCGTAGAGGTTCGTCTGCTGAACCGTTTTTGTACGCCTAAAGAGCAGCGCACCGTTTTGCAGGAGGTTGCCGACGGTAAGGTGGACATTCTTATCGGTACGCACCGTCTGTTGCAGCCGGATGTGAATTTTGCCAGCCTCGGCCTTTTGATTATTGATGAGGAGCAGCGCTTTGGCGTTGCCCAAAAGGAAAAAATCAAGAAATGGCATCTCGGTATAGATGTTTTATCGCTTTCGGCAACGCCTATTCCGCGTACTCTGCATATGGCGTTGGTCAACGGCCGTGATATGAGCGTTATCGAATCACCGCCGGAGGACCGCTTGCCGGTCGAAACCTATGTCAGCGAATATAACGACGGCATGATTAAGGAGGCGCTGGAGCGTGAGCTGCGCCGCGGCGGCAGAATTTACTATATCAGCAACCGCGTCAGCGCTTTGGAGCCGTTGGCTGCCAAGCTGCGCCGTCTGGTGCCGGGCATCAGTATTAAAATTGCCCACGGACAGATGAATGAGGATGCTTTAGAGGATGCCATGATTACCTTCTATGAGGGCGGCTGCGACCTGCTTTTGTGCACGACGATTGTGGAAAACGGTCTGGACGTACCTTTGGCGAATACGATTATTATCGACGGTGCCGACAACTTCGGCCTTTCGCAGCTCTACCAGATGCGTGGCCGTGTAGGACGCAGCTCGCGCCTTGCCTATGCTTACTTTGTTTATCAGCCTAATAAGGCGCTCAGTGAAATTGCTGAAAAGCGTCTGCAGGCTATCCGTGATTTTACGGAGCTGGGCGCAGGCTTTAAGATTGCTATGCGTGACCTGGAAATCCGCGGTGCCGGCAATCTGCTCGGCCCGCAGCAGCACGGACATATTACCGGCATAGGCTTTGCCGCTTATTGCGAGATGCTGGAAAAAACTATTGAACGCCTGAAAAACGGCAAGGAGGCTGAGCCGGAGCCGGAGCCGGTTCTGGAAATTCAGGCAGAGGCCTACATTCCTGATAGCTATATTTCGAACCCACGTTATAAAATGGAGCTGTATCGTCGCTTTAGTGAGCTGGAATATTCGCAGCGTGAGGATTTTCTGGACGAAATTATCGATCGCTTCGGCAATCCGCCGCCGGAGGTGGAAATGCTCTGGCGCTTGGCAGCGCTTAAGGGCTTGTGCCGTGTGCTGAAAATCCGTGGCGTAAACGTGCGTCAGGGGGTTATCCGCCTGACCTTCAGCGAGAAGGCGCAGGTAAACCCGGAGGCAGTTCTGAAGCTGCTGATGCAGCATCCTAAGACGATGACCTTGAAAAACGGTCAGGAGCAGCAGCTTACGTACAGAATGGGTACGTCTAAGCAGGAGCCTCTGGCGTGGCTGGAGCAGACCTTGCCTGCTCTGATATTGGAAGATTGATTTAGGGAGGTGAAAGCAGGAGATGAGCAGTGATAAATTTTTGCGCGGTGCCATGATTCTGACGTTGGCAGGACTGATGGTAAAGGTTATCGGTTCTGTGAACCGCATCCTGCTTTCACGTCTGCTGGGCGGCGAGGGTATCGGTCTTTATCAGATGGCTTATCCCGTATACCTTTTGCTGCTTGCGGTTTCTGCGGCCGGCATTCCGGTGGCAATATCGATTATTGTCGCAGGCTTTCTGGCGCAGAAGGATTATGCTAATGTGCGTCAGGTGTTTCGCGTTTCGCTGCGCCTGATGGCCTGCGTGGGTGCTGTGCTGGCGGTTTGTCTGGTGCTGGCGGCGGGCTGGCTGGTTGATGCCGGCGTGATTACCGATGCGCGTGCCTATTATTCGCTTATAGCGCTGACACCGGCGATTTTCTTTGCTACGATTCTGGCCAGCTTCCGCGGGTATTTTCAGGGACATCAGCTGATGACGCCGCCTGCGGTATCACAGATTGTGGAGCAGTTTATCCGCGTAGTGACGATGGTGGTTCTGGCGTATGTGCTGCTGCCCTACGGTTTGGAATATGCGGCTGCCGGTGCCGCTTTCGGCGCTGTGCCGGGCAGCCTGACAGGTCTTGTGGTTATGGGCAGCTTTTACCGCTATTACCGCAAGCAGTGGCAGGCTGATGCAGTGAAGGTGCAGGCACCTGCTGCCGAGCTTGTGCGCAGCAGTAAGCTGATTAAGCGCCTGCTGCTGCTGGCTTTGCCTGTGTCCTGCGCCAATATCCTTGTGCCTGTTACCAGCAGCATTGACGTGTTGCTGGTTCCCGGCCGATTGATTGACAGCGGTCTTAGTGTGGCGCAGGCGACGGCGCAGTTCGGCTATCTGGCAGGCATGGCGCAGCCCTTGCTCTTAATGGCGACGATACCGACAATGTCGCTGGCAACAAGCCTTGTGCCGGCTGTTTCCGAAGCCTTTGCTTTGAATAAATGGCAGATTATTGAGCAGAAGGCTGCAACCGCTATGAAGCTGTGCTGTTTGATAACAGTGCCTGCTTCCGTAGGCATGTGGGTGCTGGCGGAGCCTATCAGTCTGCTGCTGTACGGAACGGCAAAGGCCGGCGTTGCTATTATGCATTCGGCGCCTGCTATCTGCCTTTTAGGCCTGCAGCAGGTTACAACAGGTATGCTGCAGGGAATGGGGCACACCAATCTGCCGATGCTGAATATGCTTATCGGTATTGCAGCCAAGCTGGTTGCCGTCTGTCAGCTGACGAATGCGGAATACGGTATTGCCGGCGCAGCGTGGGCAACGAATATTAACTTTGGCGTGACGGCGCTGTTGAATATTATAGCGTTGTATAAATTCAGTATAAGATTTTCCTGGCTCAGTATTGCGAAAATCATTGCCGCCGCAGCGGTGATGGGCGCTGTGGCCGCAGAAGCGCATACGCTGCTTGGCGGTGCATCGCCTGCATTGGCAACAATCGGTGCTATGCTGGCTGCCGGGATAAGCTATATCATATTGCTGCCGCTTTTAGGCGTGCTGAACAGACAGGAGCTGCGTCAGCTGCCGGTAGTGAAACGATTTTTTAAATAATTAAGAAAGAAGGCGTACTATCATGGGAACAATTACAATTGTCGGCTTAGGCCCCGGTGCTGTGGGACATCTTTCCTTGGAAACTATGGGACTGCTGCAAAACTGCGCTCAGGTTATCCTGCGCACGGCGGTGCATCCTACTGTTGCCGAGCTGGAAAAGCAAAACGTAAAATTTACCTCATGTGACGATTTATACGAAAAGGCTGCTTCTTTTGAAGAAGTATATAACAGCGTTGTCGAGCGTGTGCTGGCAGCAGCGCAGAATGGTGATGTTGTTTACGCAGTACCCGGCAGTCCGCTGGTTGCGGAAAAAACAGTTGTTTTAATGCGCACAGCTGCGAAGGCGCAGGGCGTTAAGCTGGTGATTAAGCCGTCCATGAGCTTTTTGGACTTGGCTTACGTTGAACTAGGAATCGATCCGATTGCCGGCCTGCAGATTATTGACGCGCAGGATTTTGCGGAGATTGCAAGTGCAGGTCAGCATCCGCTGATGATTACTCAGGTTTACAGCCAGATGGTGGCCAGCGATTTGAAAATTGCGCTGATGGATGTACTGCCTGACGAGTACGAAATTTATTTCCTGCGTAATCTGGGCCTGCCTGATGAGGAATGCCGTCCGATTAAGCTGTTCGAGCTGGACAGACAGCCGAATATCGACCATCTTACGAGCGCTTACGTTCCGCCGATGCCTGAGGGAGCAGAGAATACTGTATTTGAAAATGTTGATGATGCGGAAGCTGTTCCCGGTATTATTACCTTTGGCGAGGATGAGGACGAATTTGCCGAAGAAGGCGAAGAAGAAGGCTATGCGGAAGACTTTTTGCCGGAAGCAGGCTTTGATGATTTCGACATCCAGCCCTTGGCTGATGTTATGCGTACCCTGCGCGAGCCCGGTGGCTGCCCTTGGGACAGAGAGCAGACACATAAATCTATCCGCAGCAATATGATTGAAGAAGTTTACGAATACCTGGAGGCTGTAGATGCTGACGACGTTGACGGCATGCGTGAGGAGCTTGGCGACGTGCTCATGCAGGTTGTTTTCCATGCCCGCATGGCACAGGAGGCAGGCCGTTTTGATCTGCAGGACGTTATCGACGAGGTTGTCGATAAGCTTATCCGCCGTCATCCGCATGTTTTCGGCGATACCCATGTCGACAACAGCGATGATGTGCTGGTAAATTGGGAGGCTATCAAAAAGCAGGAAAAACAGGAGCGCAAGCATGTATTGGACGGCGTATCTCAGGGATTGCCGGCGCTGCTGCGTGCCTATAAGCTGCAGAGCAAGGCTGCCAAGGTAGGCTTTGACTGGCAGGACAGCGCATCCGTATGGGCTAAGGTACAGGAGGAGCTGGGCGAGCTGCAGGAGGCTTTGCAGGCAGGCGATAAGGCTGCTGCCGAGAGTGAGCTTGGAGATGTGCTGTTTGCCGTAGTAAATTATGCGCGTCATAACGGTATCGAGCCGGAGGTAGCTTTGGACGGAACCAATAACCGTTTCGCTTCCCGCTTCAATTACGTGGAAAAACAGGTGGAGGCCAGCGGCAAAACATGGCAGGATTTCACTTTGAACGAACTGGATGAATTTTGGAATCAGGCTAAGGAATTGGAGCGTAAGAGCGATTTATAAGGTGAATTTGCAATAAAGTTACTAAAATAATGCTATTTTTCCCTTGTTTTATAAATATTTTCGGAAAAGGCTTGCAGGAAAACGGTTTAGAGTGTAGAATACTATTGCTAGTTAAATATGAGTTACGTTACGAAGTTACGTGCTCCGCAAGCATTTGCAATAATAACTAAAGTCATAATTAAGGAGGAATTTTTGATGAACAAGACTGAGTTAATCGCTGCTGTTGCTGAAAAAGCCGGCTTAACCAAAAAAGACGTTGAAAAAACTATCACCGCTACCCTGGAAACCGTTAAAGAGGTAGTTGCTAAGGGTGACAAAGTACAAGTAGTAGGCTTTGGTACTTTTGAAGCACGTGCTCGTAAAGAACGTGAAGGTAAAAATCCGCAAAATGGTGAGAAGGTAGTTATTCCTGCTGCAACCATCCCTGCTTTCAAAGCTGGCAAAGCTTTCAAGGATGCTGTTAACGTAAAATAATAAGCTGTTTTAGTGCTTTAGGCCCGGCAGCTGCTGCCGGGCTTTTCTAAAGATATACTGCGGAATACTCAATGCTGGGGGGCTATGATATGGTTAGACGTCGTGTAAGACATAAATCTAAAGCTTTTAATGTCTTTATGATGCTGCTGTTTGTTGCCTGCCTGTTCGTTATCGGCAAGCAGGAGTATTCTATTTATCAGATTAAACAGGAACAGGCTGCTACACAGCAACGTATTGCTGCTTTACAAAAACAGAAGACTGAGCTGGAGGCAGAGCGTAAACGTCTGGATGACCCGCGTTATATTGAAAAGCTCGCCCGTGAGGATTACAACATGGTGGGTAAAGACGAGGTGCCGCTGTTTATAGTTGATGAGAAAAAATAAGGCAGAACAAGAAATGATAGCTTTTGTTCTGCTTTTTTTATTGACACCATGAAAAATTAAAGAGTATAATACAAGAGTATTAAGAATTTTTAAGGGGGATTTTTTTCTCGATGTCACTTGAAGTAGGTGCAATTGTAGAGGGTGAAGTTACAGGTATCACCAATTTTGGCGCATTTGTCCAACTGCCTGAGGGCAAGGTTGGCCTGATTCACATTTCTGAGGTTTCTAATGTTTATGTAAAAGACGTGCATGACTTTTTAAAGGAGCACGACAAGGTTAAGGTTAAGGTATTATCTGTAGATGATCGCGGCAAAATTGGTCTGTCTATTAAACAGCTCACACCGCCGCCGGCTCCGCAACCGAGACCGCAGCGTTCGCAAAATGATAACCGCGAGCGCCGCAACAACAATGGTATGCGTCCGCAAGGCGACAATCGTGAACGCCGTGGCGGTATGCGCCCGCAAAGCGCAAGACCTATGGCTCCCGTTTCCTTTGAGGATAAATTATCTAAATTCCTGAAAGACAGCGATGACCGTATGCTGGATTTAAAACGTAATACTGAGTCCAAACGCGGTGGTCGTGGTGCCAGACGTGATAAATAAGCAAGCTGGTAATTAATGAAATGGCACTCCTGAGAGTGCCTTTTCTTTTATAGCATAGAAAAATATGGTATGACACGTTTAAACCGCTGCTGAAGGAGATATGCTATGAGGCAGATTGCGCCTGCAGTCTACAAGCTGCGCAAAACAATTAAAAATTTGCTGCAGCCTGATGCTCATTACCTGCTGGCGGTGAGCGGCGGCGCCGATTCCCTGGCTCTGGCACATGCCTGTGCTGCCTTGGCAGCGCAGGGCTGGGGAAGCTACAGCGTCTGTCACGTTGAGCATGGACTGCGTGGGGAAGAGGCACTACGCGACATGCAGGCGGTTCAGCGTGCCTGCAAGGCTTGGGGACTGCCCTGCTTTACAGAGCATGTGCAGGCTGCAGCCTATGCGGCGCAGAACCGTCTTTCTACCGAAGATGCTGCGCGCCGCCTGCGTTATGCGGCGCTTAGGCGCATAGCGGCGCAGCAGGGCGCTGCGGCGATTGTTACGGCGCATCACGAGGGCGACCAGGCGGAAACGCTGCTTTTAAGACTGCTGCGCGGCGCAGGGCTGCAGGGACTTGCCGGAATGCGGGCACAGCAGGGCGATATCATCAGGCCGCTGCTGACGCTGCCGAAAAGCCTGCTGGAGGAATACTGCAGCGCAGAAGGCATTGCAGTCTGCTACGACAGCACCAACGCTGATACGGCGTATACGCGCAATCGTGTACGTCTGGAGCTTGTGCCCTATTTGGAGCGCAGCTTCAACCCCATTGTAGTGCCGACGTTGGCGCGTACTGCCGCCTTGCTGGCGCAGGATGCGGAATGTCTGGAGCAAATGGCTGATGCTGCTTACAGGCAGCTGGCGCGCAGGCAGGAGGATGCTGTCAGTTTGCCGGTGACGCAGCTTACAGCGCTGCACAGTGCCGTAAGGCTGAGAGTATTGCGACGCGCGTATTTCGAGCTGGGCGGCGAGGAGTTGTCCTTCGAGCGTAGCCAGGCCATTGATGCGTTGCTGCTCCGACGCAGCGGCGGCAAGCTTATCCAGCTGCCGCAGGGAATAAACGTAGTCTACAAAAATAAACAGCTTATTTTTGCTAAAATAATATAAAGTATAAGGAGAATGGAAAATGCATGACGATATTAAGACAGTTTTGCTGACTAAAGAAGAAATTGATACTCGCGTACAGGAAATGGGCAAGCAGATTGCAGCAGATTATGCCGGCAAGGAGCTTGTTGTCATTGTTCTGCTGAAGGGTGCTGCCTGGTTTGCTACCGACCTGACACGCGCTATCGATATGCCGCTGCGCGTAGACTTTATGGTTGCTTCTTCCTATGGCAACGGAACCAGCACCAGCGGCAGCGTTAAGGTTAAGCTGGATGTCAGCGAGGATATCAAGGGAAAGGACGTGCTGGTAATCGACGATATCATCGACAGCGGCGTAACCTTTGCTTCTATCACCGATATGTTGCGCCACTATAAGCCTGCAACCCTGAAAACTGCAGCTCTGTGCGACAAGGCCGAGCGCCGTGTAAACGGTCTTGAGGCTGATTATGTAGGCTTTAAAATTCCTGATGAATTTGTTGTCGGCTATGGTTTGGACTATGCAGGTGATTACCGTAATCTGCCTTTTATCGGCATCCTGAAGCCTGCTGTATATGCACGCAAATAAAATGCAGGGAATGTTCCTGTAAATTGCATAAAACAGTTGCTAGTTTTTCCTATCTATAATATAATAAAAACATTATGAGCTAAGTGGAAGGAGGCTACGTGCTTGAATAAATTTTTTAAGAACGTACTTTTTTATCTGCTGATCATCATGGTAATTATCTGGATGTTTGACCTTTACGGTGAAAAGAATTCTAAGCCTGCTGATATAAGCTATACCAGCTTTATGCAGCATGTGCAGCAGGATGAAATCAAACAGGTAACTATTGTTGATAATGTTATCAGCGGTAAATTAAAGGATGGCAAGGAATTTTCTACTGTTGCGCCTAATGACAGCAAGCTGGTAGAAAAGCTGGAAGCAAAGAAAGTAGACATTAAGGCAGAGCTGCCGCCTCAACCGCCTTGGTGGATGAGCATTCTCAGCTCTATTTTGCCGATGCTGATTATTGTAGGCCTGTGGTTCATGCTGATGAATCAGGGCGGTGCCGGCGGTGGCAAGGTGATGAACTTTGGTAAGAGCCGTGCGCGTCGCTACGATGAGGAAAAACTGAAAATAACCTTCAAGGATGTTGCCGGTGCGGATGAAGCCAAGCAGGAGCTGGAAGAGGTTGTTGAATTCCTGAAGCATCCGCAGAAGTACAATGATCTGGGAGCTAAGATTCCCAAAGGTGTTTTGCTCTATGGCCCTCCGGGTACAGGCAAAACCTTGTTGGCGAAGGCTGTTGCCGGTGAAGCGGGAGTTCCGTTCTTCAGTATTTCCGGTTCTGACTTTGTAGAAATGTTTGTCGGTGTCGGCGCTTCACGTGTACGTGATTTGTTCGACCAGGCAAAGAAAAGTGCACCCTGCATCGTATTTATCGATGAGATTGATGCTGTAGGCCGTCAGCGCGGCGCAGGTCTTGGCGGTGGCCATGACGAGCGTGAGCAGACTCTGAACCAATTACTGGTTGAGATGGACGGTTTCAGCGCTAACGAAGGCATCATTATGATTGCCGCAACCAACCGTCCGGATATTCTGGACCCGGCACTGCTGCGTCCCGGCCGTTTTGACCGCCAGATTGTAGTAGACCGTCCGGATATCAAGGGACGTACCGAAATCCTGAAGGTACATGTTAAGGGCAAACCGATGGGACAGGATGTAAATCTGGACGTAATCGCTCAGCGTACCCCCGGCTTTACCGGTGCTGATTTATCCAACCTGGTTAATGAAGCAGCGTTGCTGACTGCCCGCAAGGATAAGAAGGCCATCAATATGCCGGAAATGGAAGAAGCTGCCGAGCGTGTTATCATGGGACCGGAGCGCAAGAGCCGTGTCATCAGCGATAAGGAAAAACGCCTGACTGCTTACCATGAAGGCGGTCATACCATCGTTGGTATGCTGCTTGAGCACACTGACCCTGTACATAAGGTTACTATCATTCCGCGTGGCCGTGCCGGTGGTTATACCCTAAGCCTACCGAAGGAAGATAAGTATTATGCAACCCGCAGCGAAATGCTCGATGAGCTTAAGGTGCTGTTGGGTGGCCGTGTTGCTGAAGCTCTGGTACTGAAGGAAATCTCCAGCGGTGCCAGCAATGATCTGCAGCGTGCAACTCAACTGGCACGCCAGATGATTTGCGAATACGGCATGAGCGAAAACATCGGTCCTGTAACCTTCGGTCATCGTCAGGACCAGGTGTTCCTGGGCCGTGACATTGCCCGCGACAAGGATTACAGTGAAGAAGTGGCAGCCGAAATTGATAAAGAGGTACGCTCCTTTATGGAAGATGCCTATGCTGCTACCGAAAAGCTGCTGTCTGACAATATTGACAAGCTGCATGTGATTGCCAAAGCTCTGATGGAGAAGGAAACTCTGGAAGAAGAAGAAATCAACCAGCTGGTAAAATACGGTCATATCCTTACCGCAGAAGAAAAGCTGCAATTAGTACAGCAATCTGTTGTGGATGAGGAAACCGCTGCTGCTCCCATTGCCGAAGCTGACGTAAAGGCTGAAGCGCCTGTTGCTGAAGCAGATGCACCGAAAGCCGCTACGAATGCAGACGAAGAAGCACCAAAAGAATAACAGCCAAAAATTAACGCTCGCGTTCGAAAGAACGTGGGCGTTTTTTTGCTGTGCGCATATATAAATTCCTTTCGCACGTTCCACACACTCCAAGCCGCGCCAGATAGGAACGGATGCCTGACACTCACGAAACTTCATCTAAACTTTCTTCTCCGCACGTTCCACACACTCCAGCCGCGCCCGACAGGAACGGATGCTGGCTACAGCCGAGCGGCTTTGTTTGCGCAGTCTGCGCTGCTTTGGGAACTTCTCCTTCGTTTGACGCTCAACCGACATCGCTTTCTTCTATAGCAAACTAACGTAACTTCGGTTCGCGGCAAACGCATGGCGATAAGCACCGGAATCCTGCGCGCGGCCAAAGGAACTTTTGGTTACTTTTCCTTCCATGGAAAAGTAACATTGCTAGCGCATCGCTTATATCATTCTAACGAACGCACGCCATTTCCAAACCATAATACAACCCATATACTCCGCACGTTCCAGACACTTCAAGCCGCGCCGGACAGGAACGGATGCTGGCTACAGTCGAGCGTCTTTGTTCGCACAGCCTGCGCTGTTTTGGGAACTTCTCCTTCGTTTGACGCTCAACCGACATTGCTTTCTTTTATAGCACACCAACGTAACTTCGGTTCGCGGCAAACGCATGGCGAAAAGCACCGGAATCCTGCGCGCGGCCAAAGGAACTTTTGGTTACTTTTCCTTCCATGGAAAAGTAACAAGGTTAAATCCTCTTTCGGAAAAACTCCAAAAACCCCTCCGCCGCAGGCGATAATTTATGCTCCTTACTCCAATACAACGTCTGATTAAAATGCAGCTTGTCATCAACAAGTTGCCGCCGCACCATCCCCTGCGGCAGCGCATCACCCTCCAACGCCGCAACAACTGCAACCCCCAGTCCGCTTGTCGCAAAGGTAAGCGCACTCTCCGCCGTAGTAGCAATAAAGGCAACATTCGGCTTAACCGCATAACCCTTAAACACATTGCGCAAAAGCGCATAGCTGCCATAATTACAGCACAAAGGCACACCTGCCAAATCCTCCGGCGAAAGCATGCTTTTACCTGCCCACGGAACCGCAAATCCGGCATTATAGAAAGCATAAAAACTCTCCCGCTGTACCTTGATAGTAGCGAAATTGTGCGCCGCAGGCAACGGTGCGTTGGCAAAGGCAAAATCAATACTGCCTGCCTCCAGCTGCTGCTGCTGCTGCTCTACCGTAGCATCGTGAAACTGATAACTGATTCCCGGATTTTCCTTGGCAAAGGGAATAAGATAGCTGCGCAGGAAATAGTCGGTACGCACATGTGACACGCTGAAGCGCAGCGTACCTGCGGCACGCCTGCCGAAGGCCTGCATACGCAGGCTGATATCATCTTCCGTATTGCACAGCTGACGCGCCTGCTGCAAAAAGGTTTCGCCTGCCTCCGTCAGTTCAATGTGGCGCTTACCGCGCTGCATTTTGAAAAGCTGCACGCCATAATTCCTTTCGATAGCCTTCATCTGTGCACTGAGCGCTGGCTGTACAATTCCCAGACGCTTGGCAGCGGCGCTGAGATTACCTGTTTCAGCAACAGTGATAAAGTTTCTGTAAAAAGCGAAATCCATAGTAGTATCTCCTTTAAATATCAAAAAATATGATTATATTAATCAAAATAAAGTCTTTTACTTAATTATAGAACGGGAGTAGAATTAAGTAAATGCAAAAATAGAAGGAAAACTTCTATTGAAACCGGAGAGGAAGCTGTTATTTATGAAAAAACACCGTTCGTTGAATGTTTTGTCAGGTCCATTACTTTTTCTGCTTGTGCTGCTTGTACTGGCACCTGTGATTGAATTCAAGCAGGCGGCCGCCATTGCTACGATTTTCTGGATGGGCCTGTGGTGGGTGCTGCGGCCGGTAAATATCGCCGTAACCTCGCTGCTGCCAATTCCGCTGAACGCCATCTTCGGCATGGTGCCGATGGACGGTATTATCAGCAAATATTTTTCGGAAATAGTCGTGCTGCTTGTCGGCAGTGACCTTATCAGCCTGGTGTGGGAAAAAACACATCTTGATAAGCGTCTGGCGATAAAAAGCCTTTGCGGCCTGGGCACATCGATGCGCGAGCAGATATGCGTCTGGCTGGTTGCTTCAACGCTGTTGTCTATCTTTTTGCCCAACGTTGTTGTGGTTATGATTCTTTTGCCGGTGGCTGTAAGCATGCTGCGCTTTTTAGGGCAGCAGCAGATTACCAATAATCCCGTAGCAACGCCGATTCTGTTGGCCATCGTCTGGGGCGCAGGCTTCGGCGGTTTCGGTTCACCATTGGGAAGCAGTTCCAACCTGGTAGCAATCAGCTATCTGGAAAAGCTCACGGGACACGAATTCATGTATGTGGATTGGGTTATCCGTTTTCTGCCGTTGCTTTTCATCATCATGCTGCTCATTCTGGCTTATCTGCTACATTTGCCTTTGCCTGTTAAACGTCTTGACGGTGGCAAGGAATATTTTCGTGCTGCTTATGCTAAACTCGGGCCGATGAGCCGCGGCGAAAAATTAGGCTTGTGGCTTTTTATTCTCGCAACAGGCTTAGCCTTCGTCCGTCCGCTTTACGTGCAATATCTGCCGCTGATGAAGCCTGCCTATGTATTTTTCACCTTCGGTATGCTCACCTTTATGCTGCGCAACGAAACAGGCCAGCTGCTTCTGACCTGGCGTGAGGCTGAAAAGGGCATTATGTGGGGTATGATTTTCCTTTTTTCCGGCGGTCTGGCATTAGGCCAACTCATTACGAAAACCGGTGCGGCAACTCAGATTGCTAAGGTAATTACGCTGCTGCCGTTAAGCGGCGGTTGGGAAACGATGTTCAGCCTGACGCTCTTTGCTACATTCCTGACGGAAATCAGCAGTAATACCGCGGCGGCCTCCATCTCGATTCCGGTAGTACAAAGCATTTCGCAACAGTTGGGGTTGAACCCCATTCCTTATATCCTGACCTCGATTGTTGCCGTTAACTGTGCCTTCATTCTGCCGGTCAGCACACGTGCCGTTGGTGTAACCTACGGTCTGAACCCTGATGATTTGCTGAAAAACGGCCTCAGGCTCTCAATAATCTGCATGCTGCTCGTCAGTGCGCTTGGTTGTATCTGCATGCATTGCTGGAGTCTTTTCAACCATCTTTAAGGTAGCCTTCTTTGTTTACTCCCTTGTTATTGCTGGGATGGCGGGGGAGTACTTTTTGTATGGAATTGCGAAGAAGTATGCTTGAAAATGATGCAAAACAGCGGAAAAAAGAGGAAAATAGATTTTTTTTGTAAAATCACTGATTTTAGTGCATTTTTTGCTATACAAACACGGTTTTTTGTAGTAAAATCATATCACAAGAATTAAGGCGGAACGGAAGGTTCCACACATATGCTCAAGAAAGGTTGTGTTATTAAGGTAATGAACGAGCAATCCATGAATAGAAGTTTAAAGAACAGACACTTACAGATGATTTCTTTAGGTGGCATTATCGGCAGCTGTTATTTTTTAGGTGCCGGATATGCGATTGAGCAGGCCGGACCTGCTATTATCCTTTCTTATCTTTTTGGCGGTGCAATCGTCTTATGCGTTATGCTGTGCCTGGCGGAGCTGGCTGTAGCTAAGCCTATTTCCGGTTCCTTTGTTACCTATGCACGTGAGAATATATCCTCAACCTGGGCTTGTGGCGTTGGCTGGGCCTATTGGCTGAACTGGATGGCTTACGTGCCGTCTGAAATGATTGCTGCGGGTATCATTATGAATAATTTTGTACCTGCCGTCAGTCAACTGTGGTGGGCAATTCTTTTTGGCCTGCTTGTGACTGTAATTAACCTTTTTCATGTTGATAATTTCGGCGAAAGCGAATTTTGGCTTTCTATTATCAAAATTGCTGCCCTTGTGGGCTTCTGCAGCGTTGCCGGTTTAATAGTCTGCGGTCTTATCGGTGATCAGGGCTATTTAGGCGCTAAGGTGCTGCTGGGCCAAGGCGGCTTTGCTCCTCAGGGATATTGGCCGATTGTGCTGACCATGGTTATTATTCTGGTTAACTTCCAGGGTACCGAAATTATCGGTTTGGCTGCGGGCGAATGCAAGGATCCTGCTAAAAGCATTCCTATTGCTGTTCGCAATGTTTCCTGGCGTGTCATTGCTTTATATATCATTCCTATTACATTATTGCTGTCCATTATGCCGTGGGATAAGGCTAGCCTGAAGGAAAGCGTGTTTGCTGCTGCTTTGGCGGAATACGGCTTTGATGGTTTAGCCTCTGCGATTGCCTTTGTGGTGCTGGTTGCAGGCGTTTCCTGCGCCAACTCTGGCCTGTACGGCGGTGCGCGCGCACTGCATGCGCTGGCTCGCATGGATATGGCACCGGCTTTTTTGGGCAAGCTCAATAAAAACGGTATGCCGCAGAATTCCATTATCGTTTCTGTGTGCGCCTGCTGGGCGGTTATCGTTTTCTATACCTTTAATCCCGATTCTACACTGTATACTTATTTGCTGGCAGTATCCGGCTTTACCGGAGCGATGGCTTGGATTTCCATTTGCTGGAGCCAATATAATTTCCGTCGTCACCTGATTGCCGAAGGCAAGGAAGATACTCTGAAGTATAAGACACCGTTCTTCCCGTATGTTACGCATTTCGGTATCTGGTCGCAGGTTTTCTGCCTGGCAGTAATTGCTTTGACACCGGATTTACGCCAAACGCTGTACGCCGGCGTACCGATGCTGGTGGTGCCGATGCTGTGCTATCGTTGGCGCAAGCATCAAAAGCATTTGCTTCAGACTAAAACTCAGGTTGCAATGGCCCATAAATCTTAAAAGTATATGGAGGTTGTCGCAGATGCGGCAGCCTCTTTTTATGTAATGTGCACAATTATTAAGAATATAATAGAGCCTTTTGAGTATAATGCCGGAAGGTGTTATAATAGTTGTTAAAAGGAGATTTGGTATGCAATTAGTAGTAGATAAAATCGCCAAAGCATTTGGCATTCATGAAATATTTAAAGACGTCAGCTTTATGGTGGAGCAGGACGAGCATGTTGGCCTCGTCGGCGTCAATGGCAGCGGCAAGACTACGCTGTTGCGTTGCCTGCTGCAGCCTGAATGGGTTGACAGCGGTGCGGTAAAATTCGAGCCTGGCATCAGCGTAGGCTATGTACAACAGGGCTTTACCGATATCAGCGGCACTATCTGGCAGTTTATGCAGACGGCCTGCCCGGAAATCGGCAGCCTGCGCCAGAAGCTGGCACAGCTGGAGGCTAATTCCGGTAAGCTGCAGGGAGAAAAACTGGACAGCTGCTTGGAGGAGTACGGTCGCGTACTCAAACGTTACGAATTTATTGACGGTTATAATTACGAGAACCGCATCAAGCGTGTGCTTATCGGTTTGGGCTACACCGAAGACTGGTGGCAGCATGATGCGGCAACGCTGAGCGGCGGTCAGAAAACACGTCTGATGCTGGCGGCGGCGCTGGTGCGCAATCCCGACTTTATGATTCTGGACGAACCGACAAACCATCTGGATATTGTTATGACGCAGTGGCTGGAAAAGTATCTGCAGGAATTTAAGGGCGGTCTGCTCGTTGTCAGCCATGACCGTGCTTTCCTCGATAATGTTGCTATGCGCATTCTGGAGATGGAGGGCGGCAAACTGCAATCCTTTAAGGGCAATTACAGCCGCTACTTGGAGCAGAAGGCGATTCAGAGCAGCACACTGACTGCTGCCTACAATGCGCAGCAGGATTATATCGCGCGTACGGAGGCTTATATCCGTCGTTTTAAGGCAGGCATCAAGAGCAAAATGGCACGTGGCCGTCAGTCACAGCTCGACCGTTTGGAACGTATTGATGCGCCGGTGCAGCATGAGGAGTTTGAACTGCGCCTGCCGCCGGCTGCCGAATGTGCGGACAGAGTGCTGATTATGGAGGACCTGACCATCGGCTACGGTGAGAAGGTGCTGGCTAAGGGCATTAATCTGACACTGCGCCGCGGTGAAAAGGCTGCGCTTTTGGGTGCCAACGGTACCGGCAAAACGACGCTTTTGCGTACTATTCTTGGCGAAATCGCACCGCTAAAGGGCAAGGCCAAGATTGGCAGCAGAGTGCAGATCGGTTATTTCTCGCAGAGCTACGAGCGCCTGAACCCTGAGCAGACGTTGTTGGAAAACTTTGTGATTGAATACGGCTTTACGGAAGAGCATACACGCTCGATGCTTGGCGGTATGCTGTTCCACGGTGATGATGTCTTCAAAAAAATCGGTGAGCTGAGCGGTGGCCAGAAGGCACGCCTGGTGCTGCTGAAGCTGGTGCTGGACGGCGCCAACTGTCTGGTGCTGGACGAACCGACGAACCATTTGGATATTATGGCGCGCGAAGCTGTGGAGGCGGCTTTGGAAGCCTTTGACGGCACTGTGCTGGTAGTAAGCCATGACCGTTACTTTGTCAACGAGGTTGCGGACCGCATCTGGGAGATAGAGGATTTAGAGGTTAAGGACTACAAGGGTAACTATGATTTTTACCTCGAAGAGAAGCAGAAAAAGGCTTTGGCTTTGGCGCAGGCGCAGGAGGAAGAAGAAAAGGCTGCAGCCTATGCGGAGGCACAGGCGAAAAAGCAACAACAGCAGGCTGTTGCTGCTCCGGTAAAAGCGAAAAAGCAGGAGGATAAAAAGCGCCGTTACAGTCCGGACGAGGCTGCACGACTGCTGCCGAAGGTAGAGCTGCAGATTCGTGAGCAGGAGGCCATGATGGGCCTTTTGGAAAAGCAGATGGCTGACCCCGCAAATCACACCAATCCAGAGCATAGTGCGGCAATGGCAGCAGAGCATGAGGAATATGAGCAAACCATTGCTGAGCTGATGGAAAAATGGGAAATGCTGATGGAAGCGGCGGAGGATGATTGATGGATGATAAAAAGTATATGCAGCTGGCCCTGGCGGAGGCACGCAGGGCCGCAGAGCTGGGAGAAATTCCTATCGGTGCGGTGCTGGCGGACATGACAACGGGCGAGGTTATCGCCACTGCGCACAATATGCGTGAAACGTGGCATGACGCAACGGCGCACGCCGAGGTCATCGTCATCCGTGAGGCCTGCAAGCGCCTGGGGCGCTGGCGGCTGAGCGGCTGTGCGCTGTACGTTACCGTTGAGCCCTGCCCGATGTGTAGCGGTGCCATTGTCAACGGCCGTGTAGACCGCGTTGTTTACGGCTGCCCTGATGTGAAAGCCGGTGGTGCGGAATCTATTTTTAATATCATTACGAATCCTAATCTTAATCACTGCGCTGAGGTTATCAGCGGTATCTGCGAGGAGGAGTGTGCGCAGGTAATGCGTGACTTTTTCCGCCGTCGCCGTCAGGAAAACAAGACGAAGCGCAAGAGTGAAGCTGCTGCGCCACAGGAATAATTTCAGTATGCGGTTGCCAAGACGGGATTTTTCTTATATAATATTAATGTTAACCTGATGCGAATTTATTCGCACTAGTAGAATAATGGAGACGTAGCGAAGTGGTCATAACGCGGCTGACTCGAAATCAGTTTGCCGTTTGCGCGGCACGTGGGTTCGAATCCCACCGTCTCCGCCAACGAATTTCCTTCCCGTAGCTTATCCGGCTGCGGGATTTTTAGTGTGTAACATATTTATCATTTTGGTAGGTTTTATCGCCTGATAGTTAATTTATTCTGCTTTTTGTTTGCCAAAGATGTCGCTAACTGTTAAAATGTCATACGAATGATTTTGATTTTGGGGGATTATTATGGCATCGGAAAAAATAATTGATATCTTAAAAAACGGTAAAATTCATCTTTCGTGCGAGCTCTTCCCGCCTAAACAGGGTGCGGAGTTGGCAAACAGTCTGGAGATTGTCAACCGGATTGCAGCCAGCAAGCCGTCTTATATGAGCGTCACCTATGGCGCTGGCGGCAGCACGGTAGGCTATTCGGCGGCGTTGGCTAAAAAGGTACAGGATAACGGCATGCCGGCGTTGGCGCATCTGACCTGTGTAAAGGCTGATGAAGCAAAGCTGGCAGAGGTGCTTGGCCAGCTGCAGGGCTTTGGCGTAAAAAATATACTGGCACTGCGCGGTGACATCCCGGCAGATATGCAGGGTGAGGAAATCGGCAGCTTTGCCCATGCCAGTGAGCTGATGCGCTTTGTGAAGCAGCAGGGCGATTTCTGTGTCGGCGGCGCTGCTTATCCCGAAGGCCATCCGGAATCCGGCTCATTGGAAAAGGATATAGAAAACACCAAGTACAAGGTGGATGCCGGCGTTGACTTTTTAGTGACGCAGATGTTTTTTGACAATACGATTTTGTATAACTATATGTTCCGCCTGCTGCGTGCAGGCATTAATGTGCCGGTTGTGCCTGGCATTATGCCGGTGACGAATGCCAAGCAGATTATCCGTATCTGCCAGCTGAGTGGCACCAAACTGCCGCCGCATTTCCGTGCTATGGTAGAAAAATTTGCCGATAAGCCGGAGGCGCTGAAGCAGGCGGGTATTGCTTATGCTACCGGTCAAATTATTGACCTGATTGCCAACGGCTTTGATAATGTACATATCTATACGATGAATAAGCCGGAAATTTTTGCCGGTATTATGAATAATCTTAGTGAGATTGTAGATAAATAGTCCTGCGCTAGGGCGTAAAAGTCAGGTTGTTGTTATGGAATTTAAGCAAAAGGAAGCGCTGCGCTATCTGCGGGCCCGGCCTGGAGATAAGGCAGCAGAAATTTTAGTGGATACGGTTTATCTGAAGCTGCGCAATGAGGTGCAGGCACGCTATATCCTGCAAAAGCATGCGATAACGGCAGATGAGGCAGGCGTAACGCTGGACTGCGGCGTGCGTTTTCATTCGCGTGCGTTGGCGCGTCATTTAAAGGGCTGTGATACGGTGCTGCTGATGGGTGCAACACTTGGTAGCAGAGTAGACGCAGCTATCCGCCGTTTGGCGCTTATCAGCGTTGCTGAAGGCGCGGCGGCTCAGGCCGTGGCAGCGGCGCTGATTGAAAGCTATTGCGATGAGGTGCAGGCACAGGCTGAAACTGGCGGCCTGCAACAGCGTCCGCGTTTTTCGCCGGGCTACGGCGATTGGCCGCTGGAGGAGCAGCGTCAGCTGTTTGCTGTGCTGAACTGTGCCAAACGCATCGGCCTGACGCTGACGGACGGACTGATGATGGCTCCGTCCAAGTCGGTGACGGCAATCATAGGCTTATCAGAAGATGCTGCCTGCGTGCAGAATAAATGTATGACCTGCAGTAATATAAATTGTCCGTATAGAGATACTGATATTAAGAAAGTTTGAGGAGAAGATTTGATTTATGAATTTTAAGGAATTGTTAGGCAAGCAAATGCTGTTCTTTGATGGTGCCACCGGCACGCAGCTGCAGGCACGCGGTCTGCAGCCGGGTGAGCTGCCCGAAAGCTGGAATTTTACACACCCCGATATTGTAGAGGCTGTGCATCGCAGTTATCTTGATGTAGGCTCTAATATCGTAAAATCCAATACCTTCGGCGCGAATCCGTTGAAGCTGGCAGGCTCCGGCCTGGACTGCAAGGAAACCATCAAAGCGGCTGTGGCGATTGCCAAGAAGGCCTGCGGTGGCAGGGAAAACAAATTTGTTGCGCTGAATTTGGGACCGACAGGCAAGCTGTTGGCTCCTTACGGCGATTTGCCCTTTGAAAAGACAGTAGAGGCCTACGGCGAAATGGTACGCTACGGCGCTGCTGCCGGTGCGGATCTGATTCTTATCGAAACGATGAGCGACACCTACGAAATCAAGGCTGCGGTTCTGGCGTCTAAGGAAAACTGTGATTTGCCGATTTGCGTAACCATGACCTTTGATGAAGATGGCAAGCTGTTGACCGGTGCTACGGTAGAGGCTGCCGCTCTGATGTGCGAAGGCTTGGGCGTAGATGCCATCGGCTTTAACTGCGGTTTGGGACCGGTGCAGGTGGGTAAGCTGTTCCCGCAAATGCTGGAAGCAACCAGCCTGCCGCTGATTATCAATCCGAATGCCGGTCTGCCGGTACAGCGTGACGGCAAAACCTGCTTTGATGTCGGACCGGAGGAATATGCAGAGCTGATGTACGAGCTCGCAGGCAAGGGCGCAAGCATTGTCGGCGGCTGTTGCGGTACAACACCGGAGCATATTGCGCAGATGATTGCCAAATGCAAAACTCTGCAGCCCGGAGGTACGCGTGATTGCCGTCTGACTGCGGTATCCTCCTATGGCAAAGCAGTACATTTGGGTGAAGGTCCTGTAATTATCGGCGAACGCATCAATCCTACCGGCAAAAAGCGTTTGAAGGAAGCACTTGTAAACAGCGACCTTGATTATGTGTGCCGCCTTGGTCTGGAGCAGATTGGCGTAGGCGCACAGATTCTGGATGTTAACGTTGGTACGCCGGGCATTGACGAAGCGGCAATGGCCGCGAAGGCTGTGCCGGCGCTGCAGGCGATTACCGATACGCCGCTGCAGATTGATACATCTAATTACGAAGCAATGGAAAGAGCGCTGCGCCTCTATAATGGCAAGCCGATGCTCAATTCCGTCAACGGCAAGGAGGACAGCCTGCAGCATGTGCTGCCGCTGGCAAAAAAATACGGCGCTGTACTGGTTGCACTGTGCCTTGATGATAACGGTATTCCGGCGACTGCCGCCGGACGTATTGCCGTGGCCGAAAAAATTATTGCCCGTGCGGGCGAATACGGCATTGAAAGCCGCAACATAGTTATTGATCCGTTGGCGCTGACAATTTCCACCGGTGCCGAAAATGCGGCGATTGCCTGTGAGGTTATCCGCACGATGAAGGCGCGTGGCATTAACACAGTTATGGGCGTTTCCAACATTTCCTTCGGTCTGCCCGGACGTGATGCTGTCAACAGCACCTTCTTCAGCATGGCGATGGCAGCAGGCCTTTCCTGTGGCATCATCAATCCTCAGAGCAAGCCGATGATGGATGCTTATTACGGTTATCGTGCGCTGGCAGGCTATGACGAGGGCTGCAAGGAATATGTGCAGCATTATGCGGACGCTCCGAAGGCTGCGGCTACAACAATAAGCGAAATGGGACTTTACGATGCCATTGTCAAAGGACTGCAGGGACCTGCGCGTCAGGCAGCAGCCAAGGCTCTGGAAAGCGAAAAGCCTTTGGATATCATCAACAAGTATATGATTCCGGCGCTTGATTTTGTCGGTCATGGCTTTGAAAAGAAAACTCTCTTCCTGCCGCAGCTGCTGATGAGCGCGGATGCGGCGAAGGCTGCCTTTGAGGTCATCCGTGAGGCTGTCGGCGTGGGCGAAACGCAGGGAGAAACAGTGATTATTGCTACCGTTCACGGCGATATCCACGATATCGGCAAAAACATCGTTAAGGTATTGCTGGAAAATTACGGCTATCGCGTGCTTGACTTGGGCAAGGATGTGCCTGTGGAAGCAGTTGTGGAGGCAGCCAAGAAAACGGATGCCAAGGTTGTAGGCTTATCTGCGTTGATGACCACGACAGTAGGCGCAATGGAAGAAACCATTGCTGCCCTGCATAATGAATGCGATTGTCAGGTTGTTGTCGGCGGTGCGGTGCTCACGCAGGAGTACGCTGACACTATCGGTGCCGAGCATTATGCGCCGAACGCTGTCAGTGCGGTGAACTACGTCAACGAAATCTTAGGCAAATAAATTATATACAGATGATTTGAGGACTATCATGCTTAGCGTGGTAGTCCTTTTTTACGTTATTTCGACTTTTTGGTCTTTAAGCAGGAAAAACACCCTTCTCCCAAGAATTAAACAAATATCACCATGAACGGAGGGATGCTGCATGAACATTTACGTTTGGCGACACAACAAAACATATCACAGCCACAGTATGATTGACGAGCCCTGCGTCAACAGCGAATTTTATCTCGATGCGATTGCTGTTGTGCTGGCGCATGATGTGGAGGAAGCGCTGGCCAAGCTGGCGGAAGAAAACAAAGGCTGGCGCACAGAGGACCTGCGGCAGCTGCCGTGCAGTGTCTATCCTGCAGATAAGGCGGCAGTAATATTTTCCGAGCTGCGCGGTATTATTCCGCATCTTTAAAAACAAAAAAGCCCAAATTCCCACTGATGTGTATGTGAGAATTTGGGCTTTTGCTTTAGCTGTTTACCAGATGCTTTTTAAAATCGGCAGTAAAATCGGTGCCAGGATAGAGGTGCTGATGCCGGTAAGGGCAATCGCTACACCGCCGATAGCCAGCTGTACGGGGCTGACATTGGCGCAGACGCTAGTGCCGAGGCCATGGCTGGAGGCGCCGATAGCAAGACCGGCAGCCAAATGGTTTTTGATTCCCAAAAGACGCAGCAGCTTGTGATTGAAGGTTGCTCCCAGCATGCCGGTGAAGATAACAGCAGCTGTAGTCAACGCAGGAATACCGCCGATAGTTTTGGAAACATCAATGGCGATTGGCGTCGTAATGGATTTGGGAATGAGTGAAAGCAGGACCTGCTCGCTGGTACCCATAGCCTTGCCGCAGAAGTAAACGACAATGATAGCCGAAAGCGTTGCCAGTGTAACGCCGCCGGCGATAGCACCTGCCTTGGCCATGATGATTTCACGGTTCTTGTACAGGGGGAGAGCTAAAGCGATGGTTGCCGGGCCTAAAAGAAAGTTAATGAATTCCGCACCGGCCTCGTACTGTTTGTACTCTACGCCTGGCGCCAGAACGATGACGGCGATGACCAGAGGGCAGGCGATAACGAAGGGCGGAATAATATTCAGACTGAAGCGGTCGATGATGATTTCGCTGATAGCGTACAGAATAACCGTCAGACCGATGCCGAAGAGCGGTGAATTAAGTAAAGCGTCAGGAAAAAGCATCATTGACTCTCCTTTCCTTTGAGCATTGCTTCGATAAAGAAGGCTGTGACAGCCAAAACAACAACGCTGCAGACGATAATGGTAACGGTAATGGGCAGCAGCTCAGCTTTGATAACATCTACATATAATATAACGCTGACGCCTGCCGGTAAAAACAGCATGCCCATTTTGGAAATCAGGATATCGCAGATGCCCTCGATGGAGCTTGCCGGAATAATGTTGCCGCAGAGAAGTGCCGTTAAAATCAGCATTCCCAAAAGAGCGGGCGGAAAGGGTACGCCGAGAGCGTTGATGATGAGCGTGGATACCCATTGCAAAAGCAGCAAAAAGGCGATACCGCGCAATAAGCTGGTGGGTGACATTTTGTTTCCTCCTCATAAAACATGACAAATAATATAATTATAGACCTGTTGGTGGAAGTACACATAAAGGTCAAAACGGCTGGGGTTAGCCGATGGTCTTTGGGGTTAAGAGTACTTGGCCGACAGAACGACATGCTATTAATATTGCCACAAAGCTAACAATCTGTCAATAAAATGACGGTGATTTTTCACTGAATTAACACAGAAAATCATTTGACTTTTTGACTTTTGCTGATATAATAGCAATTAGAAAGTGAATAGTGGTCCGAAAATGGCAAAGAGTCAACGCCATTCGGTTATTGACCGCTATTGAACCTGATAGAAGGAGGTGCAGCGTGATGAATGATCGCTACAGTGAAGAGGTAAAGGCTATATTGGAGGCTGCTCAGCAGCAGGCAGTTATGAACTATCACCAGGAGCTGACAACGGCACATGTTCTGGCAGCATTGTGCGGCAGTGACGGCTTCTTTAAATATTTGCTGCAGAGCCTGCACATTGATGAAAATGCTTTCAGCAAGGATGCTAAGGCTTTGGTACAGAAAATCCCCGGAGTCAAAGGTCAGGACCGTCAGCTGATGATGGGTACAGGCTTTGCCAGAGTAATGGCTATTCTGGGACAAAGTAAGGAAGAAATCGGCATCGGCCAGCTGGTTGCAGCTATGGCCAGTGACGGTGACAGCGATGTTGTATCGCTCTTCCGTAAATATGGTATAGATAAGAAAAAAGTTGAGGCGGCATTTATGCAGTATCAAAATAGCGAAGCGAATGATGAAACTAAAAAGACGCTGGAAAAATACGGCCAGGATCTGACAGCTAAAGCCAAAGAAGGCAAGCTGGACCCGGTAATCGGCCGTGATGAGGAAATCCGTCGTACGATTGAAATCCTTTCGCGTCGTAAGAAAAATAACCCGGTGCTTATCGGTGAACCCGGCGTTGGTAAAACTGCCATCGTCGAAGGTCTGGCAAGACGTATTATTGCCGGCGATGTACCGGAAAGCCTGAAGAATAAAACCCTGTATGCTCTGGATCTGGCAGCTTTGGTTGCCGGTGCCAAATACCGTGGTGAATTCGAGGAGCGTCTGAAAAAGGTATTGAAGGCTGTCAGCGAAAGTGCCGGTCAGATTATCATGTTTATTGATGAGCTGCATACCGTTGTCGGTGCCGGCGCTGCCGAAGGTGCTATGGATGCAGGCAACATCCTGAAACCGATGCTGGCACGTGGCGAGCTGCGCTGCATCGGTGCAACTACGCTGAACGAATATCGTAAGTATATTGAAAAGGACAGTGCGCTGGAGCGCCGTTTCCAGCCGGTAATGGTTAAGGAGCCGAGCGTTGAAGATACAATTTCCATCCTGCGTGGCCTGCGTGAGCGTTATGAGGTACATCATGGCGTGCGCATTAAAGACGCTGCTCTGGTGGCTGCTGCTGTGCTTTCTAACCGTTATATCAATGACCGCTTCTTACCTGATAAGGCTATTGACCTGGTAGATGAGGCTGCTGCCCGTCTGCGTACCGAAATTGATTCGCTGCCGACCGAGCTTGATGAAAGCAAACGTCGTATCTTGCAGCTGGAAATCGAAGCTCAGGCCTTGGGCAAAGAGGAAGATGCTCAGTCTAAGGATCGTCTGGCTAAGCTGAACGAGGAGCTGGCAAAGCTGCGTAAGGAAAACGACGAGCTTGTTAAACGCTGGGATGCAGAAAAGGCTTCTATTGCCCGCGTACGTGAGGTAAAGAAGGAAATTGATGCTGTGAAAAACCAGATGGAGCAGGCCGAGCGCGACTATGATCTGAATAAAATGGCTGAATTGAAATACGGCCGTCTGCCTGAGCTGCAGAAGGAATTGGCTGCTTTGTCCAAGAAGGATGAAAACGGCAATGACAATGTTATGCTCAAGGAAGAGGTTGACGAAGAGGATATCGCGAAGGTTGTCAGCACCTGGACCGGTATTCCTGTTGCCCGCTTAGGCACCGGTGAACGTGCTAAACTGGTTCACTTGGAGGAAATTCTGCACGAGCATGTTATCGGTCAGGATGAGGCAGTAAAGGCTGTCAGCGAGGCTGTTATCCGTGCGCGTGCCGGAATCAAGGATCCTAATCGTCCGATTGGCTCCTTTATCTTCCTTGGTCCTACCGGTGTCGGCAAGACTGAGCTCGCTAAGACCTTGGCAGAGGTGCTCTTTGATGATGAACGCAACATGGTGCGTATCGATATGAGCGAATACATGGAGAAGCACACCGTATCTCGTCTGATCGGTGCGCCTCCGGGATACGTCGGCTATGATGAAGGCGGTCAGCTGACCGAGGCTGTACGCCGTCATCCGTACAGCGTAATCCTGTTGGACGAAATCGAAAAGGCACATGCAGATGTCTTTAACGTATTGCTGCAGGTTCTGGACGATGGCCGTCTGACTGATGGTAAAGGCCGTATCGTTGACTTCAAGAATACCCTGATTATTATGACCAGTAACCTTGGCAGCAACGAGATTATGAAGGCACAGGGTTCTATGGACAGAGAAAAGATTCAGCAGATGCTGATGAACTTCTTCCGTCCGGAATTCCTGAACCGTGTTGATGACATCGTTGTCTTCAAACCGCTGCAGGCAGAACAGATTAAGGAAATCGTTAAACTGGTACTGCATGAGCTGGGCGACCGCCTGAACAAGCAGCTGGAGCTGACGCTGACTTATACTGACGAGGCTGTTGCTTTCCTGGCAAAGGCCGGCTTTGATCCTGCCTTCGGTGCTCGTCCGTTGAAACGTCTGATTGTCCACACTGTTGAAAACATCCTGGGCAAGAAGATTGTTGCAGGCGAAATTAAAAATGGCGATAAGGTTGAGGTTGTGTTGGTAAACGATGCAATTGACGTTGTCGTAAAATAAAACAGCTTTGGGTTTACGCACCCTCTGTTGCCGTGAATGCGGTGGCGGAGGGTGCTTTTTTCTAAAATATATAAATAGGACTGTTATTGCGCAGCAGATGGGGAAATGATACAATTAAAAGAGATGTTCAATTAATGAGTTGCCAATGCATGACGTTTATAAAACGAGGTGAGCAAAATGAAATATACATATGTAGAATTTGCAGATGGAACACTTGTTACTTTTAATGATATACGCAAGGATAAGAACGGTGAGCATATTGATGTTTATTTTGAACGTCCTGTGGATACCGGCTTTGACTATTTGCAGATTTCCTTGCCTGACTTAGATACAGCTTCTTTTGAGGGATACAGCGAGGCTGAAATAGAAGATTTAAAAGATTTTGCTGCTGATAATGCAGCCTTGATTTGGGAGATGGCACGCGAAGGAGGAGATCATCTTGCCAATGCTGTATAAGCTTTTAGGTTATACAATATATTTTTGGTCAGGTGATGCCGGCGAGCCTGTTCACGTACACGTTTGTAAAGGCAGGCCGACCGAAAATGCAACTAAAATATGGGTTGGGGAACGTGTTATTTTAGAGCATAATAAAAGCAAAATTCCTGATGCCGATTTGCTGAAGATACTTCGCTTCGTATCTCAGAACAAAAAGAGAATCATTGAACAGTGGAATAAGCACTTTGGCGTATGAGTTTTTAGCATCTGTCTGATGTCTGACAGGTGCTTTTTTCTTTACTCCGAAGTTTTCCGAACGATTTTCTAAAAAACTGTTAAAAAGTTCACAGTTTATTTGACGTTTACGCGTTGGATTGGTATAATTAAAGTGAATTATTTAAGTGATTGAGAACCCGGGTTAGATTTTGCACAGGATTTCGAAACTGAACAGCTTTCTGCTTGGGTTTTATTGTTTCTACAAGTAATTTTTGGGAGGTAGATTTCAATGAAAGTTGCAATTATCATGGGTAGTAATTCTGACTGGCCTGTACTTGAGGCTGCAGAAAAAACTCTGAAGGAGTTTGGCGTTGAAACTGAAGTAGTAGTTGCTTCCGCTCACCGTACTCCGGATGTAGTACAGAACTTTGCTAAGGGTGCCCGTGACCGTGGCGTAGAGGTAATTATTGCCGCAGCCGGCGCAGCTGCTCATCTGGGTGGCTTCATCGCTGCCTTTACTACCGTTCCTGTCATCGGTATTCCTATTAACGCAACACCGTTGGCCGGTATGGATGCACTGCTGAGCTTTGTACAAATGCCTTCCGGCGTACCTGTTGCTACGATGGCTATCAATGGTGCCAAGAATGCTGCATTGTTCGCAATTCAGATTCTTTCCGTAAAATATCCGGAGCTGGTAGAAAAACTGGCAGAGCATCGTGCAACAATGCGTGAAGAAGTAAGAGCTAAGGGTGAAAAGCTAGCTTCTATGCGTGGCGTTCCTGCGCAGGAATTCAAGGACTTACACCTGTAATAGTAAATAGTGATTAGTGGATAGTGAGTAGTGGATAAAAACTGACTGCTAAACATTAATAACTAATTACTGACCACTGATCACTGATAACTAACCACTAATAACTGACAACTGATAACTAAAAACTGAAATTAAGGAGAAAAATTGTGGAGCAGATTTTCGAGGAGCAAAGTTTTAGCGAGGACAAGCTGCATGAGGAGTGCGGCGTCTTTGGTATCTTCAGCCATAATGAGGATGTAGCGCTTAACACCTATTGGGGACTGTATGCGCTGCAGCACCGTGGACAGGAGAGTACCGGTATTGTTGTTACTGACGGCGAGCGTATGAAAATTAAAAAGGGCATGGGCCTGGTTGCCGATGTTTTCAAGGACGGCGTTGCTGATTTGCAGGGCTATGCCGCTATCGGCCATGTGCGTTATTCCACCACCGGTGCCAGTATGCCGTATAACATTCAACCGCTGAAGGTTTATTTTGACGGCGGTAACCTGGCGCTGAGCCATAACGGCAACCTGACTAATGCCGGTCAGCTGCGTGCTAACTTGGCTAAGGAAGGCGCAGTATTCAACACTACTGTTGACAGCGAGGTTGTATTGACCTTGATTGCCTACAGTGCCCGTCCAACTATTGAAGAGCGTGTAGCAGAGGCTGTTAACCAAATTAAAGGTGCTTTTGCTATTCTGCTGATGACTGATAATAAAATCATCGCTGTACGCGACCCCTATGGTTTCCGTCCGCTGGTTCTTGGCAAGATGGAAAACGGCTGGTGCGTTGCTTCCGAATCCTGTGCTTTTGACTTGGTTGGTGCGGAGCTGGTACGCGATGTTAAGCCCGGCGAAATGATTATTATCGACAGCGATAACTCCGAACCGCGTAGCATGATGTGGGCTGAAAACAAACCTGCAAAATCTGCGCACTGCATTTTTGAATATGTTTACTTTGCACGTAATGATAGTGTTATCGATAACCAGTCTGTATATGACGCACGTATCCAGATGGGGCGTGAACTGGCTAAGGAAAACACCGATATCCATCCGGACATTGTTATTTCAGTTCCTGACAGCGGCACTCCGGCGGCAATCGGTTATGCTATGGAGGCCGGGGTTCCCTTTTTGGAAGGCCTCACCAAAAACCGTTATGTAGGCCGTACCTTTATCCAGCCGACGCAAAAGCAGCGTGCTAATGCTGTACGCCTGAAGCTGAATCCTGTACGCAGCGTTGTAGAAGGCAAGTCTGTAGTTATGGTCGATGACTCCATTGTTCGCGGTACGACAAGCGGCAAAATCGTTAAGCTGCTGAAGGAAGCAGGCGCACGTGAGGTGCATGTATGCATTTCTTCTCCACCGGTAACAGACAGCTGCTATTATGGCATTGATACATCCGAGCGCAAGGAGCTGATTGCGGCACGCTGCACGGAAAATGAAATCTGCCGTTATATTGGGGCAGACAGCCTGCATTATATTTCTATGGATGGCATGAAACGCGCTATTGATAAAATTGATCCCGATGGTTTGTGCTGTGCCTGCTTCAGTGCTAAATACCCCGATAACGCAGACAGTGTAATCAAAGCAGAACCGAAAAGCATTATTGAATAACAGGAGGAAGGCTCATGAGCGAGGAAAAGAAACAACTTACTTATGCTGATGCCGGTGTAGATATTGATGCTGGTAATAAAGCAGTAGAATTAATGAAGGACAGCGTACGTGCTACATACAGACCTGAGGTTATCGGTGACCTGGGCGGTTTTGGCGGCCTGTTTGCTTTAAACAGCGGCAAATACAAGGAGCCTGTGCTTGTCAGCGGTACTGACGGCGTAGGCACTAAGCTGAAGCTGGCTTTCATGGCTGATAAGCATGATACTATCGGTCAGGATGCTGTAGCAATGTGCGTTAACGATATTCTGGTACAAGGCGCAGAGCCCTTGTTTTTCCTGGATTATATTGCAGTAGATCAGGTTGATTCCCAAAAAGTCGCCAATATCGTTAAGGGTGTTGCCAATGCCTGCAAGGAAAGCGGCTGTGCTTTAATCGGTGGCGAAACTGCCGAAATGGCCGGCTTCTACTCCAAAGGCGAATACGATATCGCAGGCTTCTGCGTTGGCGTTGTTGACAAGAGCAAGATGATTACCGGCGACAAGGTTAAGGCCGGCGACGTGCTTTTGGGCCTGCCCTCCAGCGGTGTGCATTCCAATGGCTTCTCCCTCGTACGTAAAATCTGCTTCGAGGCTATGGGCTACACCATGGACACCGAAGTTCCGGAATTTGGCTGCACCTTGGGCGAAAAGCTGCTGACTCCGACTCGTCTGTATCCGAAAACCTGCCTGCCGCTGATTGAAAACTTCGACCTGCACGGTATGGTGCACATCACCGGTGGCGGCTTCTATGATAATATCCCCCGTATTCTTCCCGAAGACTGCGATGCTGAGGTAAATGCCGAGGCTTGGGAAGTTCCTGTTGTCTTCAAAAAGCTGCAGGAATGGGGCAATGTGCCTTGGGCTGAAATGTACCGCACCTTCAATATGGGCGTAGGCATGGTATTGGTTGTTGACCCGTCTGAGGCTGACGCTGTACGTGCACATCTGACTGAGGCTGGCGAAACCTTCTATGAGCTGGGCAAGGTTGTTCCGGGGCACAAAGAAACGATTATGAAAGGCGGCGTTTTCGGTGCATAAAATCGGCGTACTTGTAAGCGGTCGCGGCAGCAATCTGCAGGCAATTATGGACCGTATCGCTGATGGCTATCTGCCGCTGCAAATTGCGGTTGTGATCAGCGATAAGCCTAATGCTTTTGCTTTGGAGCGTGCGCAAAAGGCCACAATCAAAACCGTTGCCGTGGAGCGTAAGGCTTGCGCTTCCAAAGAAGAATTTGAAGCAAAAATCAACGCTGCTTTAGAAGCAGATGGCTGCGAGCTGGTAGTTCTCGCAGGCTTCATGCGTATTCTGAGCGCTGATTTCGTAAATAAATGGCAGCATAAGATTATCAACATCCATCCGGCGCTGCTCCCGAGCTTTCCCGGTCTGCACGGCCAGAAGCAGGCTGTGGATTACGGCGTAAAATTCAGCGGCTGCACTGTTCATTTTGTAGATGCAGGCACTGACAGCGGCCCGATTATCCTGCAGAAGGTTGTTCCTGTTATGGATGACGATACCGAGGATACTTTGGCTGACCGCATTCTGGTGCAGGAGCATATCGCAATGCCGGAGGCTTTAAAGCTTTGGGCAGAAGGAAAGCTGACAATCGAAGGCAGAAAGGTAAAGGTTAAAGCATGAAAATTAAAAGAGCATTATTAAGCGTTAGTGATAAAACCGGCATTGTAGAGCTGGCAAAATTCCTAAGTGACAACGGCGTAGAGATTATTTCTACCGGTGGCACTATGAAGGCTATTAAGGAAGCAGGCATTCCTGTAACCTATGTAAGTGATGTAACCGGCTTCCCGGAAATCATGGACGGCCGTGTAAAAACTCTGAATCCGAAAATTCATGGCGCAATCCTGGCTGTACGCAGCAATCCGGAGCATATGAAGGCTTTGGCTGAGCATGACATCACCCCGATTGACCTGGTTGTTGTTAACCTTTATCCCTTCCGTGAAACTGTTGCCAAACCCGGCGTAACCGAGGCTGAGGCTATTGAAAACATTGATATCGGCGGTCCGGCAATGGTACGTGCCAGCGCTAAAAACTTCAAGGACGTTGTTATCGTAACCTATCCGAGCCGTTACGAGGGCTTAATGGAAATGCTCGCTAAAGAAGGCGACGTTGATGCACGCACTCGCAAGGAGCTGGCATTGGAAGCCTTCACTCATACTGCTGAATACGATGCTATGATTAGCGAATATCTGAAGAAGCAACTGGAGAAATAACCATGAATATTTTATTAATCGGTGGCGGCGGCCGCGAACACGCTTTAGCGTGGAAGCTGGCGCAAAGCCCTAAGGTTGAAAAAATTTATGCTGCTCCCGGCAACCCGGGTATGGCACTGCTGCCTAAATGTGAATGCATTGCTCTGGATGTTGAAAATCTGGAGGGCGTAGCAGATTACGCTGAGGAAAAGAGCATTGACCTGACTGTTGTAGGTCCGGAAGCACCGCTTGTTGCAGGTCTTGCAGACGTTTGCAAACGCCGTGGTCTGCCGGTCTTCGGTCCTTCCAAGGCTGCAGCGCAGCTGGAAGGCTCCAAGGCATTTTCCAAAGAGCTGATGGCAAAATACAATATTCCTACTGCTTTCTTCAAAATTTGCGAGGATATCGAAACTGCCAAGGCTTACGTTGAAGAAAAAGGTGCTCCTATCGTAGTTAAGGCTGATGGTCTTGCAGCAGGTAAGGGCGTTGTTGTTGCTATGACCAAACAGGAAGCTCTTGACGCTATTGACGAAATGATGGCTGACCATAAATTCGGCAACGCAGGCGCACGCCTCGTGCTGGAAGAATACATGGAAGGCGAGGAGGCTTCACTCCTGGCATTTACCGATGGCAAAACCATTGTGCCGATGATTGCTTCCCAAGACCACAAGCGCGTATTTGACGGCGATGAAGGCCCTAATACTGGTGGCATGGGCACCTATGCTCCCGCTCCGGTTATGACCGACGTGCTGCGTTTAAAAGCAACTGAGCTGATTTTGAAGCCCGTTATCGCTGCTATGGCAGCAGAAGGCATGCCATATCAGGGCTGCCTCTATGCAGGCCTGATGATCAAGGGTGACAGCGTAAAGGTTGTAGAGTTCAACTGCCGCTTCGGTGATCCGGAAACTCAGGTAGTATTGCCTCTGCTTGATGGTGACTTGGCTGAAATTATGCTGGCTTGCGCTACCGGTACTCTGGACCAGGTAGACTTTGGCTGGTATGACAAGGCTGCAGTTTGCGTAGTAATGGCTTCCGGCGGATATCCGGAAAGCTATGCCAAGGGCATGGAAATTACCGGCTTAGCTGATGCTGCTGCCGATAAGGATGTTGTTGTTTTCCACGCAGGTACCAAAGCTGACGGCGCCAAGGTTCTTGCTAACGGCGGACGTGTGCTTGGTGTAACCGCTGTAGACGCAAATATCAAGGCTGCACGCGACCGTGCCTATACTGCTGTAGAAAAAATTAATTTTAATGGCGCTTTTTGCAGAAAAGATATTGCATGGAGAGCCTTAAAGAGGTAAAATAGATAAAATACCTACTCGGACCGCAGAAAGGCAATTTTTTTCAAGTAATTATGTTACATGCTTAACAGTTGCTTTGGCTGTGGTAAACAAAAAATTATTAAGAAAAGGATGATGAAAGAATGGCTTTTTATTATGATGAACCTGCTCACACATTTAGTGAGTACCTGTTAGTTCCCGGTTATTCCTCTGAAAAATGTATCCCCGCCAATGTAGACCTGCGTACGCCGCTGGTTAAATACAAAAAAGGTGAAGAACCGGCAATTACTATGAACATCCCGATGGTTTCTGCTATCATGCAGGCTGTTTCCGGCGAAAAGCTGGCTGTAGCTCTTTCCAAAGAGGGCGGCGTTTCTTTCATCTATGGTTCTCAATCCGTAGAGGACGAAGCTGCTATGGTTGCTCGTGTTAAAGGCTATCGCGCAGGCTTTGTAAGCAGCGACTCCAATATCCGTCCTGACAGCACTCTGGCTGACATCCTGGCACTGAAGGAACGCACCGGTCACTCCACTGTTGCTGTTACCAGCGATGGTACCGCTAATGGCAAGCTGGAAGGCATTGTTACCAGCCGTGACTATCGTCCGAGCCGTATGTCTATGGATGCTAAGGTTCGTGACTTCATGACTCCGATTGACAAAATGGTTTATGCTCCGAAGGATACCACCCTGCAACAAGCTAACGATATCATCTGGGAGAAAAAACTCAACACACTGCCTATCGTTGATGACGACGGCCGTATGCTGTACATGGTATTCCGTAAAGACTATGCAACTCATAAGGAATATCCGTTAGAGCTGCTGGACAGCAAAAAACGCCACATCGTTGGCGCAGGTATCAACACCCGCGACTATGCTGAGCGTGTTCCCGCATTGATTGATGCAGGCGTTGACGTACTCTGCATTGACTCCTCCGAGGGTTACAGCGCATGGCAGAAAATTACTTTGGACTGGATCCGTGAGCACTACGGTGACAGTGTTAAGGTTGGCGCAGGCAACGTAGTAGACGCTGAAGGCTTCCGCTTCCTGGCTGAGGCTGGCGCTGACTTCATTAAAGTTGGTATCGGCGGCGGTTCTATCTGCATTACCCGTGAGCAAAAGGGTATCGGCCGTGGCCAGGCAACTGCTTTGATTGATGTTTGCAAGGCTCGTGACGAATACTTCGAAGAAACCGGTGTATACATTCCTGTATGCTCCGACGGCGGTATCGTTTATGATTACCACATGACTCTGGCTCTGGCTATGGGCGCAGACTTCATGATGCTGGGCCGTTACTTCGCTCGTTTCGACGAAAGCCCGACCAACAAGGTTAACATTAACGGCACCTATATGAAGGAATACTGGGGTGAAGGCTCCAGCCGTGCACGTAACTGGCAGCGCTATGACATGGGCGGCGCAGCTAAGCTGTCCTTCGAAGAAGGCGTTGACTCCTACGTTCCGTATGCAGGCAGCCTGAAGGATAACGTAAACCTGACCTTGGCTAAGGTTCGTTCCACCATGTGCAACTGTGGTGCTCTGAACATCCGTGAGCTGCAGGAGAAGGCTAAGCTGACTCTTGTTTCCGCAACCAGCCTGGTTGAAGGCGGCGCACATGACGTTATGCTGAAAGAAAACTCCAACAGCAACTATCCTAAATAATTAAATGAACGTAAATGGCAAGCTCTCGAAGCAATTCGAGGGCTTGTTTTTTTATACAAAAAGCTCCCCTGAACGATTCGTTCAGGGGAGCCTGTCTGTTTTTCAGCGAAGTTTCGCTGTTATATGACCTTGTAAAGCTGAAAGCCTTGCGTGTCGCAGGAAACAAGCTTGTAGTTGATTCCTTCACGCAATCCTTCGAAAACGGGAATGTGGTTTTCACCATGAATGTGGCCGTAGACACAGTGCTGTACACCGTACTGCAGCATAAGATTAGTAAAGCAGGTGTGCTCCGTGCGTGCAAAGAGCGGCGGATAGTGAAAGGCCGTAATTATCTGCTGTGCCTGCATTTTATGTGCCTGCTGCAGGGAAAGCTCCAAACGGATACCTTCGCGGTTGTAGATTTTTCTGTCGGCGTCACTGAAGCTTTCAGCCGAAGGCAGCAGCCAGCCGCGAGTGCCGCAGACAGCAATATTCTCTACCATAATGCAGTCGTTCTGCAGAAATTCAAAATGAGCGCCGTAACGCTGCTGCATTTTGCTCAGGCTGCTCCACCAGTAATCATGGTTGCCGCGCAGCAGCAGCTTGCGCCCTGGCAGCTGCGCCAGCCAGTCTAAATCCTGTGCTGCTTCTTCTAAAGTCATGGCCCAGGAAATATCACCGCAGACAATAACGGTGTCCTGTGCGGTTACGGTGTTTTGCCAATTAACGGCAACTTTTTCTTTATGATTGCGCCAATGCTCGCCGAAAACTTCCATGGGCTTGCTTGCCGGTTCGCCTGATAAATGCAGGTCGCCTATTGCGTAAATATGCATAATAATATCACCTGTAAGTGTTAAATTCGTTCTTACGCTTTGCTCAGCAGGAAGCGTGCTAAGGCCGGAACATCGGCAACATAGTAATCGGCACCTGCCTCCGACAGTTCCTCGTAACTGCCGAAGCCGAAGCCTGCGCCGATGCAGGCGATACCGTTGGCGTGAGCGGCGAGAACGTCCTCACGGCGGTCGCCGATAAGTGCTACAGTCTTTTTAGCTTCGGGCGTAGTGAGCTGCCATTTTTCGAGAGCTGCGGCAACTACTAAAGCTTTTTTGTCTGTTTTGCCGTCCAGGCTGCAGCCGGTTATATCTTTCAGATAGGGGTTGAAGCCAAAGCGCTCGGCAATTCGCAGCGCAAAAACCTCCGGTTTGGCGGTAGCCATGCCGAGGCGGCGGCCGTCCTGCTGCAGGTCAGCTAATAATTCCATAATACCGGGATATACCTTGTTTTCCCAGATACCGATATCGGTGTAGCGTTCGCGATATTTTTCTACGCCGATTTCAGCCTGCTCTCTGGTCATGCCGTAGTATTTGATAAAGCTGTCGCGCAAGGGAGGTCCGATGAAAACCTCCAGCTTTTTTAAATCAGGCTCTTCAATATTTTGAGCGCGCAGGGCGTATTGCACGCATTTGGTGATACCCTCAGCGGAATTTGTCAGGGTACCATCTAAATCAAAAAGTAAATTTTGAAACATTTATTGCTCCTTATTCGCTTTAATAGAATTTTTTTGGACTTGTATAACTGATTATAACACACTTTAGCAATTTAGTGATACAATAATGGTTATTAGAGACAGATAGATTTTATGAGGGGGAATAAAAAATGACAATTAAGCTTTTTGAAAATAATTCTTTGCTCAAACAGTGCATGGCGAAGGTTACGGCCTGCACGCCCAAGGATGGCAAGTATTTGGTTGAGCTGGACCAAACAGTTTTCTTTCCGGAGGGTGGCGGTCAGCTGAGTGACAGAGGTAAGCTGGCTGATGCTGTCGTAAGCCATGTAAGCGAAAAAGACGGTCACATTTACCATGAGTGCGACAAGCCGCTGGAGGTTGGTGCTGATGTAGAGGCTGTGCTGGACTGGCCTGTGCGCCTGGACAGAATGCAGCAGCATTTAGGCGAGCATCTTTTGTCCTACGCCTGCTGGAAGCTGTTTAAGGCCAACAATATCGGTTTTCATATGAATGAGGACGATGTCTTCATTGATCTTGACAAGGAGCTGACGGACGAGGCGCTGTTGCAGGCAGAATTATATACGAATGAGATTATCTGGGAGAATCGTCCGGTACATATCAGCTATATGGATAGCACAGAGGCTGTCAAGCTGAAGGATAAAATGCGTAAGTTCAACAGCAAACTGACAGGTACGCTGCGTATCGTTTCGGTTGAGGACGCCGATATCTGTACCTGCTGCGGTACGCACCCGCCGTTTACGGGGATGCTGGGCAGCGTTAAGGTCATCCGCCATGAAAAGCACAAGGGCGGTTGTCGCGTAGAGTTTGTCTGCGGCCGCAGAGCGCTTTTGGATGCGGATGCCAAGAACAGCACGCTGCTTAGCGTTGCTGCAAGTCTTTCCGTGAAGCCTGAGCAGGTGCCTGCTGCCGTAAGTAAGCAGAAAAATGATTTGCTTGCACAGCTTGACATTGCCAAGAGCAAGCTGCTGAAGATTGAAGAAGAAAAGCTGCAGGAAACGTATGCTGCTGCACCGGTGAATGCTGACGGAGTAAAAGTTTTGGCTTTGCCTATGGAAGGTCACGATGCCAAGGATATCAAAGCCTTTCTGCCGAAGGTTACTGCACTGGAAAACACGTTGAGCCTTTTGGTAGCAGTGCAGGCTGAGCGCATCAGCTATGCAGTTGCTTTGGGCATGGATACTGCAGGTGATTGCCGCAGCGTCATCAAGCTGCTCAACGAAGCCTTTGGTGGCCGTGGCGGCGGCAAGAGTGACTGCGCACAAGGTGGCGCGGATTATTGCGCCGAATGGCAGGAAAAACTGCAGAGCGTTGTAGAAAAACTGAAGTAAAATAGCAAAATAAAAAGACGGTCAAGCGACCGTCTTTTTTATATATTACAGCTCGTTGATCATAGCAATGAGTCTGTCAACCTCTTCGTCCTTGGTTGCCCAGCTGGTGCAGATGCGCACGCTGTAATTGCCGTCCTCCAGATAAGCAATGTGGCTGAGAGCAAATTCTTCACTCAGCTTTTTAAATTGCGCCGGAGTCATGATAACGAATTGTTGGTTGGTGGGGGATTCGGTAACGAACTTAAAGCCCTTAGCCAGCAGTGCATCACGGATTTTCAGCGCCTGCAGTGTGCCTTTGCCGCAGATTTTGCTGTAAAGGTCATCTTTCATAATTGCGCCGAACTGTACGCCAAGCAGACGTCCTTTGGCCATGATGGAACCGCATTGCTTAGCAATAGTGCGGAAGTCGGGCTTGAGTGCATCGTTCAAAATAACAACTGCTTCGCCGAAGAGCAGGCCGCATTTGGTGCCGCCGATATAGAAAACGTCGCAGTTTGCTGCTAAATCCGCAGCAGTCATATCGTTGTCGGGAGCGCCGAGAACATAGCCTAAACGTGCGCCGTCAACAAAGAGGTAAAGACCGCATTCCGTGCAGGCCTGATATAAATCCTGCAGCTCTTTTTTACTGTACATGCTGCCGATTTCTGTCGGTTGGGAGATATAAACCATTTTCGGCTGTGCCCAATGCTCACGGCTGGGATCGGTATCGTATATTTTCCATTCGTGGCGGATTTGCTCGGCAGTCAGCTTGCCGTCCTCGCTCGGAAGCGGCAGTACGCGGTGGCCTACATGCTCAATAGCACCGGCCTCATGCGTATTGATATGGCTGGGAACAGCGCCGTAAACAGCCTGATGCGGACGCAATGCAGCGCAGATAACCGTCAGGTTGGTTTGGGTGCCGCCAACGAGAAAATGCACGTCAGCGTTCGGGCAGGAGAATGCTTCTTTAATCAATTTGCGTGCTTCGTCGCAGTAAGGGTCAAGGCCGTAGCCGTCGGTTTGTTCCATATTGGTTTGCACAAGCTTTTCGAGGACTGCAGGATGGCAGCCCTCGGTGTAATCGCTGTTAAAACGATAAGTCATTTTAAATCACCTTCAATTTTAGAATTTTATATATTTACTTTGGAGTTTAACTGTGAAAAGGCTCTCCTTGGGGAGAGCTGTCAGCGAAGCTGACTGAGAGGGGACTATACTATCTTCGCTTGTAAATAGTGTAACCACCCTCTTCGTCATCGCTAAGCTATGCTACTTCTCCTCGAGGAGAGGCTATTACAAAAATTCCAAGACATTCTTACTTTTTGCCTAAAATTTTCTTGCCTACGAATTCATATAACACAGGCAGCAGGGAAAAGATGATGATGCCCAAAGTAACCAACGTAAAATTATGCTTGATGGCAGGGATGTTGCCGAAGAAGTAACCGCCGCCCACGAAGAGACATACCCACACTACAGCACCGATGACATTGTAATGAGCAAAGGTGAGGTAGTGCATTTTGCCGATACCGGCAACGAAGGGGGCAAAGGTGCGCACAATCGGCACAAAGCGGGCTAAGAAAATTGCTTTGTGACCATGCTTGTCATAAAAAGCGCTGGCCTTGTCGACATGCTCTTTTTTAATGATATTTTTCTTAATCATGTGCATACCGAGATGCTCGCCTATCATATAATTGCAGGCGTCACCCAGTACAGCAGAAACTAAAAAGATGGGCACGATAATTTTGATATCCATGCCTTCGGGTGCGGCAGCGGCAAGGGCGCCACAGGCGAAAAGCAGCGAATCGCCCGGCAAGAAGGGGGTGACTACCAGACCGGTTTCGCAGAACACTACCATGAACAGAATGGCGTAAACCAGGTGACCGTAGGCCATCATAATTTCCGGCAGATGCTTGTCCAGGTGCAGAATTAAATCGATAAAATACATTGCATATGCTTCCATAAAATTTTCCTTTCTTAACCTTGAGTCATATAAAGTAATTTTAACACAAAAAACCGAACGTTGTAAGAGAATTTTAAGCCTAAAATGTGATTTTTCCCTTAAATATGTGGTAAAATAGAAGTCATAAGGTTGTAATGTACAAGTTGTAACAATTATTGAGATAAGGAGTGTTTTCGTTGGACCAAGAATTATGTTGGTGTGGCAGCGGTAAAGCATATGCAGACTGCCACAAAATGAATGATGCAAAAGTTGCCTTACTGCAGGCTCAGGGCTGTGAGGTTCCTGACCGCGATATGATTAAAACGCCGGAGCAGATTGCCGGTATTCGTGAGGCCTGCAAAATCAATACCGGTGTATTGGATGAGGTTGCCAAATATATTAAGGCCGGTATGACTACTGCTGATATCGACAGAATCGTTTACGAATATACAGTGGCGCATAACGCTATTCCTGCACCGCTGGGCTACGAAGGCTTTCCGAAAAGCGTGTGCACCTCTATCAATGACCAGGTGTGTCACGGTATTCCCAGCGAGCATGACGTACTGCGTAGCGGTGATATTGTGAACGTAGACGTTTCTACTATCTATAATGGCTATTATGCTGACGCATCACGTATGTTTATGATTGGCAAGGTTGCTAAGCCGGCGGCAGATTTGGTTGCGATTACTAAGCAATGCCTGCTGCGTGGTATTGAAGCAGCTCAGCCGTGGGGCTTTTTAGGTGATATCGGCGCTGCCGTTTCCAAGCTGGCGCATAAGCACGGCTATTCTGTTGTCGAAGAATTCGGCGGTCATGGCGTTGGCGTAGAGTTCCACGAGGATCCGTTTGTCTGCCATGTTGGCAAGCGCAAAACCGGTATGGTGCTTGTACCGGGAATGATTTTTACTATTGAGCCGATGATTAACATGGGTCATCAGGATATCTGCATTGACGCAACCAACAACTGGACTGTTTATACCTGTGACGGCAGTCTTTCTGCTCAATGGGAGCACCAGATTCTGATTACCGAAAACGGTCCGGAGATTTTGACCTATTAACGGTTTGGCGGCTGTGCAGGCAGCCTTAATCTTTATCAATGCGCCTGAGTCCTGCAGCTTGGGCAAATAGATAGCATAGGAGGCTATAACGAATGACAGACTTTTTGGAAAAAACATTCCGCCTGAAGGAACATCAGACGGATGTCCGCACGGAAATTCTTGCCGGTATTACCACCTTTATGACGATGGCTTATATTTTGGCTGTTAACCCCGGTATTTTAAGTGCTGCCGGTATGGACGCGGGCGCTGTATTTACTGCTACTGCTTTGGGTGCCTGCCTTGGTACTCTGCTTATGGCGCTGTTCTCTAACTATCCCTTTGCTCTTGCTCCCGGTATGGGTTTGAACGCTTTTTTTGCTTATACTGTTGTAGGACAGATGGGCTACAGCTGGCAGATTGCGTTGGCTGCCGTTTTTGTCGAAGGTGTTCTCTTTATTGTGCTTTCACTGACTAAGGTACGCGAAGCATTATTTAATTGCATTCCGCCTGCACTGAAATTTGGCGTTACCAGCGGTATCGGTCTGTTCATTACCTTTATCGGCCTGCAGAATTCCAAAATCGTTGTTGCAGGTCCTACCCTTGTTGGCCTGTATCCGTTTAAAGCTGCTTTGGCAGACGGCACCTTCTGGTCCACCGGTATCGGTGCTTTGCTGGCACTTATCGGTATTCTGCTGACCGCAGTGATGATGACGAAAAAGGTTCCCGGCGGTATCCTCGTTGGTATTTTGGTTACCTGGGGCTTAGGCATGATTTGCGAGCTGACTGGTATTTATGTACCGAATCCGAAGCTTGGTATGTTCTCCGTTATGCCCAGCTTTGCTAATGGTATTTCCGTTCCCAGCCTGGCACCGACCTTTATGCAGCTGGATTTCAGTGCTATCTTCACTTTTAACTTCATTACAATCATGCTTTCCTTTATGTTTGTAGATTTGTTTGATACCCTTGGCACTCTGATTGGTGTTGCTTCCAAGGCTAAAATGCTGGACAAGGACGGCAAGCTGCCGAAAATCGAAGGCGCTCTGCTGGCTGACTCCATCGCTACTACCGGTGGTGCACTGCTGGGTACTTCCACCGTTACTACCTTCGTAGAAAGCAGCGCCGGTGTTGCTGTCGGCGGCCGTACCGGTCTGACTGCAGTTACTGCAGCAATCCTGTTCTTCCTCAGCTTGTTCTTTGCACCGATTTTCCTGGCAATTCCTGCCTTTGCTACCGCTCCGGCACTGGTAATTGTAGGCTTTTTGATGGTAAGCAGCCTGCTGAATGTAGACTTTGATGATATGACCGAAGCTATTCCTGCTTTTGTTGCAGCAGTAGCAATGCCCTTTATGTATTCTATCTCCGAAGGTATTTCCATGGGCGTTATCTCCTATGTGGCAATTAACCTGCTCAGCGGTGAATACAAAAACAAAAAAACCAGCTGGATTGTATATGTGCTGGCAATAATCTTTATCCTGAAATATATTTACGTGTAAAAGGATTGAGGTAAAAAATATGATGGACCGTGTAAGAGCGGTCGCACTCGGTAACAGCCCTGCTGATATTCTTTTGAAGAACGGCAGGGTTGTTGACGTGCTGACCGAAACAATTTATGAAGCTGATGTTGCTATCGCTGAAGGCATGATTGCCGGTGTCGGCAGCTATGACAAGGCAGAAAAAATCATTGACCTGCAGGGAGCATATGTTGCGCCTGGTCTGATTAATGCGCATTGTCATGTAGAGAGCTCAATGGCTGTGCCGGAGCATTACTGTGCCGAGGAGCTGCGCTGGGGCGTAACCACGCTGATTACCGACCCGCATGAAATTGCCAACGTAGCGGGCGCGGCAGGCATTCACTATATGCTGGAGGCCGGCGGCCAGATGCCGCTGAACTATTATGTGAACCTGCCGAGCTGCGTGCCAGCGACACGCTTTGAGCATAGCGGCTGTGTGATGGACGCGCGTGATATGATTAAGCTTGTCAATGAGCCGGGTGTACTGGGCATGGGCGAGATGATGAACGTGCCTGGCGTTATTTATAATTCCGCTGAGGTACAGAAAAAGCTGGACTTGTTCCAAAGTTTGGGACGTGTAATCGACGGCCATGCACCCTGCGTGCGTGGCAAGGAGCTGGCAGCCTACGTTGCCAGCGGCATTGATACCGACCATGAAAGCATCAGCTGGGAAGAGGCGAAGGAAAAGCTGCGCAACGGTCTGGCAGTGCTGGTGCGCGAGGGCAGTGCTTCGCGTAATCTTACGGCAATTTTGCGCGGCGTTATTGAAGAAGGTATTGATGTAAGCAGTTTGGCCTTCTGCACCGATGATAAGCATCTTGCTGACATCCGCCACGAGGGCACCATCCGCCACTGCGTACAAATGGCGATAGAATTGGGCATGGAGCCTGTGCGTGCTTTGCGTCTGGCAACTATCAACGCTGCGCGTATTTACGGCCTGCACCGCGTGGGTGCCGTTGCTCCCGGCTGGCAGGCGGATTTGGTAGTTTTTGACAACCTGCAAAGCCTGAAACCGCAGGCTGTTTTCCATAAGGGCGTGGACGCGCTCAAGGCATGCGAAAAGATTACGCCTGTTACGCCTAACGCCAGCCTGCAGGGCAGCGTGAAGCCTGCAGAGTTTAATGCTGCAACCTTCTCCTTGTCGCATTTTGCTGATGACAGGGAATATCCGGTTATTACTATGCTTCCCGGTGAAATTTTTACCGAGAAGAGTACAATTATGGGCAAGGATATTGCCGCTGCCTTGGCAAGCGGCGATGTGTATCTGATTGCCGTACTGGAAAGACATCACAGCACCGGCAATGTCGGCCTCGGCCTTTTGCGTGGCTACGGCCTGAAGGACGGCGCGGTAGCGACGACGGTGGCGCACGATTCACACAACCTGATTGTTATCGGCACAAGTCCGGAAGCAATGAATGCTGCGGCTAAGGAGCTGGTACGCGTACAGGGCGGCTATACCTTGGTCAAGGGCACCGAGGTTGTCGATACGCTGCCGCTGAATATCTGCGGCCTGATGAGCAGCGCGCCTGCCGAGGAGCTTATCGGCAGTCTTGATGAGATTGCGGCGAAGGCGCATGCGCAGGGCGTAGCGGACGGCATCGACCCGTTTATCAGCCTGAGCTTTATGGCGCTGCCGGTTATTCCCAAGCTGCGCATTACGGATATGGGCATGTTCGATACGGAAAAATTTGAATTTATAAAATAGAGATATTTGAGGGGAAAGAAATGCATAAACTTGTATCACAATTAGTTGTTTACCGCAACCTGCCGGCGGATAATTTGCTGGAGCCGTTGGCAGATATCTGCGCTGAATTTGCAGCGGGTGATTATAACCGCGAGGAACTGACAGCGGAAATCTACGAGCAGGTACATAAACTGCTTGATATCGGCACCGTTTATGGCTTTGACAAAAATCTTTGGCACAACTATCTGGCCTATTTGCTCGTCAGCTGTGAAAATCCCTTTGCCATTACCTGCGAAAAGGTTGGTGCCTGCGATGGCAGCGTGAATCAGTTTGCCAAGCATGACTTCCAAATCTTTCGGCAGCTGTTTGCCTACGATTTCAGTGAACTGGAGCAAGCTTTGGAGATTAACTGCTTTTCTTTAATCAGCAATTACCATGCTGTGGTGAAGCAGGAGCGTCGCTATAACAAAAATATCAGCGACAAGGTGCAGGCGCTCAGCACTGCTTTGGAAGGTGCTGTCGATGCTGACGAGTTTTTCGCCTGCGTTACCAAATTCTATCATGATTACGGCGTGGGCAAGCTTGGCCTGAACAAGGCTTTCCGCATAGCGGAGGCGCAGCAGGGCGAGCCGGAGCTGGTGCCGATATCCAATACGGAGCAGATTACCTTTGCTGACCTCATCGGTTATGAGGACCAGAAACAGCGCCTGCTGGAAAATACGGAAGCTTTTGTAGCAGGCCGCCCGGCAAATAACGTGCTGCTTTTCGGCGACAGTGGTACAGGAAAATCCAGCAGTATTAAGGCTCTGATAAACAAATATTACGATCAGGGCCTGCGGATGATTGAAATCTACAAGCATCAGTTCCGCGACCTGGCGCAGGTGATTGCCCAAATCAAGAATCGCAACTACCGCTTCATTATCTATATGGATGATTTGTCATTTGAGGAATTTGAAATCGAATACAAATATCTGAAGGCTATCATCGAAGGCGGTCTGGAGGTGCGTCCGGATAATATTTTGATTTATGCTACATCTAACCGCAGACATCTGATTAACGAAACGTGGAAGGACCGCAACGATGTAACGCAGGAGGACGGCATTTACAAGTCGGATACGATGCAGGAAAAGCTTTCGCTGGTCAACCGCTTCGGCTGTACGATTTATTATGGACAGCCTACGCAGAAGGAATACTACAAAATTGTCTGCGAGCTGGCTAAAAAGCAGGGACTGGAGCTTGACGACGACTTCCTTTGTGCCGAAGCGCGTAAGTGGGAGCTGCATCACGGCGGCATTTCCGGGCGTACAGCGCAGCAGTTTATTAATTATCTGCAGGGTGTTGCCGATTTTAGTAAAAAATAGCTTGCGTTTACTTGTAGGATATGTTACACTAATCTAGTGTTAATGCAAGCCGCTTTGCCAAGCAAGGCAGCTTCTAAATTATGAATATAATGTTCTTAGCAAAGAGAGGTGTAAAGAATGAAAGAAAAGATTCATCCGAATTACGGTGAAGTTACTGCTACCTGCGCATGTGGTGCAAGCTTCGTAACTGGTAGCACTAAGAAAGAATTACGCGTGGATGTTTGCTCTAAATGCCATCCATTCTTCACTGGTCAACAACGTAACGTAGCTGCTCGTGGTCGTATCGAGAAGTTCAACAAACGTTACAACAAAGAACAATAATCTATACAATAAGGCAGAGCTTGCACATGCGGGTTCTGCTTTATTTAGTTTTACGGAGTATATCTATGAGCACGAAAAAATTATCTGTAGGCGGACAAGCCGTAATTGAGGGCGTTATGATGCGCGGACCGCATAAGGTAGCCGTTGCCGTACGTCAACCTGACGGAGAAATTGCCGTGGATGTAAATCCTGTCAACAGTATCCGTGATAAATATCCCATTTTGAAAAAACCGCTGCTTCGCGGCGTTATTGCTTTATTTGAATCATTATATGACGGTATTAAGGCCTTGGCCTATTCGGCACAGGTTTCCGGCGAAGAGGACGAGCAGCTGACGGGCAAGGAAATGGCAATGACTATTGCTACATCCGTATTGCTGGCTGTCGGTCTGTTTATCGTTATCCCGACCTGGTCGATGCGTTTTCTGCATGAGCTGACTGAGGATCCGATGATGCTCAACCTGGCTGAGGGCGTGCTGCGTATGGTTATTTTTCTGGCCTATATTGCAGCAATTTCCTCTATGGAGGACATTCAGCGCGTATTTCAGTATCACGGTGCGGAGCATAAAACTATTTATACCTATGAGGCAGGCTTGCCCCTGCGTGTAGAAAATGTGCGTCCGTTCAGCACGCTGCACCCGCGCTGCGGTACCAACTTTCTGATGATTGTCATGCTGATAAGCATGTTTATTTTCACCTTCCTGGGCTGGCCCAGCCTGCTGGAGCGCATTGCTTCCCGCGTAGTGCTGATGCCGGTGATCGCAGGCGTAAGCTACGAGATTATCCGTTTTGCCGGTGCGCATAACGATAATAAGCTGGTGCATATGGCTATTATGCCGGGACTTTTGCTGCAAAAGCTGACTACGCGTCAGCCTGATGACAGCCAGATTGAGGTGGCGATTGCTTCACTGAAGGCAGTACTGCCGCCTGAAGAAATTATAGAGTAAAACACTTGAGAGGAGAATTTCTAATGCTCGACAAATTGCAGGCACTAGAAGACAGATATTTAGACTTAGAGGCAAAAATCAGTGACCCCGAGGTTATTGCCGACCAGACCAACTGGCTGAAGGCTACCAAAGCGCATGCTAAGCTGGAGCCGATTGTTACCGCTTACCGTGAATACCGCGATATGATTAAGGCTCGCGATGAGGCAGAAGAGCTGCTCGCAGCAGGCGATGATGAAGAGCTGGTGGAAATGGCTAAGGAGGAGCTGAAGGAGCTTAAGCCGCAGATTGAAGAATATGAGGAGAAGCTCACGATTCTTTTGCTGCCTTCCGACCCGAACGATGACAAAAACGTTATCGTGGAAATCCGCGGCGGTGCCGGCGGTGATGAGGCTGCGCTTTTTGCCGGTGTTCTCTTCCGTATGTATCTGCGTTATGCAGAAACCCGTGGCTGGCGCGTTGAGGTTATGGATTCCAACCCGACTGAGCTGGGTGGCTTCAAAGAGGTCGTTTTCCAAATCAGCGGCGACAGTGTTTACAGCCGTATGAAATTCGAAAGCGGCGTACATCGTGTACAGCGTGTGCCGGAAACCGAATCTCAGGGACGTGTGCACACCTCTACCGTTACCGTGGCTGTACTGCCGGAGGCAGAAGAGGTTGACGTAGAAATCAATCCTGCAGACCTGCGTGTAGATACCTACCGTGCAGGCGGTGCCGGTGGCCAGTACGTAAACAAAACCGAATCTGCTGTACGTATCACCCATATTCCGACAGGCATTGTGGCACAGTGCCAGGATGAAAAATCTCAGCTGAAGAACCGTGAAAAATGTATGCGCGTATTGCGTGCGCGTATTTTGGAGCAGGCGCAGGAGGAGCAGCGTGCCGCTACTGCCGAGGACCGCAAGAGCCAGGTAGGCACAGGCGACCGCAGCGAGCGTATCCGTACCTACAACTATCCGCAGGGACGTGTTACCGACCACCGCATCGGTCTGACCTTGCATAAGCTGGACAGCATTGTCAACGGTGATCTGGACGAGCTGCTGGGTGCGCTGATTACTGCTAAGCAAAGCGAACAATTACGGCAGGTGAAATAAAATGGATAAGCCGGTTTGGACGATTATGAAAATCTTAAACTGGACTAAGCAGCACTTTGAGGCGAAGGGCGTGGAAAATCCACGCCTTGATGCCGAAGTGCTGCTTTGTGCTGTCTTGAAATGTGAACGCATCAAGCTGTATACCGAGTTTGACAAGCCTCTCAGTGAAGAGGAGCGCGAGAAGATGCGCTCTTATGTAGAGCGCCGCGCTAAGCATGAGCCGCTGGCCTACATTATCGGCGAGCGTGCTTTTATGCGCAATAACTTTAAGGTTACGGCTGCTACCCTGGTGCCGCGCCCGGAAACGGAGCTGTTGGTAGAAAGTCTGGTAAAGGCAGCGCCGATGCTGCGTGCAGACGGTGCCGTAAAGGTTCTTGATATCGGTACAGGCAGCGGTGCGATTATTGTTTCGCTGCTTGATTATCTGCCTGCTGCCGTAGGCGTGGGCGTGGATATCAGCAACGAGGCCTTGGCAGTGGCGAAGGAAAACGCTGCCGCTATCGGCGTGGATAAGCGTGTGGCCTTCCGCCAAAGCGATTTGTTCAGCAACGTACCTGTAGAGAAAAAATTTGATATCATCGTTTCCAATCCGCCGTATATTCCTGCTGCCGACATTGCAACGCTAGCGCAGGATGTACAACAGGAGCCGCGTACTGCGCTTGACGGCGGTGCGGACGGACTTGATTTTTACCGCCGCATCTGTGCCGAAGCTGCGGAGCATCTGGCTGAGGATGGATTGCTGGCGTTTGAAATCGGCATTGACCAAAGCGAGGCGGTACAAAAGCTGTGCCTGGAGCATGGCTTTGCCAAAACTGCCGTGCGTATGGACTACGCAGGTATACCGCGCATGGTTTTTGCTTTAAAAGAAAAAGAGGGTGAGGATAAATATGAAAACCTCCTACTGGAAATTACAAAAGAACTCTGATAATCAGGAGATTATGCAGCAGGCCGCAGCATTAATCCGTGCGGGTGAGGTTGTATCGTTCCCGACGGAAACAGTTTACGGCCTGGGTGCGGATGGTCTGAATCCTGAGGCTGTGGGCAAGATTTTTGCTGCTAAGGGCAGACCGAATGACAATCCGCTGATTCTGCATATTGCTAAAAAGGAAGATATTGCGCAGCTGACTACCGGCCTGAACGCTAATGCTAAAAAGCTCATAGAGCATTTTTGGCCGGGGCCGCTGACGCTGATTGTCAACAAATCCTCGATTGTGCCCGATGCTGTAAGCGCAGGACTGGAAACTGTCGCTGTACGCTTTCCGTCAAATAAATATGCTCAGGATTTTATCCGCGCCTGCGGTTGTCCTATTGCGGCGCCGTCGGCAAATATTTCCGGCCGTCCGAGCCCCACGAATGCTCAGGATGTGCTGGAGGATATGCAGGGCAAAATTGCCGGTATGCTTGATGGCGGCAACTGCGGCATCGGACTGGAATCCACCGTGGTGGATACAACGAGTGCTGTTCCCACTATCCTGCGACCGGGCGGCATCACTTATGAAATGCTGACGGAGGTTATGGGTGCGGTAGAAATCGACCCGGCGCTGCAGGGAGATAAAAACTTTAAGCCTAAGGCCCCGGGAATGAAGTACCGTCATTATGCGCCGAAGGCACCTGTATTCCTGTTTGAAGGCGAAGCTTGCAAATGTTTGCCGCAGGTTATTGCCAAAGCTTTGGCTGAGGGCAAAACAGTCGGCGTGCTTTGCGGACGTGAGCTGGAGAGCGAGCTGGCAGAGCTTGTCGAAAAGCAGCAGCTACAGCTTTCCTGCTGGGGTGATAGCCGTGAGCAGCTGGCGGCGGATTTATTCTACCTGCTGCGCGATTTTGACCGTACCTGTCCGGACGTCATCCTCGCCGAAGGCGTAGAGGAGGACGGCTTGGGACTGGCAATCATGAACCGCCTGCGTAAGGCTGCTGGCTATCAGATTATAACGCTGGAAAACGGCAGCCTGCATTTAAAAAATAATGTAAATTTACCGTCATTTATGTTACAATAAAGGTTAGAGATAATCCCGGCATTAAAAAGCAGGAGAGGAGAAGATTATTTATGAAAATTGCAATGGCTTGTGATCATGGCGGCTTCCATTTAAAGGAGCATATCAAAAAATATTTAGAGGATAAAGGCATCGAGGTTGTTGACCATGGTACCTACAGCGAAGATTCCGTAGATTATCCTGATTATGCTGCTAAGCTGTGCGAGGATATTACCAGCGGTGCCAGCGGTGCGCAAAAAGGCATCCTGATTTGCGGTACCGGTATTGGTATTTCTATCGCTGCCAATAAATGCAAGGGTATTCGCGCTGCTCTGTGCGGTGATGTTTTCTCCGCTAAAATGAGCCGCGAGCATAACAATGCCAACGTTCTCTGCATGGGCGAGCGTGTTCTGGGCGTAGGCCTGGCAGAAATGATTACCGACGCTTGGCTGGAAACCGAATTTGCCGGTGGTCGTCATGAACGCCGTGTAAATAAAATTATGGATCTGGAAGCAAAATAATCGTCTTTGCGTTGCAGCCTAAACGATTTTTGCGTTTCTGAAAAATAAACAGAAAAGAAGTAAAGCAACAATGGAAACAAATATGCAAATAGCTAAAGAGCTCGCAGCAGCTGCTGAGGAGCTCATTAGCATAGCAAAGCCTAAAAAGGGACAGATTTTCGTGCTTGGCTGCAGTACCAGCGAAGTACTCGGCAACAAAATCGGCACCGGCGGCAGCAGTGAAACAGCTGTTGCTATGTTCAAGGCGCTGAAGGCAGTGTGCGATGCACACGAGCTTTATCTTGCCGTACAATGCTGCGAGCATCTCAACCGTTCCTTAGTAGTGGAGGCTGCTACAGCCGAACGCTACAATCTTGAGGAGGTTACCGTGCGTCCGGTGGCTCATGCCGGCGGCGCTATGGCAACTGCCGCTTACGAAAATTTTGCTGAACCTGTAGTGGTAGAAAAGATTTCTGCCCATCTTGGTATTGATATTGGCCAGACGCTCATCGGCATGCATCTCAAACGAGTTGCTGTTCCTGTACGCCTGCAATATAAAAAAATTGGCGAAGCAGTGCTGACTGCCGCTAAAACCCGTCCGCCGTTGGTTGGTGGTCCCCGTGCCCAATATCTGGAAAATCGTCCATAAGCTATCATCTGCGTCGTTATCATTTCCTCGACGTATGAAAAATACGCCGTCGGAAATGCTGCCTAGCATCTGATAACTTCTGAACGATTTACAATCGCCCATAGGCACCACCTGTGTTATTGTCCCTGCTTCGACGTATAGAAATACGCCGTCGGCAGTGACGCCTAGCATCTGGCACCTTCTGAGCGATTTGCAATCGCCCCTAAGGCATCATCTGTGTTGTTAGCATTTGAACTCTTATGAACGATTTACAAATTTCCTATGGTATAAGGCACCGTCTGCGTCTTTTAGTAGAGCAGAATTTCTGAGCGCTTATCCACAGCCTGTGGATAAAACTGGTTGATATTTAATGTTTTATTTTTAGGAGGGACTTAAAATGAATCTGGAAAAACTTAGCGTAGTTGATCCTGAGCTGAAAGGTTACATTGATGCGGAGCTTAACCGCCAACGTGACAAAATCGAACTGATTGCATCCGAAAACATCGTTACTCCCGCAGTAATGGAGGCTATGGGCAGCGTACTGACCAACAAGTATGCAGAAGGCTATCCCGGTCATCGTTATTATGGCGGCTGTGAATATGTTGATAAGGTTGAAACTTTGGCTATTGAACGTGCCAAAAAATTATTCCATGCTGAATATGCTAACGTACAGGCTCACTGCGGTGCCAGCACCAATATGACCGTGTACTTTGCTTTCCTGAAACCCGGCGACACCATCATGGGTATGGACCTGTCCCAAGGCGGTCATCTGAGCCATGGATCCCCGGTAAATATTTCCGGTACCTATTTTAACGTTGTTCATTATGGCGTTAATCCGGAAACCGAGCTGATTGATTATGATGCTATGGATAGGCTGGCTAAAGAGCATCATCCGAAGCTGATTGTTGCCGGTGCCAGCGCTTATCCGCGTATTATCGATTTCAAACGCATCGCTGATATTGCGCATGCTAACGGCGCTCTGCTGCTGGTTGATATGGCACACATCGCCGGCTTGGTTGCAGCAGGCCTGCATCCGTCTCCGGTTCCGTATGCTGATATCGTAACCACTACCACCCACAAAACTCTGCGTGGTCCTCGCGGCGGTCTGATTCTGACCAACAATGAGGAATATGCTAAGAAAATCAACAAGGCTATTTTCCCCGGCATTCAGGGTGGCCCGCTGATGCACGTTATTGCTGCTAAGGCTGTTGCTTTCGGCGAAGCTCTGAAACCTGAATTCAGAGAGTACGCAGAAAACATTGTTAAGAATGCCAAGGCTTTTGCCGAAGGCCTGAAGGCTGAAGGCTTCCGCCTTGTTTCCGGCGGTACCGACAACCATCTGATTCTGGTCGATGTACGTAATAAAAACCTGACCGGTAAGGAAGCAGAAAAGCTGCTGGATAATATTGGTATTACCTGCAATAAAAATACTATTCCGTTTGATCCTGCCAGCCCGTTTGTAACCAGCGGTATCCGCCTGGGTACTCCGGCTGCTACTACCCGTGGCTTCAAAGAAGAGGACTTCAAAGAGGTTGCTTCTATTATGGGCCTGGTGCTCAATAACCCTGAAGATACTGATAAGCATGCAGAGGCTGCAAAACGTGTTGCTGCACTGTGCGCTAAGTATCCGTTATATACTAATTTATAATTAAGACGACCGATAAAGCTTTATCCGCTTCGTCTTAATAAGAAAAGGAGCGATATATCCAATGCAAATCAATGTAGTAAACCATCCTTTGCTGCAAGCAAAAATGACTATCCTGCGTGACAAGGATACCAAGAGCGTAACCTTCCGCCACATCATCAGTGAGGTTGCAGCGCTACTGACCTTTGAAACTACCAGAGATTTACCTGTGGAAGAAGTAAAGGTTGCTACTCCGCTGTGCGAAACCACCGGCTGCCGTATTAAAGGCAGTGTCACTGTTGTGCCTATCCTGCGTGCAGGCCTGGGCTTTATGGAGGGCGTACTCAGTGTTATTCCCGAAGCCAATGTTGGTCATATCGGCATGAGCCGTAACGAAGAAACTCTGCTGCCGATGGAGTATTACTGCAAGCTGCCTGCGGATATGGACGCTTATACTATTGTTGTTGACCCGATGCTGGCAACCGGCGGCAGTGCTATTGCTGCTCTTGACCAGCTCAAAAAGCGTGGCATGAAGAACCTGCGCTTCATGTGCCTCGTTGCTGCTCCCGAAGGTGTAGAAAAGCTGAATGCAGCACATCCTGATGTGCCTATCTACACTGTTGTGCTTGATGACCATCTCAATGAGCATGGCTACATCGTTCCGGGCTTGGGCGATGCAGGCGACAGAATTTTTGGTACGGTATAAAAAATTATGGAACGCAAAACAAGACCCGGCTGGGATGATTACTTTATGGAGATTGCCAGAGTAGTCAGCAGCCGTTCAACCTGTATGCGCCGCAGTGTCGGCGCGGTAATCGTCAAAAATAAACAGATTGTAGCGACAGGCTATAACGGTACGCCTAAGGATTTGCCTCACTGTGAGGTTACGGGCTGCCTGCGCGAGCAGCTGCATGTGCCTTCGGGGCAGATGCACGAGCTTTGCCGCGGTATTCATGCGGAGCAGAATGCTGTTGTGCAGGCTGCCTATCATGGTGTGTCTGTCAACGGCGGTACGATTTATTGTACGCATCAGCCCTGTGTGGTCTGCACCAAGATTTTGATTAACGCAGGCATTAAGCGCATTGTTTATGCTAATCCTTATCCGGATAAGCTGGCGGAGGATATGATGGCTGCGTCGGGAATTGAAATTTGCGTACTGGATAAGAAGTAAATATGCTGTAAAAAAGCACTGCTTACATTTCCTTACGGGAGATGCAGAGCAGTGCTTTGCTTTTTATGCTTATTTTACTTTTACATAGGTAACGCCGGCGGCATAGCAGTCAAGCTCGTAGGGCTGGTACATCAGATAAAGATGACCGTCCTCGGTGATGATATAATCCTTGCTTACTTTAAATTTATCGATGTTATCAATAAACGGCGCTTCGCTGACGGTGGTTAAATCTGCACCGTAAACAGGCAGTTTCTTGGATTTGATATCCTGCTTTAGCTGCTCGGCGTTCAGCTTTTCAATGAAGCGGGTGTAGGGAACACGCTTGCCGGTTGCCTTGTCATAAACGATGCCGTGTGTATAGTACATACCGTGAGCAGCCTTATCATAATAGTACCAGGTGTTGAAGGTGAGGCAGACAAACTGGTCGTTTTCGTAAATCACCTCATAATTGCTGCCGACAGCACGCATATCCGGCTGGCGCAAATCCTTACGTGATTTGCTGACCATTTTTTGGATATCGCGGTTCATGCGCTCTGCTGCCCGCGGATTTTCCTGCGTAAAGACAGGATATTTATAGTCGTAGCGGTCGCCCTTGTCAACTTCTGTTTGCTGTGCAGCCGACGCACCCGCTGCAACTGCCATCGCCAAAAATAACGTGAGAAGAGTTTTTTTCATTCGTAATTACCCCCTTTGTAGGAATTGTATTTGGTACTATAATAGTATAAAATAAAAGGGTATCTGTAAAGATGTCTGCGCGGGTGAAGTGTAAAATCTTTGTAGCCTGCGCAGGAAGTATTTGTAAATTTGAGGGGATTTTGAAAATGTTAGGAACAATCGTTAATGTAAGTGCAATTTTAACCGGCTCTGTAATCGGCAGCTTTCTCAGCAGAGGTGTTAACGAACGCTATAAAACAGCGCTATTTGACGGCCTTGGCCTGGCAACCGTGGGACTGGGAGCGAACGCCTTTGTCAGTAATATGCCGAAGACGACCTATCCGGTATTATTTATTGCCAGCATCGCCATCGGTACGGTTATAGGAACATGGCTGGATATAGACGGACGCTTTCACAAGCTTTTGGCGAGCGCTAAGGGTGGCAGCAAGCTGGCAGAAGGACTTTCAACCGCTATTTTGCTGTTCTGCATCGGCACGCTTTCTATTTTAGGACCGATTGAAAGCAGGCTCAACGGCAACAATACCTATCTTTATACCAATGCGACGCTTGATTTTGTTTCGTCGATTATTCTTGGCTCGGCATATGGCATTGGTATTGCAGCGGCGGCTTTGATGCTGCTGTTGTGGCAGGGAAGCATTTATCTTTTTGCCGGAGTAATTGCGCCGTATATGACGCCGGCGCTGATGGGAGAAATTTCTGTTTTGGGCGGCATTTTTCTGATGAGCAGCGGCCTGGGAATTTTACAGCTGCGTGACTGCAAAACGCTGAATATGCTGCCGGCGCTTGTCGTGCCGCCAATTTTTTACGCGCTGATGGCAGCAATAAGATGATTTTTCAGAGTTCATCAAAACGATGCAAAGTTCACAGATTATCCATTGACTAATCAGTCAGTTCGCATTATAATAAGCTCATCAGTTAGAAATCCCAATGACTGATACATAATACCCCTTTTCTTTTAAACATCCTTTCACAACATCAACCCTCTGAAAGCAGCAGTGCCGAACGCATGGCACTGCTGCTTTTTTTATGCAGGAAGCGGGTTTGCGGCTTTTGCTATTATTCTTAATAGGAATAATTATTATCCTGTTAAAAATTTTCTGAAAAAACTTCTTGGCTAGGTAGTTACCCGCAATTATAATATAAGTAAGATTTAGATTAGAGTAAATCAAAAAGCGAGATACTCCAATCTGAATTTTCACCCCTTGATTATGAAATCCTTGAAACAGGCGAAGCTCGTGCATGGTAGAGGAAACAAGGCAACTCTTACCGGACTTGCAGGCGGGGACTTGCGAAGGATTTTGTAATAAATAAAAATCTCTTAAGATAAGAGGAGGAAATTACAATGAAAAAATCCTTAGTACTCGCAATGGCAATGGCTCTTGGTGTAACCGCATCCGCTTACGCTGCAAATCCGTTCTCTGACGTTCCTGCTGGCCACTGGGCTTATGACAGCATCAACAAACTGGCTGCTGCCGGCGTAATCGAAGGCTACGGCGACACCACCTTCGGCGGCGACAAACTGATGACCCGTTATGAAATGGCTCAAATCGTTGCTAAAGCAATGGCAAAAGGCGCTAACGTTGACAAACTGGCTGCTGAATTCGCTGACGAGCTGGACAACCTGGGCGTTCGCGTAGCTGCTTTGGAGAAAAAAGCTGACAACGTAAAGATTACCGGTGAAATTCGTGCTCATTACGAAGACTACAAAGATACCGCTAACAAAGATAACTCCAAACTGCGTTCCCGTATTTGGATTAAAGGCCAAGTAAACGATGACTGGTCCTACACCGCAATGCTGCAAAACGAGCAAGTATTTACTGACAAGGGCAACAGCGATAACAAAGGTAACGAAGACACCAAATTCCAACGTGCATTTGTAAATGGTCGTCTGGGCGGTCTGGCTGTTGAAGCTGGTCGTAACAATGCATCTATTCTCGGTGGCGAAATCCTTTCTCATCGTGCTGACCGCGTAAAAGCTGCTTATGGAAAAGATGTAAAACTGGCTGCTGAATACGGCAAACTGTCTAGCACTGATGGTGGCAAATTGGGCGATGATTACTATGCAGTATCTCTGAGCGGTAAAGTTGGTGCTTTGGGCTTGGAAGCTGTTTATGTAGATGTTGAAAATGACGTTGCTTTGGGTGTAGACAACAACATTTGGGCTGTTGGTGCTAACTATGCATTCGATAAGAATGTTGGCTTGAAGGCTGGTTACCTGAAGGGTGACGTAGAAAACGCTAAAGGTGAAGACGACGGTTGGTACGCAGTATTGAACTACAAAGGCGCTAAAGCTGCTAAACCTGGTTCCTTCGGCGTATACGCTGGCTACTATGATCTGGCTGCTTCTACCATGATTTCTAACGGCTGGAACACTGGCTTTGCTAACACTCTGCGTAAAGAGAACGGCGGTTTCGACGGCTGGAAAGTTGGCGTAAACTATGCATTTGCTAAGAACATCGTTGGTACCGTTGAATATGTTGATCTGGATGGCAAGACTTTGAATAAAGCTCGCTCCTATGCTGATGACAAGACTCTGTGGTCTCAAGTTGTATTCACTTTCTAATTCCAACCACATACAACAACTTAACATTTAACACGCGCGTATAAGAAGACGGCCGCCCGCATGGGCGGTCGTTTTTTGAGTTATAATTTACAATAAAAAAGTTTTGACTCTCCAGTCAGAAAATTTTAAGCAAACACTGTATTTTTCCCTAAATTTATGCTAAAATATACCTATATTCTGCATTATACTAATGCGTCTGGAGGAATAAGAATGAAAAAAGTTTTACGTTATTTATTGATGACCGTTATGGCTATCTGCTTCAGCATCCCCTGCTTTGGTGCAGCTGAAGCTGCAAGTGTTGCTCTGCTGCCTTTGATCAACAATGTTGAAGGTGGAGATGAGCTGGCAAATCAGGTTTTCTACAAAAATGCTCTGTCTGTTCTGAACAGCAAAAAAGGCTTTGTAGTAGTAGAAAACGATAAGCTGACCGCTGTTATTGATGCTGCTAAGATTGGCAACAAGGTTCCCAGTGCTGCAACTCTGGAAAAAATTGCTAAAGACGGCGATGTTGACATCGTTATCGCTGTTCAACTGGACAAGCTGGATGACAAAGCTATCGATTCCAGCGAAGAGCGCAAACTGCAAATCGACCTGCAAGGCTATGCAGCTGCTTACAACAAGCTCACCGGTAAAGCTTATGAGCACCGCATTTACAGCGACAAAACCATTCCTGAAGCTCTGACCAGCCGTTGGGATTGGACTCATGAAGAATTTGGCCGTGCAGTACGCATCGAAGTAGACCGTGCTCTGCGTGTTAAATAATTCATAGCTTAATTTTAGTTTAAACACCAAGCCGCTTCTGTAAATTTTGCAGAGGCGGTTTTTAATTGCGAGTAAATAGTTTCAAAGGAAAAATATCATACAAATGATTATTAGAAAAGAAGAGCTTCTTTATTTGCCGAATTTAAGAAAAATTTGTGAAACCCTTGTAGTATAGTTATAAACGTGGTACAATAAGCATATGAAAAAAATGCTTATGCTAACTGCTGAGGGCAATGAAAAACGCAGACTGTAAGGAGTATGGTAGAGGAAACAAGGCAACTCTTACTGAAAGCTGTGGCGAGCCGAGTATCAAAGCCAAGGCGAAGAAGCATAGCAGAATTTTCAAATGTATTTTCCTAAAGGAGGAAATTAAAATGAAAAAATCTTTAGTATTAGCTATGGCTATGGCTCTGGGCGTAACTGCTTCCGCATACGCTGCTAACCCGTTCTCTGACGTTCCTGCTGGTCACTGGGCTTATGACAGCATCAACAAACTGGCTGCTGCTGGCGTAATCGAAGGCTACGGTGACACCACCTTCGGTGGCGACAAACTGATGACCCGTTATGAAATGGCTCAAATCGTTGCTAAAGCAATGGCTAAAGGCGCTAACGTTGATAAACTGGCTGCTGAATTCGCTGACGAACTGGACAACCTGGGCGTTCGCGTTGCTAATCTGGAGAAAAAAGCTGACAACGTAAAAGTAACCGGCGAACTGCGTTACAAATACATGAGCCAAGATGGCGATGTAAATGACTCTAACCATGATACTGACCTGCGTTCCCGTATTTGGGTTAACGGTCAAATCAATGATGACTGGTCCTACACTGGTATGCTCGAAAACACCCAAATTCTGAGCGACAACTCTGGTGACGAAACCACTGAATTCAAACGTGCATACGTTGAAGGTAAACTGGGTGGTCTGAATGTAACCGCTGGTCGTTATGGTGCTTTCTTCGCAAACGGCAATATCTATGATGCACAAGCTGATGGCGTTGAAGTTTCCTATGGCGACAAAGTTAAAGTAACTGGTTTTGTTGGCAAAGCAACTGATGCAGAAGTAGCTAATAAATTAGGTGAAGCAAGCAGTGCTTCTTATGGTAACTATGCAGGTGCAGAATTAACAGCTGCTATGGGTAACTTCAATTTCATGGGTGGTTATGTAAACTTCAAAGATATGTATAAAGATGGTTGGAGTGACGACACTACTGATGGTAGTTATAAACAAATTGGTGAAGGCTACGACAATGCTATTTGGTATGTTGGTGGCGATTATACCATGGGTGACTTTGTTCTGTCTGGTATGTATCTGAAGGGTGATGCAAGCTATAAAGACGAAGATGTTAAAGGTATTGGGGCCGACGGCTGGACTGCTGGTTTGACCTACAAAGGTGCTGAAGCTTCCGAAGCTGGTTCTTGGGGTCTGTTCGCTAATTACTATGATCAAGGTGGTATGACTTATGTTGCTCATACTACTGATGCTAATGTGTTTGCTGATTATGCGAACGATGGCTTCAAAGGCTATGGCGTTGGCGCTAACTACACCTTCGCTAAAAACATCGTTGGTACTGTAGTTTACTACGACACCGAAAGCAAATTGGACAGCAAGGTTGATGACCAACGCGTTTGGGCTGACCTGACCTTCACTTTCTAATTTAACGATTAGCAAGTAACACAAAATAATACACGCGCGTACAAAGGCCCCCTCGCCGCAAGGTGAGGGGGCTTTGTGTTGCAAGAATATATGGATGTGGTATAATAAAAATAGAAAGACAACCGCCCGAGCGGTTCGTGCCATTCCAATCGGCTTACGCCTCTTGGGGCACTATCGCATGGCGTGCATGAACCAATCAGCAGCGTCCTACGGACTTGCTTCTTAGATGCACCCGCAAAGGTGGGTTGCCGATTCAATGGGTCAGAAAATCCGCCTCGGTGAACAGCAAATTACAGAGGCGGTTTTTCTATGTCTGGATTATTGTATTGCAAAAATATATGAATGTGGTATAATAAAAATAGAAAGACAACCGCCCACAAGGTGGGTTGCCGATTCATAGAGTAAAGAAAATCCACCCCGCGACCGGCAAGTTTTGGGGTGGTTTTCTTATGTCTGGGTTATTTGCTGAACTGAAATATAAATGTCAGTAACGCCAGAATAAATACGCCAAAGGCCATAAGATCTTTGAAGTCGTAATTTTTCATAAGCATCACCTCCATTCCAACGGAATTTCGGCAACGCCACCCTGCAACACGGTTGTCTTTATTATTGTACCATGTAAACAAATTTTTGACAATAAAGACAAAAAATGACCGCCCTCGCAGCTTTTGCTGCATAGGGCGGTCGTTTTGTTTTGTTAAATTACAGGCCGGCCTGCTCAATACTACTGAACAGGAAGCCTAAATGATTGGTGGAGTTCAGCAGCACTACGCGCCAAACACCTTCGTTATATTCCAGCACATTAATGCAGGTGTTATCCTGCTTAATCTGCCAGAAGTGCGACATATCAAGACCGAGCAAATCACAGATAATCGCCTTGTTTACTGCATCATGCGCAGCAACCAGCACAGTTTTGCCTGCATATTTTTCTGCATAGTTATCAAAGGCAGCGCGCGCACGCTTGCGCACATCCTCCAAACTTTCACCGCCGTCAGGCATCTGTACCAGGTGCGGCTGGGTGTGCCACAGAGCAAACTCCTGCGGAAATTGCTTGGCAATTTCCGGCGCCAGCACGCCTTCCCAGCTGCCATGATTGATTTCCAGCAGGCGCTCATCTGTCGCCACCGGCAGCTGGTGCAGGTCAGCGCAGAACTTGCAGGTCTGGTAGGAGCGCTGCAGCGGGCTGGAGATGCACACATCAATAGGTATATGGTGCAAGCCTTCTGCCAGCAGATGGCCCTGGCGTAGACCGCGCTCGCTCAGCGGCGTATCCTCCTGCCCTTGGTATCTGCCTTCTATATTCCAGGTTGTTTCACCATGTCGGACTAAAATTATTCTCATAGAATTTCCTCGCTGTAAATTGTTTAGCTATTAGCCTTCGCAGTTGATAAGCTTAACGTCAATAATGCCTTCCACACCACGCAGCTGCAGCATGATATCGTTCGGAATGTCGTCGCCAACGGCAATTGCCATAATATTGGTGTCGGATTTAGGTGTGCTGCCAACCTGCATGCCGTTGATGTTGATGCCGGCGTTACCAAGAATGGTTGCCATCTGACCAATCATATTAGGCTTGTTGATGTGCGGTGCCAACAGCAGGTAGCCTTCGGGATTGAAGTCAATATGATATTGGTCGATTTGTACAATCTTAGGCTGCTTGCCATCGAACAGGGTGCCTTCAATTTTATGTGTACCTTTGGCAGTAGCAATTTTTACATTGATAGCGGTAGTGAAGTAACCGGGCTTGTTAGCTTTAACCTCTTTAACCTCCAAATTGCGTTTTTTGGCAATGCCGGGAGCATTGACAAAGTTAACGCTCTCCTGCAGAATCGGGTTCAGCAGGCCTTTGAGGAAAGCAGTGGTAAGAGCCTGGGTTTCTGTTTCGGCAAGTGCGCCGGTGTATTCCACTTCCACGCTCTTAATCGGTCCGTCTGCTAGATAGATCCCCACAGTGCCCATGCGCTCTGCCAGCTTGAAGTACGGTTGGATAACTGCTGCCACGCTTTTCGGAATAGGCGCCATATTAACAGCGGTCATAACCGGACGGCCTTCGAGAGCATCAATTACACCGTAAGCAACGTCAACAGCTACGCCGATTTGCGCTTCAATAGTGGAAGCACCAAGGTGCGGAGTTTGTACAACGTTGAACAGGCCTAGGAAGGGGTTATTTTCTTTGGTAAGAGGTTCGGTCGGATAAACGTCGATAGCAGCGCCGGCAATTTTACCGGATTTAACGCCCTCGGCAATAGCCTCGGGATCCATGCAGCCGCCACGGGCGCAGTTAACGATGCGTACGCCGTCTTTCATTTTGGCAATAGCTTCCGCATTCAGCATTTTTTCGGTTTCTTTGGTGAGCGGAGTGTGGATGGTGATATAATCGGATTTAGCCAGCAGAGTGTCAAAATCAACCAGCTCAACGCCAACCTGATGCGCACGTTCTTCGGTAATATACGGGTCGTAACCAATGGTGGTCATCTCCATAGCCTGCATACGTTTGGCAACGCGGCTGCCGATACGGCCGACGCCGATGATACCCAAGGTTTTGCCCTGTACCTGAATGCCGTCAAAGGATTTGCGGTCCCATTTGCCTTCCTGAATGGATTGATGTGCCTGCGGAATGTGACGAGTCATAGCCATCATCATAGCAACGGTGTGCTCGGTAGCAGCCATGGTGTTGCCCTCCGGTGTGTTGAGTACGACGATGCCTTTTGCGGTAGCGGCGGGGATATCAATGTTGTCAACGCCAACGCCGGCGCGGCCGATAACCTTTAGACGGGTGGAGGCTTCAATAACCTCCTTGGTTACCTTGGTCATGCTGCGGGTTACCAGGCCATCGTAATTGTTGATAACCTTGATAAGCTCCTCCGGTTTCATGTTGGGCATTACATCTACATCAAAGTGTTCGCGCAGCAGAGCTACGCCTTTTTCGCTGATATCGTTGCTGACAAAAATTTTCATGGTGATTTATCCTCCTCTTATCTGTTTTCCTTCATATATTCTTCCATAAACTCCGCCAACGCCTTGCATGCTTCCAACGGCACAGCATTATAGGCACTGGCGCGGCAGCCGCCGACAAGACGATGACCGCCGATACCGACAAAGCCTGCAGCCTTGCCCTTAGCCACAAAATCCTTCTCCATTTCCGGCGTAGCCAGATTAAAGGTGATATTCATATTGCTGCGAGCCTCGGGAATCGCGTGGCCCTTGTAAAAACCATTGCTGTTGTCGATAACGTCGTAAATGAGCTTCGCCTTTGCTGCATTATTCTTGGCAATAGCGTTTACTCCGCCCTGCTTTTTAATCCAGTGTAGAGTTTTGTTAACCATATAAATGGCAAAGACAGGTGGTGTATTGTACAGTGAATCGTTATTGGCAAAGGTGCTGTATTTCAGCATCGTGGGCAGATCCTCGCGCGCTGTTGCCAAAAAGCTTTTCTTGGCAATGACGATAACTACACCTGCAGGACCAAGGTTTTTCTGCGCTCCTGCGTAGATAAGATCAAAATCCTTAACGTTAACCTTGCGCGAAAGAATGTCGCTGGACATATCGCAGATAACGGGAACGTCGAACTTGGGGAAATCCTTGTACTCGGTGCCGTAAATCGTGTTGTTGGCAGTGAGGTGTACATAAGAAGTATCGGGGCGGAGCGTGAACTCCTGTGGAATGTAGCTGTTGTTTTTATCGGCGCTGGTAGCAGCCTCGTAAACCTCGCCATAGAATTTTCCTTCCGCCATAGCCTTCTTGGCCCAGACGCCGGTGTTGACATAAGCGGCGTATTTTTTAGTGTGGAAATTAGCAGCAGTCATCAGAAACTGGGTACTGCCACCACCTTGGATAAACATAATCTCATAATCCTCGGGAATTTCCATCAGCTCGCGCAGCAGCTGCTTTGTTTCAGCATGCAGGGCAGCATATTCATTGCTGCGGTGGCTCATTTCGATGATGCTCATGCCGGTGTTTTTGTAGTTTAAGAACTCCTCCTGCGCTTCCAGTAATACTTCGAGCGGCATAGCGGAGGGACCGGCGTTAAAGTTATATGCTCTTTTCATTTGCTTTTTCCTTCTTCCTGAAAATAAATATGGCAAGCACATCCCTTTGGGACGAGCTTGCCTTTATCTCGCGGTACCACCCAAATTGCCATTGCCAAATTGCTTCACCTAAAAAAATAAGCCCTTCATCCCTATCTTGGGACGAGGACTACTCGCGGTGCCACCCAATTTGCCTATGGCCAACTTTGAACGCTGTATCGGGCGCACCCGTCAAATTCGTCATTTGCCGCTTCGGAGCGGAACTGATGTGCTTCGCTGCTGCCTTGCATCAACCGCCAGCTTTCTGAAAAGACCTGCACATTGCTTCTCCATCATTGCGTTGCGTAATGTGATTTGTAGATGATTATAGCACGCCTGCCTTTAGAGTCAAGTGTTTTTATAAAGATTTTTTGTGTATACATTTTTTTTAGCAGATTTGTAACGTAGGTTACAGAGTATTGCTAAAAATATGTTTGTGTGATAAAATGATTTTGACAACCGTGTTGCGAGCGCATTCAAGAAGCAAGTCCGAAGGATAAAGCTGATTGGCTAATGCACTCCAGGTGATAGTACCGATTGACTTGGTGCGAACCACTTGCAGGGTGGGATTGCCTTCCATTTCTTTTATAGAATGGAGGTGATGCTTATGAAAAAGTACGACTTTAAAGATCTTATGGCTTTTGGCGTATTTATTCTGGCGTTGCTGACATTTATATTTCAGTTTAACAAATAATCCAGACATAAGAAAACCACCCCAAAACTTGCCGGTAGCGGGGTGGCTTTCAATCCACAAAAACTACTAAAGGCAACCCACCTTGTGGGCGGTTGTCTTTTCTATTTATAATATAGCACACTGCCAGTTTTTTTGCAAGTTGTGCATATTTAACTTGCGTATTTTCGCTGTTCATGTTAAAGTAAGCATGTAAACAAAATAACGTAACCGCTAGGGGCGCAATTTGCTGAGAGGACTGACATCCGACCCTTTGAACCTGAATCTGGTTAAAACCAGCGTAGGAAAGCGAGCAGATTTCTGCAAAAAGATAATTCAGCCGCTTTCCAACAGGAAAGCGGTCTTTTAATTATAAGGAGGCAAAAATATGGCAACACAAATGCAATTAGCACGCCAAGGTGTGATTACCGAAGCAATGAAAATTGTAGCAGAGCAGGAGCATGTAACTGCAGAATTTATTCGCGAAGGCGTAGCAAATGGTACTATCGCTATTCCCTGCAACATTAATCATAAAAATATTATTCCGCGCGGTGTAGGCACCGGTCTTACCGTAAAGGTTAACGCTAACATCGGTACTTCCAGCAGCTATCCTGATCCAGAACCGGAGCTGGCAAAACTGCAGTCTGCTATTGATGCAGGTGCGGATTCTGTTATGGACCTTTCTACCGGCGACAATATCAGTGCTTCCCGTCAGGCAATTATTGCTGCATCTACCGTAATGGTTGGCACTGTGCCGATGTATCAGGTAACTGTAGAAACCATTAAGAAGCGTGGCGCAGTGGTTGAGATGACTAAGGAAGATATTTTCGACGTTATCCGCCAACAGGCTGCAGATGGCGCCGACTTCATGACCATTCATTGCGGTATCAACAAAAATGTGCTGAAAGCACTCATTGACGAAGGCCGCGTTATGGACGTTGTCAGCCGCGGCGGCAGCTTTATCACAGGCTGGATGCTGCACAATGACGCAGAAAACCCGCTGTATGAATACTATGATGAAATTCTTGATATCTGTGCTGAATATGATGTAACCATCAGCCTTGGCGATGGCCTGCGTCCCGGCTGCATTGCTGACGCTACCGACAGAGCGCAGATTCAGGAGCTGCTGAACCTGGGCGAATTGACACAGCGCGCCTGGGATAAGGGTGTACAGGTTATGGTGGAAGGCCCCGGCCACGTGCCCTACAACCAGATTGCTGCGAACATGCAGCTGCAAAAACGCCTGTGCCACGGTGCACCGTTCTATGTGCTCGGACCTCTTGTAACTGACGTTGCTCCCGGTTATGATCATATTACCAGCGCTATTGGCGGTACTCTTGCTGCTGTCAGCGGTGCCAACTTCCTTTGCTACGTAACTCCGGCAGAGCATTTGGGCCTGCCTGATTTAAATGACGTACGCGAGGGCGTAATCGCTACCCGTATTGCTGCTCATGCCGCTGATTTGGCTAACGGCAACAAGCAGGCATGGGAGTGGGATCTGAAGATGGCAAGAGCACGTAAGGTTCTGGATTGGCCTGCTCAGCTTGATCTGGCTATCGACCCGGTAAAGGCTAAGGAATATCGCTGCCGCAAGAACAAATCCGATGACGAGGCTTGCTCCATGTGCGGTGATTACTGTGCAGTTAAAATTGTCGGTCAGTATCTCGAAGAGCATATGAGAAAGCACTAAGTCATTACTTGAAAAAATAGTATGAATG
>CAVKUS010000002.1:0-117955 GCA_963659725.1 Bacteroides sp. CAG:545 | reverse complement strand
TCGCTGTTGCAGCATCCTGCGCATTCGCAACTCCGGTAGGTACTCCTCCGAACACTCTGGTACTCGGTCCTGGCGGATACAGATTCATGGACTACCTGAAAGCTGGTTGCGGTCTCGTAATCGTATGCTTCATCGTGTCCCTGATCGTTATTCCGATGGTTTGGCCGTTCTTCCCCGGCAAATAATTCCAGTCTGTCGATAAAGCACCATATGCTTCATCGCAAATGCCTTGACGTACCAGAAGTACGCCGGCGGCATCCGTTCCTCGCCTCTGGCACTTTCTCGCCAGCCTGGTGATTCAAAATGATAAAGCAACAAATGCTTTGACAGTCAAAATGCAAATCAACCCCTGTCACGAAAGTGACGGGGGTTTTTGTCATATGTGTTGAATTTTGTTAATGGTGCCATAAAAAAAACACATCTTTTTGCTATACTTGCTTTGACCTCAAAAAGAGTAGAGGTTATAATAGTAAAGGAATATATTTAATAATGAGGGATGCAAAATGATGAGTTTCGTGAAAAAGAATAAATATATCCTCGTAGCGGCTGCAATTTTGTTTGCCGGCAGCTATGGTGGCTATAAATATTATCAAAGCACGCAGGTTTCTACTGCTGCTGTTAAGATGGGCGAAGTAAAAAAAGGCAATATTGTAGAAACTGTTTCGGCAACCGGCGCCTTGAGCGCACAGGATAATGTTGATATCAGCTCCAAGATTACCGGACGAATTGTTGAAGTGCTGGTTAAAGAAAACCAACATGTCAACGCCGGTGATGTACTGGTGCGCCTTGATGCAACATCTTTGAACGCAACGTTGGCTCAGATGCAGGCCAAGCTGCATAACGCCCAGGCTAACTATGAGCGTAATCTGAACCTGCTGAATCGCGGTGCTATCAGCCAATCAACATTTGACAGCGTGGAGGCAGATTATCTTGTAGCCAAGAGCAACTATGAAAAGGCTGCTTCTGATGTTAATGATACTGTTATTACCACACCAATTTCCGGTTACATTATCGGTAAGCCTACACCGGTTGGCCAGACTATCAGCTCCGGTATCAGCACACCGCAGGTTATTATGTCTGTGGCAACGCTGGATAATATGGAGATTGAAGCACTTGTCGATGAATCCGATATCGGTCAGGTTAAGGACGGGCAAAAGGTAAAGTTTACTGTTGATGCTTATCCCAACGAAACCTTTACCGGTAAGGTACGCTTGATTTCCCGCAGTGCAACTACGGAAAACAACGTTATCTATTATAAGGTCTATGTTACCGTTGATGATGCTAAGGGCAAGCTGCTGCCGACTATGACAGCAAGAACCGAGATTATTATCGATGAAGCAAACGATGTAACCATTGTGCCTTTAAACTGCATATACAGTGAGGGAAATCGCCGCTACGTAAAGGTATATAACGAAAAGACTAAGGAAACACGTGATGTAGATGTAAAGCTTGGCCTGACGGGCGACAGTGAAGTAGCAGTTACGGTAAATGGTCTTAGCATTGGTGATAAGCTGCTGGTGAAGAAGGCTGTCAGCAAGCAGACCAGTAACAGAATGGGCCCGCCGCATCCGGTAAACTAAGGAGGCGCTTTATGTCTGTTATCGAATTAAAAGATATTATGAAAACATATCAGATGGGTGATAGTGTGGTACACGCCCTTTATCATGTCAATCTGAAGATAGAGCCGGGTGAATTTACTTCTATTATGGGGCCTTCCGGCAGCGGTAAATCTACAATGATGAATATTCTGGGCTGTCTGGACAGACCGACCTCCGGCGAGTATTTTCTTGATGGCAAGGAGATTGCCGGTTATGATGACGATGAGCTGGCGCATACGCGTAATGCGAAGATAGGCTTTGTCTTCCAAAACTTCAATCTGCTGGCTAAGCTGACTGCGCAGGAGAATGTAGCCTTGCCGTTAGTATATGCCGGTGTAGACGAGGAAGAGCGCATGGAGCGCGCTAAGAAGGCACTGGAGGCTGTTGGCCTGGGCGATAGGCTGGAGCATAAGCCTATGGAGATGAGCGGTGGTCAGCGTCAGCGTGTGGCCATTGCCAGAGCCTTAATCAATAACCCGGCGATTATTATGGCCGATGAGCCTACAGGCAATCTTGATACCAAATCCAGTTACGAGATTATGGATATCTTTAAGAAAATGAATGAAAGCGGCAAGACGGTGGTTATGGTTACCCATGAGCCTGATATTGCCGAGCAGACAAAGCGCATTCTGGTAATGCGCGACGGACAGCTGGTAAGTGATGAACGCAGCGGCGGCAAGACTGATTATGCTGCTATAGAGTTGCAGCAGATGCGCGATGGTACGCAGAGCTGATAAAGGAAGGTAGATATTTATGTTGAATGAAAGCATTAAAATGGCTTTGCAGGGCATGGTCTCCAATAAGCTGCGCACCTTCCTGACGCTTTTGGGTATTATTATCGGCGTTGGCGCCGTTATTGCGATGGTCAGCCTGGGCTTCGGCCTGAAGGAGAATGTCAAGAATAATATCTCAAAGCTGGGAAGTAACCTGCTGATTATTACTTCTGGAGGCCGTACCTCTACCGGTGCGCGTCTGGCAGCGGGAGAAGGCGTTAAGCTGACGTATGATGATATGCAGGCTATCGAGAAGCAGGTTGACGGTATTGCCAACATTTCGGCCAGTGTCAACAGAAGCTATCAGATGGTTGCAGGTAACCAGAACTGGACCAGCCGTGTCGAAGGTACAACGCCCAGCAACTTCACCATTTCCAGTCTGGAGGTTGAGGACGGACGCGTTTTGAGCGAGCGTGACCTTATAAGCCGCGGTAGGGTGGCAGTTATCGGTAAGACTATTGCTGACAGTCTGTTCCCGGAGGGCAACCCTGTGGGCAAGATTATGCGTATCAATAAGGCGCCGTTTCAGGTTATTGGGGTTTTGAAAAGCAAGGGTCAGGGCAGCATGGGCATGGATCAGGATGACGTGGTTTATGTTCCTCTGACAACGGCACAGAACCGTATGATGGGTATTACGAATGTACAACGCATCGCGGTACAGGCTGAGAATGAAAACGTTATTAATGATGTGCAGGCCGATGTAGAACAGGTGCTGCGTACACGTCACAAGATTAAAGAGGGCGCTAACGATGATTTTACCGTGGGCAACATGGCGCAGATTATGGAAACCATGCTGTCGACGGCTAATAATATTACGATACTTCTGGGCTGCATTGCGGCGATTAGCCTTTTGGTCGGCGGTATCGGTATTATGAATATTATGTTGGTGTCTGTAACAGAGCGTACGCGTGAGATTGGTATCCGCAAGGCTTTGGGTGCAACATATAATAATATCCTGCTGCAATTTCTTGTAGAATCCATGGTAATAGGTATTATCGGCGGCACCTTAGGTGTAATACTGGGTATCGGTGCTTCCTGCATTATCAGCAGTATGGCAGGCTGGAATACAGTTATTTCCGTCTGGGCGATTGTTATCGCAGTAATCTTTTCGGTCGGCATCGGCTTGTTCTTCGGTATTTATCCGGCACGTAAGGCAGCGCTGCTTGACCCGATTGATGCTTTGAGATACGAGTAAAATAATATGATAAAGTGAAGAGTGGTTCTCTTCACTTTATCTTTAAAATTGGAGAAAAAATGACAAAACGAGAACCTAAACCCCCTACATTTAAAGATTATTTGCAGGCCTTTTCAGATTATCTGAGAAGGCCTAAAACTGTTTTTGATTTTAAAGACCGTACAAAGGGAATTTTATTGCTTATTGCGATAATAATTCTGCTGCAGAAGGTTGTACAAATGCTGAGTGATTGATATAATAAAATAATAGAAAAGTGTTGAGCAAGGAGGATGACTGTGACGGGAAAGGGACTTGGTATTTTAGGCGGGACCTTTGATCCTATTCATATAGGGCATCTGCGTATTGCTGAAGCTGTTTACGAACGTATTGCACTGGAACAAATTATTTTTATCCCGGCTTTTGTACCACCGCATAAGGTAGGACAGGATTATGCGCCGGCAGAGCATCGTTATGCGATGACCGAACTGGCGGTAAAGCCTTATCCGCATTTTACAGTGTCGGATATGGAGCTGCGGCGTAGCGGCGTATCCTATACGATAGATACCCTGCGCGAGCTGCGGCAGATATATCCGGATAAGGAGCTTTATTTTATTATCGGAGCTGATTCGGTGGCTCAGCTGCATACATGGAATTCTATCAACGAAATGCTGCAGCTGGCAACCTTTGTAGCTGCCGGCAGACCGGGTTACGAAGGTGTGATGGAAGAGGTAGTGCATCATTTGGGCGCTGCTGCCGCAGAAAGAATTATGCTGCTGCATACACCCGAATATGATATTTCATCTACCGAAATAAGGACAAGGCTGCATGAAGGAGCGAGCCTGGCGGGTTTGGTGCCGCGGGCTGTGGAGCAATATATCAATGCTCACAATTTATATCAAAGGCAGGGATGAAGCAGAAATGATGACAATAGACGAAATGAAACAGCTTTTGCAGGCTTCCTTGCCGCCGAAGCGTTATAAACATTCCGTACACGTTTACGAAACCGCTTTGGAACTGGCAAAGTCACATAAGCTGCCGGAAGAAAAAATAGCGATTTGTGCGCTGCTGCATGATTGCGGCCGTGAGGTTGCCAGCAAAGAAAGTGCGGCGAAGGCAGATGCACTGGGAATTGCTATTGATGATGTAGAACGCAACCAGCCGATTTTGCTGCATGCTAAATTAGGTGTATACTATGCGCAGACCAAGTATGGTGTAACCGATAAGGAAATTCTGGAAGGTATTTCGCAGCATACAACCGGTGCTGCCCACATGACGGATTTGGCAAAGGTTGTATTTTTGGCAGATATGATTGAACCGGGAAGAGATTTCCCGGGGATAGAGGATTTGCGCAAGCTGGCACATAAAAGCCTTGATAAAGCAATGCTTAAGGCCTACAGCAATACTATTGAATATCTGCTTGCCGGCGGACAATTAATTCATCCGCATTGCATTGACGGTTATAATGAGCTGATGCTGGCGCAGAAATCAGATAACAAATAGGCAGGGCAAGTATGGAAGAAAATAATAATCAACAGCAGCCGGCAAAACGTCGCACCAGGCGTAAGTTTCGCTGGGGAAGATTGCTTTGCTTACTGCTTTTTGCAGGTCTTTTAGGAACAGCACTTTTTTTCGGAACCTGCTGGATTTATAACAATTTTATCAATCCGCCGCATGTAAGCGTAACTGCGGCAGATGATAAAATACGTGATGACCAGAAGCTCAATGAACGCATCAACGTTCTGCTGCTGGGAATTGATGATGGTGACAGCGAAGCAGCGGAAAGCGAGCCTAAGCGTACAGATGCTATTATTCTGCTGAGCTTTGATCCGCAGAATAATAAGGTAGCGGTTTTATCTATTCCGCGTGATACGAAGGTAATACTTCCGGGACACAAGGATCCGGAGAAGATTAATGCAGCCTATGCCTATGGCGGAGCTGTGATGGCAAAGCAGACTGTTGCTAATCTGCTGCGTGTACCTATCCATTATTATGCGTTGGCAAACTGGCGCGGCTTTATTGATGTCGTAAATTTAATCGGCGGCGTAGATATTTACGTAGACAAGGATATGTATTACGAGGATCCATATGCTGATTTGGTTATTGATATCAAGCATGGCTATCAGCATATGGATGGTGAAACTGCCGGTAAATATGTGCGTTTCCGCAAGGATGAGCTTGGTGATATAGGACGCGTGCAAAGACAGCAGAAATTCCTGAAGGCAGCGGCTGAGCAGATGTTTTCCGTGCAAAATGTAGCTAAAATAAGCAATCTGCTGGCAACGCTGGACAAATATGTAGAAACAGATCTTAATACCTTGACGATGTTTAAGGCTGCCAACAGCTTTAAACTGTTTGGCGATGATAAGCTGCGCAGCTGCATGCTTTATGGCAAATTTGACGATAGCTTAGGTGTAAGCTATTGGAATGCCGAGCAGGCTGATGTAAACAAATCCTTGGATGAGCTGGGGATACCTTATCTTAAAGATGAGGAAGATACCGCAACAGAAGCAGAAGAAGAGCCGAAGGAGCATCTGCAGCCTAAGGATAGAGATGAATTGGAAAAAGAAGCAAAGATTGCTGAAAAGGAAAGTAATAATTAAGGAGGATGTTTAATGGAAACTAAAGACATTGCACAAAAAATTGCGGCTGCGGCCAATGACAAAAAAGCAAAGGATATACTTTTATTAAATATGGAGGGCTTATCTCCCGTTACCGATTTTTATGTTATCTGCAGTGCCGGCAACAGCACTCTGGTTAAGGCAATTGCTGATAATATCGAAGATAAGCTGGCAGAAGCAGGCGTGCATCCTACTCACAAGGAAGGCTATGCCGACGCACGTTGGGTACTGTTGGATTACGGTGATGTTGTTGCTCACGTTTTCCTGGAGGAAGAACGCGATTTTTATAATTTAGAGCAGCTGTGGGCAGATGCTCCGTCTGAAAGCTTTGTGGAGAATACGGATGATTGATAATAAAAAATTCAGCAGAAGCAAGAAGGCTCCTGTTGTTACGAACAATACTAAATACCGTCCCGGTGATGTAGTCAGCCTCAAGGTTGTGCGTGCGAATGAAAGTGCAGCCTTCCTTGACGCAGGCACCGGTAATACCTCTGACGATATCATGCTGCATAAGCTGCAGCAGACCTCTGAGGTTAATATTGGCGATGAGGTAAAGGTATATCTTTATCTTGATCCCAGTAAGCGTCTGACGGCTAGTATGAAGCTGCCGAAGATGCGTGAAGGCCAGTTAGGCTATGTACGTGTGCTGAGCGTTACCCGTGACGGCGGCTTCGTTGATATCGGCGCAGAGCGTGGCGTCTTCTTGCCCTATAGCCAGATGCGCGGCCATGTAAACCCCGGTCAGCTCGTATGGGTAAGACTGTATCGCGATAAGAGCGGCCGTCAGGCTGTGACAATGCGTGTAGAAGAAGATATGGTAAAGGCCTCTAAGCCTGCAGAAGGCTTAAAAATCGGTGACAAGGTTACCGGCACGATTTATAACATTCTGCCGGAAGGCTTCTTCCTTTTCACAAACCAACGCTTTATTGCTTTCCTGCATCGCAGTGAAGTGCCCGGTGGCAGACTTGATTTCGGCCAGGAGGTTACCTGCCGTGTAACCTATCTGCGCGATGATGGTCGTATTAACGTTTCTATGCGTCTGCAGAAGGAGAACGCTCTTGTTGCTGATGCTCAGGATATCTATGATTTCCTGGTGAAGCGCAACGGCAGCATGCCTTACTGCGATTCTACGCCGTTGGAGATTATCAAGCAGAAGTTTGGTATCAGCAAGGCTGCCTTCAAGCGTGCTCTGGGCCATCTGATGAAAGAGGGCAAGGTGCGTCAGGAGAACGGCTGGACATATCTGACAGAAGGCCGGCAAGAAAAGTAAATTTAATATTTAAAGCACAAAAAAACCTGTTAGCTGAGTTTCAGCTAACAGGTTTTAATTATCTCAGTCTGAAGGTGAAGGGTAAGCGCAAATAGCAGCGAACCTTTTGACCGTTAGTACCGACAGCGCTGGTGAAGCGCCATTTGTAAGCAGCATTGATACCTGCCTGGTCAAGGTTAGCGTTACCGCTGGAGCTTACGAGGGTAACCTCATCAACAGTACCGTTGGTGTTGACCAGAAGGCGTACAACGCCTGAACCGGTGATGCCTGCATTGCGTTCTGCAGCAGGGTATACAGGATCAATCTTGCGGATAATACGCGGCATAACTGCAACAGAAGCGTTGCCGCTGCCACCGCCGCTGCCACTGCCTGTACCGCTGCCGTTGCCTGTGCCGTGGCCGCTGCCGTTACCGCCGCCACTGCCGGAGCCGGTGCCGGGGCCGACACCGCTGCCGTGGCCGCTTCCCTGACCGGTACCGCTGCCCTTACGGGCAACCTTTTTCACAGCAGATTTTTTATGTACAGGTTGAGGCTTATTCTCATCGTTTTTCCAGATAGCCTCCGGATCCGGTGTAGGCTCTTCCTGCACATCTTCTTCAGTAGAGTTTTCTTCGTCGTTTGCATTACTGTCTTCAATGTCGGCATCATTGCCGCCACCGCCGCCGCCGCCGCCAAACAGTGATACCTCTACGATATCGTTAGCAGGCGGATGCGATAAATTAAACAGTCCGACGAAGCTTACGAAAAGTAAGATAAAAATATGTGTTACGATAGAACCGATAAAGCCGATTCTACTGCGTTGACCAGAATTCATTATTTACCAGCTCCATCCGTTGCCAAACCAAAGCGGGTAATACCTGCGCCTTTAAGTTTATCAATAAGTTCAATAACACGACCGTAATCAACATCCTTGTCTGCTCTGATAACAATAGCAAAACGAGGATTATTTTTTTGTTCGATTGAGGATTGGGTTATTAAAGACTGGATATCTGTCGGCGCATCGCCAAGATAAAGAGAGCCGTCATTTTTCAGGGATACAGCGAAGGTTGTCGTTGTATCCGTAGCAGCATGTGCTGCCTGTGGCAGTTTAACGGGAATGGTTTTCAGGTCGATCATGTACATGGTGCTGAGCATGAAGAATACCAGCAGGAAGAACATGATATCGATCATAGGGATAATAATAAGCTCCGGAGTTTTTCTGTCACGTACATTGCGCAGCTGCATTATTTACCACTCCTTGTTTCTGCTTCGAGAAGAGCACTGAAGCATTGCTCCATGTCGGTAATCATATTATCCATACGATGGGCAAAATAAGAGTGTGCGCACAAGGAAAGAATAGCTACGCAAAGACCGGTAGCAGTAGCGATAAGTGCTTCACCGATACCGCCGGTGATAGCGATAGGAGCGCCGGATTCCAGATTGAAGATACTGAAGGCGCCGATCATACCTACGATGGTACCGAGCAGGCCCAGCAGCGGGGACATAGTAACAATAATAGCAAGGTAGTCCAGTTTATTTTTCAGTTTAGCAATGAAAATACCTGCCTGGCTTTCCAAAAATGCTTTTTGTTGTTCTCTGCCATCGGTAATTTTAGCTGCATCAGCAACGATTTTAGCGCATTCGCCTTTGCTTTCTTCTGCTAGCTTAAAGGCTTCTGCTTTGTTATCCTCACGCAACAGGGAACAGTAGTTGGCAGCGAATACCTGACCGCTGTCTTCTGTCTTGTAGAACAGAAAACGCTCAATAGCGATTGCAATTACTGCGATTGAGCAGAAAAGCAGCGGCCACATAACGAGACCGCCTTTGTGAAAATACATGATTGTTTGTTGAATTGCTTCCATGAATTGCCTCCTAAAAATACTCATCATAAAATTTTTTGGCAGCAGAAACTGCCGAAGTTAGTTGTAAAATATTACAAGCTGAACTGTGTTAATTTATAGTATATATTATCAATATATAAATTGCAAGAGGCTAGTGAATTTAATTATCTAAGAGTGTTCAAAATGTAACAGTGTTGACTTGCAGAAAAGCTTATGGTATAATTCTGACTAATATAAAATTGAGAAATATTCTACAATTGAATATAATTAAACTATCGGGTGTCTCCAAGACTTAATAAGTAAGCAGGTGCGAAACCTGCGCTGTCACGCAGCTGTAAAGTGGAGCAAGTCCAAACAATGCCACTGGGAAACCGGGAAGGCTGGATTTGTGAGGAAGCTGAGCCAGAAGAATTGCCTGAGAAGTTGTAGACCGAAGTATGCTGCGAGTGACAGGAGAATGGTAAAGGACAGGTGCGCCTTTCTGTCAGTGAGCAGAAGGGCGTTTTTTCTTGCCGAAATATGAAACGTCCTCAAAAAACATGCTTTTAGCCGGAGCCGCACGCGAAACTCGGACAGCTCGGCGGCAAAGGGTAAAAAATAAATTTTTTATGAGGTGTATGAGTATGATGAAAAACAAAAAAGCATTGGCTATGTCAGTGCTGTGCGCTATTGCAAGCGTAGGCTTTGTAGTATCTGCAAGCGCTGCTGAGAGAACTATGCATGGCAATCTGGATGAGGTTGTTGTTGAAGGTTCTCGCAACCAAATGCCTGGTGAAATGGTCAACGCTAAAGGTTCTGTCGGCCTGCTGGGTGAAAAGGATGTTATGAAAACTCCTTTTAGCGTAACCAATGTAGCGCAAAAGACTATGGATTTATTCCTCGGACCTAATGAGCCTTTGGATAAGGCTTTGGTTGGCATTCCGTCTGTGAGAGCGTCAGGCAGTGTTCTGCATGGTGACTTTTCTGTTCGTGGGTTCCGTACCAATGGCACTGCTATGTATGTTAATGGTGTACACGGTGTTATGACTCAGTTCAATCTTCCGATGTTTGCTATGGAGGGCATTGATGTTGTTTCCGGTCCTAACTCTATGTTAGGTGCCAGTGGTGTTCAATATGAATCCAATACTGCAGGCGGTATTATCAATGCCAGAACAAAACGTGCCGGTGATACTGACTTTGTTAAGTATAAACAAACCTTCTCCGGCAAAGGCTCCTTTGGTGAATACCTGGATATCAGCCAACGTCTCGGCCAAAAACGTGAATGGGGTGTGCGCCTGAATACAGAACTGCTGAACGGTGAAACAGCCGTTAATGATGCAGATATGAAAGCGAAGGGTATTGCTGTAAATGTTGACCATAAAGATAAACACAGCAGCACTAATTTCTTTGCAAACTATAGAGATTTGGACATTTACAATGGTATTCGCTGGTTTAAATTGGCAAATCCCGGAACAGCAACTGTAAAGGATGCTAACGGTAATAGTGTTAAACAGACCATTCCCGGTGTAACTCATCTTCCGAGTGCTCCGGACGGAGGTAAAAACTATGCTGCTGTAGGTACCTGGAAAGCAGGCTATGGCTGGTTTGCAACCTTGAATCATGAGCAATACATGAATGATAATTGGACTTTGTTTGCTAACTTTGGCTACAGCAGACAAAAACTGAATCAAAACGTATCTCCTAACATGAGCTCCTATTGGATTAAAGATGATGCAGGTAATTATGACTTCCTGCAGACTAATAGTGCAACTCCGCAACGCTCTTACTATGCTCAATTAGGCACCAAGAATAAATTCGAAACCGGTGCGCTGAAACATGAGGTAATGCTGTCTGCTGATAAGGCGTGGAGAAACCGTAATGGTTCTACAACTGTACCCGGTACCACTTTGGTTGGCGGCTCTAATATTTTTACAGGAACTTCCTTCCAGGATGTTGATGCAAGATATATTGGTTATACTACAAGACCTAATAACAAAACTTCTATCTGGGGCGTTTCTTTGCTGGATAGCATCAGCTTCGGCAAATGGGATGCTATGATTGGCATTCACAAACATGCTGCTACGGCAAAATCCTGGAATGCAAGCAGCAAATCCTGGGGTAAAGAAATTAAATCCGATGCAACCTGCCCGACTTATTCCTTGAGCTATGCACCTGATGAGCATGTAATGTTCTATGGCAACCATGCAGAGAACTTTGATATCGGTGCAAGTGCCGGAACCAGCTACCAGAATTCCGGTGAAGTATTACCGCCGACTAAGGTTAAACAAAATGAGGTTGGCGTAAAATATCAGAATAAAGGTGCTATGTATACCTTGGCATACTTTGATATTGACCAGGCCAATAATGTGAGCAAGGATGTAGCAGGTTATGCTAAACCGTTCCTTGTACAGGATGGTAAAGTTAATCATAAAGGTTTGGAATTAAGTGTTAATGGTAAGTTGGCAGACAAATGGTATGGTATGGTTGGTCTTGCTTATCTGGATGCTAAATATAAGAACATGGGTAAAGGCAACGAGTACAAAAATGGTGTACGCGAATCCGGTCAGGGAGCATGGAGTGCATCTGCAGCTTTGGAATATAAAGCAGATGATAGCTTTAGTGTAATCGGCCGTGCAACCTATACCGGCACCACTCCGTTCTACACTGTAAACTATAATTCCAGCACTGTTACAAAAGACAGCAAGCATCTGGAAGCACCGGCTTACATGGTTTATGATTTAGGTGTAACCTATAATACTAAGCTGAATAGCGTTCCTGTAAAATTCAGTGCAATGTGTTACAATCTGTTTGATAAGGATTATTGGACTGTTGCTCGCGGTGATCAGGTTTACCTGTCTACTCCGAGAACCTTCTTCTTGTCTGCTGAATTTAGTCTGTAATAAAATAAAATTTAAAGAGGGCGGTTTTTCTGCCCTCTTTTATTCTATATAAATAAGATGTATAATGGTATGCGAATATGAGAAAAATATTGAGCTTTTTTCTGCTGTTGATGCTTTTATTGTGTGTCGGCTGTGCTAAGCAGGAAGAATCACAAAATCACATAGATAATAAAAACAAAAATATTGTTACACTGGCTGCTTACCGGCATCTTGCTCCCGGTAATAAGGATGCCTATTATTGCAGCAAGATTCTTGGAGTTTGGGAGCCGTTGATAACAAGGGACGAAGCAGGCTTACCTGAACCTTGTCTGGCTGAAAGCTGGGAAATGCAGGATGATGGCAAGGTATGGATATTTCGTTTAAGAAGAAATGTATATTTTCAAAATGGAACGAAGTTTAATGCTGATTCTGTAATTGCTAATTTTGACAGAATGAAAAAGGGCTTGAAGCGTTCTAATTTTTACAGCTTATCATTAGCCTTATATTATCCGTCTTTAATCAGCTATGAAAAACTGGACGAATATACTGTCAGATTGGTATTTAAAGAACCGAATATTAACCAATTATATAAAATGACGGATTTCGGCAGTCCGATGTTTGCCCCTGAATGCTTTGATGCCAATGGTGATTTTAAGGACATAGCTATAGGTACAGGTCCGTATAAAATTACCAAGAACGTCATGAATAAGTATGTCGTTTTAAAGTGCAATGATAATTATTGGGGTGAAAAAGGCAAGATAAAAAATTTTGTCGTGCGCAATATTCCCAATACGGATACACGCTATGCAGCACTTAAATCCGGTGAAATTGACGGAGTATTAGATTTAAATGCAATACCGCCGTTTTTAGCTGACGAAATCAAGCAAGATAAGCGCTTTGCTGTGGCAAGCAATAAATCGACAATGATACGCTATCTGGCTTTAAATAACGGTCGTTTTCCCTTTAACGATGTGCGCATGCGTCAGGCCGTAAGCCTGGCTATTGACCGCAAAAATCTTGTCGATGCATTATATATGGGGTATGCAGAGCCGACAATGAATGTGTTAAATTATACAAGTCCCGGTTATAAAGAATTTCCATTGGAGCATAATTTAGCAAAAGCTAAGCAGCTGGCACATGAAGTATTAGGGGATAAGCGCTGTGATGTTACCTATTGCATAAACGGTGCGGAGCCGTTGCAGAAGGGCGAGGCTGAGCTGATTGCTTATTGGCTGGGTAAAATAGGATTGAATGTCCATATTCAGTCTTTGGAGTATGCTACAAGAGCGAAAATGCTACGCAAGGGCGATTATGATATCGCACGTCTGCAAAAGGGACTGGCAAACGGAGATCCATACGAGGTACTTAACAGCTTTCTGATGCCGACAGGTTCTATTTATATAAACAGTCACACAAGCTACCAGAATAAAGAACTGCAGGGATTGATGCAAGAGGTAAAACATACAGTTGATGAAAAAGAGCGGCAACGGATTTTTGATCGGGTGCAGGAAATAGCTGTGGAAGAGGAACCGTTAGTGGCGCTTTTCAACGATATGAACATCGTTGCCTACAATAAGCGTTTAAAAAATTATAAACCATTAATCTACGGTGTAGATTTGAGTAAGGTAGAATTGGCGGAGGACTAATTGCAGCAAAGAAGCGATGAAGTCAGGAAGCAATTAAATTTCTTCAGTTCTTCTTTACTATTATCTCTGGCTGTCGTTTGACATACACAAAAAACTCGAGTAAAATAAAGTCATACTTTAGATTACTCGAGTTTTAAAGGCGGTGAAGCATATGTATCTTACAAGGCATCTGGAAAAGCAAATAATTGAAGCGTCAAAGTATTATCCTGTAGTAATGGTATGTGGTCAAAGGCAGGTTGGTAAATCTACCATGCTTTACCATATTAAAGAAGACAAAAGAAAATATGTCACATTAGATGATGCTAATGCGCGCAGGCTGGCAGAGAATGATCCTGCATTGTTTTTTGAAACCTATGGCTTTCCACTATTAATAGACGAGTTTCAGCGTGTGCCGTCGCTACTGTTGGAAATGAAAAGAATAGTTGATGCTAAAGCCTTACAAGGTGAAGATAATGCAGGGATGTATTGGCTGACCGGTTCACAAAAGTTTAAAATGATGCAAGGCGTGGCAGATTCTTTAGCTGGAAGAATTTCTGTTTTTGATATGTCTACTTTAACAACGGCGGAAATAGAAAAGCGTGAAGCTTCCATATTTTCCCCAGATATAGAGGTATTAAAAAAGCGCTTTTCGCAGGTAGCCAATAAAAATATCCATCAAATTTATCAAAGGATTTTTGAAGGTGGTATGCCGAAACTTGTTTTGAGCAACATAGACAGAGAGAGATTCTATATGGATTATGTTAACACCTATCTTGAGCGAGATATTAAAGAATTAGCTCAGGTTGGCAAATTAAGTGCTTTTTATGACTTTTTAATCTTTATGGCTGCAAGGACGGCGCAAGAACTGAAATATGAGGAAATTGCCCGCGCGGTTGGAGTCTCCTCACCGACAGCTAAGGAATGGGTGTCTATTTTAGAGCGTTCAGGAATTATCTTTATTCTCAGGCCGTACTATTCAAATATCAGTAATCGTTTGGTAAAAACGCCGAAGGTATATTTCATGGATACCGGTTTAGCAGCATATTTATGCAGGTGGCCAAGTGCAGCTACTATTGAAAATGGTGCAATGGATGGGGCGTTTTTCGAAACCTATGTTATTACGGAAATTATAAAAAGCTATTATAACGCAGGTAAACAACCTAATCTCTATTATTATCGTGATGTAGATAAAAAGGAGATAGACCTGCTTATTATAGATGGGAAAAAGGTTTATCCGATAGAAATAAAAAAGGCGAAATTACCTAATCATGCAGATAAAAATTTTAAGGTTTTAGATAAGCTTGACATGGATGTACAGACTGGGCTGATAATATGCATGAATGATGAGTTGCTGCCTTATAGCAGGACGAGCTGGTATTGTCCGGTTAGTTTATTGTAAAAGAAACAAAATCCGAGTAATTTAAAGTCAGACTTTAGATTTCTCAGATTCTATACTGTCATCCCTCTTTTCAATGATATGAACATCGTTGCCTATAATAAGCGTTTAAAAAATTATAAACCTTTAATCTATGGTGTAGATTTGAGTAAGGTAGAATTGGCGGAGGACTAATTGCAGCAAAGAAGCGATGAAGTCAGGAAGCAATTAAATTTCTTCAGTTCTTCTTTACTATTATCTCTGGCTGTCGTTTGACATACACAAAAAACTCGAGTAAAATAAAGTCATACTTTAGATTACTCGAGTTTTAAAGGCGGTGAAGCATATGTATCTTACAAGGCATCTGGAAAAGCAAATAATTGAAGCGTCAAAGTATTATCCTGTAGTAATGGTATGTGGTCAAAGGCAGGTTGGTAAATCTACCATGCTTTACCATATTAAAGAAGACAAAAGAAAATATGTCACATTAGATGATGCTAATGCGCGCAGGCTGGCAGAGAATGATCCTGCATTGTTTTTTGAAACCTATGGCTTTCCACTATTAATAGACGAGTTTCAGCGTGTGCCGTCGCTACTGTTGGAAATGAAAAGAATAGTTGATGCTAAAGCCTTACAAGGTGAAGATAATGCAGGGATGTATTGGCTGACCGGTTCACAAAAGTTTAAAATGATGCAAGGCGTGGCAGATTCTTTAGCTGGAAGAATTTCTGTTTTTGATATGTCTACTTTAACAACGGCGGAAATAGAAAAGCGTGAAGCTTCCATATTTTCCCCAGATATAGAGGTATTAAAAAAGCGCTTTTCGCAGGTAGCCAATAAAAATATCCATCAAATTTATCAAAGGATTTTTGAAGGTGGTATGCCGAAACTTGTTTTGAGCAACATAGACAGAGAGAGATTCTATATGGATTATGTTAACACCTATCTTGAGCGAGATATTAAAGAATTAGCTCAGGTTGGCAAATTAAGTGCTTTTTATGACTTTTTAATCTTTATGGCTGCAAGGACGGCGCAAGAACTGAAATATGAGGAAATTGCCCGCGCGGTTGGAGTCTCCTCACCGACAGCTAAGGAATGGGTGTCTATTTTAGAGCGTTCAGGAATTATCTTTATTCTCAGGCCGTACTATTCAAATATCAGTAATCGTTTGGTAAAAACGCCGAAGGTATATTTCATGGATACCGGTTTAGCAGCATATTTATGCAGGTGGCCAAGTGCAGCTACTATTGAAAATGGTGCAATGGATGGGGCGTTTTTCGAAACCTATGTTATTACGGAAATTATAAAAAGCTATTATAACGCAGGTAAACAACCTAATCTCTATTATTATCGTGATGTAGATAAAAAGGAGATAGACCTGCTTATTATAGATGGGAAAAAGGTTTATCCGATAGAAATAAAAAAGGCGAAATTACCTAATCATGCAGATAAAAATTTTAAGGTTTTAGATAAGCTTGACATGGATGTACAGACTGGGCTGATAATATGCATGAATGATGAGTTGCTGCCTTATAGCAGGACGAGCTGGTATTGTCCGGTTAGTTTATTGTAAAAGAAACAAAATCCGAGTAATTTAAAGTCAGACTTTAGATTTCTCAGATTCTATACTGTCATCCCTCTTTTCAATGATATGAACATCGTTGCCTATAATAAGCGTTTAAAAAATTATAAACCTTTAATCTATGGTGTAGATTTGAGTAAGGTAGAATTGGCGGAGAAATATGATTAGATATTGTTATCGAAGAATTTTATTGGCCATACCTGTAATGGTCGGTATTAGCCTTTTAGCTTTCATTCTGGGGTTGTTATCACCAGGTGACCCGGCGGAGTTTGCCTTGAATCAGGATGGCGTGGATGCGCCTACGGATGCACAGATAGCAGCGATGCGTGAAGAGCTTGGATTGAATAGACCTATATATGTGCAGTATTTCAGCTGGTTTGTGCAGGTGCTGCATGGTAATTTCGGCAGCAGCTACATTACCGGCAAGGATATTCTGCATGAGCTTTTGCTGCGTCTGCCGGTGACAGTGGAGCTGGCGCTGCTGGCATTGGCCATTGCTGCGGTTGTTGGCATTGCATTGGGCACTTTATGCGCTGTTTACAAAAACAGCTGGCTAGATGATGCGGTACAGTTTTTGACTAATATACTTTTAGCTGTGCCCGGTTTTTGGCTGGCTTTGCTGATGATTTTGCTGTTCAGTGAAACGCTGCGCCTGCTTCCGACAAGCGGCAGTGAAAGCCTGCGTTACTTTATTATGCCGGCGTTGGCAGTTTCGTTTTCTACCTCGGCAACAGTGTGCCGCTATATGCGCAGCTCGCTGCTGACGGAATTTGCTTCCCAATATTTTCTTGTAGCGCGTGTGCGCGGAATCAGCAAAATAAAGCTGCTTTTTTGCTATGCGTTTCCTAATGCCATGCTGCCTGTAATTGCTTTGCTTGGTAATTACCTGGCAAGCATTTTGGGCGGTTCTGTTATTGCGGAAAGCATTTTTGCTTTGCCGGGTATAAGCAGTATGGCCTTGGAAGCAATACGCTTCCGCGATTACCCTGTATTGCAGGCCTATGTGCTTTTTACAGGCTGGCTTTTGGTATTGATAACCTTAGCGGTTGATTTACTGATGTTTTATCTGAATCCTAAGCTGAGAGGAGGCGCTGAAGTACATGACTAAAAAAATACAGCTTAATTTCGCTATTTTTGTACTTGCGTTTATCATTCTCGGCAGTATTTTGGCTCCGCTTCTGGCAACGCATAATCCCTTTGAGCCGGATATGGCTAACCGTCTGCAAAGTCCCTGCTGGCAGCATTTCTTCGGCACAGATGCTTTAGGCCGCGATATGTTCAGCCGCATTCTTTACGGTGGCAGAGCATCAATGCTGCTTACCTTGATTTCGTCGGTTTTGGCGCTGATTTTAGGTGTGGGTGTTGGTCTGTTGTGCGGTTTTTACGGCGGTAAATTAGACATGTTCTTTACTGTTTTAAGCAATATTTTTCAGGGTATACCGGGAAGCTGTTTTATGATAGCCTTGGCCGGTATTCTCGGTCCGAGTATTTATAGCCTTGTACTGGCGTTGGTTGTGACATCCTGGGCCGGCTTTTCGCGCATTGTGCGTGCAGAAGTGCTGCAGCTGATGGGAGAGCCGTTTATCGAAGGCCTTCGTTGTCTTGGCTGCAGTGATTTGCGAATTATTGTCCGTCATTTACTGCCAAACATTGCGAACAAGCTGCTTGTGCTGGTAACCATTCGCCTTGGCCGAGGCATACTGGCGATTGCCGGCCTGAGCTTTTTGGGCTTAGGTGTACAGCCGCCGACTCCTGACTGGAGTGTAATGATTAACGATGCTATTATGTATTATCGCAGCTCACCGCATTTGATTATAATTCCCGGTCTTTTTGTATTTTTGCTGATTTATTCTCTTAATATTATCGGTGAGCATCTGCGTGACAGCTTAGATACACAGCTTGATGAGGTACGCAAATGGTAAAAAATCTGGTGTTAGAAAATATATCTGTAGGCTTTAAGCTGCCGCAAGGCGTATTTTATGCTGTAGATGATGTAAGCCTGAGTTTGCCCGGAGGTAATTTTACTGCGATTATCGGTGAAAGCGGTTGCGGTAAATCTGTACTGGGGCAGGCAATCTTAAACATATTGCCATCTGGAGTTATTAAAAAGGGCAGAGTGCTTTATAATGGCGAGCAGGTGGAAAAAATATTATCTGCTTTTGGTATTATTCCGCAAAATCCCAGTGAGTCGCTGAATCCTGTGCGTAAAATAGGCAAGCAGATGCAGGATATTTTGGCTGTTCATAATATTGTGGATAGTGACAATAGCTATAAAAAGCAGTGCCTGCGTTTGTTCGGTCTAGAGGAGGCCGAGCGTGTTTTGGCTGCATATCCGCATGAGCTTTCCGGTGGCATGCTGCAGCGTGTATTGTGCGCTATGGCTGTCAGCAGTAAGCCTGAATGGATTTTGGCGGATGAACCTACCAAAGGCCTTGATGAACAGGTTGGCGCCATTGTTCGCAAAAATTTGCTGACGATTAAGCAGGATTTGCATTTAAGTATGCTGATTATTACGCATGATATTGCTTTGGCACAAGAGGTGTGTGATGATGTGCTGGTGATGTACGCGGGACAGGTTTTAGAGCATAATGCGGATATTTGGCACAAACCGCTGCATCCGTATACCAAAGGATTTTTGAAGGCTTTGCCAAAGAATGGTCTGCAGGTCATTCCGGGAAAGGCACCTGTGCCGGGAGAAAGCTTTACCGGCTGTAAGTTTGCGGCACGTTGCCCTTATTGCACAACGCGTTGCAAGGAAGAAAAGCCTGCTATGCAGCAAGTAGGAAATGCGGAAGTGAGGTGCTTTTTGTATGCTGAAGGCTGAAAATATTTCTAAAAGCTTTATTGATCGCAGCAGTGGCAAAACCTTTGAGCTTCTGCATAATGTTTCACTGGAGATTAAGGCTGGTGAAGCAGTGGCGCTGATGGGTGGCAGTGGAAGCGGCAAAAGTACGCTGGCGCGTATTTTGCTACGCTTGCTTTCTTGTGATTCCGGTAAAATATATTTTCAGGGGCAAAATATTACTCAGGCAACTGGTAAAGATTTAAGCATTTTCAGACGCAATGTCCAGTTTATTTCACAGCGTCCGGAAAGCTTTCTTGATCCGCGTCAAACCTTGGGCTGTAGCCTAAAGGAAGCATTTACGGTTTTTAATCTGTCTTATGATGAAGATAAAATCAAGGCGATGCTTGATTTGGTAAAGCTCAATGCAGAGCTTTTGCAGCGCTATCCGCATCAGGTGAGTGGCGGCGAAATTCAGCGTATCTGCCTGGTAAGAGCACTGTTGTTAGAGCCGAAGCTGCTTGTTTTGGATGAACCGACATCTATGTTGGATATTTCCGTACAGGCGCAGATTTTACATTTGCTGCGAGATATTCGCGAGGAAAAGCAGCTGGCTTATTTGTTTATTACGCATGATAAACAGCTTGCGGAATGGCTTTGCGATAGAGTCTTGCATATAGAGCAGGGGCAATTAAAGTAATTAATATATATATGATTTTTATGTTTGCCTTTGCGGAATAACATCTTGACAAAAATGTGAACTCATGTTATAATCTCAAGCGAAATGTAACAAATGTTACAAAATGAACTTAATAAATTCAAGCTATCAGGTGTCGAAAGACTTAATAAGTAAGCAGGTGCGAAGCCTGCGCTGTCACGCAGCTGTAAAGTGGAGCAAGCCTTAATGATGTCACTGGGAAACCGGGAAGGCAAGACTTGCGAGGAAACTGAGCCAGAAGAATTGCCTGAAGAAGTTAACGGGAGTGTACTGCGAGCGACAGGAGACTGCTAGAGGAATAAGTGCGTCTTTCTGTAATTTTGCAGGAAGGCGTTTTTTCTTGCCGGAAAATGGAATCCAAAACCAAATAGCTTTTAACCGTTGTTGCATGCGAAACTAGGACAGCTCGGCAGCGAAGGTTAAAAAATAAATTTTTTGATGAGGTGTATGAGTATGTTGAAAAACAAAAAAGCATTGGTTATGTCAGTGCTGTGCGCAGTAGCAAGCGTAGGCTTCGTGATGGGCGCAAGTGCAGAAACTATGCATGGTAATCTTGAAGAGGTTGTTGTTGAGGGAAGTGCAGATTTACTTCCCGGCGGCTTTGTGGTTGCCAATGACAGAGTTGGTATCCTTGGTGATATCAAAGCGATTGATGTTCCCTTTACCCAAAAACAGTATTCCGAAAAAACTATTACAACCTTTTATGATCCTAACCAACCGTTGAACGGTACTTTGGCTAACAACCCTTCTATCAGAGTAGGCAGCCCTTCTCCGATGTATACTGACTTCAGCATGCGCGGTGTTAATATGAATGCTGCACATTATTATATTAACGGCATTCCGAATCTGTTCAACCAGACAAGAAGCATTCCTGCGTATACCTTGGAGAGCGTAGATATTGTTTCCGGTCCTAATACCGTTCTGAATGGTGCTACCTTCTCCAACAACGGCACCAACGGTACAGATGCACCTGCAGGCCTTTTGAATGCGACTACTAAACGTGCAACCAACAAGGATGTTACCAGATATACTCAAAGATTTTCCGGTCGCAGCACGCTGACCGAAGATATTGATTTCGGCAGACGCTTCGGCGAAAATAAGGAGTGGGGCGTGCGTGTAAATGCTCATCATGAAAACGGCGGTCTTTCTATGGAAGGCGCAAGAGTTACTGATAAGAGCGTTTATATTAACGTAGACCATAAGGACGAGAAGAGCAGCACTAACCTGTTTGGCGGTTACTTTGACTGGAAGGTTGACGGCGGTCAAAGATGGCTGCAGGCCGGCAGTGTAAAGGCAGGCCATCTGGCAAGTGCTCCCAGCGGCAAAAATAATCTGAGCTTTGACAGCCAAACTAAATACAACCATGGCTATATGATGACCTTGAATCATAACCAAAAGTTAAGTGATAGCTGGCAGGCATTTATTAACGGCGGTTATGGTCAATATTCCGAGCACAAATGGGATCCTAACAGTGGTTCTTTAACCTTGGGCGATGACGGTAAGCTGAGCGGTAAGTTCAGAGATTACATTTCTGACAGCAAGAGCATGTATTGGCAGGCCGGCGTTTCCAACGAAACTAAAGTAGGCAATATTAAAAACAACGTTTCTTTAGCTGTTGATTATTTCAATTACAAGAGCAAGGCTGTAAACTCCGGTGGTAAGAATCCTTCCAATCTTTCCGGTGATATCTGGAATGGTGTACATCTGACAGGTACGCCGATTTTTGCTCCTTCTATTGATTCTGTGGGCTATGGCAAGGAAACTGCAAAAGCTATGACTCTTGCAGACAGAGTAGAGATTGGCAAGGTTTCTGTTTTCGGTGCTTTACAGTATCGTGATTCTGAAACAACAACTGCTGCCGGTAAAAAGGTTAGCAAGGACAGCCTGAATCCGACCTTTGCGGTTGCGTATAAACCTGTCGAAAATGTATCCGTTTACGCAAGCCATGCGCAGGCTTATACCAAACCTGTTGAGGTTGGCACCGGTTACGATAACACCGGCGAAATTCTTAAGCCTATCAAAAATAAACAGAATGAACTTGGCGTAAAATACGAAAATGCTGATGTTCTGCACAGTCTGGCATTCTTTGACCTGAATCAGGCAAGCTATATCAAAGAAGCTACCAATACCACAATCGGCCAAAAATATACCCAAGAAGGCGAAAACCGCTTCAAAGGTATAGAGTATTCTCTGACCGGTAAGGTTGCAGATAAATGGAACTTGATGGGCGGTGTGCTGTATTTAAACGGCAAGCGTGAAAAGCTCACCATGGGTAAGGAAAACCTGGAAGGCAAGTTTGCTACCGGTACTCCGAAGTGGAATGCTGTTTTAGCTGCTGAATATGAAGCAGATAAAAACACCTCCTTTATCGGCAGAGCTAATTACGTTGGTGAATCCCATGTTAATGATAATGGTGTAAAAGCTCCTGACTACATGACCTTTGATTTTGGCGTAAAATATAAAACTGCTATCAACCATGTTCCGGTAACCTTGAATGCAATGTGCTACAATGCGTTTGACAAGAATTACTGGATTTCCAGAGGTACTTCTGTAGCTCTTGGTGCTCCCAGAACCTTTATGCTGTCTGCGCAGTTTGATATTTAATAATTCATTTGTAAAGAGGGTGGTTTAAGCTGCCCTCTTTTCTTCTGATTGTATTGGTGGTAAGTCTGCTATGAAAAAAATTTTAAGCATTATATTTCTGCTTTTGTTTATATTATTAACAGGCTGCGGGAATCAAAAGCAAGAACAAAAGAATATAGATAAAAGCAGTGAGAAGAATGTTGTTGTTCTGGCAGCTTACAGGCATCTTGCTCCCGGCAACAAAGATGGATTGTATTGCAGTCGCGTTCTGGGAGTATGGGAGCCGCTTATTACCAAGGATGCCGATAACAGACCGGCTCCTTGCTTGGCGCAAAGCTGGGAGATGCGTGATGGCGGCAAAGAATGGATTTTTCACCTGCGTCAGGATGTGTATTTTCACAATGGCACAAAATTTACTGCGGATTCTGTAATTGCCAACTTCGATCGCATGAAGAAAGGTTATAAGCGTTCTTCTTTTTATGGCTTGAATATGGAAACGTATTATCCGACTCTCATAAAATATGAAAAGATAGATGACTACACTATTCGTCTGCTTTTTAAAGAAGCAAATGTCAATGAACTGTATAAGATGACTGATTTTGGCAGTCCTATCTATGCACCAGACTGCTTTGCCGAAGACGGCAATTTTAAGAGTGTTGCAATTGGTACGGGACCTTATAAAATAACAGAGAATGCTTTAAATAAATATGTTGTTCTTCAGCGAAATGAAAATTATTGGGGAGAAAAGGGCAGAATAGCTAAGTATGTTGTGCGGACGATTCCCAATACGGATACACGCTATGCTGCACTGAAATCTGAAGAGATAGACGGAGTTATTGATATCAATGCTATACCACCCTTTTTGGCTGAGGAAATAAAAAAAGATCCGCGCTTTAAGGTCGGAACAAATAAATCAACAATGATTCGTTATTTGGGACTTAACGGTACCAAGTTCCCTTTTAATGATATTCGTATGCGCAGAGCTGTAAGCCTTGCAATCGACAGAAAAAATCTGGTGCATAATATGTACTTGGATTATGCCGAGCCGACGGTTAATATCTTAAATTACACTAGTCCCGGTTATAAGGTTTTGCCTGTTATATATGATTTGCAGGAAGCAAAAAGATTAGCGCATGAGGTCTTAGGCGATAATAGATGCGAAATTACGTATTGCATCAATGGCAGCGAGCCTTTGCAAAAGGGTGAAGCGGAGCTTATTGCTTATTGGTTGCAGGAAATTGGCTTGGATGTAAAAATTAAGTCGATAGAATATGCTACATTGGCGAAAATGTTGCGCAAGGGTGATTTCAATATTGTGCGAACTCAAAGAGGCTTGGCAAATGGTGATCCTTTCAGTGCTTTATATCCCTTTGTAATGCCTGATGGCGCGTTGAATGTAAGCAATCGTTTTGCTTATAAAAATACTGAGGTTATTACTTTAATGAATAACGTGAAGCATATAGCTGATGAGAAAGAAAGACAGCGTGTTTTTGATAGGGTGCAGGACATTATTGGCTATGAACAGCCTGTTATTCCGCTTTTTAACGATATGAATATTGTTGCTTACAATAAGCGTTTGAAAAACTACAAGCCTTTAATTTATGGAGTGGATTTGAGTAAGGTTGAGCTGATGAATGAGCATGAGTAATTTTGTGGACTTATAAGTGATTAGCCGATTATTGCAGGATAGTTTCGCAAGCAGTAGGCTTTCTTGACATGAATATATAGATGTGTTATAATTCTGACAAATAAAAATGTAACAAATATAATATTAAAAACAAAAAATGCTTGAACTATCAGGTGTCGAAAGACTTAATAAATAAGCAGGTGCGAAGCCTGCGCTGTCACGCAGCTGTAAAGTGGAGCAAGCCTTAATTACGTCACTGGGAAACCGGGAAGGCAAGACTTGCGAAGAAACTGAGCCAGAAGAATTGCCTGAAAAAGTTAACGGGAGTGTACTGCGAGTGACAGGAGGCTACTAGGGAATGAGTGCGCCTTTCTGTAATTTTGCAGGAAGGCGTTTTTCTTGCTGGAAAACGCAAATCCCGCAACACATGGCTTTTAACCGTCGTTGCATGCGAAACTCGGACAGCTCGGCAGCTAAGGTTAGAAAATAAATTTTTGATGAGGTGTATGAGTATGATGAAAAACCAAAAAGCATTGGCAATGTCAGTGCTGTGCGCAGTAGCAAGCATAGGCTTTGTGATGAGCGCAAGTGCAGAAACTATGCATGGTAATCTGGAAGAGGTTATTGTTGAGGGAAGTGCAGATGTACTGCCGGGTGGTATGGTTACCAAAACCGGTAATGTCGGTATTATTGGCAATAAAAATGTAATGGATGTGCCTTTTTCTCAAACCAATGTTACAGCTGACGCTATGGAAACCTTTGGCGGTATGAACCAGCCTTTGGATAATATTCTGGTAAATATTCCTTCCGTGCGTCAGACCGGTACCATGCTGCATGGCGATTTTTCTGTAAGAGGTAAATCTACCAATGGTTCCTTCTTCTATCTGAATGGTGTTCCCGGTATGTTAGGTCAGTTTTTAGTTCCGACTTTTATGGCTGAGAGTATTCAGGTTACAGAAGGTCCGAATAAAGCTATTTCCGGCTCTTTCCCCACAGGTGAAGGCACCGGTGTTGCTGCAGTAGTAAACGTCGATACCAAAAAAGCACTTGATAAGCCCGTGCTCAGATATAAACAAGTATTCTCCGGTGAAAGTGGCTTAGGTGAATATCTGGATATCGGCAAAAGATTTGGTAAGAATGACGAATGGGGCGTTAGAGTAAATACAGAGATCTTAAATGGTAACCCCGGTCATTATAAAGCCAGCAAAGAGTCTTCCAGCATTTTTGCCAACATCGATCATCAGGATGCTAACAGCAAATCTAATTTGCTTGTCGGTTATCAATATTATGAAGTTGATGATGGTATGAGATGGTTTGGCTTTGATGCTAATAATGTAAAAAAAGGTCTTTTGACTCATGTTCCCTCTGCTCCGAATTCCAAAAACAATTACAGCTTCCCCGGCATGACCAAAGCCTCTGAAGGCGCATTGATGGTACTGAACCATGAGCAGGTAATCGGTCACGGCACCAAGGCCTTCTTTAACGGCGGTTGGACAAGAAGCAATTTACGTAAAAATATTACCGGTCAAGGCAGCCGCTTATATATTCTTGATGATGCAGGCAATTATGCAGGCAAATATTTTACCAGAAGAACTCCTGGACATAAATATTATGTACAGACCGGTATCGAGAACACTTTTAAAACCGGTGAGGTTGAACATGATGTGGTTTTGGCAGTTGACAAATCCTGGTCTAAGTCCTGGACCGGTGTTGTCGGCGGTTATGGCCTGACTAACTTCAAAGGCTTAGGCGGTACCTTGGCAGGTGGCGTTAATCCTAATGAGAGCGTAAATATTCCTACCTTTAGTAATTTCCATAACAGTACAAGAACCTTCTGGGGTGTGTCTCTGTTAGATACTATGAAATTAGGCAAGGCTCAGATGATGTTAGGCGTGCATAAGCATGAATCCAATGCTGTAACCTATCCAGATCCGACTAAATCTGGCAAGGTAGCAAGTGTTAAGTCCAGCGCTGTTTGTCCTGCTTACGGCTTTGTTTACCAGCCCACCGATGAAGTATCCATTTATGCCAGCCATTCCGAATTTTTTGATGCAGGCAGCAGAGTAAGCGGTGCAAACGCTTATAACGCAGATGAAATCTTAGACCCGTCTAAAACAAAAATGGACGAAATCGGTGTTAAATACAGCAACAAGAATTTCTTGGCTACACTGGCTTTGTTTAAAAACAGAGAGTCCTCTACCTTAAACGTATATGACGATAAAAAGCCTGATTGGTATTGGGTTACCAATGACGGCGAAAATGAGTATAAGGGTATTGAGCTGTCTATCAACGGAGCCATTGCAGATAAATGGAATGCTTTTGGCGGTTTAATGTATCTTGATACAGAAAGAGTAAGAACCAATAAAGGTACCTATGATGGCTACAGAGTAGGCGGGATTCCGAGATTCAACGCTGTTGCCGGCTTACAATATAAACCGAATAATGATTTGTCAATTTTGGCAAGAGCCGTATATGTTGGTCCTACTCCTATTTTCCCCGCAAGCAATGCGATTGAATGGGAAGTTCCTTCTTATACTACTTTTGATGCAGGCGTTAATTACAAGACACAAATTAATAAAATGCCTGTTACATTGAGTGCTATGTGCTATAATCTGACCGGTAAAGATTATTGGATTGCTTATGGTTCCGGCTTGCATTTGTCCAGCCCCAGAACTTTCATGCTGTCTGCTCAATTTGATATTTAATTTATGATGTTTAAGAGGGCGGTTTTACGCCCTCTTTTCTTTAAATTACATTGTTTTGGTAGTGTTATGAAAAAAATATATTGTATTATTGCTCTTATATTACTCGTTCTTGCGACCGGTTGCGGCAAGCAGGAAGATATCAAAGAAAATACTATAAATAAAGATAATGATACAGTGATTCTTGCCGGCTATCGTCAGCTTGCTCCTGGTAATAAGGATGCCTATTATTGCAGCAGCTCATTAGGTGTTTGGGAGCCTTTGATTACTAAGGACAAGGATAATAAGCCTGCACCTTGTCTGGCGCAAAGCTGGGAGATGCAGGACAATGGTAAAATTTGGATTTTTCATCTGCGTAAAAATGTCCTGTTTCATAACGGAACAAAATTTAATGCGGATTCGGTGATTGCTAATTTTGACCGGATGAAAAAGGGTGTTAAGCGTTCAACCTTTTATGGCTTGAATATAGATGCATTTTATCCTTCGCTGTTGAAATATGAAAAATTAGATGAGTATACTGTTAAATTGACCTTTAAAGAAGCGAATATAAACGAACTGTATAAGATGACTGATTTTGGCAGTCCGATTTATGCTCCGGAATGCTTCGCTGAAGATGGTAATTTTAAAACCTTCGCAATAGGCACCGGACCATATAGAATAATAGAAAATAAACTGAACAGTCATGTTAAGATAGAGCGTTATGATAATTATTGGGGTGAAAAGGGCAAAATAAAAACATTTATTGTGCGCAAAATACCTAATACGGATACACGTTATGCTGCATTAAAATCCGGCGAAATTGACGGTGTAACCGATTTGAATGCAATACCGCCTTTTTTAGCGGAAGAACTGAAAAAGGATAGCAATTTTGTTGTTTATAAAAATAAATCGACGATGGTACGCTATTTGGCATTAAACGGTACTAAATTTCCTTTTAATGATGTCAGGATGAGGCAGGCTGTAAGTCTGGCAATTGATAGGCAGGATTTAGTTAATGCTCTATATATGGGCTATGCCATACCGACTGTTAACATTTTGAATTATTGCAGTCCGGGATATAAAGAGTTCCCAGTAAGGCATGACTTGCAAGAAGCGAAACGTCTTGCACATGAGGTGCTTGGAGATAAGCGTATTGAGGTTGTTTACGGAATTAACGGAGCGGAGCCTTTGCAAAAAGGCGAAGCAGAAATTATTGCTTATTGGCTGAAAGATATTGGTTTAGATGTTAAAATAAGAGTATTGGAATATGCAACCTTATTAAAAATGATACGGAAAGGAGAGTGTAATATAGTTCGTTTGCAAAAGGGTTTGGCTAACGGAGATCCGTATACTGCCTTGTATCCCTTTGTAATGCCTGACGGAGCGTTAAACAAGAACAACAGCGTTGCGTATGAAAATGATGAAATTGTTGAATTGATGAACGAGGTAAAGCATACTACAAATGAGCAGAAACGACGGGAGATATTCAATAGAATACAAGAAATTGCTGTTGAAGAGCAGCCTGTAGTTCCTTTGTTCAACGATATGGCAATTGCTGCGACCAGCAGTCGTATAAAAAATTACGGTGCCATCAATAAAATTGAACTTGTAACAGATGATGAGTAAAAATTGTAATGATATATTATGAAGAGAGGAAAACTCTATGAACCAATATTATCAGGATAACATGCTTTTTGGCATGAACCCTTCAAGTTATCTGCATCGCTATGCTGTCAATGGCAAGGTGTCGGGAAATCTTGCCTGCATCAGTGAAATCAAAAATGCTGCCGTGGTCTTGTATAGTCCGCGCGGTTGCGGCTTTCATTACCGCTGTCATGTGCGCAGCGGCCAAAGCCCGGTTTATGAGCTGGAATGTGCGGATTTACGCAACAATGATGTAATTTTCGGCGGTGAAAAAAAGCTGACGGCTTTACTGCAAAAGGTGGAACGTGAGCAGCAGCCGGAGATTATTTTTCTGCTGCCTTCCGTGGTGTCGGATATTATCAATGACGATTTGGCTGGCTTGGCCTGCAGCCTGCAGCCGCAGTTTAAAGCGAAGCTGGTACCGGTTACGTCGCAGGTTTTTTCGCATATGGACAAGAGCAACGGCCGCAAGGTTTTGCGTGAAAAGGCTTGCCAAAAGCAGAAGCAAAAGTTTTCTTCCAGTGCGGTCTATCCCGGCTGTGGCTATGTAGAGGTGATGGATGCGCTGGTTGAGCAGGTGATGGAGCCTCAAAGCGTAGAGCCGTTGAGCGTAAATATTGAAGCCTTTGTCTGGGGTTATAATGGTGAGGATAAGCTGCAGGGCATGAGCGATATGCTGCAGAAAATGGGAATTACCGTTAATGCTTATCTGCCTGCCGCTGATTTGCAGACAATCAAAAAGGCTCCGCGGGCAGCGCTGAATATAGTACGTCGCAAGAAGTGGGCATTGGCGATGGAGCAGCGCTTTGGCACGCCGTTTCTGCATGTTGCCGATATGCAGGAGTGGCATGGCATTGAAGGAATCAGTGATTTATACAGACAGATAGGCAAAATGCTTGGCTGTGAGAGCGCTGTCGAACACGTTTTACAGGAAGAATATGAACGGGTTGCCGCCCGGTATCAGGAACTGCGTGCGGAATTTGCCAAGTATAAATTCTGCCTGATTGCGCATGGTATTGCCTATTTGCCGGATGCGCTGCGCGTTTACCAGCAGGATTATGGTCTGCCGATTACGAAAATATGCATTATCATGAATCCCTCTTATCAGGCAGAAACCGGGTTGGATGATGCAATGATGCAGAGATTTAAGGACAGAATTGAGCTTGCCAAAGCAGAGTATGGCTGTGATGCGGAAATTTTACTGGAGCCTTCGGAAGAGGCTTTGCGTGAAGCTGCGCAGAGCTGTGATTTTGTTATCTGCAACGGTCATCCGCGCTATGCTTCTTTAAATGTTCCGGTGCTCTATAATTTGTTTGACCGTTCGGTGTGGAATTATCAGGGCTTTGTGGATATTATGGAAGAGGTTTGGCAGATGCTGCAGCAACCGCAGCGTACAGGCAGCAGTCTTTTGCTGAGCAAGCTGGCTTATGACCCGGTATTTTATCCGATGCGTGAGGCGGATAAAGACAGTAAAGCGTCACGCGAGCTGTATAGCAGAGTATGGAGGCAGAGAAAATAATGAAACCATTAAGTAGCTGTGCGTTGTTTGGTGCTGTACGTGCTCTTGGCGGAATTAAGGATGCCTTAATCCTGCAGCATTCTGTTGTAGGCTGTCAGTGGGGCAGCCTGGCATTCAGATATGCCGGTAAGCCTTATGATGTACGTCAGGTCTCTGATGTTATCTATGATGAAGATGTTGTCAATGGCGGCGAGAAGGTTTTGCGTAAAGCTTTGCAGGAGGCAGAGCGTATTTTTGCGCATTGCGGAGCTGTTTTTGTAGTCAGCGGCTGTGTGCCGAATATGATTGGTGATGATGTGGACGGCATTTTGGCTACGACAGAAGGCTCACAAAAATTATTGCATGTAAAAGCGCCGGGATATGCAGGGAATATTGACAGCGGTGCAGAAGCAGCTTATTTAGCGTTGGTGCCCTTGCTCCGAGCTGCGGAGAAAAAACAAGCTGCTACGATAAATATTCTTGGCATAATGAATGATGATCCCTATGCGGATAATGATTTGGAAGAACTGAAGAAATTTTTAGGTTCCAAGGTTAAAATTAACTGCGTACTGCAGGATTGCAGCTTGCGCGATATTGCAGCAATGCCGCAGGCAGAGCTGAATATCTGCTTCGGCTATGGCGAGCCGTTAGCGAAGAAAATGCAGGAAAAATTTGGCGTGCAATACATCAAATGCGCTTATCCTTACGGTGTGGCGGGAATGCAAGATTTTTTGCGTCAGCTGGGCGAAGCATTGAAAATTGATTTTTCCGATGAGCTTGCAGAGCTGGAGGCTGCGGCTGAAAAGCTCGTTTATCGCTGTGCGGATTATCTGGTGAATTTGTATCAGCTGCCTGTAGCTTTAGCTACGGACAAGGCACATTTAGCGGGCTTACAGAGCTTTTTTGCCGAAGAATTGGGCATGCGCGTTGTTATTGCAGAGGATACGGCGGAATTTAGCTTGGATAAAATGGAAGCGACTGCAGCAAAGCACAAGCCTGTATTGCTTTGCGGTTCTTCTTTTTTAAAGAATTTGGCAGATAAATATCAGGTGCCGTTAGTGCGCTGCGCCTATCCTGCCTTTGACCGGCTGTGCTTTACCGATAATACGCTTGTAGGAGCGCGTGGCGCTGCCTTGCTCATTGAGCAGATTGTTAACGGCGCCTTGCAGCAGCAGTATAAATCCGATGGCCGGTATGCCGGCTTGCGTGAAAGTATTTGTGAGGTTAATCATGAGTGAGCTTGAAACACATCCCTGTTTTACCGCTAAATGCAGCGATTATGCCCGCATTCATTTACCAGTCGCACCCAAATGCAACATGCAGTGTAACTATTGCCTGCGCAAATATAGCTGTGTAAATGAAAGCCGTCCCGGTGTCGTAGCTCGTGTTATGGTGCCGGAGGATGCAGTCGAGTGGTATTTGCAGATGAAGGCTAAGGTACCGAAACTGACGGTAGCAGGCATTGCCGGCCCCGGCGATGCACTGGCCAACTGGCCGGCGGTCAGCAGAACGCTGAGCATGATTCGTGAGGTTGATAAGGATGTTTTCTTCTGCCTTTCGACTAATGGACTTTATCTGCCGAAGTATGCCAAGGAGATAGCAGCCTTAGGTATTGATTATGTTACGGTAACGGTGAATGCAATTACCAGCAATACAGGGGCGCATATTTACAGCTTTATCAATGATGACGGCAAAAAATATGTCGGCGAAGAGGCTGCTGCGCTGTTGTTGGAAAGACAGATAGAAGGATTGCAGCTGTTTGGTGAATACGGCGTGAAGGTGAAGATAAATACGGTGGCGATACCCGGCGTGAATATACAGGAAATCCCGGCGATTGCCAGACGTATGGCTTTGTTGGGAGCGAAGCTGCAGAATATTTTACCGATGCTGCCGGTGGAGGGAACCGGCTTTGCGCATCTTGCGGAACCTGCGGCCGAAGAAATTATGCAGCTGCGTAATGTTTGCAGGCAGTGGATGCCGCAGATGCAGCATTGCAACCGTTGTCGGGCAGATGCTGTAGGCGCATTGATGAATCCCTGCGCTTTGGAAGCGAGCTTATAAGTCAGTAACAAAAAATCTATGTAAGCTTTGTAATTGGTATTATTACTGTAACCTAGTTTACAATAATAATGCGATAAGATAAAAAATAAATAAAATTAAGCTTTTTCCTTGACGTTTGCAGAGTGATAGGAGTAAAATAACTTCAATCGCTGATTGCGGCGATAAAATTTGAAGCATACGGAAATGCTGAAGTTGTTGCAGGTGAAAATGATGGAATCTAAAATGATGAACACTGCAATTGAATATGGTTTTTATTACGCACCGGTCTTTAACTATTATTTTAGCACCGGTTATTTTGCATGGAAAAAATCATATAGCAGTAATCATCGTATTGGAGACTATAAATAGTATTTGCGAGCGCAGTGCTTGCAATTAAGATTTAGCTTTTACAGCAGGCTCTTTTACGGGAGCCTGCTTTTTTTATAGCATGGTAGCTTATAGCAGTAGGGTAAATTAAATGACAAGGGTGTCAGAACGAAGGGGAGACAATTTATGGTAATAGTATTCAAGCCGGGAGCACCGGAGGAAAATAAAGCGAAAATGCGCAGCAATTTGGAAAGCAAGGGATTCCAAATTAACGAAATTAATGGTGTCAACATGACCATCTTCGGTATCATCGGCGATACGAGCACACTTGATATCAATATGCTGCGTATTGATGATGCGGTAGACAAGGTAATGCGAGTGCAGGAGCCGTTCAAGCGGGCCAACCGCATGTTCCATCCGCAGGATTCAGTGATTAATGTCGGCGGTGTTGAAGTCGGCGGACGCAAGATTCAGGTTATCGCAGGTCCTTGCTCCGTAGAAACGCAGGAGCAGGTTACGGATATTGCCAAGTCCATCAAGCTTGGCGGCGCCTCAATGCTTCGCGGCGGCGCCTTCAAGCCCCGCACATCGCCGTATTCCTTCCAAGGCTTGAAGGAGGTTGGCCTGGATTATTTAAAGGGTGCCAAAAAGGAAACAGGTCTGCCGATAGTAACAGAAATCATGTCACCGTATATGATAGAGCGCTTTGTAGAGGATGTAGATTTGATTCAGGTTGGCGCCCGCAACATGCAGAACTTTGAACTGCTGAAGGAGCTGGGCAAGACCAATAAGCCGATTTTGTTAAAGCGCGGTTTGGCAGCAACGATTGAGGAATGGCTGATGGCAGCGGAATATATCATGAGCGAAGGCAATGAAAACGTTATCCTTTGCGAACGCGGTATCCGCACCTTTGAAACATATACGCGCAATACACTGGATGTAAGCGCAATTCCCGCTGTGAAAAAGCTCAGCCATCTGCCGGTAGTAGTTGACCCGAGCCATGCAGCAGGCTTGTGGTGGATGGTAGAGCCGCTGGCGAAGGCTGCTGTAGCAGTCGGTGCCGACGGACTTTTGATAGAAGTCCACAACAATCCGGAAGCAGCGCTTTGTGACGGCGCACAGTCCTTAAGACCTGAACGCTTCGCCAGACTGATGGGCGAGCTGAAGGGCATTGCCAGAATTGTCGGCAGAGATATGTAAGTTAAGGCATTATCCCTTAGCAATATAAAAAAGCGTAAGGGTTTGTAATAACTCCTGATCTGGGAGTAGTATTGTAGCATAGTAGATTAGATTAAAGGAGAGATTTTATCATGATTATCGTATTCAAACAAAATGCAACTGTTGAGGAAAAAACTAAGCTGAAAAACCAATTAGAAAGCAAGGGCTTCCAGATTCATGCCAGTGATGGCGTAAATGCCTCTCTGTTTGGTGTTGTTGGTGATACCAGCGCTTTGGATATCAACCTTTTGCGTGTTGTCGAGGGTGTAGAAAAGGTAATGCGTGTGCAGGAGCCTTTCAAACGTGCGAACCGCATGTTCCATCCCGAGGACAGCATTGTAGATGTTGCAGGCAGAAAGTTTGGCGGCAAAAAGCTGCAGGTTATTGCAGGTCCATGTTCCGTAGAAACCCAGGAGCAGGTAACGGAAATTGCCGAGGATGTTAAGGCCGCAGGCGCTACGCTGATGCGTGGCGGTGCGTTTAAACCCCGCACTTCTCCGTACTCCTTCCAGGGTTTAAAGGAAAAAGGCCTGGATTTCCTGAAAAATGCCAGAGCAGCAACCGGCCTGCCGATTGTTACGGAAATCATGTCACCTTACATGGTGGAACGCTTTGTTGAGGATGTTGACCTGATTCAGGTCGGTGCCCGCAATATGCAGAACTTCGATTTGCTGAAGGAATTGGGCAAAACCAATAAGCCTATTCTTTTGAAGCGCGGTTTGGCGGCAACGATTGAGGAATGGCTGATGGCAGCGGAATACATAATGAGCGAGGGCAACGAGAATGTTATCCTTTGCGAACGCGGTATCCGTACCTTTGAAACCTACACCCGCAATACGCTTGACGTAAGCGCTATTCCTGCAGTAAAAAGACTCAGCCATCTGCCGGTAGTAGTTGACCCGAGCCATGCAGCAGGCATGTGGTGGATGGTAGAGCCCTTGGCTAAGGCTGCGGTTGCAGTAGGTGCGGACGGTTTGATTATTGAAGTACATAACAATCCTGAAGCAGCATGGTGCGATGGTGCCCAATCCTTAAAGCCGGACCGTTTTGCTAAGCTGATGGGCGACCTCAGAGGCATTGCGAACATTGTCGGCAGAGAGTTATAATAGTAGTATGGCAGTTTAGGAGTGATTTTTTTGGAAGCTGATTTTGGTGGCGAAAATAGAAGTACAAAGTGGCAGGAGCTCAGCTTTGCTATCGTTGGCCTGGGGCTGATTGGCGGCTCCTATGCCAAAGCGCTGCGGAAGCTGGGCGTTAAGCAGATTATTGGCGTAGAGCGTGATGCAGCAACATTGCAGGAGGCCAAGCAGCAGGGAATAATAGACATTGGTATGGCAAATCCTGATGTGAGGCTTAAAGAGGCTAACGTAATCATCTGCGCTATTTATCCTGAAGCAATCGTGGGCTTTATAGCTGCAAACGTTGATTTCTTTAACGAAAGCGTTTTGCTGACTGACGTTGCAGGCATTAAAAACGATATGATCAGCAGAGGGCAGGCACTTTTAAAGGATGGCATGGAATTTATTTCCGGCCATCCGATGGCCGGACGTCAGGGCAGCGGCTTGGGCATGAGCGATGCGCATATTTTTCAGAATGCGAATTACATCATCGTGCCGGAAAAGCATAACACACAGGCTGCTGTTAGCTGGCTGGAGCAATTTGCTTTGGCTCTTGGCTGCAAGCATACGGTGCAGGTAACACCGGCGCAGCATGATGCCACGATTGCCTATACCAGCAATTTGCCGCATGTTACTGCGGTAGCGCTCATGGACAGCGCTTCCTTTGATGATAAGACCAAGTACTTCGTTGCCGGCAGCTTCCGAGATGGCACTCGTGTAGCAGATATCAATCCTGAATTATGGTGCAATCTGTTCCTGGCCAACAGGGAAAAGGTTGCGGATGAAATAGACAAATATATGGAGCAGCTGGCGCTGTGGCGCGACGCTCTGCGCAGTGATGACGGCGAAAAGCTGAAGGAGCTGATGCGCAAGGCGGGAGCACGGAGAAGGGAGCTTTTTTAATGAAGAAAATTCATGTTGCATTAGGCGCTCATGCCTATGATATTGAAATAGCCGCCGGCCTGCTGCCGCAGGTCGGCTCTAAGGTTGCAGCTTTACTGCCGAAGGCACGCAAGGCTGCAATTATCAGCGATACAAATGTTGCACCGTTATATGCAGCAAAATTACAGGCTAGCCTCGAAGAGGCTGGCCTTGTTGTGCATAAGGTGGTAATTGAAGCCGGTGAGCAAAGCAAGAACATGCAGGTGCTCAGCGATGTGTTGGAGCAGCTTGCTGCAGCAGGGCTTACGCGCACTGACGTTGTGCTGACGCTTGGCGGCGGTGTTGTCGGTGATTTGGGCGGCTTTGCCGCTGCCAGCTTTATGCGTGGCATTGCCTTTGTGCAGATACCGACTTCGCTTTTGGCGCAGATTGACAGCAGTGTGGGTGGCAAGGTTGCTGTAGATTTAAAGGCCGGGAAAAACCTTGCCGGTGCTTTTTATCAGCCGAAGGCTGTATTTATCGACACAGATTTACTGGCAACGCTTTCTACCAGATTTTTGCACGATGGTCTGGCAGAAGCGATTAAATACGGCTGCATTAAGGATGCGGCGCTTTTTGAAAAAATTGCCGGCTATGCCGATGATGCGGAGCTGTTGGCAGATATTGACAGTGTTGTTGCCACCTGCTGTGCAATAAAAGCGCGCATTGTAGAGCAGGATGAATTTGATACGGGCCTGCGTATGCTGCTGAATTTCGGTCACACCTTGGGACATGCGGTAGAGCAGCATTTCGGCTACAGCTGCTTTACGCACGGCGAGGGCGTGGCGATTGGCATGTATCAGCTGACTAAGCGCACCGAAGAGCTGGGAATGACAGCCAAAGGCAGCGCCGAGCGTATTAAGAGCGTACTTGAAAAGTATAATTTGCCGTTGACTGCGGGCGTAGAAAAAGCGCAGCTGCTTGATACAATGGCAAGAGATAAGAAAAAGAACGGCAACAGCATTACCCTCATTATTTTGCAGCAGATAGGCGAGGGCGTACTGCAGAAAGTTGATTGGCAGGAAGTGCCAAAGTATTTGGGGTGAGGCTAAATGGAAAAGGTAAAAATTTATCCTGCAAAATTGGCAGGAACGGTGCAGGTGCCGTCATCTAAAAGTATGGGACACAGAGAAATCATTTGTGCAGGTCTTGCAGGCGGCACCAGCATTGTCGATAATATCAGCATGTCTAAGGATATTGAAGCAACGATGCGCGTTCTGCGTGCTATGAATGTGAGCGTGGACGAAATCCCCAGCATGATAGAGGGACGTAAGGCTTTGCAGATTACGGGCACAGGTCATCCGATTGCAGCGGCAGATAATGTTGATTGTGGTGAATCCGGTTCTACCTTGCGCTTTTTTATTCCTTTGGGAGCAAATCTTGGCTGTCCGCTGACCTTTATCGGTCATGGCAAGCTGGTATCGCGTCCTTTGCAGGCGTATTACGATATTCTTGATAAGCAGTTTGTGCAGTATTTTAATGATAATGGCAATCTGCCGTTGACAGTCAACGGTCATCTGATGCCGGGTAAATTTGAGCTGCCGGGAGATGTCAGCAGTCAGTTTGTCAGCGGTCTGCTTTTTGCTTTACCGTTATTAAAGGGCGATTCCGAAATTATTATTACTTCGCCGCTGGAATCTGCTTCTTATGTAGATATGACACTGAACTGCTTGGCGAAGTACGGTGTTAAAGTAGAAAATGTAGATGGTGCACATCGTCATTATCTTGTGCCCGGCAAGCAGCATTTTAAAGCGCAGGACAGCAAGGTTGAGGGCGATTGGTCGCAGGCAGCCTTTTGGACTGTCGGCGGTGCTTTGGGCGCAGGCATTACGGCAAGCGGTGTTGACTTTGCTTCTCTGCAGGGTGATAAGGCTGTGGTAGAAATTATGCAGCGCATGGGTGCTGATATTGCCAAAACAGATGACAGCGTAACCGTAAACAGCAGTACAACGAAGGCAACGGTAATAGACGCTTTAAATTGCCCCGATATTATTCCTGTGCTTACAGTTCTGGCTGCAGTCAGCGAGGGAACAACGAAGATTATCAACGCAGGACGCCTGCGTATCAAGGAATGCGACAGACTGGCGGCTATGACGAGTGAATTAAATAAAATGGGCGCAGAAATTACGGAAGAGGCCGAAGGTCTGACAATTACCGGCAAGCCTGAGGGACTGCGCGGCGGCGTAGAGGCAGATGCCTGGAACGACCATCGTATTGCTATGAGCCTGGCAATTGCTGCGCAGTGCTGCGCTGAACCGATTACTTTAACGGGCGCAGGCAGTGTAAGCAAGTCTTATCCTGACTTCTGGGAGGATTACCAAAGCGTAGGCGGAAAAATTGAGGTGCTGGCATGAGCGGAATTTTTGGCATGAATATAAAGATGGCGATATACGGCGAATCGCACGGCAAATCCATAGGCGTAGTGCTGGATGGACTGCCGCCGGGACTGGCCCTGGATGAAGCGGCGATTGCTGCGGAAATGGCGCGTCGTGCTCCCGGACAGAATGCGTTGAGCACAGCACGCAAGGAGAGCGATACGGTAGAAATCCAAAGCGGCTTCTTCAATGGCTTTACGACAGGTACACCGCTGTGCGCACGTATCGTCAACAGCGACCAGCATTCCAAGGATTACAGCATTCTGGCAGATAAAATGCGTCCCGGTCATGCAGATTACGCAGGGCATGTGCGTTATCAGGGCTTTAACGATTATCGCGGCGGCGGGCACTTTTCCGGTCGACTGACGGCACCGCTCGTTTTTGCCGGTGCTGTAGCCAAGCAGGCGCTGGCGCAATACGGTATTGTTGTCGGTTCGCATATTCTGCAGATTAACGATATCAAAGAAGAGCGCTTCAATCCTATGGGTGTAAGTGATGCAGAATTAGCTGAGCTGCATACGAAAAAGTTTGCTGTTATGAATGACGCTGTCGGCGCAAAAATGCAGGAGCGCATTTTGCAGGCCAAGAGTGAGCTTAACAGTGTGGGCGGCGTAATTGAAGCCATTGCACTGCATTTGCCTGCTGGCATCGGCGCACCGTATTTTGATTCCGTGGAGAGCATGCTGAGCCATGCGCTGTTTTCCGTACCTGCCGTTAAAGGGGTGGAATTTGGCGACGGCTTTGGCTTTGCCGGACTGACGGGTGCCGAAGCGAATGATGCTTTGCATTACGCTGACGGCCAGGTGCAGGCACTGACGAACCACAACGGCGGCGTTACCGGCGGTATTACCAACGGTATGCCTTTGGTAGTGCGCGTGGCCATTAAGCCGACACCGTCGATTGCGCGCGAGCAGCAGACGGTGAGCCTTAAGGAGCAGGCGGATACAACGCTGGCGATTGTCGGCAGGCATGATCCATGTATTGTGCAGCGCGCTGTGCCTGTTATCGAAGCAGTGGTAGCGTGGACGCTGTGGGATTTACTTTTAGAAGCGAAGAAATGGGAGAAATAAGATGCAGGAGCTTGATTTAGAAAAAATCCGCCAAGAAATAGACAAGGTTGACCAGCAGCTGGCAGACGTATTGGAAAGCCGTTTGCACCTGGTAATGCAGGTGGCTGCCTATAAAAAATCCAAGGGACTGCCTGTGAAGGATAAAAACCGTGAGGCTAAGGTTATCGAAAAGGTTGCAGGCTTTTTGGAGAACAAGGAATATTCCGTGGCTGTAAAAAATATTATGCGCGGTATTATCGATCAGGCCTGTCTGCTGGAAGAAACTGCTCTGTCGGAAGCAAACGACAAAACCTATGAGGTTGCTTGCTTCGGTCCTGCAGGCTCCTTTACGCATCAGGCGTTAGAGGAATATTTTCATGGACGCCGCTACAATCGTCATCACTTCCAGACCTTTGAAGAGGTAATTTCCGGTATCAGCGACGGTACGATGGATTACGCCGTACTGCCTATTGAAAATTCTTCGACCGGCGGTATTACCGAGGTATATGATTTGCTGCGTCAGTATGATTGCAGTATCGTAGGCGAGCAGTGCGTAAAGATTGAGCAAAATCTTTTAGGCTGTGAGGGTGCATCACTTGGCACGATTAAAACAGTTTACTCGCATCCGCAGGGCTTGAAGCAGTGCGCTGATTTCTTCCATGATTATCCGGATATAGAGCAGATTCCTTATTTCAGTACATCCAAGAGTGCGGAGGAGGTTGCCGAAAAGCAGGATGTAACCTTAGGCGCTATTGCCGGTAAGCAGGCAGCAGAGCTATATAATTTGAAGGTTATTGCACCGGCGATTAACAGCAACAGCAATAATTACACTCGCTTTGTTATTATCGCTAAAAAACCGGAAATCGTAGCGAACGCGAATAAGATTACCTTGATTGTTGCCGTTAAGCACGAAACCGGCTCACTGTATAAGATGCTTGCCAGCTTCTACCATATGGGCCTGAATATGCTGAATCTGGAATCGCGTCCGATTGTCGGCAAAACGTGGGAATACTTTTTCTACATCGATGTCACCGGTAATCTGGCAGATCCGCTGGTTATTGATGTGATGGAAGAAATAAAATCGAAGAGCACCTATTGCAAGGTTCTTGGCAATTATCGTGCTTACGAGCGAAAGGAATAAACAGATGAAGCATTATGGACTTTTAGGCGGTAAGCTGGGACACAGCCTTTCACCGCAGATTCACGAGCTGTTTTTTAAGTATACAGGCATCGAGGGCGATTATACGCTGCTGGAAACACCGCAGGAGGACTTGCCTAAGCGTATGGAGGAGCTGCGTGCCAACTATGCAGGCAGCAATGTTACCATTCCGCATAAATTGCACGTTATGCCGTTGTTGGACAGCATTACACGTGAGGCTAAGGCTATCGGCGCTGTAAATACGATTAAATTTGATGAAAACGGTGCCGAAGGCTACAATACCGATTACTTCGGCTTTGGCAGAATGCTGGAATACAATAATATTGATGTGCGCGCTAAGCGTGTTGCGGTGCTGGGCACCGGCGGCGCTGCGCGTGCGGTTGTCAAATATATGGTTGATAAGCGTGTCGGCAAGCTGTATCTTGTTACGCGAGATGTTGCCCATGTTGATAAGGATTTCCTTAAGATTGCGCCTAAGTGTAAGTTTATTGATTATGACGGCTTGGCAGCGCTGACCGGAGATGTGATTGTCAATTGCACGCCTGTGGGCATGTATCCCAAAGTTAACGCTGCACCGGTTACGCCGGAGGAAATCAGCAATTTTGATGCTGCTGTAGATTTGATTTATAATCCTAAGCAGACATTGTTCTTGAAGCAGGCTGCCGAGGCGAAGATGCAGACTGTCAATGGTCTGTTCATGCTTGTGGCGCAGGCTGTGGCTGCTCAGGAAATCTGGCAGGGCGAAAAATATGACAGCGAGCTTATCGTCAAAATTATGCAGGATTTGGAGCAGAATATATGAAAAACATTGTGCTGATTGGTATGCCGGGCTGCGGCAAAAGCACCTTTGGCAAGCGCATGGCGAAGCGCTTGCAGCTGCCGTTTTATGATGCCGATAACGTACTCGAGGAGCGAGAGCAGCGCACGATTAAGGCGTTCTTCGCGGAAAGCGAGGATGCGTTCCGTGCAGCGGAAACGCGCACGCTGGCGTATCTGGCGGAATGTGACGGAGCTGTTATCGCAACCGGCGGAGGTGCTGTGAAGCGTGCCGAAAACATGGAGCTGCTGAAGCAAGGTGGCGTTGTAATTTTTATTGACCGCAAGCCGGAAAACATCATCGGCTGTATTGCCGGCGATGCACGTCCGCTGCTTGCTGCCGATAAGCAGAAGCTTTATACTTTATATAACGAGCGTATTGCGCTGTACCGCCGATATGCTGATTATACTATTGATAATAACGGCGATTTCGGCAGAGTTCTGCATGAGCTGCTGAATGTAGCCGCTAAGCTGGAGGGATAAAGATGCGTAAAATTTTAGTTTTGAATGGTCCTAACATTAATATGCTGGGCATCCGCGAAAAAAATATCTATGGCCGTGATGATTATGACAGCCTGTGTGCTTACATCCGTTCAGCGGCTGACCGCCTTGGCGTAGAGGTGGAGCTGCTGCAGAGCAATTATGAGGGCGATATTGTTACCGCTATTCAGAATGCTTACGGCCACTTTGACGGCATTGTTATCAATCCGGCAGCATTTACGCATTACAGCGTAGCAATTCTGGACGCATTGAAGGCAGTAAACATTCCTGCGATTGAGGTGCATATCAGCAACATCCATCAGCGTGAGGAGTTCCGACATCATTCTGTAACTGTAGCAGGCTGTGTCGGCCAGATTTGCGGCCTGGGCTTCGCCGGTTACGCGTTGGCAATGGAAGCGCTGAGCGTGTACGAAGCAAAATAGTATATAATATTTTTGGTAAACAGTCTTCGTAGCTTTGCTTTCGAAGGCTGTTTTGTTATAATGAGTATAGAGCAATATTTGCTGAATGAAGCAGTTTTGAGGGTTAAATTTTCTAAATAGTAAGACAACGTTAAATCCGTTCTTGGAGGTGACATTATGGGTAAACGTGTAGTAATTGTCGGCGGGGTGGCCGCCGGTATGAAAACGGCGGCGCGCTTGCGTAGGCTGGATGCCGAAGCAGAGATTATCGTGCTGGAACGCGGACCGCAACTGAGCTATGGCGCCTGCGGCTTCCCGTATTTTATCAGCGGTGAGGTCAAGAGCATGGATAGCTTTGACCATACACCGCAGGGAGCCTTGCGCGACAGTAATTATTTTGCGGCCGTGAAGGGCATTGACGCTCGCTGTGGCTGTAATGTGCAAAAAATAGACAGAATGCAAAAATGCGTGCATTATATGGAAAAGGGAGAGCTGAAACAGCTGTCTTATGACGTGCTGGTGTTGGCAACAGGCAGTACGCCGGTGAAGCTTCCCTTGCCTAATGCTGATGCCGCAGGTATTCACAGCTTCTGGTTCCCGTGGGATGTTGAAGCGGTAGATAAGGAAATTGCCGAAGGCGGCGTTAAGGATGTAGTTATCATCGGCGCAGGCTTTATCGGTCTGGAGCTGGCAGAAGCTTTTGTGCGCCGCGGTTTGCATACCAGCGTTCTGGAACAGCAGGACAGGCTGCTGCCGCAGCTGCTTGATGAGGATATGGCAGCACTGCTGCTGCGTGATACGAAAAATCCGCTGCTCGATATTTATCTGGAGGAAAGAGCAGGTGCCTTTACCGTAGAAAACGGTAAAGTTAGCGGAGTGCAGACAGATAAACGTGTAATCCCGGCACAGCTGGTTATCGTTGCCGTCGGCGTGCGTCCGAACGTGGAGCTGGCGCGTGAGGCCGGCCTTGTTATAGGTCCGAGCGGCTGTATTGCGGTTAACGAATACCTGCAGACAAGCGATGATGCAGTTTATGCCGGAGGTGACTGTGCGGAAAACACTCATCGTGTCAGCGGAGCCAAGGTGTTTGTGCCTATGGGTTCTACCGCCAACAAGCATGGCCGTGTGATTGCAGATAATATTTGCGGAGCGCAAAAGCAATATCCCGGTGTCCTGGGAACTGCCGCCTGTCGCTTCTTTACGCAGGAAGCTGGGGCAACCGGTTTGAACGAGCGGACTGCGCAGCAGGCCGGTATTGAATTTGCAAGCGTAGTTGTGCCCGGCTTCGATCGTTTGGGTTATATGCCGGGAGTAGGACGTATTGTGCTGAAGCTGTTGGCGGAAAAGAGCAGCGGACGCGTATTGGGTGCACAGGCTGTCGGAGCGAGCGTAGCAAAGCGTATTGATACATTGGCGGCGGCAATTTCTTTAGGTGCAACTCTGGAGGATTTGTCCGGACTTGATCTGGCTTATGCTCCGCCGTTTAATACGCCGATTGAGAATATCGCAACTGCAGCCAATGTCCTGCAAAATAAACTTGACGGACAGCTGCGCAGCATTAATCCTGTAGACTTTGAAAAGAACCGCATGCAGGAGGATTATTTATTCGTTGATGTACGCACGCCGGCAGAGGTGGCAGCTAAGCGTATTGCCGACATTCCGTCGAGAGTAAATCTTCCGCTTGATACCTTGCGGACAGCGGATATCAGCAAGATGGATAAAGAGCAGAAAATAGTTACAGCCTGCCAGATTGATTTGCGTGGCTACGAAGCAGAGGTTATCCTGCGCGCCCGTGGCTTCCGTGATGTTTACAGCCTGGAGGGAGGCATGAGCGGTTGGCCGTATGCAACAGAAAGCGATAACGATAAAAAGTAAGCATTTTAATATTGTTATGCAAGGAGGAGAAAAGCATGAGTGAATTTAGCGAAAAAATGGGCATGGCAGCAGGCAACAATTTTAAGAGCGGTTATAACTGCTGCGAAGCGATTGTGGAAACCTTCCGCAAGGAGGCAGGCGTGAATATTGATGATAACGCTTTCCGTCTGTGCTCCGGTTTTGGCGGTGGTATTGGCCATGCGCGCGATTTGTGCGGGGCGATGGCAGGCTGCGTAATGGTCATCAGTACGCTGGCAGGCCGCAATCAGCCGAGTGACAAACCGTTGGCAGAAATTTATCCGCTGACATTGGAATTCCATGAGCGCTTTGCCAAAGAATTTGGCTCCTGCGCCTGCGGTGATTTGATGCCGTATGAGTTTAATACGCGTGAGCATTTGAAAAACTGTCTGAAGCTGGTGAATAAGGTGGCGCAGCTGTTGGCTGTGTATCTGGAAGAAAAGGAATTGCTGAAGTAATATTGATAATTTTAAAGGGATTGTCGCGTAAGTAAAACTTACTTGTGGTGACAGTCCCTTGATTATTTTTTCTATGTGTGAGAATGCGTAAATAAGCCAAAAGCAATAATAGAATTTTGAAAAGAAAGTTTAACGGCAAAAATATTTGGCTATCAAAACAAATTAATTGAAGTTTTTGCCGTCAACATGCTATACTATTCTTAGATATAACGTAACGGAGGTGAGCAGATGAAGTATATTTCAGTAGCGGAAACAGCGAAAAAGTGGCAGATATCCGAGCGCAGCGTGCGTAATTATTGTGCGCAGGGACGTGTGCAGGGAGCAGAACTGAATGGCAGAGTATGGAGTATTCCTGAAACGGCAGTAAAACCGGAGCGTGTTAATAAGATTAAGCAGAGCGAGCGTAGCTTGTTAAAGGTTCTGCAGGAAGAAAAAGCAAGCAGATATGCAGGCGGCATCTATCATAAAACGCAAATTGAGCTGACCTATAACTCTAATCATATGGAGGGCAGCAGACTGACACATGAGCAGACGCGTTATATTTTTGAAACGAATACGATTGGTGTGGAAAATGAAGTTTTGAACGTGGATGATGTTATTGAAACTGCTAATCACTTTCGCTGTATTGATTTGCTTATAGATAAGGCAAAGACTGCTTTATCCGAAAAGCTGATTAAGGAATTGCACTTTATTTTGAAAACCGGCACGAGTGATGCGCGTAAGGATTGGTTTGCTGTCGGTGATTATAAAAAGCTTCCGAACGAGGTTGGCGGCAGAGATACCGCTTTACCGGAAGAGGTTAGCGAGCAGATGCGAGCGCTTTTGGCAAAATATAATGCGCAAAAAAGTAAGACGTTTAAAGATATTTTGGATTTCCATGTGCGGTTTGAAAGGATTCATCCGTTTCAGGATGGTAATGGTCGCGTTGGCAGGCTGATTATGTTTAAAGAGTGCCTAAAGTATCATATTGTTCCGTTTATTATAGAGGATAATCTGAAAATGTTTTACTATCGTGGCTTAAAAGAGTGGGGCAAGGAAAATGGTTATCTGATGGATACCTGCCTTGCTGCGCAGGATAGATATAAGGCATATCTTGATTATTTTAGGATTGAGTATTAAAACATCTTATATAGAGAAAATAATGATAAGAATTATGTGAAAGCGAGGCGATGCGTGTGTTAATGAATACATCTGAGTATCTCTCCATTATCGAAAATATCAAGAGCGAAATCAGGGCTGCACAGTACCGTGCAGCAGTTCATGCGAATGGAGATATGTTGCTCCTTTATCATGATATAGGTTGTGTGATTAATGAACATAAATCATGGGGCAACAAGTTTATTGACAATCTTGCCACTGATATTAGGATTGCCTTTCCAGAAAGTAAGGGATATTCTGTTCGTAATCTAAAATATATGGCAAAATTTGCTGAGATCTATCCAAATCGGGAATTTGTGCAGACGGTGTCTGCACAAATTCCGTGGTCCCATAATATTGCAATTTTGGAAAAAGTCAAAGACCCACAACAGCGTATATGGTACATTGAAAAAACGGCTGAGAATGGATGGTCTCACAATGTTTTGATTCATCAAATCGAAAGCGGTTTGTATCAGCGGCAGGTTCTGGCAGATAAAGTTACAAATTTTAATCACCGCTTACCGTCTCCGCAAAGTGAACTTGCGGTGCAGACAATGAAAGACCCATATGTATTTGATTTTATTCCTTTCCGGGAGGATATGCTCGAACGGGATATTGAGCAGGCACTTGTTAGGGATGTCACAAAGCTCCTTCTGGAGCTTGGAACAGGGTTTGCTTTTCTGGGAAACCAGTATCACCTGAATGTAGGCGGCGATGATTTTTACATTGATTTGTTGTTCTATAACCTGAATCTTCGCTGTTATGTAGTTATCGAATTGAAAACCGGTGATTTCAAGCCGGAATATGCTGGTCAGCTAAACTTTTATCTGTCAGCCGTGGACGGCATTTTGAAAAAAGAGCAGGATAATCCGTCCATTGGTTTGCTTCTGTGCAAAAGCAAAAACAATGTGGTTGCAGAATATTCACTCAAGGATATTTCAAAGCCGATTGGTGTAAGCGAATACAAAATAACCAGTAGCCTGCCGGATGATCTGGAAAAGCAACTGCCATCTGTTGAAGATATTCAGAAACGGATTAAATAAGGCTCTAATTAATTCTTAAGTTTTAGAAAGGATACACCAATGCATAAAATTCTCTTTATCTGCCACGGCAACATCTGTCGTTCGCCGATGGCAGAGTTTTTATTGAAGGACATTGTAAAAAAGCGCGGTATTGCCGCTGATTTTGAAATTGCTTCGGCAGCGACAAGCAGAGAAGAAATCGGTAATACTGTACATTACGGCACGCGCAACAAGCTGGCGCAGCTTGGCATCAGCGTTGCAGGAAAGCATGCAGTACAGGTAACAAAGCGTGACTACGAATATTATGACTTGCTGCTGGTGATGGACAGCAATAATATTCGTAATTTGCGAAGAGTAATTGGTGAAGATACGCAGGATAAGGTACATCTGCTTTTGGATTATACCGAGCGCAAGGGCGCAAGCATTGCTGATCCGTGGTATACCGGTGACTTTGAAGTGACCTATGATGATATCATGGAAGGCCTGGATGGCTTACTGAAGTATCTGAAATATTAAAAAAACAAATTTCCGTGTAAACCGTTAACAAGTTAACATAATTTACCGTAAAAATAGATAGAATTAATCGAAAACGGTATTTTGCTTGTTTGTTTTAGATTGTGGTGCTACAATAAATGTTACGGTAAAATAATATAGTTTCCAATGAAGAGAGGTTTTTAATCATGAAATTCGCAACACGTATGGAGCGTATGCAAGCTTCTGAAATCCGCGAGCTGTTAAAATTAACTGCTCAGCCTGATATTATTTCCTTTGCCGGCGGTCTGCCTGCACCGGAACTGTTCCCTGTAGAAGAAATTGCCAAGGTTTCTCATGACCTGGTACTGAAGGAAGGTCGTCAACTGCTGCAATATGCAACTACCGAAGGCCGTCCGTCCCTGCGTGCAAAAATTGCTAAACGCATGGCTGATAAATACCACACCAATGTTGATCCTGATGACATTCTGATTACCACCGGTTCTCAACAATGCCTGGACTTTGCAGGCAAGCTGTTCCTGGATCCCGGCGACGTTGTTCTGTGCGAAAGCCCGTCCTACCTCGGCGCTTTGAACGCATTCAACGCTTACCAACCGAAATTTGTTGAGGTTCCGACCGATAACGGCGGCCTGATTCCGGAAGAACTGGACAAAATCCTGTCCACCACTCCGAACTGCAAATTTATCTATGTAATTCCTGACTTCCAGAACCCGACCGGCCGTACCTGGTCCATGGAACGCCGTCAAAAATTCATGGAAGTTGTTAACAAACACAACCTGCCGGTACTCGAAGATAATCCGTACGGCGAACTGCGCTATGAAGGCACTATTCTGCCGTCCTTGAAATCTATGGATACCAAAGGCCTGGTTATGTTCCTGGGTACTTTCTCTAAAATCTTCTGCCCGGGCCTGCGTCTTGGCTGGATCGCTGCAGAGCATAGCCTGCTGAGCGAGTTTGTTAAAATCAAACAAAGCGCTGACCTGCACACCTCTAACTTTGACCAAGGCGTTGCAGATGCATACATGGAACAATACGATCTGGATGCACATGTTAAAGAAATCGTTGCTTTGTACAAACATCGTCGTGATCTGATTCTTGAATCCATGGAGAAATACTTCCCGGCTGGCACCGAATGGACTCATCCGGAAGGTGGTCTGTTCCTGTGGCTGACCTTCCCTGAAGGCGTAAGCGCACGCAAAGTATTTAACAAATGCATCGAGATGAAGGTTGCCGGCGTTATCGGTGATGCTTTCTATCCGAACCAAAAGACTGACCGCAGCATGCGTATCAACTACTCCAACATGCCGGATGACCGCATTGTTGAAGGTATCCAACGCATGGCTAAAGCAATCAAAGAGTGCATGTAATTCTTTGACGCCTTAAGTTGATTTACCAATTTTATAGGTAACAAAAATTTAACCCCTGCAGAAATTTTCCTGCAGGGGTATTTTGTTATGTATGCGGTTTTATGCTTTGGCAGCCTTTAAGGTTCTTTCGAACAGGATGTACAAAACTCCGGCAGCCTCGTCGCTGAATTTAAAGATACTGTCTGTACCATCGGTGTGATGGAAGGTTACTATATTGATGCCGTCAAAATCAGCACCGCTGAGAACGTTGAGCGGGATATGGAAGGCATTCTTCTTACCAATGTAAACTAAACGTTGGTTGGTAAGGAAGAACATACCGAGCTCTTCGATAATAGTCATTTCTTCGGTGAATTTGGGATGCTCGATTTTTTCGCCCTTGAAGGCAACAGTTTCATCAATGCGGAATTTGCGTGTCAGCTCATAGTAGTTGTCTTCGCGTTCTATCATTTTATTTTGGCAGAGACCGCAGTTGGTATAAGCGTGGCAGATTTCGCCGGGGTTGAGCGGGAAGGCATCCTGCTTGATATCGCCTAAAGGCATATGCTCTGCATTCCACAGGCTGCGGTATTTTTCCAGAGCGCTGACAATATTATTCTTTAATTCGTAGGGAATATCCAGAGTTGCGCAGTCGGCACGCAGGGAAGCTTCTTCTTCCGGGGTATAGCGCTGTGCGCTGCTGATTTTATCAAACTTCTGGTTGAAATGAGCCTGAAAAACCTGCTTACGCATGGAAAGGCTGTCTTCGTAGTCATAGCCGAATAGGTCATTCAATTGTTTAATATTCAGCTTTTCGGTGCCTGCAAGCAAATCGCGGCAACGGACAAAATAAGCAGCAGTTTTGGCTGCCTTATCAGCCTGCTTTGCCAGATGCGGCGGCAGCTCCAAAATTTCAGCCATATGTGCAAGCTGTGTCCAAAGGCTGTCTTCTTTAGACTGCACTTCAGTAAAGACAACATCTGCCAGCTTACGGTAAATACCGCTGCGTTGGTTGAAATTATCATCATGGAATTTTACGCCCCATTTTTTCAGGGCATGATGCACATCATCGGCACTGACAGCTAAAGCGTCGGGGGCTTCTGCCAACAGATTGTTGAGCTCCTTCCAGCCGTTTTCGGTAGGCTTGCTGCCGAACATTTTTGATAAAAAGCCGCATTCTTCTAATTCTTGCATGCTATATGGTTTCAAATTCTGCACTCTGCTACTAAAAATATAGACCAATATATCTATACTAGATGTTTCGCTACAATCTCACGATTTGTAGTTCCTTGTTCATCGTGTATGCTTTGGTTAAATCACAAGGATTTAACTACTCACAAGTTCTTGTACACTCCGAAGGCGTAAATTCCCGACTAGCCATCGGTACATATCGACAGTATTTTGTCTATGAAAGTCTGTCGATTACATCAAAAGTAGCTTTTCCTTTCATAATATTTTTATTTGCGTTCAGGTTCGCCAACCGTGCTTGGTTTTCGCATTTACCACTGTCCAGCAGATACCATCAGGGTTCTATCCCATAGTTAGACAGACTTTTTCAACTGTCACTGGTTTCTTTCCATCTGCTCCGACTGCTATAAAGTCAGCATAAACTAAACTTAATGGCTTTTTAAGTTCTTCTGTCATATTTGACAGCATTTTTACACAATTATCTATAAAATTAGTTACTTAATATACCTCCTTTACAGGCTCAAGGTTTGCATTTGATTTTTACGCTGATAAAGTTTGTCGGCGGTTTATTTTATCGCTAACAATACGAATTTAATCTAAACAATATTATACGCTAAAAGTGTATCTATTGTCTAGAAAGAAAAAGCTTCGGCATTTATCTGCTGTGACTATCTGCCTGTCTTGTGTTATAATAGCAATTAGAAGAGATAAGAGGGAGATAAAATGTCAATTAAAGCTTTTACTTCTAACAGCAAATGCAATTGGAAGGCTAATTTGCCGGTATTGTGGCTGGGAGTATTTTTGTGCTGCGCCAGCTATACGATGTGTATACCGTTTTTGCCTGTATATCTTTTGCGTGAGCTGCATGTTGCTCAATCTGATGTTAACTTCTGGGCAGGTATTACCTTTGCCGTAACCTTTATGGGTTCTGCCGTGATGGCACCATATTGGGGCGCTTTGGCTGACCATGTCGGGCAGAGAAAGATGGCGATTCGCGCCGGCTATGGCCTGGCGCTGACCTATTTTCTGACCGGTGTCTGCCAGGACGTCTATCAGCTTTTAATAGTGCGCATTGTGTGCGGTGTTGTTGCCGGCTTTGTGCCTGCCTGTATGTCGATGGCGTCTTCATCCTTGCCGGAGGAGCGCATGGGTTGGGGCATGGGCTTGATGCAGACTGCGGTAGCCAGCGGCACTATTATGGGACCGTTGATGGGCGGTTATCTGAGCAGCTGGTTTGGCATGCGTGCTTCGTTTTATGTAGGCAGTTTTGCCTTGTTTATTGCTACAAGTGCCGTTGTATTTATCGTTAAGGATATGTCCGTGCTGAATAAGGGCGCCCGCGAAGCAAGTAATCTGCTGGCAGATTTAAAGAACGCTTTGCATAACAAGGGCTTGCTGTATATTATGGCAATGTTTTTTGTAGTGCAGACCTGCATAATGCTGATTCAGCCGCTGATTACATTGTACGTAGGCGAGCTGATGCATGATATGGGTGATGCTGCTATCAAGATGTCCGGTGTTGTTTTCTCGCTGTCCGGTATTACCGGAATTGTGGCGGCACCGTTTTGGGGAAAACGCGGTCAGCGCTTCGGTTACGTGCGCGTATTCTGCATTGTAACCTTTATTGCCGGTTTTATTAACCTTTTCCAGCTGTTCATCAATACTGTGTGGCAGTTTGCAGCTATCCAGTTTGTTTACGGCTTGTTCCTGGCAGGCGCTGTGCCTAATATCAATGCTAACCTGACGCGTGTTACTGCTGCCAATATGCGAGGTAAGGCCTTTGGCCTGGTTACTAGTGCGCAGCAGTTTGGCGGTGTCGTGGGGCCGCTCGTAGGTGGTGCCTTGGGAAGCTTTATGAGCTCGCGTTATGTGCTTGTATTTGCCGGCTGCGTCCTGATGAGCGTAGCAGTGTACTCTTATTTCAAGCATGTGCGCGGAGCGGAGCAGGAAGCTGCAAGCTAAAAGTTTATACATATAAAATAAAAGACCGTTGCTGCAGGTAAAATGCGGCAACGGTTTTATTTTGAAAAAACATTATGGAGCGCTTTTTAATCTTTTGGTTTGGCCGTCAGCCATTGGCGTTTTTGCTCACTTTGCGGGAAAAGCTGGTGGTCAAACCACATATAGAAGAAGCGTTCTGCCGGTACAATGCTGTAGCCGTCCTGCAGATGGTCGGTGGTATCATAGGGATCTGCCATAATAAGCACATCGTCACTTTTGTGTGTGGTGCCCATGCTGTCGTAACCGATGATGACACGCCAGTGCCCGCCCCAATCGACGTTTTCTACAATGATAGGTGTGTTGTTTTTCAGATTGCTCTCGACAAATTTGAGGAACTCCTTATAACTGTCGGGAGTTTTATCTTTGATGGAGGAATGAACCTCCCAACCGATTTTTTCAAAGTAGTTTACCATGCCCTTGGTGTTGGTGCCGACGGTTTTGCTGCTGCCCATGATTTTGGCAACGGCCAGCTCTTCATCAAGCGTCTTGCCCTTGTAATATTTTACAACCATATTCGCTGCTGCCGGACCACAGGTATAATGAGTGATTTGCTGTGTAGTGGCAAATTTCGGCAGGATGGTAAGATGCTCGTCAGATTGCATATTATAAAAATCAGGATGCTTAAAATAAGGTGAATCCTTGATATCATGTTTGCCAACGAATTGTGCGGCACCGGCTGCCGGTGTACTGCCGGGAGTGCCGATGGGCATAGGGGATTGCTGCAAAAGATAATTAAGACCGCCTAAAATGATTAGCAGACAAATAACGGCCAGTAAAATGCGTTTTGTTTTCATATGGTGTCTCCTGAACTGATTGTAGCTTTGCGCTTAAGATGCTTATGGACTGCTGTGAGCAAAGCTTCTTTTTCGTTGGGAAGATTGCCTGACTGTACGCGCTCCAGCAGGTAGGATAAAATATTTTTGATTTCAGCTTGGGGAACAAGCTCCAGCAGCTCGCGTCCGCCGATGGCAAGATCCTTGCTGCATACAGGCATGCGTGTACGTACCAGCTCTACAACCTGACGGCCCAGAAGGCGTCCTTCAGCCATTAGCTGCTCGTTTTCGCGGGCGTGGGTTGCTCCCATGTCTGCAAGAAAAACTTCTACCAGCAGGCTGTAGGCCTGCGTCAGCTCTGCCTGCGTGCGGAAGCCGGAGTTGCCAGCTTCGCTGCGCACCCAGCGCAGCAGGGTGCGCTCGCCGGTGAGCAGCATAGGCGCAAAGCGCATATGCTGCGCTACCAGCCAGGTTACCAGATGCACGAAGCTTTTGTTGTAGCCGAGGCGCGTTAAAATTGCTTGAGCCATAATTGCGCTTTCAGCTTCATGCCCCGGATCGGACGGCTGGCCTTCCTTGTTGAGCTTGCGGATACCGGGCAAGCCTTTGCCTAAATCGTGCAGTACCAGTGCCCAACGGATGGCTAAATCGCGTGGACTGTTGTCGATTGCCAGCAGTGTATGCTCCCAGGTGTCATATAAATGAAAGCGTGGATTTTGGTGCAGACCTAAAAGGTGCAGTGCTTCCGGAAGAATGGGAATGACAGTATCGCTGCCGTTTTCGCGGGCATGACAGCTTACACCTAAAAGGCCTGTTGCCATCATCAGCATTAAGCCAGTGCCTGCATATTCAGATGTAATGAGCTTTTCCAATTCCTTGCGCACACGCTCCAACGAAAGGCCGGCGCAACGTTCTATTGGAAAGCTGAAGCCATGCGGCAGGTAGTAGGGTGTATTCGGCGCTCCGCAGGCAGGCAATGCTTCGCAGCCTGCCTGCTCGTACGTAAAGCCAAGCTGCGCCACAAAGCGGCAGGCGCGCAGCATACGCAGCGCGTCCTCGTGAAAGCGCTGCTTGGCGTCACCTACGGTACGTAAAATTTTCCGTTGCAAATCCTGCTGACCGCCAAAATAATCATACAATGTGCCATCAAGTGACAGTGCCATAGCGTTGACTGTAAAATCACGACGGCTCAAATCCTCGCGCAGACTGCTGCAAAACCATGTCGCGGCAGGGCGATGCATATCTTCGTCGTTATAGCGTTCGCCGCGGAAGGTTGTTACTTCGGTAGCGACGCCGTTGATAACGATAACTACGCAGCCGAAGTTGTGACCTAATTGGTCAACAGTTTTCCAATCTTGTTGCTTGCAAACTGCCAAAACCTGCTCCGGCAGAGCATTGGTAGTGATATCATAATCATCAGGAGACTTGCCCAAAAGCAGGTCGCGCACAGCACCGCCGACAAGATAGGCTTCATAGCCGGCAGCGTTCAAAGCAGACAGTATTTTTTTGGTATAACTGGGAAAAAATAAATCAGGCATGTTATAAATCTCCTGCCGGCTTAGTATTCTATACCATCATCCTTGAGGCGGTATTCTACATTAATACCGAAATACTCCCAAAGAATCTCCTTAAGCTCGACACCGGTGTTGATTTTATAGCGGTACTTAACGCGACCGCCAAGGTAAAATTTCAAATAATTACCGCGGATGGTAATATTACAGTCCTCGCGGAAAATAGACAGCTTTTTGCTTTTGATAAACGGTGAGTCGGGATGGGCATCGCACCAGAAGCTGGCGGTAATAAAATCCTTGTCTATCTGCGGTTCCTCTGTGAAGCCGAAGAGACGCTTCCAGATTTTACCGCGCTCCTTCTGCCAAAGCAGCCAGCCCCAAAATTCACTGCGGGTAAATTTGTATTGGCTGATGCCGTCACTTTGAATCAGTCCTTCCACAATCTCCAGCGGAACACGCGGACTCTCGCTGTTCACGCCGACATCGGTAAGATAACGCTTATCACCTAAAGCTACACACATTACGCGGTGGCGGCGCAGCTGGTAGGTTTCCATTTTATCGATAAAGCGGGCAGCGTAGCTTGTTACGTCGAAGCCCAGGGATTCCAAAAGCCAGTTGTAAAGTCCGTTCAGCTCAAAGCAGATGCCACCGCGGTTATGCATAATAATCTTATTGAACATATCATGGCGTTTGAGCGAAGTAATTTTGCCGTTAAGACAGTCAAAATTTTCGTAGGGAATATATTTGAGGTGCGCATCCTGTAATTTAGTCAGGGTTGCTAAATTAACAGCCGGCTCAAAGTTGTTAAGCTGCAGCTTGCGCAGGTATTGTTCTATTTGCAGCTTCTTCATCGGCCGTCCATTTATATCTGCATAATTCGGCAAAGCAATCATCTCCATAATCTAATTTTCACTGTGCTGTTATAACCATGAAAATTGTCTAATCTTCTCTCAATTATTTATTGTATCATTTATTTTGCAGGAAATAAACTATTTTACTATAAAGAGTTGGAATAGCGTAGACTATATCTGCGTAACCGTGATAATAAAAAGACTATTCCTAAACGGAATAATATTGATGCTAAACAAGAATAGGCAAAACGAAACTACTGTTTTACAAAGTAATGCCCAAGTGTTATTATATAAATAGCGATTCTGTTATATTTAATATTCCTGTTACTACACTCTCAAATACACTCTCAAATAATTTTTTTGGAGGTTTCCGATGGCTCTGTTATCCTTGGGTTTTTTACTTCTGGCGATTATGCTTGGTTTTATCCGTAAGATGAATACGGGTCTGTTATGCATAGCTTTTGCCTTACTTTTGGGACGTATGGCAGGCGTTAGCGATGCAGAAATTATTAAAGGCTTTAATGCTTCTTTGTTCCTGATGCTTTTGGGTGTAACCTACTTGTTCAGCCTGGCACAGATTAACGGCAGTCTTGATTTACTGGCGCAGAAGGTGATTTCCTTAGCGGGCAAGCGTGTTTATCTGATTCCTGTCATCATTTATGTATTCTCTATTATACTTGCTGCACTTGGTCCCGGCTCCGTACCGACTATGGCAATAATGATGGTTTTTTCCATGTCCTTGGCAGCAGAGATGAAAATCAGTCCTGTGCTGCTTTCAACCTTAACTGTTTTGGGTGCCTGCGCCGGCGGTTTATCGCCGCTCGCTGCTACCGGTATTATCGGTGCAAATTTGTGTGCAGAATTTGGCTTGACCGGTATTGAAAATGATTTTCTGATGAATGGTATTTTTTCCTTTACTATTTATGCCGTTATTGTCTATATTTTGTTGGGCGGTTATAAGCTGCGTTCTGCTGCTACAGAGCAGAAAAAAGAAGTTCCCAGCTTCAATAAAAAGCAGCTGACGACTATGGCCGGTATTGTGGCAATGGTTCTTATGGTTATGCTTTTACGCATTAATGTTGGCCTGGTAAGCTTTGCGGTTGCTGCGGTACTGTCCTTTTTGCGTGTTTCCGATGAAACAAAAGCAATCAGGCATATTCCCTGGAATACGTTGCTTTTGATTACCGGTGTCGGTGTTTTGATGCAGCTGATTATAGATCTTGGCGGTATTGAGGTGCTTTCCAATGTACTTGTTTCGCTGATGAGTGCTAAAAGTGCTGCCGCTGTTATGGGCCTTACATCCGGTGTTATGAGCTGGTTCAGCTCAAGCAGCGGTGTTGTTATGCCTACGCTGCTGCCGACAGTGCCGCATGTTGCTCAGCAGCTTGGCGGTGTGAATGAGTTGGAGCTGGCGTCTTCTATTACAACGATTTCGCATGTCGCTGCCATCAGTCCGCTTTCTACAGGTGGTGCGTTGGCGCTGGCAGCTTATGCTTCGGCTGCCAATGCCAATCAGAAGCAGCAGCAGAGCCTGTTTATGAAAATGTTCGGCGTTTCGGCGCTGGGGGTTTCGGTGCTGTGCGTATTCTCTTATTTCGGCATGTTCCACTGGCTGCTGTGAGATAAAAATTTCGTAAAATATTTTGGTCTTCGTGCATATTCAGGTATGTACGAAGACTTTTTTGTTGAAGCAAGCATTTCTTTACATACGTAATATTACGTAGTATAATAAATTAAAGGAGGTTGCGTTTATGCCACTAACCCCTAAAGAAATGATCAGATTGCTTTTACAAAATGGTTTTGTTTATGTGAAGAGCAATAATGGTTCTCATCAAAAATATTTTAACCCACAGCGGAATATAACCATTGCTGTACCTTTACATGCTAAAGAATTGAAGAAAGGTTTGGAACAGGCTATTCTAAAACAGGCTGGATTAAAGCGATAAGCAGAGGAAAGGAACGTATTATGTCTAAAAAATATTTTTATCCGGTAATTTTTGAGCCTGAGGAAGTAGGCGTATCCGTTTATGTTCCGGATATTCCCGGCTGCAATACGCAAGGAGATTCCTTGGAAGAAGCTTTGGAGATGGTGCAGGAAGTGATAGGCCTGATGTTGGAAGGTAAGAAGCCTGAAGAATATCCTCAGGCATCAAAACCAAATGAAATTAAACTTGAAGGCGGTCAGTTTGTGATGATGGTCGCTTTTGATAAGCTGGCGTATGATAAAAAATATAATGCAAAGGCTGTAAAAAAGACGCTCTCGATTCCTGCATGGCTTAATAATATGGCAATTGATAACGATATCAATTTTTCAAAGTTGTTGCAGCGCGCCTTGATTAACGAATTAGGCTTAAACGCACGTTGATTACAGAAGCAAAAATGCCGCCGGCCCGGAGAAAAATCTCTTGAGCCGACGGCTTTTTTGCGCCTTACGGCACCATGATAAATTCTACGATAAACACCACTGCACAGCAGCAGCAAGCCACATGAAAAAGGCTCATGCCGCGCCAGGCGGTGGCAACGCCGACGCCGAGGGCAAGCGCACCTGCAGCAGGTGTTTGTGTTTCCTGCAGGATAGCAGGAAAGGTCATTACTGCGAGCGTCGTGTAGGGAACATAATATAAAAACGAACGGATGAAGGGATTTTTGATTTCCTTACGGATGAGTGTGAGGGGAAGCACTCGGATAGCATAGGTAACAAGCGCCATGACTGCAATATAAATGTAAATATTGTGTTCCATCTGCTAATCCTCCTTTTGCTGGGACTGCACCGGTCTTAGCCAGGCTGCAGCCGCTGCGATGACTACAGTGAGGATAATGGTACGCGTACCGCCGGTAAGCTGTGCCAACGGCTGCAGATATGTTGCTGCAAAGCTGGCGATGAAGCTTGTGATTACAACAGTGAGAATGATACGGCTTTCGCGCGCCGGAGGCATGATAATAGCGAGGAACATGCCAAACAGTGCTACGCTCAGTGCGCTGACAATGCGCTCTGGCAACGCTGCACCGGCGATAATGCCGCAGGCTGTGCCAATCGACCAGCCGGGAATTGCTACAGCCATACCGCCATAGTAATAGTAGGGATTCAAAACACCGGGACGGGAGATAGCGATACCGAAAAGTTCATCCGTTACAGCGAAGGCCATAGCCAGACGATGTAAAAAGCTTTGTGCGCTGCTAAGCCTTTGGCTAAGAGCACAGCTCATTAGCATGTAGCGTGCATTGGCGATGAGTGTGACCAGTGCTATTTCTGTATAGCTGGCGTTTTGCCCTATGAGGGTAATGGCGGCAAATTCACCGGCTGAAGTGTTGTTGAGCAGACTTGTTAAAAAGCCTTGTAATACAGAAAGACCGGATGTGCGGCAAATAATACCTAAGGAAAAGGCTACAGCAAAATACCCCAATCCTATGGGGATGCCATCGTGCAAGCCTTGGCGGAAGGCTGTAGCATTGCTTGAAACACTATTAGTGTATACGGAATTAATGTTTTCAGTTGAAATTTGCATCATAATACACCACAACAATCATAAAAAAATCCAAAAAACAAAAAAATCAAAATATAATAATGCTTAAATGTTGGAAAATTTACCCGTAAGCCCCAAACGTAAGGCTTACGGGTAGAAATGCTTTGGTAAACGCTGAGGGGATGGCGTTATACCGTGAATGTTTATTTCAGCAGCTCCTGAGCAACAAGGTGGCCCATTTCAGAGGTAGAAACCTTCTTCAGACCTTCTGCATAAAGGTCCGGAGTGCGGTAGCCCTGCTCCATAACTGCGTCAACAGCTGTTTCCATAGCGTCTGCTGCTTCGTTTTGGTTCAGAGAGTAGCGCAGCATCATAGCAACACTGAGAATGGTTGCCAACGGGTTAGCAATACCCTGACCGGCAATATCAGGCGCACTGCCGTGGATAGGCTCGTACATACCGGTGCCGTCGCCGAGGCTGGCGCTCGGAAGCAGGCCGATGCTGCCTGCAATCGTGCTGGCTTCGTCACTGAGGATATCACCAAAGATATTGTTGGTCAAGATAACGTCGAATTGCTTCGGATTCAGCACTAACTGCATAGCGCAGTTATCAACATAGAAATTGTTCAGCTCGATTTCAGGATAATCCTTAGCCTGCATTTCGGCAACAATCTTGCGCCACATACGGCTGGAGCCCAATACGTTGGCTTTATCAACGCTGGTTACTTTACCGCGGCGTTTTTTGGCAGCTTCAAAAGCAAAACGGGCAATGCGTTCTACCTCCGGACGGGTGTAAAGCTCAACGTCGCTTGCTTCCTCAACACCGTCAGCGTTGAGGTGCGCTTCGTTGTGCTCACCGAAGTAAATGCCGCCGGTAAGCTCGCGTACGATTAACAGGTCGGCACCTTCTGCACGTTCTGTTTTCAGCGGAGAAAGATGCGCAGTGAATTTGGAAACGGTCATCGGGCGCAGGTTGCAATACAGGCCCAAAGCCTTGCGGATACCAAGCAGGCCTTTTTCCGGACGGATATCCGGAGCAACATTATCCCATTTCGGTCCGCCGACAGCACCGAGCAGTACAGCGTCGGCAGCCTTAGCGCTGGCGATGGTTGCTTCCGGCAGAGGAACGCCGGTTGCGTCGATAGCACAGCCGCCGATAAGCTGCTTGTCATATTCAATTTCAAAGCCGAATTTTTTGGCAGCAGCGTCGAGAACCTCTACCGCTGCATCAACAATTTCTACACCAATGCCGTCACCGGGCAGTAAGCAAATCTTCATTATTTGTTTTCTCCTTTAATATAATTAATCAGGCCGCCGCAGTCTGCGATATGCTGGATAAATTCCGGCAACGGTTTTGTTTTGATCGTAATGTTTTTATTAAGGATTTTGATTTCACCCTTGTTGACGTCAACGTCAATTTCGTCACCGGGTTCGATCTTTTCTACGTCGGCGCCGATTTCCAGCACCGGCAGGCCGATGTTAATCGCATTGCGATAGAAGATACGGGCAAAGCTGTCTGCTACGATGCATTTGATGCCCTTAACCTTTAATACTACCGGAGCATGCTCACGGGAAGAACCGCAGCCGAAGTTTTTGCCTGCTACGATGTAATCGCCGGGCTGTACGTTGGCAGCGAAGTTAATTTCCAGGTTTTCCTTCGCGTCCTCCATTGCGTGCTCTGCTAATTCTTTGAAATCGGCAATGTTCAGATATCTTGCCGGGATAATAACGTCTGTATCAATGTGGTCGCCGTAACGCCAAACTTTGCTCATTTTACTACCTCCTCAGGGCTGGTGATATAACCGGTGATGGCACTGGCTGCAGCGGTATAGGGGCTTGCCAGATAAACCTCGCTGTCGACATGGCCCATGCGGCCGCGGAAGTTACGGTTTGTGGTGGAAACAGCGCGCTCGCCTGCTGCGAGGATACCCATGTAACCGCCCAGGCAGGGACCACAGGTCGGAGTGGAAACGGCTGCGCCTGCATCAATAAAGGTATCAATGTAACCGCGGTGCATAGCTTCCTGATAAATCTGTTGGGTTGCCGGGATGATAATCATACGCACATGGTCGCAAACCTTGTGGCCTTTGAGAATTTCGGCAGCCTGTTCAAGATCTTCCAAACGGCCGTTGGTGCAGGAGCCGATGACAACCTGGTCGATTTTGATTGCATGACCTTCCTTAGCAGGATGAGTGTTTTCCGGCAGATGCGGATAAGCAACAACAGGAACAAGCTCGTCGAGCTTAATATCGAGTACGCGGGCATATTCAGCGTCTTCGTCCGCAGTAACTGCTTCCCATTCACGGGTTACGCCGCGTTCCTTCAAGAATTCGATGGTTTTTTCGTCAACGGGGAAAATACCGTTTTTGCCGCCGGCCTCAATAGCCATGTTGCAGATAGTTAAACGGTCGGCCATCGAAAGCTCGCTGACGCCTTCGCCAGTGAATTCCAAAGATTGGTAACGGGCACCGTCAACGCCAATCATACCGATGATGGTCAGGATGATGTCCTTGCCTTTAACGTATTTCGGCAGCTTGCCTGTCAGGTTAACCTTGATAGCCTGCGGAACCTTGAACCAGGAGGTGCCACTGGCCATAGCGCAGCCGATATCGGTCTGGCCCATGCCGGTGCTCAGCGCATTGAGTGCGCCATAGGTGCAGGTGTGGGAATCGGCACCAATGATGATTTCACCGGGGGCAACAAGGCCTTTATCAGGCAGCAGTGCATGCTCGATACCCATCTGGCCTACTTCAAAGTAGTTTTTGATTTCGTGCTTGCGGGCGAAGTCGCGCATACGCTTGCACATGGTTGCGGATTTGATATCCTTGCAGGGAGAGAAATGGTCCGGAACCAGAGCAATTTTATTTTTATCAAATACCGGCTTGCCGATTTTTTCGAATTCATTGATTGCCGGAGGACCGGTGATATCATTTGCTAATACTAAATCTACCTGAGAAACAAGCAGGTCGCCGGCGCTTACGCTGTCGCGGTGAGCGTGCTTGGCTAAGATTTTTTGCGTCATTGTCATTCCCATAAGATAGTCCTTCTTTCTTTAGGGGCTGCCTATAAGAGGCCATCTGCTTCAGAAGCGCTCCTAGGAGTACTGGTATGTACGCCGTCGTCGCGCTTCTTCGCATCTGACGCTCCTCTAGACAGCCTGTAAAATTTTTAAGTTAGAAAGAGTGTACAATGAAATAAATAGCCCCTATCTGCGCTTGCAGATAGGGGCGAAATTTTTTCGCGGTACCACCCTAAGTTGTACTTAATTTTCCCGATTAGCGGATCGGCAACGTAACGTGCTGGAAACGTCTGCTCCTACTTGGTTCAGAGAAGCTGCTCACGGGTGAGCTTCTTTGCCTGCTTGCTGGCGGCTTGCACCATACGCCGTCTCTCTGGATGCTGGGGCAGGTAATTTTTCCCGGTCATTGCATTTTTTGTTCTTAAATTAAAACAAACACATCGCTGTGTTCTTCACATTATCGCAATAATTTCACGGTTTGTCAAGTGTGAATTTTAACTTTCGCTCAAAAGTAACGTTTACGTCCTTGTTGAGTGGAAAGTGTACAATGGATACTTGGCGTTTTAAGCACATCAATACTTTTTTAGATTGTAGAAATGAGGAGGCTAAGTTCTTTGCTTTTGTAATTTACTGTTGTATAATAAAAATAATGTTTTAAGAAGTATATAAATAGCAAGAAATATATGCTGACTGTGAGTAATGCTTTCTGAAATTACTATTTAGTTATCATATATTTTTCGAAAGTAAAGGAGAGCGGTTTATGTTTGATTTTATTAAAAATGGTATAAAAAAGTACATTGCTATAGGTTCAACTGCACAAGCAGAGCCTAAAAAAGAAGCGGAAAAATTAGAACCTGTAGCTAAATCTATACTAGAGTTCTGGCATATTTCAGAAGTATTTAGTCAAGAGGATTATTATGCTGACGCTAAAAAAGATGCTGATAATTTTAAGGCTGTAGTAAAAAATAATTCATGCTCAGCTGGTAAAAAGAAGCCTAAATTTCTCAAGAATTTTATCGTGTTGAATTTACCGCCGGTTATTACCTCAAAGCCTGCTGTCAGCGAAAAAATAGAGGACAGGCTTAAGGAAAATGCTAAGGCTGCCGGTTTTAGAAATTGGAGTGATTTAACCTTTTATGTTGGCAAAATTAGTAGAGAGGCTTGTATTAATAAATTTGCTGAGTTTTTGGAGAAAACCAATCCTAAGATTAAAGAGCTTGTAGACACAAGAATAGAAAAAAATGAGACAAAGCTGGCGTGGTTTACTTTTCAATTGGATGCACATGGCAGTTATAAACAGGGATCATTTTCTCTTTCGCCTAATTTATGGATATTAAGCCGTTTAAGCCAAAGAAGTGGTTTTGATGCGGCTACTCTTGATAAAAAGATATATGATGAGGCTAATGCACGTTTAGAAAAAATACTTGCAGGTGAAGGCTTATTAGAAAATGACAGCTTACCAGAGGAAGGCGAAGAAACTTCTTTGCAGGCAGATGGTTATCCTGCCTTAGCTGAAGATGCAATTGATGAAGAACGTATTGCTAAGGTTTGCAGCTTAGTTTATAAGGATTTTGTTCAGCCTTTCTTAGAAGCAAGCTATAAAGAATATTTGGCAGATGATTATGCTGGTAAGAGTTATGATGTTTATTGCGGTATCAGCTATAAATTGTGCTCTAGCGGTGAAGATGTAGAAGATGACAACGATTATATGCCACTTTTCAATAGTTTTTTCTGCGATGATTTGAATTTGGCATTACAAACTCTGCAAAATAAAGCTGTAACTACTGTTGATCTTGTTAATTATATAACTAGCGCTTATAGTGAAATGGTGCATACACCAAAAAATTTGAAACGTTCAGATGTTAAACGCATAGATATAGTAAATTCTGATCATGGGGAACTACTGCGATATTTACAGTATATTTTGGATGTAGAAAAAGCACCTTTAGGCAAGTGGCCTTCCAAATTCAGTCCGTCCCTTACTCAGCAAATTGCTATCAATAATATGGTTAGCATTATTGAAAGAAAAGATGGTTTTGATGAAAAAAATATTTTTTCTGTCAACGGGCCTCCTGGTACTGGCAAAACTACCTTATTAAAAGAAATTATTGTGCATTGTATTATCGAAAAGGCTAATGTTCTTGCTCAGCTTAATGATCCTGAGCAGGCTTTTAAGCCGCATAAGCTTAGTGAGTTATATGGAGAGCATGTAGATACAGAATGCCATCTATTTAATGATAAAGCGGATAAACTCAATGATTACAGTATTTTGGTGACTTCTTGTAATAATACGGCTGTGGAGAATATAAGCAAGGAGCTGCCTCAGCAAAGTAAGCTTTTAGGTGATATCAAGGATGAACACATTAAGGACTTGTTTACAGTGACTTTGGCTGAAGATTCTTCGGCAGAGGTTTCGCCAAAGCCTGCTAATGAAAAAGCAGATGGCAAAGGGTCTGAGCAGGAAGCTACGCAGATGGTCAAAGATGTTTATTTTACTGATGAGGCTATAAGCTTATTTGATTTGCGAGATGAAAAGGGCAATCCGGATATCTGGGGGTTAATTGCTGCGCCCTTAGGAAAAAAGAAAAATATTAATGAGTTTTTATGGAAGGCGCTGAAAAAGATTCTCCAGCGTTATTCCAAAGACGGCGAAGGACATGATAAGAACAATTTTAGAGATGCTGCTACTGCTTATAATTTACAAAGAGATAAGGTTCTCAGGTTGCGCAAAGACTTGCAGGAGTGTTGCCGGATGGCGCGGATTTGTACTTCAGAAGCTTCCGTAAGCGAAAAAGATGCTGCTAAGAAGTTTTTAGAGAAATTTAAGCAGAAGCATGAGAAGGTTGTTTATGTCGATGAAGGATTTGTAGATAGAGTTTTAGAACGTTTTGAACCTAAGGGTGATGAATTCTATAAAGGGGCGCAGACGCAGGATCCCTGGTTTATTCCTGAATATGACAGGCAGAGAGAAAAACTATTATATTGTGCTTTGAGAGTTATTGAAACTTTTGTTTTGGCTTCGTTTGAATGTCAGACAAATCTTAAGTTTTTGGAGGCTCTGTGGACAGGCAAATTTGCTGGACAGCCGTTAAAGTTTAATGCTACTGATAAAGCTGTAATTGCAAGAGCTGCCTATCAGACGTTATTTTTGCTTGTACCCGTAATTTCCTCTACCTTTGCTTCTGTACAAAGATTCTTCAAGGATTTACCTGAACGCAATCTCTTTGGCTTGTTGATTGTTGATGAATCGGGACAGGCACAGCCACAGATGGCTGTTGGTAGCTTGTTAAGAGCGCGCAAAGCAATTATCGTGGGCGATCCTAAGCAGGTGGAGCCTGTTGTTACCGATGAGTTGGACATTTTAAGACGACTTTTTCATGAAGAGAAATATACTCCGTATAAGGATAAAACCATTTCCGTTCAGAGATGTGCTGATTTAATAAATAAGATAGGCACTTACATGTATGATGCGGAAAATGAGCAATACGAATGGCTTGGCTGTCCTCTGCTGGTGCATAGACGCTGCATAAGTCCTATGTTTGATATCTCCAATGAAATTTCTTATAACGGTATTATGAAGAAAAGTACGCCGGTAAAAAATAAACCGGTTATATTTGAAAAATCATTGTGGATAGAGGCTGCCGGTGCTGAAATTGGCAATAAGAATCATTTTGTTGAGGCGCACGCTGCTATAGTTTGTGAGTTGCTTGATAGAGCTTTTGCAAATTCATATAACGATGAAGACGTTTCCAAACACGGCAATCCTTCAATCTACATTATTAGTCCGTTTACTTCGGTTGTAAAAGGAATTAAAGCATTTCTTAAAAAGAAGCGGCCTAATTATAATATGAATAATAAAATTGGCACTGTACACACTTTCCAAGGCAAAGAGGCTGCTGAGGTTATCTTCCTGTTAGGATGTGATAATCAAAAGGGTTCAGAGGGTGCGATTAAGTGGGTTAATAATAATATTGTTAACGTTGCAGCAACTCGAGCAAAAAATCGTTTTTATGTTGTGGCTCAGTTCGAGGACGCCTGGGCTAAGCAGGGCGAAAACGGACCTGTCTATAAAATGTATCATATTCTTAAAGATAGGCAGAGTGTACTTAGTTGGGAGGAAGTAAGTAATGCATTAAAAGAGAAAAATTGCGCAGCTTCTGCAAGCTCGATTAGGGAAAAGCATATAGCTGATGCTGTTCCAGTGGCGAAAGCAGATTGTTTGAAAACAGATAAGCAGTGCAGTTGCGTCAAGAAAGCTTTGGCTTTAAGCAAAAAAGAACTTGTTTGTCCAATTTGCAAAACAGCTTTACGAAGAGTAGATGGTGAAGAGAGTTATTGGAAATGTTCTAGCGGAAAGCATTCCTATGCTGATTATAATAATGCGCCTGTTTTTCAAATCTGTGATGATTGCAAGAAGCTTTATGGGGTAACACGTTACATATTAAAGAGATATAGTAGGTATGGAAGTTACTTTGTTTGCTCTAATGATGATTATACGAAGCAGACGAAGTATACTTTGGAAGAAGGTAGATTTATACCTCGTAAAAGCAAAAAGAAGTAATAGATGCTGTTGGACATGAAAACATAAATTATACTACTGCCATGGTGTAGTATAATTTATGTTTTGTTACTGTGTGTATAGTACGAGAGGTGAATTTTAAAATATACATGTATACAATTTGCAATCATAATGGTGTGGTATTATAATTAAAATTACAGTTGACGTGGTGGTCTTTAATAGAAACACTAATAGAACTGTTAATAGATTTACTGATAAAATGCTTTGAGAGGGGAATTTATTATGAATACTTCGCTGCCCAAGAAACAGGGATTGTATGATCCTTGGTTTGAACACGATGCCTGCGGTGTTGGTGTAGTTGCCAATATTAAGGGCAAGAAGTCTAATAAAATTTTAAGACAGGCTCTGGTGGTTCTGCATAACATGGACCATCGCGGCGGTCAGGGAGCAGATATGAACTCCGGTGACGGTGCCGGTGTGCTGCTGCAGATTCCGCATAACTTTTTTGTCAAGGAATGCGCTAAGCAGGATGTGGAGCTGCCGGAAGCAGGAAAATATGCCGTAGGTTTTATTTTTCTGCCACCGGATGTTGTAGAAAGAGAAAATGTTCAGCGCCACTTTGAACGCATTGTCGAAGCGAATGGTCAGGGAATTATTGCCTGGCGTAAGGTACCGGTGCATCCGGAGGTTTTAGGTGAAAAATCACGCCAAAGCATGCCTTTTATGGCACAGGTTTTTATCCGTCCGTCGGCTGATGTCCTGGACCGCATGGATATTGATGATAATGCTTTTGAGCGCAAGCTGTACTGCATCCGCCGTGAGGCCGAGAATTATATCCGTTACGGCAAGCTGCGCGGCGGCAAGTACTTTTATGTTTCAAGTCTGTCATCACGTACTATTGTCTATAAGGGCATGCTTACAACACAACAGCTGCGAACATTTTATGCCGATATGGAGGACAGCTCGATTGAAACGGCAATGGCTTTGGTCCATTCCCGCTTCAGCACGAATACCTTCCCCAGCTGGGAGCGTGCTCATCCCTATCGTTACCTGATGCATAATGGTGAAATAAATACATTGCGCGGTAATATCAACTGGATGCGTGCGCGCCAGACGATGTGCGGCAACAGTCTTTGGGGTAATGATATCCAGAAGGTTATGCCGATTGTTGACGAAACCGGTTCCGATTCCGGCATGTTCGACAATGTTTTGGAATTTTTGCTGATGAGCGGACGCAGTCTGCCGCATGCTGTCATGATGATGATTCCTGAGCCGTGGGGCAAAAATCCGCATCTGGATGATGACCTGAAGGCCTTCTTCGAATATCATAATTCGCTGATTGAGGCATGGGACGGACCTGCTGCTATGGCTTTTACGGATGGCCGTACTATTTGTGCTGCTTTGGACCGCAACGGTCTCAGACCGTCGCGTTATTATATTACAAATGATGATACTATTGTTCTCGCATCTGAGGTTGGTGTCGTAGATATTGACCCGGCAACTATTGTCAAAAAAGACCGCCTGCGTCCCGGACGTATGCTGGTGATTGACACGGAGCAGGGACGCATTATCGGCAATGATGAGATTAAGCACCAAATTGCCTGCGAGCATCCGTATCATAAATGGCTGGAAGAAAATTCTATCAAGCTGAAAAATATTCCGCTTAAGAGTGAGCTGCCGGTGACAGATTCTCAGACACTTATGCAGCGTCAGCGTGCATTTGGCTATACGTTGGAGGATTTGACTAAGTTTTTACGTCCTATGGCGCAGAAGGGTATTGACCCGTTGGGAGCAATGGGCAATGATGCACCTCTAGCAGTGCTCAGCGAAAAGCCGCAGCTCTTATATAATTATTTTAAACAGCTTTTTGCGCAGGTAACAAATCCGCCGATTGATGCTATTCGTGAGGAGGTTTTCACGGATACAACCAGTGGTATCGGTCCGGAACTGAATCTGATTGATCCGCAGCCGGAAAGCTGCCACCAGATTTCGGCCGAATCTCCTGTGTTAAGCAATATTGAGCTTGCTAAGCTTAAGAATATTCCTAATTTCGAGGCAGCAACAATACCTATGCTTTACAAGGTTGCTGACGGCGGTGCCGGCTTAAAGCAGGCGTTGGATGCAATCTTTGCTGCTGCTGATAAATATATTGCGGAAGGAAAGTGTATTTTAATTTTATCCGACCGCGGCATTACTAAAGAAATGGCAGCAGTTCCTGCCTTGCTGGCAGGTGCAGGTCTGCATCATCATCTGATTAAAAACGGTACGCGTCTGCGCGCATCAATTATCATAGAATCTGCTGAGCCGCGTGAGGTACATCATATGGCGTTGCTTTTAGGCTATGGCGTCAGCGGTATCAATCCGTATCTTGCTTTTGAAAGCCTGGAGCATATGTGTGCTGACGGAATGCTGGATATCAGCTTCGAAAAGGCTGCTGAAAATTATATCAGCGCCTGCACTCATGGTATTGCTAAAATCCTGTCGAAGATGGGTATTTCTACTGTACAGTCCTATCGTGGCGCACAGATTTTTGAAGCCATCGGTATCAGCAGCGCTGTTATCGAAGAATATTTTACAGGAACTCCGTCGCGTCTTGAAGGCATCGGATTGGACGAGATTGCCAGAGAGGTTGCCATGCGTCATGAGCCTGCGTTTGCCGAGCAAAACATTGACCTTTTCAGCTATGAATCAGGCTCTCATTATCAATGGCGTAACGGCGGTGAGCAGCATATGCTTAATCCGGAAACAATTGTCAAGCTGCAGCAGGCCTGCAAGACAGGTGATTATAAGCTCTTTAAGGAGTTTAGCAAGCAGCTGCGCGGCAGTGCCTTTGCCAACCAGAATCTGCGCAGTATGCTGACCTTTACACCGCAGCGTCTGCCGGTAAATATTGACGAGGTAGAATCTGTAGAAAGCATTTGTCATCGCTTTAAGACCGGTGCTATGAGCTACGGCTCTTTGAGCCAGGAGGCGCATGAATGCTTGGCTATTGCCATGAACCGTATCGGCGGTAAGAGCAATACCGGCGAAGGCGGCGAGAATCCCAACCGTTTTGCGCCGCTGCCTAATGGTGACAACAAGCGCAGTGCGATTAAGCAGGTTGCCAGCGGGCGTTTTGGCGTGACCAGCAATTATCTTGTCAATGCGGACGAAATCCAGATCAAAATTGCTCAGGGTGCTAAACCGGGTGAAGGCGGACAGCTGCCGGGCGGCAAGGTTTATCCCTGGATTGCCGAATGCCGCGGTACAACGGCAGGCATTGGCCTGATTTCACCTCCGCCTCATCATGATATCTATTCCATTGAAGATTTGGCTGAGCTGATTCACGACCTGAAGAATGCTAATCCTCGTGCCCGCATCAGCGTCAAACTGGTAAGTGAGGTGGGTGTCGGTACGATTGCTGCCGGCGTAGTTAAGGCCTGTGCTGATGTTGTGCTTATCAGCGGTTATGACGGCGGTACCGGTGCTTCTCCGCGTACTTCCATCAACCATGCCGGATTGCCGTGGGAGCTGGGACTTATGGAAACGCACCAGACGCTGCTGCTGAATAATCTGCGTGACCGTGTAACACTGGAAACAGACGGCAAGCTGATGACAGGACGCGATGTTATTATCGCCGCTCTGCTGGGTGCGGAAGAATTCGGCTTTGCAACAGCACCGTTGGTAGCTATCGGCTGCATCATGATGCGTGTATGCAATCTTAATACCTGCCCGATGGGCGTGGCAACGCAGGATCCGGAGCTGCGCAAGAATTTCCACGGTAAGCCGGAATATGTTGTCAACTTCATGCACTTCATTGCGCAGGAGGTTCGTGAGTATATGGCGATGCTCGGCTTCCGTACTATCGATGAGATGGTCGGCCGTACTGAGGTACTGCTGCCTAAGCCGGCAGAGGAGCGCAACTGGAAGAATAAGAATCTGGATTTGGCACCGCTGCTGTATAAGCCGGAGGTTGAGCCGGGTGCCAGCCAGGTTTGCACTAAAAAGCAGAACCACCAGCTGGAAAAATCGCTTGATATGCGTGAGCTGTTGGATATCTGCCGCAGTAATCTGGAAACTAAAAAGCCTGTTTCGATTACACTGCCGATTAAGAATACGGACCGCGTTGTCGGCACTATTCTGGGCAGTGAAATTACCCGTCGCTACGGCGCCGAGGGACTGCCTGCCGACACCATCAACCTGCACTTCAAGGGCAGTGCCGGCCAAAGCTTTGGCGCCTTTCTGCCTAAGGGCGTTACGCTGGAGCTGGAGGGCGATGCCAATGATCATGTAGGCAAGGGACTTTCAGGCGGCAATCTGATTATCTATCCTGACAGCGAGGCACGTTTTAATCCGCATGAAAATGTTATTATCGGCAACGTTGCCTTCTATGGTGCGACGAGCGGTGAAGCGTATATCAGCGGTACTGCCGGTGAACGCTTCTGCATCCGTAACAGCGGCGTGAACGCTGTTGTTGAAGGTGTGGGTGACCATGGCTGTGAATATATGACCGGCGGTACAGTAGTTATTTTGGGACGCACAGGACGTAATTTTGCTGCCGGCATGAGCGGTGGCACGGCCTATGTTTTGGATATGCAGGGAGATTTTGCCACCTACTGCAATAAAGAAATCGTGCTGTTGGAAAAGCTGGAAGCAATCGGCGACAGCCTGACGGTAAAGAAAATGCTGCTGCAGCATGCAGAGCATACCGGCAGTAAGCTGGCTTTAGAGATTTTGGATAACTGGGATAAGTATCAGGATAAATTTGTTAAGGTTATCCCTAAAGAATATAAGCTTGTTACGCAGAAGCTTAATGAGTATCTGCAGCAGGGAATGAGCGCGGACGCTGCCACCCTGAAGGTATTTGAGGAGGTGAAGGCATAATGGGTAAGCCAACAGGATTTATGGATTACAAGCGTGCGGAGCTTGCTTTGCGTGCCCCCGAAGAAAGAATTAAGGATTGGCAGGAAATTAAGACGAGCAGCCTGCCGCATAAGGAAGCGCTGCGCTGCCAGGCAGCGCGCTGCATGGATTGCGGCGTTCCCTTTTGTCATAGCGGTGTGATGATTAACCGTATGGTTTCCGGCTGTCCGTTGCATAACCTGATGCCGGAATTCAACGACCTTGTTTATCACGGGATGGATGATTATGCTTATGCCCGTCTTAATAAAACCAACAATTTCCCGGAATTTACCTCCCATGTCTGCCCGGCTCCCTGTGAGGGTGCCTGTAATGCAGGTCTGGTGAATAACCCGGTTACCATTCGCAACATTGAGCAATATATTATTGAAAACGCCTTCGAGCATGGCTTGGTAAAGCCCAATAAGCCTGCGAAGCGCAGCGGAAAAAAGGTTGCTGTTATCGGCAGCGGCCCTGCAGGCCTTGCCTGTGCCGATGAGCTGAATAAGGCAGGTCACAGCGTTACTGTATACGAGCGTGCCGACCGTGCCGGTGGACTTTTGATGTATGGTGTTCCTAACATGAAGCTGGATAAAAAGCTGGTAGAACGTCGCGTCAAACTGATGGAGGACAGCGGTGTAAACTTTGTCTTAAACAGCGAGGTTGGCGTAAAGCTTGCCTCCAGCACATTATTGGAGGAACATGATGCCGTAGTGCTGTGCACCGGTGCGACAGTGCCGCGTGATTTACCAATTGCCGGACGCAAGCTGGAGGGTATTTATTTCGCTAAGGATTATCTGGAAAGCGTAACCAAAAGTCTGCTGAACAGTAATCTGAAGGATGGACTGGCTATTGATGCCAAGGATAAGGATGTTGTTATCATCGGCGGCGGTGATACCGGCAACGATTGCCTGGCAACAGCTATCCGTCAGGGTTGTCGCAGCGTGCGTCAGATAGAAATTACACCCTGTCTGCCGCACAGCCGCACAGCAGATAATCCTTGGCCGCAGTTCCCGCGTATTTTTAAAACGGATTACGGTCAGGAGGAGGCTATCCATAAATTTAAGCAGGACCCGCGTGAATTCTGCATTACTACCAAGGAATTCATCGGTGAGGACGGCAAGGTTAGCGGTCTGCGCTTGTGCCAAAACGAATGGAAGCAGGTGAATGGGCGCAGTGTGCCGACAGATATCCCCGGTACAGAGCGCATTGCCCCGGCACAGCTAGTGCTGCTGGCTATGGGCTTTGTGGGCAGTGAGGAGCGCTTGTTCGAGGAATTTAAGTTGGCGAAGGCTCCTAACGGCAGTATAGCAGCTGATGACAGCAGCTATGCGACCAATGTACCCGGTGTGTTTGCTGCCGGTGACGCACGTCGCGGGCAGAGCCTGGTGGTGTGGGCTATTGCCGAAGGGCGTGGCGCCGCCCATGCAGTTGATAAATTTTTGCAGAAATAAGTAATAAGGTTCTCCTTTTTCTTTATATAGACGTGCTTGTGGCTTTTTATAGGCTGCAGGCACGTCTTTTTAGGTGCGGCTACAGCTAACGCACCATCTGCGTCATGAAGTTTCCTAGACGTACAAGAAGTACGCCTTCGTCAACTTCATTTAGCATCTGGCACATTATCTGTTGCCTTGAAATAATAGCGGCTGTAGCTAACGCACCATCTGCATTATACCAACAGAAAGTGAAATCTTCGCAAACTCAAAGCTTTTCTGCGGATTTGATTGTTCTCACGTTGCACTTTTCCTGCAAGATAAGCTATAATATAGATAAATATACCTAGCAATAGCTAAATTTACGATATAGGAGAAGACAAAATGTTTATTGACAGAGCGAGAATTTATGTAGAAGCAGGCGATGGCGGCGACGGCATGAGCAGCTTCCGCAGAGAAAAATTTGTAGAAAAGGGTGGTCCGAATGGTGGTAACGGCGGTCGTGGCGGTGATGTTGTCCTGATTGCGGACAAAAATCTCAATACCCTTATTGACTTCCGTTACAAGAGAAAATATGTTGCTAAGCGCGGCGGTCAGGGGGGCACCAAAAATTGCACCGGTGTGCGCGCTGATACCGTTTTCGTTAAGGTGCCGATGGGTACTCTGGTACGCGATGATGCTACCGGTGCTGTGATGGCAGACCTTGTTGAGGACGGTCAGACCTATGTGGCAGCTAAGGGCGGCCGTGGCGGTAAGGGCAATGCCTGCTATGTTACCAGCACCAACCGTGCACCGACCTTTGCCGAAAAGGGCGAACCGGGTGAAAACCGTTGGTTGAAGCTGGAGCTGAAGCTGCTGGCTGACGTTGGCCTCGTAGGCTATCCCAGCGTAGGCAAATCCAGCATTATCGCGCAGGTGAGCGCTGCCCGCCCCGAAATTGCTGCCTACCATTTTACAACCCTGTCTCCGGTTTTGGGCGTGGTACGTCTGGATGAGGAGCGTAGCTTTGTGCTGGCGGATATCCCCGGTCTGATTGAAGGTGCGCATGAGGGTGTAGGCCTTGGCCATGACTTCCTGCGTCATGTAGAGCGTACTAAAGTGCTGCTGCATATTGTTGACGTTGCAGGCGTTGATGGTCGTGATCCGATTGAGGATTTCGATAAAATCAATACAGAGCTGGCAGAATACAGCGAGCGTCTGGCACGCCGTAAGCAATTGGTTGTTGCCAATAAAATGGACCTGCCGGAGGCGCAGGAAAATTTTGAGCGCTTAAAGGAATATGTTGAAGCCAAGGGCTACGAAATCTGCAAGGCCAGTGCCGCTACCGGCGAAGGCCTGCGTGAGCTGATGTTTAAGGCTTATGACCTGCTCTTGCAGTATGTTCCGGAAGAGGATGAAGAAGACCTGGCACGCTTTGACGAGATTGATCCGGACAGCTATGAAATTGTTGTCGGCAATGATACCGACTGGGAGGTTCGCGGCAAGAACATCGAGCGTCTTGTTGCTATGACTAACTTTGATAATGACGAGGCACTTTACCGCTTCCAGCTGATCTGGAAACGTCTTGGTATCGACGAGGCGCTGAAGGAAAAGGGCGTACAGGAAGGACAGAGTGTGCGTATTAGGGATATGGTCTTCGACTATAAGGACTAAGGACGCAGATAATGCATCATCTGCGTCACGAATCCTCCTCGACGTATGAGGAGTACGCCGTCGTCAATTTCATTTAGCATCCGACACATTCTCTGCGCCCTTGGCGAAAGAGATGGATTGCGGATAACGCACAAAATAAAAAAACTAGAACTGCAGGTGAGGGGAAATGTTAAACAATGAAGCAAGCCGTGAGGCTTTAAAAAAGGCTAAGCGTATTGTCATTAAGGTTGGTACGAGCACGATTACCTATGTCAACGGCAAGCGCAATTTTAGTCAGATTGATCGTCTGGCACGTGAAATCAGCGATTTGCAGAATCAGGGCAAGGAAATGATTCTGGTTACCAGCGGTGCTGTGGCTGTGGGCGTGGACCGTATGGGCTTGCCGGGCAAGCCTAAAACTATTCCCGGCAAGCAGGCTGCTGCTGCTGTAGGCCAAGGCGTTCTGATGCACACCTACGAAAAATTCTTTGCTGATTACGGTCAGATTGTGGCGCAGGTGCTGATTACTAAAACAGAGGCCATTGACCGCCACCGCTATACCAATACACGTAATACTTTTATGGAGCTGATGCGTCAGCGTGTCATCCCTATTGTCAACGAAAATGACGTTGTGGCACTCGATGAGCTGAAAATCGGCGATAACGATAATATGTCGGCACTGGTTGCAGGCATTGTGGATGCTGACCTTGTTATCATTCTTTCGGATGTAGACGGTCTTTATACCGCTAATCCGCAAACGCATCCGGATGCTGTGATTGTGCCTGAGGTTGCGGAAATCACTCCGGAGATTGAAGCAAGTGCCGGCGGCGTAGGCTCTGCCCGCGGTACCGGCGGTATGGCGACCAAGATTCAGGCTGCCAAGGCTGCGACAAGCAGCGGCATTCATCTGGTGATTGCCAGCGGTACCGAAAAGAACGCTATTACACGTGTGCTGCAGGGAGAAGAGCTGGGAACCTTGTTCGTCAGCCGCGAAAACCGTCTGCAGTTCCGCAAGCGCTGGCTGGCCTTTGGCGCCAAAATCGCCGGCAGTATTGTTGTGGATGACGGCTGTGCCAAGGCTGTTCGCAAGGCCGGCGGCTGCAGTATTTTGCCGGCAGGCGTGTTTGCCGTGCAGGGTGAATTTTTGCCGGGCAGTACGGTGAGCGTTATCGACAAGGATGCGCATGAGCTGGCACGCGGCTTAGTGCATTATTCTTCTGCCGAGCTGGAGCAGATTAAGGGCTGCAATTCCGGTGAGATTGCAAATATTCTGGGACATAAAAATTTTGATGAGGTTATCCACCGCGATGACCTGGTTATTTTATAAGGCAGGGTGAGAATTATGGCAACGTATGAATTGGTGCAGGCTAAGGCGCAGGCTGCGAAGCAGGCTGCTGCCAAGCTTGCCGTTACTTCTACCGCAGTTAAGAATGCGGCACTTTTGGCGATGGCTGCTGCGCTGGAGGCACAGCAGGCTGAAATCTTGGCTGCAAATGAGCGCGACATGGCTGCGGCTGCAGCCAAGGACATGAAAAGCTCAATGCTGGACCGTCTGAAGCTGACTGCTGAGCGCATCAGCGGTATGGCTGACGGCCTGCGTCAGGTAGCAGGCCTGGCTGATCCTGTGGGGAATGTTATTGACGGCAAAACTCTGTCTAACGGTCTGCATATTACTAAAATTCGCGTTCCCTTAGGTGTTATCGGTATTATTTACGAGGCACGTCCCAACGTTACTGCGGATGCCGCAGGACTTTGCCTGAAATCAGGTAATGCTGTTATCCTTAAGGGCGGCAGCGAGGCAATGGAGTCCAATAAAACTGTGGCTGCGATTTTGGCGCAGGCTGCTGAGGGCGCAGGTATTCCTGCCGGCTCTATTCAGTTTGTTGATACCAGTGACAGACAGGCTGTGCAGGATTTAATCCATATGAACGGCCTGGTGGATGTGGTTATTCCTCGCGGCGGTGCCGGCCTGATTCAGGCGGTAGTGCGTAATGCCAGCGTGCCGGTTATCGAAACAGGTGCGGGCGTATGCCATACCTATGTTGACAAGGATGCAGATGTGGAGATGGCGATGAAGATTGCCTTCAACGCTAAGGTGCAGCGTCCTTCTGTATGCAATGCGATGGAAACATTGCTAGTGCATAAGGATATCGCAGATAAATTTTTGCCGATGATGCTGATGATGTATAATTCCTCCGCCGTAGAAATACGCGGTGATGAAGCTGTGCAGGAGTACAGCGGTCAGGTGCATCCGGCAACTGAAGAAGACTGGTCTACGGAATACGGCGATTTGCGCCTTTCCGTCAAGATTGTGGACAGCATTGAGGAGGCCATGGCTCATATTGCTAAATACGGCACCGGTCACAGCGAATGTATTGTTACCGATAATTATCAGGCGGCACAGCTTTTCCAATATACCGTGGACGCTGCTGCTGTTTACGTCAATGCCTCTACCCGCTTTACCGACGGCAACGAATTCGGCTTCGGTGCGGAAATCGGCATCAGCACACAAAAGCTGCATGCCCGCGGACCTATGGCGCTGCCGGAGCTTACGAGTACGAAGTATCTGATTAACGGTAACGGTCAGGTGCGCAAATAAGTTCATATGTAACGGTGTTGCTGAATGGTTAGCAATGAAAAACCTCAGGGATGACAGATGTTACTTAAGGCTGACGTAATATCAGATGCTATATTTTAATAAAGCATAATACTTACTGAAACCCGCTTCAATGGCGTAAGCCGGCGAAGCGGTGTTTTGCTTTTGCAGGAAAGCTGTCTGATGCAGGTAAAATTCACATTTTTGCACCGATTTTTATTGCCTGAGGTATATGCTTTAAGTGTAAAATTTGATATAATTAATTGGATAAGATTGCTTTGTTGCTATTGCACAATTTAGAAAGCTGGAGGGAACTCTTTTGGAAGAATTGTATCGTGAAGAATCTGGAACAAGTACGCAAAGAAAAATCTTTGCAGTGATTGCCTTGCTGATGATTGCGAGCCTTTATTGGCATGAATGGACCTGGCTGCAGGAACATAGACGCTTTGATATGCTGGGCTGGGGTATGGATACAGTGCTTTTGGCTCTGTGGATTTGGCGCGTAGCCTTTGGCTATACTCTGATACTCTACAAGGATATGAAGCTTGAGGTAATCAGCCACGGCTTAGGCTTTATTAAACGCAGTTATGCTGTTGACCTGACCCGTACAGAAAGCTTTACCGATAAATATGTAAAGAGCTTTTTCCGTAAAACAGCGATTAAGCATTACATCCATCGCTATAATTCACTTGATGAAAATCCGCAGCGCTTGCTGGTATTTACCGAAGGCAAGAAAAATAAGCTGGCGGGTTTGCTGTTTAAATCCAGTGATGAGTTTGTCCGTGTATTGCGTAAAGAAATGCCGGATAAATTCATTCAGCTTTAATTGATGATTGTTTTGGTATAGGAGGCTTTGACAGATGGAAACAATAGCTAACGTAGAACCGGTGGCAGTATGCGCCCGCGTTATGCAAATATTTTTTGGTTCTTTTATTTACATTTATCTGATTGCCAAGCTGGTTGGCCCCGATAATAAATTGGCTTGGTTCAGAAAACGTAAAAAATATACTTTTTTTAACCGCCGTGGTATTTTCGGTGAGGATATTAACTTTGGTTATCCTGTATGCTGGCAAGGCGTTCTTGTTTTCCTGGCGATTTACGGCGTAGTTTTCGGCTTTGGCTATTGGTATATTTTCGTACACGCTTATTAAGCTAAATATTTGGTAGAGGAAGGATTTGCTTCAATGGCAGAAATTAGAGGTATTATTGTTAAAAAGCAGGGCGAGCGCGCTGAGGTAAAGGTTGATAAAGCTGAAAGCGAACTGACAGGCCTGCCTAAATATATAGATTGCTGGAACCCGGTAGGTGCCAAGGCCGGCGATGTGGTTGGTGCGGAATACCGTGATTTTGACCAGCGCAAGGCTAAGCTGGTTATTTACGGACTGCCGGTAGCAGGCATTCTTGCAGGTGTTGCCTGCGGACACAGTATGGCTACGTTCTTTCATATGGATGAATTGCCGTTTATTGCCGGCTGCATTGTTTTGTGGCTTTTGGTAACCATCAACTATGCACGTATTTTTAAACGCGATGCAGTTCGCGAAGGCAAGCAGGCTGTTATTTTTGAAATCCAGCAGCCGAAGATTGTTATTGATATGGGTAAAAAGGAATAGGCTGAAGCATGAAGGTTATTTTGGCATCAGCTTCTCCGCGCAGACAGGCGCTGCTGCAGCAAATAGGTATTACTCCGCTGGTATGTCCTGCGGATTTTGCCGAAGGCAGCGGCACTGCCAGCCAGGCGCAGGAGGTTGCTTTGCATAACGCAGCCGGCAAATGCGCCGCTGTAGCAGCAAAAATGGGAGATGAGCTTCCCGTTATTGCTGCAGATACAATCGTAGTAATTGATAATGTTATTTTGGGCAAGCCACTGGATGCAGCAGCTGCCAAGGATATGCTGCAGCGTTTGTCCGGACGTACACATCAGGTTATGACAGGCGTTGCTGTGCGCTATAAGGGACAGCAGCTGTCCGAGGTGTGCATTACCGATGTAAGCTTTCGTCAGCTGACTGCTGAAGAAATAGATGTTTATATTGCTACAGGTGAGCCTATGGATAAGGCAGGAGCCTATGGCATTCAGGGCAGAGGAGCTGTCCTGGTGGAAAAAATCAATGGCTGCTATAACAATGTTGTAGGTCTGCCGTTGTCATTGTTGTACTTAATGATGCAAAGACTAGGAGTATGAGGAGCTATGAAGAGTGACTAATCCTGCAGTAAGCAGGACCTGCGATTTTCGCAGTGATTTTAGTAGTATCGACCAGACAACAAACACAGAAAAAATTAAAAACCTTCCCTTAGAGGACAGACCACGGGAAAAGCTTTTTCTGCGTGGAGTGAACGCGCTGACAGATGCAGAGCTGCTGGCAATATTGCTGCGCACAGGCACTGCGCAAAAATCAGCGTTGGAAATTGCTAAGGAGCTTACTGCTGACGGCGGTCTGTACAGGCGTCTGGCAGGAGTGAGGGACTTAAATGAGCTTATGCAAATCAAGGGTATGGGGCAGGCTAAGGCAGCAACAGTTTTGGCAGCTCTGGAAATAGGCAGACGTATTGCGTCGGCCCGCCCTTTGGATAAAATCCATTTTGGCTGTCCGCAGGATGGTGCGGCATTTTTGATGCCGCGTCTGCGTTACGCCACAAAGGAACAATTTTTGGTAATTTTGTTAAACAGTAAGAATAAAGTAATAGGCACAGAGCTGGTATCAGAGGGCTCGCTGACCAACTCGGTGGTGCATCCGCGTGAGGTATTTCTGCCGGCGATTCTGCAGCATGCAGCCTCTATCTGCGTGGCACATAATCATCCCTCGGGTGATCCGATGCCAAGCATTGAGGACAGGCAGCTGACAGCTGTTTTGCTGGCGGCAGGACAAACGTTGGGGATTCCGCTTCTGGACCATCTGATTATCGGGGACGGTGCTTATTACAGCTTTCAGGAAGATGGAGCATTAGAAGTTTAGGAGGATAGTCGGAAATGAAGTTTACTTTCCCTAATATCAGTATTTTTAACAATATGTCGGATGACATGGGTATAGATTTGGGCACTGCGAATACGCTGGTGCATTGCAAGGATAAGGGTATTATTATCCGCGAACCGTCGGTAGTAGCTGTTGAAAAGGACACTAACGAGGTACTGGCAATCGGTGCGGAGGCTAAGAGAATGATTGGCCGTACTCCCGGTAACATTGTCGCTATCCGTCCGATGAAGGATGGCGTTATTGCCGACTATGAAATTACTCAGTCTATGCTGAAATATTTTATTAAGCAGGCTATGGGCAACCGTACCTTTGTACGTCCGCGTATTCTGGTTGGTGTGCCTTCCGGTGTTACCGAAGTAGAAAAGCGTGCAGTTGTTGATGCTACTATTGAAGCAGGTGCGCGTGAGGCTTACTTGATTGAAGAACCGATGGCGGCAGCAATCGGTGCAGGCTTGCCTGTACAGGAAGCAACCGGCAGCATGGTTGTTGATATCGGCGGCGGCACCTGTGAGGTTGCCGTAATTTCTCTGGGCGGCATTGTTGTCAGCAAGAGCGTACGCTGCGGCGGCGATGCTATCGACAGTGCTATTGTACGTTATATCCGCAAAGCCTTTAATATGTTTATCGGTGAGCGTACAGCAGAAAATATTAAAATTGAAATCGGTACCGCAATGAAGGTTGATGAGCCTGCTGTTATGGAGGTTCGCGGCCGCGACCTGCTCAGCGGTCTGCCTAAGAGTATAGAGGTTAATGCCAACCATGTTTGCGAAGCTGTTAACGAGCCTGTAAGCATGATTGTGGATGCTGTTCGTAACACATTGGAGCGTACACCGCCTGAACTGTCCGCTGATATTATGGATCGTGGCATTGTTATGACAGGCGGCAGCTCTATGCTGCGCAATCTGGACAGACTTATTTCTCAGGAAACCGGTATGCCGGTATTCGTATCTGATGAAGCTTTGAACTGTGTTGCTCTCGGCACCGGTATTGCTGTAGAAAATATTGACATTTACCGCAAAGGCTTTATGACCTCTAAATAAGTAGGAATGCAGCATGAATAAGAAGGTTATGTTGGTAGCTTTGTTCGTTCTGGTCCTGTTTTCTATGCTGGCGATGGCCGTAGCAGGCAGAAGCCGTTTTCCTTTGGTCAACAGAGCGGTGGCGGCAGTGGTGCTGCCGGTAGAAAGTATGCTGACCGGGTTAGGCAATGCCGGTGATGGCGTGCGTGGCTATTGGAAGGCACTGACAGTAATGCAGAGCGAAAATGCAAAGCTGAAACAAGAAAATATTGAGCTGCGTAATGCCAATATCCAGATGGCTTCGATGTATGCAGAAAACAGGCAGCTGAGAGGCTTGCTGGAATATAAGGAGCAGCACAAATCGCAGAAGGTTGTAGCAGCAAAGGTAATTGCCCGCAGCTTCGGCGATTTACGTGACTGCATATATATCGCTGCCGGTAAGGACAGAGGCCTGGCACCTGATATGGCTGTAGTAAACGGCGGCTTGGTAGGCGTGGTTGACGAGGTATATGATGATTATGCCCGTGTACTTTTGCTCACCTCTCCGCGCTGTCGTGTAGGTGCTAGGGTATTGCGCGCTGATTCACGTGCTGTCGGTGTAGCCGGCGGTGTCAGCGGCAAGGATAAGCTGCTGTTGGAGCACATTTACCGCGAAGCAAGCCTGCACGAGGGTGATATCATCGTCACCAGCGGTTATAGCGGCACTCATCCTGCAGATATTCTTATCGGCAAGATAACTGCAACGCGTATGGATAGTGTTGGTCTGCTGCAGGAAGCAGATATCGCGCCTACTGCTGATATTGCAGATGTGGAACAGGTATTGGTTATTGTTGGCTTTACGCCGGAAGCGAAAATCGTATTACAGGGAGGACAGGCAAAATGAGGAGACTGATTTGGCCCGTCCTGTTTCTGTTCTTAATGCTGCTGCAGGGTTCGATGTCCGTATATTATACAGGCTGGCTTTCCTGTGATCTGCTGCTTTTGGCGGTATATGCTTATGCGATGCTGCGCGGCGAAAAAGCTGGTGCGGTAGTCGGCGGTATCACCGGACTGCTGCAGGATGCAATGACGGTGGGTATTTTTGGCTTCCATATTCTCAGTCGTATCTGTGTAGGTTATATAGTAGGCCTGACAAAGGAAAAGGTGTTTAAGGATAATTATCTTTATCATATGAGCGCTATTGCGACGATTACTTTTATCCTGCGTTTTGTTTACTGGTGGCTGGAACTTTTGCGCAGTGGCGGACGCTGGAGCATATTTTTTGCATATTTATGGGATTCCCTGGGCTATATTATAGGCAATGCGCTGTTGGTATGGCCTGTTGTAGTTATAATGAAGATGATTTATGAATGGATCAGAAAAGAAGATATATCTTATTAACCAGGAAGCAGGAAAGGAGACAGACGTAGCCTATGGAAGATAGAAACCGGATAACCAGATTGCACACCTTGCTGGTTGTGTGTCTGGTATTATTTGCTGTGCTGCTGGGACGAATGGTTTATCTGCAGCTGTGGCGCGGTGATTACTACGCCAAGCAATCTGACGGCAACAGGCTGCGCCAGTCACGCATTCTTGCTCCCCGTGGAATTATTTATGACAGTGAGGGCAAAGAGCTGGTTAACAATCTGCCGGGATATGCGGTAGTATTGCAAAAGCAATCCAGCTATAAACCGGAAACGCTGCAGCGTCTCAGCAATCTGCTGCAGATGCCAGTAGCAGAGATTAACGCTAAAATTAAGGCGAGCGAAAATTTTTATGAACCTATTATGCTGAAAAATAATCTTGATCAGCAGATGGTAACGAAAATAGAGGAACAGCGCCGCTATATGCCGGAGGTTATGCTTTCCGTGCAGCCTATCCGCAATTACCCTTATCATGAGCTTGCCGTACATGCTTTGGGTTATGTAGGTGAGGTAAGCTCCTATGAAATTGAGCAGGGGCTGTTTAAGAATATTACTCAGGGCAGCCTTGTCGGTAAGGCCGGACTGGAAAAGACTTATGATAAATATCTTCGCGGTGAGGATGGCGCCTTTATGGAGGAGGTTGACGTTGCCGGCAACGTTGTCAAGCATTACGATTCCGTGCAGCCTATTCCCGGCAAAAATCTGAAGCTGACGATAGATTACGAGCTGCAAAAGGAGCTGGAAGCTTTTACCGATAAGCATCTTGCTTTTCTGCGCAGCTCCGGTATTGCTCCCGGAGCGAGAGCAGCGGCGGTAGTAGCCATCGACCCGCGCAATGGCGCGGTAAGGGCGATGGTCAGCCGTCCTGGTTATGACCCCAACTGGTTTGTGCATGGCATTTCCTCTAAAAATTGGAATTCCATTAATAATGATCCCAATTACCCGATGAATAATAAGGTTATCACCGGTGAATATCCGCCTGGTTCTACCTTTAAGATTGTTACTGGCAGTGCTGCCTTCGAGCTGAAAAAGGTTGGTCTGAACGAGCCGATTTTTGACGGTGGCTTCCATCCGATGGTTCCTACTATGGGTAATGCCGGCGGCGAGGTTTTAGGCTGGCTGACATTTATCAAAGCGTTGGCGATGAGTGATAATGTTTATTTTTACGAGCTCGGTTATCGCGTCGGCATTGATAATATTGAAAAATATGCGCATATCTTTGGCTTTGGCGAACGCACAGGTATTGACCTGGAAGGCGAAAGCAAGGGCCTTGTTGCCTCTAAAAAGGTTAAGCGTGAAATCTGGGACGAGGATTGGCGCTTAGGTGATACCTTCAATGCTGCTATCGGTCAGGGCTTTAACCTTACGACACCGATTCAGCTTTCTGTTATGTTGAGTATTGTTGCTAACGGCGGTACTAAGTATCAGCCATATTTGGTTGACAGTATTATAAACAGTGACGGCAGTCTTTTTGAAAAGCCTAAACGCGCTGAAGGCAAGCATATCGATGTGTCGCAGCAGACGATTGATTATATCCGCATGGGCATGAGTGCTACTACACAGGAGGGTGGTACGGCATCGTACTTTGCCGGCCTGCCTAAGCCTATTGCCGGTAAAACCGGTACTGCCGAAAACTCTCATGGACGTGACCATGGCTTGTTTGTAGCCTATGGACCGGTAGATGATCCTGAACTTGTTGTAGTCTGCATTGTGGAACAGGGCGGTTTCGGCTCTGTTGCTGCAGGTCCTATTGTTTATAAAGCATTTGAAGAATTTTTCCAGGAAAGGGGTTATATGCCCCGCCCTGATAAGGCTGCCCCTAAGAAGGACACCATCCAATAATGCAGGAAGGAGTACATTGTGGATTTAAAACGTATCCTGAAAAATCTTGACTGGTGGCTGATTGCTGCTGTGCTGATTCTTATGGGCTGTGGCTTGGGACTTATCGACAGTGCTACCCATTCCTTTGCTGTCAGCACTGGTAAGGCCTGGCATGTGCAGCGCCAAAGTATGTTTATGCTCTTTGGCCTGGCTATTGTTACTGTATCGTTGGCTTTTGATTACCGTGTCCTCAAAAATTATGCCACCAAGCTGTATATAATCAATATCATACTGCTTTTGGCAGTAATGTTTGTAGGACAAAGTCAATTGGGTGCACAGCGTTGGATTCAAATAGGCTCTATGTCATTTCAGCCCAGTGAATTTGCTAAGGTATTTCTCATTATCTGTTTAGCTACATTTATGGATAAGCGAATTGAATGGCTGGAGGAATTTAAGGATTACCTGCCGGTTTTTGCATATATCCTGGTGCCGTTTATACTTGTTATGCGTCAGCCGGACTTAGGAACCTCGCTGACCTTTATTGCTATCCTTATAGGTATGATTTTTGTCAGCGGCTTCAAGTATAAATGGTTCTTCCGCATGGGGCTGGCTTTTATGGCCTTGCTGCCGGCATTTTGGATGATTCTGAAGGATTATCAGAAGAACCGTATCCGCGTTTTTCTGAATCCGGAGCTAGATCCTTTCGGCAGCGGTTATCATGTTATTCAGTCTAAAATTGCTATCGGCAGCGGCGGCTTCCTTGGCAAGGGCTGGCTGGCCGGAACGCAGAGCCAGCTGAACTTTTTGCCGGAAAACCATACGGATTTTATTTTTGCTGTTGCCGGTGAAGAGTTTGGCTTTATCGGAACGGTGTTTATCATCAGCATGTATATGATTATTATCTGGCGCGGTATTGCTATTGCGCTTGATGCCGATGATACCTTCGGTATGCTTCTGGCAACCGGTGTAACGTCCATGTTTATGTTCCATGTTATGGTCAACATTGGCATGACTGCCGGTATTATGCCTGTAACCGGTGTACCTTTGCCGTTCTTGAGCTATGGCGTCAGCTCGCTGACGACAAACCTGATGTTGGTGGCGATTTTGTTGAATATTAAGGTGAAGAAGCAGAACCTTCAATTTTAGAGGAATCGGTCGACGATAAAGTGCCATATGCTTAGCAACGGCTCCTAGGAGTACGTTTAGTACGCCGTCGTCGCCGTCGCTTCGCCTCTGACACTTTCTAGTCAACCTTTTTATAAAAAACTAGAGGGAGCGGTCGACGCTAAAGTGCCATATGCTTAGCAACGACTCCTAGGAGTACGTTTAGTACGCCGTCGTCGCTGTCGCTTCGCCTCTGACACTTTCTAGTCAACCTTTTTATAAAAACTATATAGGAATCGGTAGACGCTAAAGCATCATATCAGATAAATATTGACGAAAACTGTTTTTGATAAACCCTTCAATCATTAAAAATAGAGGAGAAAATGAATTTGAAAAAGGATTTAACTATTGATATTTTAAGCAGCGTGCAAAAGCCTGCGCGCTACACCGGTGGCGAGTTCGCCAGCATTGTTAAGCCTGCTGATGAGGTTGAGGCAACTATTGCTCTGGCCTTCCCGGATGTATATGAAGTAGGTATGAGTTACCTTGGCTTCAAAATTTTATACCATCTGCTGAATAAGGAAGACGGTATTGCCGCAGAACGCGTTTATGCGCCCTGGATTGATCTGGAGGCGAAGATGCGTGAGCGTGAAATTGCGCTTTGTACTCTGGAGACCAAAAAGGCATTGAGCGAATGTGATGTTGTAGGCTTTACTCTGCAATACGAGCTTTCCTATACTAATATCTTAAACATGCTTGATTTGGGTGGTGTACCGCTGCTGGCTAAGGACCGCACCGATGCAGACCCCTTTGTTATTGTAGGCGGTCCCTGTGTGTACAACCCGGAGCCCTTGGCTGATTTCTTCGATTTTGCTGTTATCGGTGAAGGCGAAGAGGTTTTGATTGAGGTAATGCGTTGCTACAAGGAGTGGAAGCGTGAAGGCAAACCCGGCGGCAGACAAGAATTTTTGCAGCGTGCGGTAAAAATCAAGGGCGTTTATGTACCTTCCTTCTATGAAGCAGAATATAATGAGGACGGCACTTTTAAGGCAATTAAGCCGTTGCGCGAGGATATTCCTGCTGTTATTCAAAAGCGTGTTGTAGAGGATATGAACAGCGTAGATTTCCCGACATCTCCGATTGTTCCTTTCGGAGAGATTGTCCATGACCGTATTATGCTGGAGGTTTTCCGTGGCTGCAGCCGTGGTTGCCGTTTCTGCCACGCAGGTATGGTTTACCGTCCGGTACGCGAGCGCAAGCCTGAGGTGCTGATGGACCTGTCGCGTAAGCTGGTAGATAACACCGGCTATAACGAAATCAGCCTGGTATCCCTGTCCAGTGCCGATTATTCCTGCCTGGCACCGCTCGTACATAAGATGATTGGCGAATTTAAGGACGAACGCGTCAGCGTTTCTCTGCCTTCCTTGCGTATTGACAGCTTCTGTGTTGCTATCGCCAAGGAGGTACAGGCAGTGCGTAAAAGCGGCCTGACCTTTGCTCCGGAAGCAGGCAGCCAGAAGATGCGTGACGTTATCAATAAGGGTGTTACCGAAGAGGATTTGATGAATGCTGTAGGTGCAGCGTTTGAATCCGGCTGGAACAGTGTTAAGCTGTACTTTATGATTGGTCTGCCATATGAAACTGACGAGGATGTACTGGCGATTGCCGACTTGGCGCGCAAGGTACAGTATAAATATTTCCAGATTACCGGTAAGCGTGGCTGCAAGGTTACCGTAAGTGCTTCCGCTTTTGTGCCGAAGCCGTATACAGCCTTCCAATGGTTTGGCCAGAATGATTTGGAGGAAGTGCGTCGCAAGCAGTTCCTGCTGAAGGATGAAATCAAAAAATATAAGAATATCACCTTAAACTACCATGATGCCAAAACCGGTACGATTGAGGCTGTTTTTGCCCGTGGCGACCGCCGTGTAGGCAAGGCGCTGCTGTTGGCATGGCAAAAGGGCGCGCGTTTTGATGGCTGGAGCGATTGCTTCTCCTACGAGCGTTGGCTGGAGGCTATCAGCGATGCAGGTTTAGACAAAGACTTTTACGCTGCCCGTGAGCGCGGTGAGAACGAGGCCTTCCCGTGGGAGCATATTTCTCCGGGTGTCAGCCGCCGCTTTCTGTGGAACGAATGGCGTAAGGCTTACGCTCAGCAGCTTACACACGACTGCCGTCGTACAAGCTGCACCGGCTGCGGCGTTTGCCAGGCATTGGGCGTAAAAATTGTTGACTATAAAGAAGAATATCAAAATAATGGGGAGGTACAGGCATAATGAAACTGCGTATGCAAATTACCAAGGATAAGGACATCCGCTTTATCTCCCATCTGGAATATGTGCGCACCATCGGCCGTGCAATCCGTCGTGCCAAGCTGCCTGCTGCCTATTCCGAAGGCTTTAATCCGCATTTGAAATTCAGCCTGGCATCTGCGCTGGGTGTAGGCGTTGTAAGCTATACGGAGTTCGTGGAAATCGAGCTTGCTGAGCCTATGGAGGTTGAAAAGGCTGCGTTGGCTCTTGATGCTGCTTTACCGCGCGGTATCCGCGTGCTGGCTGCCGATGCAGTGGATACGCATCACGCTGCTCTGATGAGTCAGGCGGCAGGTGCAAGCTATCGCGTAACGCTGCCCTATAGCGAGGACGTGAGCGCTGCTGTTGCAGAGTTCAATGCTGCGCCGGAGCTGCTGTTCAAAAAAGCAGCACCTAAGACTAAGGCCAAGTTCAAAGAAATCGACGTTAAGTTTTACATCCAGCAGCTGACTGCGGAACAGACCGAAACAGAAACAATCTTTAGCTTTGACTGCAAGATTACACCGACAGGCAGCATGAAGGCAGTAGATTTGCTGAATGCGCTGAACGAGCAGTATGGACTGGCGCTGCCGGTGGAAATGGCGGATATCGAGCGCCTCAGACTGTATCGCAATAATAAAAACGGCAAGCCTATTCCGATGCTGAACAGTGATGCCGTAACCTTAGGCTGATTTTAGCTTAAGGCTGTACAAAAAAAGAGCAAAGCCTGCTGAGTGCTTTGCTGATGACAAAACCCCGTGGCGACTGCCACGGGGTTTTTGAATAGCTTGAAAAAGCTATTTTATCTGCAGCTCCAGCTTGTAAATATATTTATCGGTATCACCTGTCAGCCAATAATCACACAGCGAGGTGACATAGAGCGGTGATATAGGCGTGAGCTGATGCTTCTTACAATATTCTGCCAGCATTTGCAGATATTTTTTGTTATTGAACATATAAACGCCTTGAAAATAAAGCGTCAGATAATCGCCTTCAGGCTTTTGATAACAATGCGGTGTAGGGAGCTTGTCATGAAGCGTATAAAAATAATGCTTCAGATGCTTTGTTGCAAAATCCTGCAGAATTTCCGCATCGTAAATATAGCCAAAGCCGTTGGTTGTTAAGGTAATATCGTTCTGCAGATTGGTAAACATTTTGGCAATATGCGAGGAACGCTTTTTGAAGCATTCATTTTCTTCGGTAGCATTACTCAGATAAAGATAACGTGCCTGCTCATGTACAAGCATAATTTTATCAAGCGTAATGTCCGTAATGTGGTCAAGCTTGCCCAATTCGCTCTGCAGCTCTGTTTTCATAGCCTGCAGACGGGCGATTTCCTGCGTGAAGAAATCTATGCGCTCATTAAATAAATCACGATAGTTTTGCGGCGAACGGTTGGCAAGATAATCCTTGATGCGTGCAATCGGCACATCCAATTGGCGCAGCGTAAGAATCAGCTGTAGCAAAAACAGCTGGCTGCGCTTGTAATAGCGATAACCGTTTTCGTCGACAAGCTCAGGCGTAATCAAGCCAAGCTTGTCATAGTAAAGCAGAGTCTTGCGGGGAATTTTGCAAAGCTGTGATAATTCACCGGTCGTAAAGTAATTTTGTAGATTTTTTGACATTTTTAGCATTTCCCCCCCTTGACTGTCTAGCTGCTATACACAGTATTATAACATATAAAAGAGAGATTGCATATTAATACTTCGTTCAAATAATTTCAAGTGCTTAATACGCAACTCGTTGTTTTTTTGATGAGTGAATGGAGGTATATCTGTGAAAAAATTGGCTAGTAAAGGTTTATTGATGAGCGCATTGATTTGTGGTAATGTGCTCTGGGGGGGGACAACGGTTCTTGCTAATGAGGTTCAGGAGTATGAACTGGATGAGATGGTTGTAACAGCTACGAGAACCATGAAGCAGATTCAGGAGGTTCCGTCCAGTGTTAGTGTTGTAACAGCAAAGGATATCGAGAACCGTAATATTGCATCTGTTCCGGAAGCTTTACAGACCTTACCCGGTGTGTATAAGAGTCAAGCAATTCAAGGCGGTATTCAGCTTAGAGGTTTTGGCTCGGGTGATATTCTCGTATTAGTAGATGGTTTACAGATGAACTATCCTTTCAATAGTACTGTGGACTGGGAGATGATACCGGTAGAAAATATTGAGCGTATTGAAGTTGTGCGTGGTGCTGGTTCTTCTCTGTATGGTGGACATGCTGTTGGCGGCGTAGTAAATATTATTACAAAGGATGCCAAGAAGAAAGGCTTGAATGCTAACGTAGTTTTGAATTATGGTAGTAACAATACTTGGAAAAAGGCTCTTTATGCTGATGTAAAAGCCAATGAAAAAGTTTCTTTCGGCGTTGGCTATGAAAATCGTAAGTCTGATGGATGGGGAAATTATTATCAGACAAAGGCTGCTAGCAAGGGCAGTGGCACTATTATTCCTGATAATAAGCCACCACAATTAAGCAATGGTAAATACATTGTAGCTACACGCGGCGATAGAAAATATGAGAGCGAAACCTATAGTGCAAATGTAAAGTATAATTTTGATGCGGAACGTTCCCTGAAATATACTTTTGCCAATACTACGAGTACTTATTATTATCCGAGTCCTAAGAGTTATATTTATAAAGACGGTAAGCCTGTATGGAGCGGTAAAGTTGATTTAGGAAATGGAACTTATGTATCTCCTAGTTTAGGAACTTCCTTAGGCTATGATGGTGAGAAAGAGTACAACAAACACACTTTAGCATATAATGATGATAAAAATAAAATAAATGCTAATTTCAGTTTGCTTGATATGAAAAAATCCGGATATAGTAGTGCAAGTGGCACTGCTAAAGAGGTTCCCTGGTATGGAGCAGGCAGTGATTCTTCATATCCTGGAAAAACCTATGTCTTTGATTTCCAAAAGGCTTGGGAAAAGATTGGCAAACATGATATTTTAATTGGTGGTGATTTTAAACAAGAGGAGTTTACCCAATCTAGAAAATATCTGAAAAACTATCATGATCATAATTCCGTCGATACAAGTAAGGGAAAGAATGGTTTATTCCAAGTAAACACCGGTAAAGCACAGAATATAGCTCTATTTGTTCAAGATGAATATAAATTTAATGAACCTTGGACCATGTATCTTGGATTACGCTATGACCATTATAAGAAGTACGATGGCAGTACAACAAGCTATAACCTTGATGGCAGTTTAGATGCAAATAATTCCAGCAAACACGGTGAAGGCTCATACAATGAATTGAGCCCTAAAATTGCTTTTGATTTCAAAGCTGATGATAATACTAATTATTATGTATCCTATGGTCATTCATTTAATCCTCCTCCGTTTAGTCAAATTTTCCGTTATGAGCAGAATGTACATGCCAATCCGGACCTTGATCCTGAAACATCTGATACCTTTGAAATTGGTATGAAGAAAAAAATCTCCGATAAGACCAATGTTGGCATCTCCATGTATAAAGTGAAAACCGATGATAAGATAGTATATACTTATCATTATAAACCCGGCACCAAAGTAGTAGATTATAAGTCTTATGAAAACTATGGTACTGAAAAGCGTCGCGGAGTAGAGTTTAGCCTTGAACATAAGCTTACTGAAGAATTAGCTGGATATCTTAATTATTCTTGGCAGCATGGCAAAGTAGAAAGAACAGCAGTAGCTAATACAAACCTTGGTAGTGTTAATTCTACTGATTATGGTATTCCAAAACATTTATTACACGCTGGATTGAATTACAAAAAAGATAAACTTGGCGTAAATCTTGACTGTCAATATGTGAGTGCTCGTCAAGCACCGGATGATGAAACCGGTGAATATGGTTCTGAAGATCCGTACTTTATCGTAAATATGGGCTTCAATTATGAAATTGCAAAAAATGCTGTATTACAATTTACGGTAGATAATGTATTTGATAGAGAGTTCTATGCAAGTGAACCTACTTCTGGTCGTGTTTATAGTGTTGGTCTGCGCTACAGTTTCTAATTACTTGCTTAACTTTTTTCAATAGCTTAAAATAGGGATAGGGAATACAAACACCCTATCCCTATTTGTTGTGCGCCCAGCATGGGCGCACTCTAATGGGTGAAAGTCCCTAGACCACTTGTGAAGAAATTTTGTATGTTTTTTGACATTTTTTAGCATTTCCCCCTTGACTGTCTAGCTGCTATACATAGTATTATAGCATAGAAAAGAGAGAATACATATTAAGACTTCGTCTGAATTGTTGTCTTAATTGATTTATGTATTATCTGCTTTTTTGATTAGTGAATGGAGGTATATCTGTGAATAATCTGAGTAGAAAAGGGTTGTTGATGAGCGCATTGATTTGCGGTAATGTGTTCTTAGGAGGAACAACGGTATTTGCAGAAGAAATTGGTGATTATCAATTAGATGAAATGGTTGTTACTGCTACTAGAACAGAAGAAAGCAATATTAAAGTTGCTTCTGTTGTCAGTGTTATTACTGCGGATGATATAAAAAAGAAAAATATTTTGACCATCACCGACGCATTAAAAGAGGTAGCTGGTATTTATGACGGCAGGCCTGGAGGCATGTCCGATACAGCAAACGGAATTCAAATGCGTGGCTTTGGTGAAGCTGACATTTTAGTATTATACGATGGCATGCCGCTTAATGATGGTTTTACTGGCAAAGCCGATTGGAGCGTAATTGCTATTGATGATGTAAAAAAGATTGAAGTATTGCAAGGAGCTGCTTCATCTCTTTATGGTGGTCATGCTGTTGGTGGTGTAATTAATATTATTGGTAAGAGTCCTGATAAAGATCACGTACATGCTTATGCTAAATATGGTTCTGATAAGACTAAAAAACAGGGCATTACCTTGAGTAAAAAGCTTTCAGATAAGTGGTCTATGGGACTGGGGTATGAGAATAAAGAGACTGATGGACATTATAAGAAACTGATTTATAAATATGCTTATAAGGCGAAAGACAAACCTGGTAATCCAGATAAAATTGGTACCGGTGCTGTATTAAGTCAACACAGTAATGGCAGAGATATGTACATTTTGGGTAATCCTGGTGGTGGCAGAAGTGAAGATGATACATATAATTTTAAGTTGCAATATAAATTTAATGATGCACAATCTTTGACTTATAGATATACACATGATAAGTATAAGTATTTTGCTACAGATCCTGAGACATTTATTAAAGACTCCCAAGGTAATAAAATGTTCGAAGGAAGTGTTCTTTTACCAAATGGTAAATATTTAGATTTCAATGAGTATGATTTTACCGATTACGATGGACGTCGTACAACAGATAGACATGCTTTGACATATAAAGACACCGCTAATAAGATTGATTTTAAACTTGGTGTTACAAATGTTAAAGATTTTGGCTATGCTACAGGTGATGACCTTGCTGGTAAAGGTGGAGGATATGACACAAGTTATCCTAACAAAACCTATAAGGCAGATTTCCAAAAAGTGTGGGAAGGAAGCAAAAATAATATTGTAGCTGGTTTTGACATCGAAAAGGGTTCAATGGATTATTCAAGTAACTGGTTGGATCATTGGGGAGATAAGGATAGCGCCAGCTATTTATACTATACAATGGGCGGAACTAATTTAGTTGGAGCGGTGTTTGTTCAAGATGCAATCAAATTGAGTGATGTATATTCTCTGGATTTGGGACTGCGTGTTGACTATTATCAAAAGAAAGATGGATATTATAAAGAACATGGTAAAGATAATGTCGAAAGACCAACAGAGAAATATACAGAATTGAGTCCTAAAGTTGCTTTCAGATATATGCCTGATGATGATACAACTTATTATGCTTCTTACGGACACTCTTTTAATCCACCAACGCTTTATCAATTATACAGAAGCAATAGCTCTTTTGAAGCTAATCCTGATTTGAAACCTGAAACTACAGATACTGTAGAAGTAGGCTTAAAGAAACAGTTTAGCCCGAAGCTTTATAGTAGTTTAAGTGTTTATCAAGCAAAATCAAAAGACTTAATTGATTATGATTATCTTGATAATGGCAAGAAGCAGTATATGAATCTCAGCAGTGTAAAACGTCAAGGAATTGAATTAATGCTTGACTATAAAATGGATGATAAGTTTAGTACATTTGCAAATTTAACATTACAAAATGCTACTGATGATACTACCGGGTCAAAGTTATATTCAATTCCAAAACAAATTCTAAAAGCTGGCTTAAAGTACAACTATGGTGATGTTAGTGCGTATATTGATGGACAGTATGTAAGTAGTCGAACTTATGATGGTCAGATTTCTGGTAAGTTATATTCAGATGATGCATTCTTTACTGCTGATGCTGGCATAAATTATAAATTTATGAAAAATGCTACACTTAGCTTTGCTGTTAATAATATTTTCGATCGCGATTACTGGCAATGGTATAAAGCAGCTGGTAGAAGCTGGATCTTAGGCGTCGACTTTGACTTCTAATTACTTGCTTAACGTTTTTCAATAGCTTAAAATAGGGATAGGGTGTTTGAGTTGCCCTATCCCTATTTGTTATCGAGGTGATTGCCTATGTTATATAACCTTAAACGTTTAACCGGTTACGCTCTTGGCTTTATATTGTTTTATGCGCCGGTGGCGCTCTTTCAGCGCTGCCTGTTCTATTTGCTTTACGGAAGCTGGCAGCCGCAAAGTATTCACGGCCTTTGCTTTCGTATTCCGATAGAGCATGTTTTGGACGGAATAATCTGGCGACTGACACCGATAAGCATGCTGAGCACATTACTGCTTTTGGCAGCAGCCTTCTTCCTGGGGCCTGTTTTTTGCGGCAGGTTGTGCCCGGCAGGTGCGTTCACCGAATATCTGTCGAAGTTGGTGCCGTCAAAATTTCAAATCAGCTGGCATCGTTATACAGAAATTGCGCCTATCCGCTACGGTATGCTGGCAGGCTTTTGTCTGGTGCCCTTTTTCGGCGGTATTCTGGCATGCTCCTATTGCAACTTCTTTTTGTTTGATTTATTGGCTAACTATTATACACGAGGTTACTTTATTTCGCTGACCTCCAGTCTGCTGCTGACAGCAATTATGTGGGTGCTTGTCTTTGGTATCTTTACTAAAGGCGGACGCGGTTTCTGTAATTTTTTGTGCCCGGTAGGTGCGGCGCAGGGACTGATGCATGCCATAGGCTGCAAGCTGCCGTTTGTACTGCGCATGCGGGTAGACAAAAAACAATGCATAGGCTGTGGTTTGTGCGAAAAGAAGTGTCCGATGCAATCCGCTGAGCTTGCTGAAGGCAAAGCGAAGATTAACCAGCATAACTGCATCTGCTGCGGTGTATGTCAGCATGCTTGCCCGGTGCAGGCTATCAGCTACGGGAGGAAACGCGTATGAAAAATAAGCTGATAAATTTTATTGCGGCAATGGGAATTCCAATCAGCGGCATTACCACGCAGGGGGCAGGTTGTACAGGGATTTGCGGCAGCTGCAGCTTGAATTGCGCGCCGGGAATTGTTGCTTTACTGCTTTTGGCAGGCAAGGCAATTTACAAACGTTATCATAGCGGGGTGATGCAGCATGAATAAGCAAATGTTGAAGCGTGCAGCTGCCTTTCTTTTGATGGCGGCTGTAATGGTAGGCCTGGTGTTTTTCCGCAGTGAAAATAATTATGACAAGCACTATTTCCGTGCCAAGTTGGCACGGGGGCAGGAAGTGCATTGCCAAATAGACCTTGGCAAGGAGGGCGAGCTGAAATATTTGCTGCAGCCCAATATCTATACCTTATATTTACGCCTGCTGCCGGATGATAAGCAAGCGCAGCTGCGCTGCGAGGGCGATGGCCTGCAGCTGCTGCTGTCGCGCAGCAGCAAGAAGGGCTTGTGGCGCAAGCTGGCGCCTGATGAGATGATAAAGCAGTACAAGGGACAGATGTCAGTGAGTGCGGAGCTTTATTTTTCACCGGAGCAGCTGAAGCAGCGAAATGTGCAGCAGGGGAAAATAAAGTTCTATGACGCAAAGGGCTTGTATGGAACTGTTGTTGTTGACGTAATCAATTCAAGGGTGAAGTGAGATTAATATGGTTTTCAAGCTGTGGGCAGAAGTTCTGCCTGCAGCTTTTTGCTTTATAAATAATAAAGATATATTCCTAAGTTTTCTTGCAATCAATTAGGAATAGTGATAAAATAGCGAATGAAAAAAGTAATTAAATGATATAGATACTTAATTGCTTTGAATAATGTTGTTTTAGGGCGCAAAAGCAGTTATGATAGCTGCTGATGTTAAAAGGAGGCTTATATTATGGCTGAAGAGTTTAACAAAAATCAACAAGAAGTGAAAAATGAGATTCGTAAAGGGATAGTTGAGCGTTTGCTTGGTAGCAAGCTAGATACAGAAAATGCAGAAATGCCGATAAGGTCCAGCTTCGTGAATCATAACCTGGATGATTACAATATTATAGATACTCATTATCAGGCTTTAAAAGAAGAAGTTTTACATGAGCTGGGAGCGTATCTTTTACACAATAAAAGCACTAATGCGAATGATGAAATGCCTATCAGAGCAAGCTATGTTAATCACACACCTGCAGATACCCGTATTCTCGATGGTCATTACCAAAAGCTGAAGGATGAAATCTGCCATGAAATTGCTCAACAGGTTGTCGGTGATAAGGTTGCTGTCGAAAAGGATGCTATGGCAATTCGTGCAAGCTATCTGCATGAGTTGCAGGAGCAGGGAAGCCTGAATGAAGCTATTGCCAAACGCCTGCTGGCTAAAGGCATGAGCGTGGCTGATGTTGCTGAGGCTATGCAGATGCCTGAGGAAAGTGTTGCTAAGCTGCAGAAAAAATAGGAAAAAGTTGTAGAATGCACCAATTTACGATTAAGACGCTTAATGTTATAATATAAGCAACTTATGAGTAGAGTTGGTGCATTTTTATGTTTATTGGGCGAAAAAAGGAACTTGCTATATTAGAAAAACTTTATAACAGTAATGAATTGAACTGTGTATGTTTGACTGGCGATGCCGGTATTGGCAAAACAGCATTGCTGCAAGAATTTGTCAGACGCAAGCATAAAGCATATTTTTGTGTACGCGCAAGTACTAATAATGCCAATAAGGCAGCTTTTTATACCGAGCTGTTAGCGCAAGGTATTGTTCAATGCAGCAGTGGTTGTTGGCAGGATATACTTAAGTTAATTTATAAAAAGGCTAAGGGAGAAAAGATAATATTACTGATAGACGATGTGCAGGAACTGGAAAACAGTTTTAGCGAGCTGTTGCCTGAAATAATTGCCTGCCTGCAGTCTGAGGCAGAAAAATTAAGACTTTTGCTGGTATTTAGCGGCAGAGAATGTGACTATGTATTACATTTAATAGGAAAAAGCAAGTTGCCACTATCTAAAATATTTTTGCAGTCATTAAATTATGAAGATGTTTTGCCTTGCTTAATTCCATTTAGCAATGAAGAAAAAGTGTTGCTTTATGGAGTAACTGGAGGAAAGCCAGCCTATTTGCAGCTTATAGACAGTACGTTAAGCTTTAAGGATAACCTGTATAATTTATTCTTTAGTCCTACTGCTTCATTATTGCATGTTGCCGAACAGATTTTAGCATTGCATTTTCGTCAGCCGCACATTTATCATGCAATATTATGCTCAGTTGCCTGTGGCGCAATACATATGAAGGAGATAGCGGAAGCAGTAGGCATGCCTGATAATAAGACTTCAAAGTATGTTGGCGTACTTGTAGAAAAAGGGTTATTGAAAAAGCTTGTACCTCTTGTAGAAGCAAAGCTTGGTAAGCAGCAAAAAACGACGTGTTATATATTAGCTGATTCTATGCTGACTTTTTGGTATCGCTTTGTTTATCCATTTTTAAGCAGCATAGCTATGGGGTGCGGAAACTATTTATTACGTACTAAGGTGTTACCAGCTCTAGATGATTATGCAAAGCTGCTTTTTTTAGAAATATGTCGACAGTATTGTTTTACCTTGCGTGAACGTGGCGATTTTCATAAATTTGTGCAAATAGGTTACCTATGGCCAAAAGATAATTGCGCAGTAGAACAGATCCGTTTGATTGCTTATGATAAAAATAGTGCGGGTTTTATGCAATGCGTATGGGAAAAAAGTAAGGTTGATGTTCCGTTAATAAAACAGTTACAAGGAGAATATGCTGACATAACAGGTCGCAGTAATTATTATATTGTTTTTTCGCGACGAGGTTTTACTGATAGAGCTTTAGGATATGCAGCACGGACTAAGGAAGTCAGGTTGGTATCTTTGTTTTACTTGAAGTAAATCTAAACGTAAGTAGAATATAGTTAGACGTGATTTAGATTTCTTATTATATTCTACTTATGAGTTGAATGATAAAACCGGCTTAGAATAACGCTTTAAGTCGGTTTTTCTTTTCGAAAAAAAGAGTCTAAGAATTTGCTGTTAATTATTGCACTTTAAAGCAAGTGAATATATAATCTTTATCGTAATGATTTGCATTAGTTTTTTGAGTATGATTTAGTAAAGGAGCGAGTGAACTATGATGAAAAGAATGATTCCCTTACATTTGTTGCTTGGATTAAGCATATTGGCAACTGGAAATGCAGCAGCACAAACAGAAGCTTTACAAGAATACAGCTTGCCTGGCATGAACGTTACTGCTTTGGGTTATGAAAAATCTAATTTGGAAACTCCTGCCGATGTAACTGTTTATTCTGGTGAGGAATTGAAGAAAACTGGCGCAAGCGATGTTGCTAACGCACTGAAGTATAAGGCGGGCGTATTTTTTACGCAGATGGGCCCTCATGACCAAAGCTGGATTACAGGAAATAGTACGTTGAGCCTGCGTGGAGTAAAGGGAGGAACTCTTGTCCTCATTAATGGAGTGCCTGCAAGCTTTAATAATGCGAGCCATCTGGATATGATGAATCTGGATACTGTAGAAAAAGTTGAAGTAGTTAAGGGTGGCGGAGCTGTTTTGTATGGCAGTGAAGCTTATGGCGGTGTAATTAATGTTATTACAAAAGATAGCTATAAAAATAGTGTACATGTTGCAGTAGGCAATAAAGGGCAACGTGATTACTCTGCTATTATTGGTGCAGGTAAGTTAGGTGTATCATTTGGCCGTAACGAAATGGGTGAAACAGGCATTTTATCTGAAAAGATAGGTACTAAGAATGTATTTGGGACCAATATTCCTTATTATATGGGATATGGGGATAGCAAAAAAGATCATATCGGTGTGAGCTACAAATTTGATGATAATTTGCAGTTTAATTATATGTTCAATAAAAAGAAATATACAATGGATTATCTGAGTGCAAATGAAGAAATTGTACAGCATTTTATGTATGATGATCGTGAACATTTTGCACAAATGCATTTTGATGATAAAAAAGGCTTAGAGGCAACTGCTTATTATAATGAACGCAGTATTCGTAATCCGGATTATTGGGCTGTAACTCCGAATGTTTTAGAATGGGAACGCAGCAATCATAAACATTATGGTGCTGATGTGAAAAAAGTTTGGGAGAATGAAGATGACAAGATTCTGGTCGGCATTAATACTAAAAGTGAGCTTTATATTAATGAAAACCAAAAATTCAAATATCCGACTAACAATTTGAAGGATTATGCTTGCTTCGGTACATTTGCACTTAATGGGTATTCTCTTTATGGTCAATATGACCATAAGCTTAGTGATGCTACTAACTTGGTTCTTAGCATGCGCGAGGACTTAGTTCGCAGTGATGCAGGTAACTATGATGCTTTTCTGCCACAGTTACAGGTACTTACAAAATTAGATAGTGAAAATTCTTTGTATGCTAATGCAGGTCGTTCATTTAGAATGCCGACGTTTAGACAATTATATTATTCTAGTGGCATGATTGCGTCTAATCCTGATTTGAAACCAGAATATGGTTGGAATTATGAGGCTGGTTATAAGCATGATAATGGTAAAGAACAGTTTAAGGCTGCAGTTTTCCATATTGACTTAGATGATCAGATTACAAGCAGAAAGGTTAATGGTCTTTCTCAGTCCTATAATGCTGCCAAATATAAAAATACTGGTATAGAATTAAGCTACACCAATCAGCTTGATGAAAATCTTACTTGGACTGTTGGCGGTATTTATAGTAAGCCGCAAAACAAAACCACAAATACAGCACCTTGGAAGGATGTATTGGGCAAGTATCAGGTGATGACATCAATTGATTATCAGCACGATAAGACTAATGCATCTTTAATTTTGAGCTATATGGGTGGTCGTGTAAACAACAGCAAGCAAACAGATGTGAAGCCGATTCTGCTTTCTAATCTGCATGTCGGCCATGAGGTTTTTGCTAACGCAACATTGACACTGGATATCAATAATATCTTTAATCGTAGAGATTTGACTGATCCCGATGGTTTGTATTATACACAAGGAAGAACATTCCTGGTAGGATTGAATTATAATTTCTAAGCCTATGAAGAAATTATTCTGGTGCTTTTGTTTGTTGCTATGCTGCTTGGGATGCGTAGCTTGCGGACCTCAGCAAGATAAAAGTAGCGACCGGCAAAATATTAGTGTAAACAATTATAATTTTTTTGGAGATGAACAGAAGGTTATATTTAAACAAGTACCACAACGTATTTTAGTGTGCGGTAATAGTGGAGTTGAAACCTTAGTGGCTTTGGGTGCTGGTGATAAAATTACAGCAGCTGTTCTGACGGAAGCTGAAGATAAAGGTCGTCTGCAAGCTCTTTTACCAAATACTAGAATTTATACGCAGCCTCTGCAGCTGGAGGCTGCTGTAGCACTACAACCGGATTTTATTCTTGGGTGGCGCAGGTATTTTGCAGATAATCAATTAGGTGATACGTCAAGCTGGATAGCTAATGGAATACCAGCATATATTCAGGACGCATCAGGACCTGTACCGGCGAAGGGAAGATTTCCTGCCTGTACAATTGCCAGTGAGAAAAGGTTTATCAGCAATATGGGACTTGCACTAGGAAAGCAGCAGCAGGCGCAGGATATAATCCAAAGGATTGATGCAGAATTGCAGGCTGTTGAGAAAATACCGGCACAAAAGGTTCTGTTTGTAGAATTTCTCAATGGTAATATAGAAGTCTTTGGTAATGACCTTTTATGTGGAGATATAATTCGTCATTATGGCTGTTCGTTAGTGAGTTACAGTGCTCCATTTATCAGTCAGGAAGAAATGATGGAAATGCAGGCTGCTAAAATCTTTATTGTCTATCATGGCGGGGAAAAGCAGAAGCAAGCAGCGCTAGCACAACTGCATAATCCCCTGTATAAGCATTTACCGGCAGTAGCAAGTGGTCAGGTTTATCCTATAGCTTATAAGCAAATAGTAGCTCCAGGCAGTGATTTGTTAGGAACGTTGAAGTATATTAAACAATGCTTACTTGCCAACCCTCCTCAATAATGATAAAATCAAATCAACAGTAAGGCTGAAAATGCCTGCAAGTTATTTTTTGGAGGATTATATTATGAAGAAAATAGCAATTCTGCGCTGCCTGATAACATCTGCCTCTTGTGCTGGAGCAGGTTGCCTGCGTGCTTTGTATGAAAAGGATAAAGCCTTTGCCCAGTATGGTGATGAAGAGCTGCGCCTGATGGCGATGTGGACCTGCAACGGCTGTGGCAATTCCAAGCTGGAAAACCAGGAGGGCATCCGCAAGAAGATAGAACGTATGAAGGCGTTGGAGCTTGATGCGTTGCACATCAGTCACTGCACGCATAAAAAGGATGCCAATGGTGAAAAGCATCTCTGTCCTAAGATTAAAGCGATTATCGATGAACTGCAGGAAGCAGGCATTACTATCGTAGACGGTACTCACTAAAAAACATATAATGTTTTGCAAAGCAGCAGTCAGCAATGACTGTTGCTTTTTACTTTATCAACTTAAAAAATCTCCCATGGCAGGAATTTTTGCCCGTCTCACCGAATAAATATAACTATGATTCTGAATACGAAAGGGGTAATAAAATGAGAGAAGCCGTAAAAAAGTATATTGCCGAGCATTATGAGGATTATGTGAAGGATTTGGAAGCCTTGACGAATATTGATTCCGGTAATGGTGACAGAGAGGGCACGGAAGCAGCAAATAAGTTTGTCGCTGAAAAAATGACAGCTATCGGTGCTACCACGGAGTTCAGATATAATGACAGAGCCTGCCACCTGATTTCCCGCTTAAAGGGAACAGGCAAATACACGATTCTGCTTGTTGCCCATGTTGATACAGTATTTAAGAAGGGTGAAGCTGCACGCCGTCCGTTCCGCGTTGACGAAAACAACTTTGCCTGGGGACCGGGTGTTGGCGATGACAAGGCTACGGTAGTAGAGGTTATATATGGCTTGGAGGCTTTGAAGGCTGCAGGCTTTGATAATTTTAAAGAAATTATTTATTACACCAATGGTGAAGAGGAGGGGGGCAGCAAGACTGCCGAGAATATCGTAGCGGAGCTGTCGCAGCAGTCCGATTTTGCAATTATTATGGACGTTGCCCGTCCGAACTGGGGCATTGTTACCCAACGTAAGGGCAATGCCAAATATTGCGTTGAGGTTACCGGCAAGGGCGGACACCACGGCAATGCTTCCCAATCATGCGCTAATGCTATTCACCAGCTGGCATATACAATTACCGAGCTGCAGAAGCTTGCCAGCCCCATGCCGGGAAATCCGGAGGATTATACCGCAGCAGCGCTGAAGGCGCGCGGCATTGTGGACGCAGGCCAGTTTATTCCGCAGAATACCGTTAATGTTGGTGTAATCGGGTCTACCAATGATAAAATCAGCGTTATTCCGGGAGATGCCTTCTGCGAGGTTAATATCCGTTGCTTTACGATTGAAGAGCAGCAACGCATTGATGCTGAGGTGAAGGCGTTGGCAGATAAGGTTGTTATTCCCGGTACCAGTATTAAGATTACCGGCGGCATTGTTACCGGACCGATGCAGAAAACCGCACAGGCACAGAAGATGGTTGATGTTTATAAGCGCATCGTCAAAGAGGAATACGGTGCTGAGGTGAACGAATGGGTAGCAGGCGGACTGACAGATGGCAACCGCACAGCGAAGTTCGTACCGACACTGGATGCTTTGGGTGTAGAAAACTATGATGAGCATACAGACCATGAATCTGTAGATTTGAATACCGCAGTTCCCAGAACGACAGCCTTTGCGCTGACACTGGCGGAGCTGGCAGAAACCTTCTGATAAAGATTTTATAATGAGTTGAAAGCTTTCCCAGCGTACTGAAGCTGCGTCGGGGAAAACTTTTTCGCTATATTCTGACTTTCTGCCTGCCTTTATATGTTTTGCATAATGACTAGACTCTGCACTTGTGGTATAATAAAATAGTTAAAATCTTACAGATAAGGTGTGATGATATGTCGAAAAAAAGTAATAAATATGCAGGTGATCAGCCTGCCGCTTACGATCCCACGGGTATAAGCGAGTATCTTGGCCTGGGACGTCCGATTGACTTTGACAAAAAGGCGGTGCGTATTGCGATGATGTGCGCTGTTGCTATTTCCGTTGTGGTAACGCTGTGGAAATGCTCTACCGGTATGGATTCAAGTGCTGCAGTAGTAAGCGCCTTAGGCTATGCTTTATCCTTCCTCTTTAGCTACATGCTGGCTTTGGAGCTTGATCCCGACCGTCAGCTTGGCGGTTTCATTGGCGGTGGCCTGACGCTGGCAGCAACCTATTTTATGGGCGAAGGCAATATCCTGGTAATGCTGTGGCTGCTCTTTATCCTGCGTATGCTGAACCGCAGCTCCGGTGACAGACATCGTCTGATTGATAACGTTATTATGATTGGCAGTGCTGCCTGGCTCGGCCTGCAGGGCTTGTGGGTATTCCCGCTGCTGACCGGTGCTGCCTATATTCTGGAAAGCCAAATTCAGGCAGGCTATTTCCGTAGTCTTTATCTGGCAGGTATTTCTCTTGCATGCCTTGTTTTTGCAAAGTATAACACTATTGCCAACGAGCTGTCTATGAGCAATATTATTATTATGGCTTTGGCCTTCATCCTGTTCCTGCCGGAAATCCGCGTGGCAGATTATGTGAAGTCCAAGGGCGACAAAAACGGCAAGCGTTTGCTGCCGAAGCGTCTGCAGACCATGCAGGGTTATTTCTGCATGATGCTGTTCAGTCTGACCTTTTTGCATGGCAATGCTATCGTACCGTCTTTGATGCCGGCTGTAGGTGCTGCTGCAGGCTGCGGTATCTATCTGTTTGTTGCGTTGCTGAAGCATGAAGTATTTTAAAGCTATTCTGGAGGTAAAAATCAATGAGTGAAAACAGAAAAATTAAATTTACGACTAATAAAGGTGTTTTTGTTGCCGAAATGTTTGAGGACAAGGCTCCGCTGACTACCAAAAACTTTATCGAGCTGGTAGAAAAAGGCTTTTACGATGGTATTATTTTTCACCGTGTAATCGACGGCTTTATGATTCAGGGCGGCGATCCGACCGGTACCGGCATGGGCGGCCCCGGCTACAAGATTAAAGACGAGTTCGGTGAAGGCCTGAAGCATGATGACGAGGGCATTCTGTCCATGGCTAATGCAGGCCCGAACACCGGCGGCAGCCAGTTCTTCATTACTCTGGCACCTACTCCCTGGCTGAATGGCCACCATGCGATTTTCGGTAAAGTCGTTGAAGGTATGGATGTTGTACGTCTGATTGGCGTAGTTCCGACTGATTTCCGGGACCGTCCGCGTGAAGCTGTGACCATGGAAAAAGTAGAGGTTGTAAAATAAATGGCGGCGTTTGTATATATGCTGCGCTGTAAGGACGGCAGCTTATATACAGGCTGGACCAATGATTTGGAGCACCGTCTGGCGATGCATAACAGCGGACGCGGCGCCAAGTATACGCGTGGACGCGGTCCTTTGGAGCTGGTCTACAGTGAGGAGCTGCCGGATAAGGAAGCGGCTTTGCGGCGTGAATGTGCCATAAAAAAGCTGCGCCGGGAGCAGAAGCTCGCTTTGCTGCAGACATGGCAAGCTCACATTGCAGAATAAAATTATAAAGATTCAGACAAATATTTGCTTTTCCTGTACATATAGGCTATAATAAGCTAAGTGAGTTTTAAAGGCTCAAATAGTATTTAGGGAGGCCTACAGATGACAGGCAAAGTTAAATGGTTTAATGCAGAAAAAGGCTATGGTTTTATCCAAAGAGAAGGCGGCAAGGACTTGTTCGTTCACTTCTCCGGTATTAAAAGCGAAGGCTTTAAAACCTTGGAAGAAGGCTGGAACGTAGAATTTGACGTTATTCAGGGAGACCGTGGCGAACAGGCAACTAACGTTGTACATGTTGAATAATAAATGCAAATAAAAAGCTGATGCTAAGGCAGGTAACTGCCGAAGCATCAGCTTTTTTTGCTGTTTGCGGGAGGATGAGAGTTCAGTTGGTGACAAAGGAGGATATCACTGAGGCCTTGGTGACAATACCGCAAAACAGTTTATTTTCGTCAATTACGGGCAGAGGGAAGGGCGTGCTTGCCGAAAGCGGCATAATATCTGCCACGGGTGTATCAAGATTATCTATAACAGGCACATTACGTAAAATGCTTTTATCAAAGGTTGTATAACCGGAAAGCACCTGCATAGCGCTATCCAATGTAATGATACCGATAAAGCGCAGATGCTCATCAACCACGTAGGCACTGGATACGCCGCTGTTTTTCATATTACGCAGTGCAACGGCGGCACCGTCAATATTGCGCACGATACACGTCTGCGTACTCATTACGTTTCGCACAGTAAAGATTTTACTGGAATCGGCATTGTTGATAAAGCTGCGCACATAGTCGTCTGCCGGATTGGTAATCATTTCTTCCGGCGTACCGATTTGCACCATGCGGCCGTCGCGCAAAATGCCGACGTGCGTTCCCAGGCGGAAGGCTTCGTTGATATCATGGGTGATAAACACGATTGTCTTACCGGTTTTTTCCTGAATACGCAGCAGCTCAAACTGTAAATCATTGCGCACCAGAGGGTCGAGCGCAGAAAAGGCTTCGTCCATCAGCAGAATATCGGGATCGTTGGCAAGTGCGCGGGCGATGCCGACGCGTTGCTTCATGCCTCCGGAAAGAGCACTGATGCGCGTTTTTTCCCAGCCCTGCAGGCCAACCATTTCCAGCATCTGCATAGCCTTTTCGGTACGCTCCTTCAGCGGTACGCCGCGAATCTCCAGACCATAGTAGGTGTTCTCCAAAACATTACGGTTGCTGATAAGTCCGAAGTTCTGGAAAACCATTGCTACCTTAGTTCGGCGCAGCTCCTGCAGCTGCTTATTGCTGAAGTCGGTAATGTTATAGCCCTCAAGATAAACTGTGCCTGAGGTTGGTGGGTTAAGCATATTCAGACAGCGGATAAGCGTGGATTTGCCGCTGCCGGAAAGACCGATGAGGACAAATACTTCGCCTTTGTTGACCGTAAAATTTATATCAATCAGACCTGCGGTGATGCCGGTGGCTTCCTGTACTTCGGTGCGGGAAGCGCCTTGCTCCAGCATGGCCATAGCTTTTTTCTCGTTTTGCGAATGCTCCAGAGGAATAAACAGCTTGTACAGGTTTTTTACTTGTAATACGGGTACAGTCATTTATTTTCCCTCCTTTTTCTTGTCTGCCAGGCTTTGTGTCAGGCGGTCAATGATAATCGCGATAATAACGATAGAAATACCGGCGATGAGTCCACGACCGGATTCGGTACGGTTGATGGCAATCAGCACCTCCATGCCGAGGCCGTTGGCACCAATCATCGCGCAGGTTACAACCATCGCTACGGCCATCATCATCGTTTGGTTGATGCCTGTCATAATCGTGGGCATGGCCTGCGGAATCTGTACCTTGAACAGCGTTTGCCAACGCGAAGCACCGAAGGCAGCGGAGGCTTCGACAACATTGGGATCAACCTGCTGGATACCGTGGCTGGTAAGGCGGATTACAGGCACGACGGCATAAACTACCGTAGCAAGAACTGCAGGCACCTTGCCGGGACCGAGCAGCATAACAGCGGGAATCATATAAACAAAGGTGGGCATAGTCTGCATAGCGTCAAGCAGAGGGCGCAGCAGGCGGTTTGCCAGCCTGCTGGTGGAAACGAGGATGCCGATGGGCAGGCCTAAAAGCAGCGAGATGATAACCGAGGAAATAACAACTGCCAATGTTTCGTTCATCATGCTCCAATAGCCGAAGGCGCCGATGGCGAAAAGTCCCAGACCGTAGATAATACCGCGCGACAGCTTGCCTGTGAGCACCTTGCCCAAGGCAGCAATAGCGATGATAGTCAGCCACCAGGGAATAAGGTTCAGCAATCGTTCGATAGAAAGAATGCACCAGGTAAGAATATCCTTCACCGTATTGAAGAAGCTTGCGTAGGTGGTATTGATGTAGTTGACGAAATTATCGATAGGCTTGGTCCAGTCTACCTGCACTTCTTTCGGAAAGCTCAGCAGCCAGCTTGCTGCAGTAGCATTATCGCCCTTGAGGGCTTTGTTGATGCTTTGCAGCTTATCCTCAGGCAGCCACTGTGCGAGCAGCTCGGGATGGCGCTGCATGAACCAGATGGCAGCCTCGTCATAGGTGCATTTGGTATCTGCAATGTGTGCCAACGCTTCGGCGGTGAGTGCGCTGGTGGTGTGATATTTTTGCAGAAAGGCAACAAATTCCGGTGCTTTGCTTTGCAGCTGCTTGTTGGCAATGATGCAGACGGGAACGGAGCGTGCTTCCGTCAGTCCGCGCTGAAAGCCTGCTTCGTTGTAGGGCTCGTCCTGCAGCAGAACGAGGTCCAGCTTGCCGGTGAGCCAGGTCGGCTCGTAGTTGTAGCCTACAATCGGTTCGCCCTTAGTGTAGGCGGCGAGGAAGGCGCTGTTCAGCGCCGGCTCGCTGCCGGAACGGAAGTAGACGTAATTTTTATTTAAGCCGTAGGCTTCATACTTCAAATAAAGTATCTTATCAATGCTCCAGCCGGGGATAGCTCCGTAAAGACGGCCCTTTGTAGGATCTTCGGGATCCTTGAACAGGTGCGCGTAGCGTGCCAGGTCTTTGACGGTTTTTAAATCCGGAGCGAGTGCCTTAATGCCGCGCTTGGCGTCACCCTCAATAAGATAGCGGGGAACATAAAGGCCCTGCTTATCATCATCAAAGTTGATGCCCAGGTTGAGCAGCTTGCCGGTTTTCATGTCAGCTTCAAAGGTAGGTACGTTATCGGTCCACAGCTCCATATGTACATCTACGTCACCGCGGAGCAGCGCCGTCTGGATGATGGGAGTAGAGCCACTGATAATTTTAGGTGTGATGTTATAGGCGTGAGTGCCGATAAAACCGGCAACAGCGTTATGGAATTTGACACTGTCCCAACCGGCGTCGGCAAAAACAACCTCTTGCTTTGCTTGCTCCTTAGCGGCGTTGACATTGCCTGCTATAAATCCCAGTGAGGTCAGTATGAGTAAAAAAACGGCTGATAATTTTCGTAACATGGCTTCACCTCCGTCAAAGCAATAAAAAGAAAAATACTCCTCTTAAATTTATTTTACAAAGCGAAAATTCTTCTTGTCAACTGCAAATGCAACAATGTATAAAAGAATAACTTTAAAAACTAAAGTTATTGTAAACGCAGGGTTTTGTATAAAGAGAAGTGTATGCGGATATTGGTGAGGATGATAAATTATCAGCAGAAAGGATGAGCTGTTATAACGCGTCGTGACTGTCAGGGCTGTTAATCTTATTAAGCAACATTATGCTTCCGATAAAGCAAATTGCTTGGAGTTGGGGAATGCTCAAGGATATTTTTCTCATTTCTGTAACCTTTTTAACACAGATTTAACCGCAAGCTTACTTTGGATTTTACATTCATCCGTTACAATAAAAGCACGTCGTAAAGATGACAACAATAATTTTTGTGGAATATCAGTAAACGGAGGAATGGAAATGAAACTGAAAAAAGTTTTGGCAGCAGCAATGATTTCGCTGCTGGCAACTACTGCACTTGTTGGCTGCGGTAGCGATAAGAAAAGTGCTGACACTGGCAAAAAGGTGCAGATTGAATATTGGCATGTTGCTGCTGAGAGCTTTGGTGGCGCAACCGTAAAAGAATTGGTTGCTGACTTCAACAAAACTCACCCGAACATTGAAGTAGTAGAAAAATATAACCCGGATATGTACAAAGGTCTGACTCAAAACCTGCAGGCTGCTATGGCTTCCGGCAAGAATCCGGACGTAGTGCAAATGGGTTATTCCTTCCTGAACTACGCTGCTGAAAACTTTAAATACACCGACTTGAACGAAGCATTTAAAGCTGCCGGCGATGAAAACTTCATGAAAGACAATTACCTGCCGAACGTACTGCAGCTGGCACAAACCGAAGACGGCAAGCAAATCGGTCTGCCGTATTCCGTAAGTGTTCCGGTACTCTTCTATAATCCGGAAATTTTTGAAAAAGCCGGCTTAGATCCGAAAAATCCGCCTAAAACCTGGGAAGAGGTTAGCAAGGCAGCTAAACAAATTAAAGATAAAACCGGCAACATGGGCTTCTTCATGCAGGAATATGCCGATAACTGGACTCAACAGGCTCTGATCGAATCCAACGGCGGCAAAATGCTGACTAAGGTTGACGGCAAGGTTAAAGCAGGCTTTGATACTCCGGAATCTGCTGCAGCTTATCAGGTTGTAGCTGATATGGTTAAAAACGGCAGCGGCCTGCATGCTACCAACGAAGAAGGCTTCCAGGCTTATCTTAGCGGCAAGCTGGGCATGGTTTGCACCACCATCGGTAAACGTGCTAACTTCGAAAAAGGCGCTAAGTTCAAAGTAATGGCTTCTCCGTTCCCTGCTTTCGGCAACAAACCGACCAAGATTCCTGCAGGCGGCAACTTCCTGATGGTATTCTCCAAAGATGCTGAAAAGCAAAAAGCTGCTGTTGAGTTCATCAAATATCTGGAATCTCCGGAAGCACTTGCTAAATGGAGCACTGGTACCGGTTACCTGCCTCCTCGCAAAGGCGTAGCTGATGATCCGAAGGGCTTCAAAAAGCTTGCTGATGAGAACCCCAACATTAAAATGGCTCTGCAGGAAATGACCAAGGTTACCAAATGGGCAAGCTTCCCGGGTGCTAACGGTCTGCAGGCTGAACAACTGTTGATTGATGCTCGTGACATTATCCTGAGCGGCAAAATGAGTGCACAGGATGCTTTACATCAAACTGCAGAAAAAATTAACAAGCTGCTGTAATTAGTCTGATAAATAAGCTGTCGCAGTTGCGGCAGCTTATTTTGCTAATAGCGCAAAGGAGGTTGCTATGAGTAAAAACAACAAGGAAGCAATACTTTATCTGCTGCCTGCTGCCGTACTTTTTCTGGTATTTTATTATTGGCCGCTGCTGCAGAATATTTATCTGAGTGTTTTTTCCTGGAATATGATCAGCCCTAATCAAAAATTTGTGGGCCTGGAAAACTTCATCACTATTTTCAGCTCTGCTGAACTGATTAAAATTTTAATCAACACCGTATTGTTTGTGGCAATTATGCTGGTGCTGAACTTCGTTCTGCCTTATTTTTATTCGTTTATCCTGGGACATTTAGTGCATCGGTGGACGGCCTTCTACCGTAGCGCGCTGTTTCTGCCGTCAACTTTATCGCTGGCGGTAGCAAGTATTTTGTTCCTGTGGATTTACAATCCGCTGGCCGGTCCTATTAACATTATCCTCAGCCAGTTTGACATCGCTTCACCGCGTTGGTTTAAGGAAAACTATTTGGTTATTTTCGCTATCTGCACGATTATCGGCTGGAAGGTTTTCGGCTATAATCTTATCGTTATGCTGGCTGCTATGGTTGCGGTTCCTAAAGAGATGATTGAAGCTGCCAAGCTGGAGAACGCTTCTAACTGGGTTATCTTCAAAAAAATTATTCTGCCGATGACATCTTCTACCGCAATTTACGTCTTTACGATAACGGTAGTTTTTGGTCTGCAATACGTTCTTGTGCCTGTAAATATGCTGACGCAGGGCGGGCCGGACCAGGGCAGTAGTAACCTTGTGTATATTATTTATCAATATGCCTTCACCTTCTTTAAGGCAGGCACCAGTGCAGCCTATGCGGTTATCACCATGGTCTGCTATCTCATCTTCCTCTTTGTGAAGAATAAATATCTGGAAAAGAAGGTGTACTATGAAAACTAAGCTGCAGAATGAATGGTATTGGCATGCATTTTTGCTTATCGCAGTTTTCCTGATGCTGTGGCCGATAGTGTTTATGCTTTCTACCTCGCTGAAGGATTTGAATCAGGTTTTTGAATCTACATTGAACCCTTTGCCATTCCCGCCGACCTTTGACAATTACACTACGGTTTTGCATAACTTCCCGCTGCTGACTTATATCTGGAATACGTTTTACATTGCTATCGTGGTTACAGCCAGCAAGGCAGCGACAAGCGTACTGGCAGCCTTTGCCTTTGTGTATTACAATTTCAAATACAAGGAAACAGTTTTCAACGGTATGCTGTTGACATTCTTCATCCCCATTACCGTTTTGATTATGCCAAACTATTTGATGATGTCTAAGCTGGGCCTTTTAGACACACCTTACGGCGTTATGCTTCCCGGTCTTGTAGACGGTATGGGTATCTTCCTGATGCGTCAGACTATGCGCGGTATTCCCAAACCTTTGCTGGAAGCAGCAATTCTGGATGGTGCCAAACCGCATCAGGTACTGTTCAAGGTTATTATGCCTTTGATTAAGCCTTCGGTACTCGCAATTTCGATTTTATTCTTCATTAACAGCTGGAACGAATATTTTTGGCCGTTGCTGATTTTGCAGGATAAAGCAAATCTGACGCTACCGCTGGCGCTGCAGATGTTTATCAGTGCCGAGGGTGGCAGTGAATGGGGCATTGCGATGGCTGTAGCAACGCTGACGAGCTTGCCACCGTTAGTGCTTTACGGCTTCTGCCAAAAATTTATTATCAACACATTTATGCAATCGGGCGTGAAAGGATAAGAAGATGGATAACTTACAAAACGATTACAGCATTATATTTTCACATGTACAAAAGGCTTACGGCAGTAATGTCGTAATCAATGATTTGAATCTGGAGATACAAAAGGGCGAGCGCCTGATTCTGCTTGGTCCCTCCGGCTGCGGCAAGACAACTACTCTGCGTATGATTGCCGGCTTTGAGGAAATTACTAAGGGCGAGCTGTACATGGACGGCCGCGTGGTTAATGATATCGCTCCCGGTGAGCGCAACATTGCTATGGTGTTCCAAAGCTATGCACTGTTCCCACATTTGAGCGTTTGGGATAACATCACCTTTGGCCTGCAGCTGCAAAAGCTGCCACAAGCTGAAATGGAAAAGCGTGCACGCATGGCGATGGAGATTCTGCATCTTGAAGGCTATGAAAATAAAAAGACGCATGAATTGAGCGGCGGCCAGAAGCAGCGTGTTGCTCTGTGCCGTGCGCTGGTAAAGCAGTCGCCGTACTTCCTGCTGGATGAGCCTTTATCCAATCTGGACGCCAAACTTCGCCAAAAGGCACGTACCGAGCTGGTAAAAATCCATGAAATATTCAAGCCGACGATGGTTTATGTAACTCATGACCAGATTGAAGCCATGACTGTAGCGCATCGTATTGCCGTTATGAACCAGGGCAGGATTCAGCAGATTGATACTCCGACAAATATTTACCATCATCCTGCCAATACCTTTGTAGCAACCTTTATCGGTTCTCCGGCAATGAACATTCTGCAGGCAGAAATTTGGGACGGTAAAATTATCGTCGGGGACTGCGCATTGAAGCTGCCGCAGGAGCGTTTGCAGGAGCTTGGCGGCCGCAGCAAGGTTCTCTTCGGTCTGCGCCCGGAGGCTTGCACACCGAGCTTTGAAAGTGCTATGATTAATGGTAAGGTAGACTTTGTTGAAAATACAGGCAACCTGAAAACTGCTACACTTAAATTGTCAACCGGTGAAAGCTTTTATCTGCAGGACAGTGACCAAGGCCTGCAAATGGAGGATATCCACGGCTTTAATTTCGATTGGCAAAATGTTTGCTTATTTGATGCCGAAAGCGGTGAAAACTTAGCGAAGGTACGCTAAGCCTTGAAGGGAGGAAGTTATATGCAATTTGAAGTCAGTGATTTACTCTTTCCGGGATTTACGAAGGATGCAATGAAGAGGCTTGATAAACAGTATGGTATTGAATTCTTCTATGAGTTTGGCAAGGATTATTATTGGAAACAGCAGGTTGAGGAATGGGGCGAACGTGCGCTTTCGATTCATGCTCCATGCGTTGCGCTGAATCTGGCTGATTCCAAGCAGAAAAATTATGCCCGTGTTATAGAAAAGACCTTTGCCTATGCGCAAAAATGCAAGGCTGATTTTGTTGTGGTGCATACCAATGAAGCCATTGAGGGTGACAAGGAGCTTTTGCAGGCACGTGTTATTCGCCGTCTGCGTCAGGTTGTGAACTTGGGCAAGCGCTATGGCATTAAGGTGCTTATTGAAAATGTCGGCCTGCGTACAAAAAATAATGTACTGTTTGATTTGCCGGAATATATTGCGCTGTTCGATATTTTCCCGCAGGCAGGTGCATTACTTGATACAGGTCATGCGCATGTCAACGGCTGGGATATTCCTGCGGTAGTACAGGCCTTGGGTGAGCGCTTAGCAGCCTGCCATGTTCACGATAACGATGGCAGCGGTGATGCGCATTTGCCGGTAGGTCAGGGAGATATTGACTGGAAGGCGTATTTCGGCGCTGTCAAAAAATATGCACCGCAGGCAACGCAGGTATTTGAATACTGCTGCGGCTTTAGCAATATCAAGGATTTGGAAGCGCATATTGCAGAGCTGAAAGCGGATTATAAATTATAACAGGTTATGACTGACAAATAAAAGCACTTAATGGAACTGAATATTGTTTACCAGGATTTTACCTTAAGGTTAATCTGCATTTAATATTCAGAGGCTATACTATGTATAACAAAGATAAATGCATCTGCGATATGCGTAGGAGGTAAGCGTTATGCAGGATTTATACCCGATATTGATTTTATTTGCCGGTTGGATGGCTGTAGATTTGCTGGTGTTTTAAACACCGTAAGAAAATTTGTCATTTGCTGAGGGAGCAGGGAAAAGACTTGCTCTCTTTTGTAGAAAATCCCGAATCTCTTGAAGAGGTTCGGGATTTTGCGTTATAATAAAAGTAATGGTATGTTACGAGGAGGTGCAACATGCTTAAGCTTATGCGTTTACTTACAATTATATGTCTGTTTTTCGGCTTGGGTACGATGACATATGCAGCGTCCCCTAATCCGGTAAGCTCTGCCTATATGCAGAGTTATTTTACAACAATCGCGGCAGCATCCTGTCTGGGTGTTTATCTGCCGCACTCTTCTCAGGAGTTTGATTATCTGCGTAGCTATGGCTGGCAGATTGAAAGCCAGCAGGGAAATGACGGCGAGGTGGAGTTGAATTATGCTGTAGCCAAAAATTATTTTCCTCAGGTTAACAAGCAAATATATCTGGTAACCTTTCGCGGCAGTGCCAGCAAGAGCGATTGGAAGATTAATCTGGAAACGAAGAAGGTTAATTACGGCGGTTCTACCTTAGCGGAGATGCAGGAGCTGGCGGCGCAGCCTGTGACTAAGGATGGCGCAGCGGTGCATGCAGGCTTTAACAGCTATGTGGATGCAGTATTGCGCAGCGGCGTAGTTGACGAGAACGGCAAGCTGCGAGGGCTTTTCAAGCGTGTAAGCGAGGATCCTGATGCTTATCTTGTACTTACAGGTCACAGCCTTGGCGGAGCGACAGCAACACTGTTGGGCGAGCGTTTAGTGAGCCTGGGAATGCCCAAGGAAAAATTTGTTGTTATTACCTTTGGTGCTCCGGCGATTGGTAACAGCGCCTTTGCGGAACAGTACGGTGATAAGATTAAGCTGGTGCGTATCAGCAACACGGCGGACCCTGTTCCCGGCAGCCTGCAGACGTTTTTCGGCGGCTATAAGCAGTTCGGCGAGCCTGTGAAGTACAGTCTTTCCAATAAAATCAGCAATCTGCAGCATGCTATGGCTATGTATTTTGATTACAGCATCAGCGAATACTATAAAGAGCGTGACAAAGAGATAAGCATGGGACGATTGGAGCCTGTGACGGATAGAAAAATTACGCAGCAGCCTGTGGTAGCTGTTTGGGTAAATACCTCCGACAGCCTGAAAAAGCTGGCCTATGTAACGGATATCAAGCGTTTTGTGCTTGACGAATATCGCAAAATGCTGCCAAGCTATATTATTATGGAACGCAATCTGCCGAAGGATGCCTACACAACTCAGGATTTGCTGAAGCTCAGCAAGGAGGCCGGTGCAGAATATATGCTGGTCTGCGGCATGGATGGCAGTCAGGCTCCCAAGGATGGTTATTGGTATCTGACGTTGGAGCAGGTTTTGGTTGATAAAAACGGGCGCGTGCTGGCGCTTGGCAGCTTCGGCCGCAAGGTTTCGCCGGCTGTAGGCAACATTCAGGCTGCGGGCGAAAACCTTTGGCAGGCACGCGAAGCCTTGTGCGAGCAGCTGCCGTTTATCGTAACGCAGCATGAAGCTAATTTAGGATACTAGAATGTTGAAATAGTGGAGGATGAGGATATGGATTTAAGTGAATTGGAGGGCGAGCTGGCAAACTGCCAAGCCTGCCCCTTACGTCAGGATGCCATTGCACCCGTAGGCTGGTACGGTAATCCCGAAAGCCCGATAGTGTTTGTAGGAGAGGGCCCCGGCCAGGTCGAGGATGATTACGGCTGTCCTTTAATCGGGCCATCAGGACAATTGCTGGATAAAGCTCTGTGGGCAGCCAAGATGACGCGTGACAGAGTATTGACCACGAACGTGATTAAATGCAGACCTAAAAATAACCGTACACCGGATATTGCCGAAGCAGATTTTTGCGCTAAGCAGTGGCTGCAGCGTGAGTTGGAGATTATTCAGCCGAAGGTAATCGTGGCCTTGGGCAGCGTGGCACTGCATTGTCTGGGCCGTCCGGATATGCGCATTACGCGCGACCGTGGTATGTGGTTCCGAACAGAGCAGGGCTTTGACTGCATTGCTACCTACCATCCGGCGTATTTGCTGCGTCAGTACGGCAAGCAGCTGGTGGCCTCCAAGTGGGATGTATTCCATGATCTGGAGGCAGCCCGCGAGCGTGCTGCGCTTTTAGCACCGGGTTATCAATTTATGTCGGAAGAAAAGACGGAGCTGTTTAAGATTTTTAAGAAGCGTGTACGCTGAAAAGCAAGCTGTTGCAAGTAAAAAGCGTTCTGCCGCAATTTGGCGGCAGAACGCTTTTTTGTCGTGTGCTTATGATATTAAATAATCTTAGTGGTCCAGTCTTCGATGTTCCAAACCTTATCTACCCAATCCTCGTAGAATTCCGGTTCATGGGAAACAAGCAGAACACTGCCCTTGAATTCCTTCAGCGCACGCTTCAGCTCGTCTTTGGCGTCAACATCAAGATGGTTGGTAGGTTCGTCCAGTACCAGCCAGTTGACATCCTTCAGCATAAGCTTGCACAGGCGCACTTTGGCAGCCTCGCCGCCGCTGAGGACGAAAACCTTGCTGGTGATGTGCTCATTGGTCAGACCGCAGCCTGCAAGTGCAGCACGCACCTCGTAGTTAGTCAGGCCGGGATATTCGTTCCAAACATCATCGAGCGCAGTATTTTCGTTCTTTTTGCGCTCCTCCTGCTCAAAATAACCAGGCTCCAGGAATTCACCCAGCTCAACCTTGCCGCTAACAGGCGGAATGATGCCTAAAATAGTTTTCAGCAGGGTGGTTTTACCTAAACCGTTGACACCGCGGATAGCGATTTTCTGACCGCGCTCAAGATTAAAGGTAACAGGACGGGTGAGCGGGCTGTCGTAACCGAGCACTAAATCCTTCGCTTCTACGATGAAGCGGCTGGGAGTTCGTGCTTCGATGAATTTGAAGGTCGGCTTCAACTTTTCACGCGGCTTTTCAATCATTTCCATCTTATCCAGCTTGCGTTGGCGGCTTTTTGCCATATTGGTGGTAGCAACACGCGCTTTGTTGCGGGCGATGAAGTCCTCCAGCTTAGCAACCTCCTGTTGCTGGCGCTCGTAGGCTGCAGCCTTCTGGGATTGATAGATAGCGTACATTTCCTGGAATTTATCGTAGTCACCGCTGTAACGGGTAAGCTCGCAGTTTTCCAGATGATAGATAACATTGACAACCTTATTGAGGAAGGGGATGTCATGGGAAATCAGAATAAAGGCATGCTCATAGTTCTGCAGGAACTTGGTGAGCCATTCGATATGCTCAACGTCCAGATAGTTGGTAGGCTCGTCCAGCAGCAGAATTTGGGAGTTCTGCAGCAGCAGCTTAGTAAGCAGAACCTTGCTGCGCTGACCGCCGGAAAGCTCGCTTACGTCTTTATCCAAACCGATGCTGCCAAGACCGAGGCCGTTGGCAAATTCTTCGATTTTGCTGTCTAAGGAATAGAAACCGCTGTGCTCCAGCTCAGACTGGATTTCGCCGACGGTATTCATCATTTTATCAAGTTCTTCGGGAGAAGCATCGCCCATTTTATCGTACAGCTCCAGCATCTGCTGTTCCATAGCGTACATGCCGTCGAAAGCAGTGCGCAGAACCTCACGGATGGTCATGCCCTTTTCCAGAGTGCTTTGCTGGTCCAGATAACCGACGGTAACCTTGCCGGGCCATTCAACCTTGCCTTCGTCAGGCAGTACGTGACCGGTTACGATATTCAAAAAGGTGGATTTGCCTTCGCCGTTTGCGCCGACAAGACCGACGTGCTCACCGCGCAGGAGCTTAAAGGAAACGTTTTCTAAAATTTGGCGGCCGCCAAAGGAGTGGGAAACATTGGTGACGTTTAAGTAGCTCATAAAAACCTCGCTTTATTAGTTTAGTTTTGGTATAATGATAATGGTCTGACGAACGTCGGCTGCCCCTCAAGGGAGGTGGGAGCTATGCGAGTGTACGAAGCCTTAAGTCTTATGATTGCTTTCGGCATTCTTGTTGCGACCATTATCTTGGCGTGTAAGTAACATTACAGAAAAGAAAAAGACCGACATATGACCGCCAGCCTTTTCTTCAATAAAACAATTTTTATGGGAAGAGCTGACGGAACCACTCGTCAGACCAACCTACATATATTATAACAATCAACAATGCTTTCGTCAACGATAGAGGAGGAAAATAATTATGCTGCAAGGAAATAAAAATGATATTGAAAAGCTTCTGCCGTATGTAAGCGAGCGTTTGCAAAAAGCTTTGGCTTACGTTGCTGCGACTGATTTCAGCAAGGTAGAAAACGGAGAATATGAAATTGACGGACGTAATGTTTTTGCCCGCGTCAATACATATGATACCGAGCTCAAGGCTGACCGTCGTCCTGAAAAGCATAACGATTATATTGATGTACAGTTTGTAGCTCGCGGTGAAGAAGCAATTTGGTATACACCGCTGACCGCTGATTGTGTAGAAACAGAAAATAAAGCAGAAAAAGAAGATGTAATTTTTTATGCTGACCCGCAGGAGAAGAACTGCGCAATATTAAATTCCGGTGATTTTGCAATTTTTTTCCCATGGGAATTGCACAGACCTAATTGTTCTGTAGAAAAAACCGCAAGTAATGTACAAAAAATCGTAGTTAAGGTAAAAGCCTGAAATACGCATGGTTGAGCCGTTTTAGCTGCTTGAATAAAGTAGTGCGATGATCTTGAAAAACTTTTCCTGGAAAAATCATAAAAAAGTTTTAAAAAAGTGTTGACAAAAGAGTGTAGACTTAGTATAATAACACTCGTGATGTTGAGCAACACAAAACATCACAAAATATTCCCCGATAGTTCAGCCGGTAGAACACCTGACTGTTAATCAGGGCGTCGTAGGTTCGAGTCCTACTCGGGGAGCCACCTGGCCGGTTGGTCAAGCGGTTAAGACACCGCCCTTTCACGGCGGTATCGGGGGTT
>CAVKUS010000001.1:0-198632 GCA_963659725.1 Bacteroides sp. CAG:545 | reverse complement strand
TGCTAATCCTCTAAATCTTTTCCTAAATTAGGCCTTGACATATTACCAGATTGCTCTATCGTAATATATCAGAAATTTATGTTAAAATTATAGTATTTTTATCTACTTTCTGCTAAAATAAAATTTAAGAAAGGGAGGGATGAGAATGCTGTCCAAGAGCTCATTTTTCACAACAATTCTGCTGCTCCTGCCTGCTCTGGCAAGCGCACAGACAGCAGATGATGATCTGCAGCTGGAGCTGCGTTATTATGCACCTAAGCTGAAATTTACATCTAACGGAATTGTGCCTGCCGCTTACAGTAATTTTCGCGATACGCTCAACATTAAAAACGGTAATGCACCCGAATACAGGTTAAGCGGCAAAACTGGTATGTAGATTACATAGCTATCCACGAAAAAGGCTATGCCTCGCACCACATTCCTGCACCAGGCAGCCTGATTCCGGCGGACAGCCGCACTAAGCTGAATCTGGACTATGCTTCCTTTAACTACTTATCTCCCATCAAAACAACAGAAAACGGCACCGCCTACTGGCTCGCAGGCCTGCGCTGTTACCGCTTCGATACTGCGTTGCAGTTCAGCAGCTCCGTACCGGAACTTAACAAAAAGTATGCTAAGCAGCTGAACCAGTTCGCCCCTGCCTTCGGCATCGGCGGCAAGCATTACCTTGATGAGGCACACCAACTGCAGCTTTACAGCGAGCTTTCCGGCTTGCCCTTAGGCGGCCGCGGGCACACCTATGACCTTGATATCGGCTTAAAATACAGTCCTTGTAAAAACCTCAGCGCCAACGCCGGCTACCGTGTTCTGGATTTGAAAATCAAAAACGACGACGGCACCGGTCTGTACAAGCTTTCCGGCTGGTACGGCGGCTTAAGCTACAGCTTTTAACATTTTATTATGAAAACCAAAGAGGAGGTTCCGGCATGAAAACAATCACCGCTTTACTTATGGCAACGCTTATTATGTGTCCCTGCAGCAGCATCATGGCTAAAAATCCTGCTGCCTCTGTAACCGACAAAGCGCAAAAGGCATCAATCTCTACCATTAAAGATTTGGATAACGGGCGTTTGTATGTAATGGATTATACGGCAGACTATAAGCTGGACAAAATGCTGCAGCAGAATGTCAACAGCGTTGACACCATGCTGGCCTTCGTCGGCAGGGAGCTTCTCGGCGCAGCTAAACCGGCGCCGGGCGCTATTGATGCCGGCTGCAGTGCCTTCGCCGGACGCACGGAAGAAGGCAAGCCTATCTACGGGCGCAACTTTGACTATAAAATGAAAATGACTGCCGTAATGGTACGCACCGCTCCTAAGGACGGCTATCGCTCCATCGGTATGGCGGATGCAGGCTGGGTAGGATACGATATCGGCAGCCTCAGCGACGGCAAGAGTGATTTATCGGCAGCAGTAGCAATGCCATACCTGATTATGGACGGTATGAACGAAAAGGGCCTTGCTGTCAGCGTGCTGAAGCTGGACGGCAAACCTACGCACCAGCGCACCGGCAAGCCTCAGATTACAACAACAGCTGCCCTGCGCCTGATGCTTGATAAGGCAGCCAATGTAGACGAAGCTTTGGCATTACTGAAAAAATATGATATGAATTCATCCATGGAAACTGCCAACTTCCATTTTCTGCTCAGCGATGCAGACGGAAAAAATGTTGTTTTGGAATATACTATTGATGATATGACCGTTATCGATACCAATTATGTTGCCAACCATTATCTGGCACCCAAAATGCATGGATTGGGGCACGCCTATGACCGCTTTGCAGTACTGGATTCTGCTGTAAAGTTCAAAAAGAGCATCTTTACGCCCTTTGAAGCTATGTCCCTGCTTTCCCTGGTCAGCCAGCCGGAAACCGAAGAAGCAACCAGCATGACGCAATGGTCCGTAGTATATAATCTGCATGACCTGACAGCGCAGGTTGCCATCCGCAGAAATTATGATAAGCTGTTTAACTTTACGCTGGCAGATTTAAGCGGCAAGGCTAAAATCTAAATTATAACCATATACCTTAAGCAAAAAGAAGCTGACAGGCACCTGTGTGCCGCAGCTTCTTTTTTATATGACCGCTTTCAGCAGTCCCCGCCGGCATTATCCTGCTCCTCCATCTGCAGGCGCACCCGCTGCGCCGTACTGCGCACAGCGGCAGCGTGTCCCTCCAAAGCTGCGAAGGGTGCAAACTGCGCCGCCCGCTCTGCCAACGGCATCTGCCGATGCCTTTTTGACACATGATGCGGCAGATTGATAATATCCGCATAATTATCACTCATGCCTTATGCCCTCCTATCTGTTCGTTGCGCTCCTTGGCTGTTGCCCCGTCAAGCAAGCTCATGCCCTTCAAAACGGCATTCTTGCCAAAGCGCCGCTTAATTGCCAGCTGTGCCTGCTGCAGTCTGTTTTCACGCTGCCCTGCAGCCTGCTGCACTGCCTCATTTCCGAAATCAAACAGGCTCAGCTCCCGTTCCTGCTTCTCGGCCGCTGCCTGCGCCGGAAGCACATGATTCGCTGCCAAGGTCAGCCGCCGCACCAAAAGATTGCTGTCTGTAATGCGCTCGTACAAATCCGCTGCCGCCTGCACCAACAGTTTAGATGAAGAAGAAAAGCTCCCCAGATTAAAGCTGCCATGCGCATGCTGCGGCACCCTGCGTCCGTAACGGTCAATCTTCACCGCGCCTTGGTAGCTGCTGCCCTGCTTCAGGTTGTCAATATCATAACCCACCGTAAGCACAATCTGGTCGGTCACCAGCGCCTTGCTCACCAGCTCCAGCGCCAGCGCATCCGCCATCTCGCGCAACACCAAAAGAGCCTCTGCCGATTCATACGCACGATGCAGCACCTGCCCCGAGCTCAGGCTGCAGACCTGCGGCCGGTAGCCCTTCACATCGGCAATCGTACACGGCTCCCAGCCCCAGGCGTGGTCAATCAAAAGCTCAGCATTTTTACCGAAAAGACGATACAGCAGTTCTTCATTATATACCGAGCAGCGCGCTATATCACCCATAGTATATATGCCTCGGGCCTCCAGCTTGCTGGCATAGCCACGGCCGACGCGCCAGAAATCCGTCAGTGGGCGGTGCTGCCACAACTCCCGCCTGAAGCTCTGCTCGTCAAGCTCCGCAATCCGCACGCCGTTAGCATCCGCCGCAATATGCTTCGCCCGCACATCCATCGCCACCTTCGCCAAAAACAGGTTGGTGCCGATGCCTGCGGTAGCAGTAATACCAGTTTCGCGCAAAACATCAAGAATAATACGCATCGCCAGCTCCCGCGCCGTCAAGCCGTAAAGCTCAAAATACTGCGTTACATCCATAAACACCTCGTCCACAGAATAAACGATGATATCCTCCGGTGCCACATAACGCAGATAAATTTCGTAAATCCGCGTGCTGTACTCCATATAATAGGCCATCCGCGGCGGCGCAATAATAAAATCCAGTGCCAGCTGCGGCTCGGCCTGCAGCTGTGCATAAGAGCACGACGAACCGCAAAGCTGCCTGCCGGGAGCAGCAAAACGCCGTGCGGCATTTATCCGCTGCACATGCTGCTTCACCTCAAACAAGCGCCCGCGCCCGGGAATGCCATAGCTTTTCAGCGAAGGCGTCACCGCCAGACAAATAGTTTTATCCGTCCGCCGTTCATCCGCCACTACCAGATTAGTATCGAGAGGATCAAGCCCGCGCTCACGACATTCTACCGACGCATAAAATGACTTTAAATCTATAGAAATATAAGTACGCTGCAAGTTCTTCTCCTCCTTTACTATCGGCTGTGTTTCTATTATAGCACTTTTGAGCGTACATGTCTGCAATGTTATAAAAATATTTTCGCATTATAGCTAAAGAAAAATCCCCTGCTCACGAACAAGCAGGGGTGGATAGTATACTCTTATTCATGCTTTTCCGGGAATTTAGGTCTGGGGAAGTTAGGACCGGACGGCTTAAGCGTAAAGCCACGTCCGAAGACATCGTTGACATCACTGATAATCATAAACGCACTGGGGTCAATCTCACGCACAATGGAGCGCACCTTCGCCAGCTGCGTCAGCTTAATAACTACAAAAACCAGCTCACGGTGACGATGCGTAAAGCAGCCCTCGCCGCTGATATAGGTAACACCGCGGCCGACGATTTTAATAATCGCTTCCGCAATCTCCTCGTGATGCTCACTGATGATGATAACCTTCTTTTTATAATCAAAGCCTGTCGTAAAAGCATTACAGGTTTTGGTCATCACAAAAAAGGTAAGCAATGTATACAGCACCGGCTCTATACCGAATAAAGAAACGCTGGCCAAGAGCAGGCAGATATTGAAGGCAAAGCCCGTTGTACTGATAGAGATAGAATAATTCTTCTGGATAATAGCGCCGATAATATCCGTACCGCCGCTGGAGCCGCCCACACGGTACATGCACGCAGCGCCGATGCCGTAAAGCACGCCGCCGGCAATGCAGGCCAGCAGCTTGTCATGCACTACAGTATAGGTTGACAAAAAATGAAAGAAATCCAGAGATACAGAAAAAGCAATAATACCATAAAGCGCGCTGACAGTATATTCCCTGTCCATATACTTGTAGGCCAAAAAGAACAGCGGCACGTTGCAGATTAAGCTGGTGGCACCCATCGGCAGACCGGCAACATAATAGGCAAGTACGGCAACGCCGCCAATACCGCCGCTAAGCATCTTATTAGGCATGTAAAAGGTATTCATCGCAATGCCCATAATAGCACAGGCCAAGGTCACCATAGCATAATGGTAAATTTTTTTCTTCAAAGCGGGATTCATAGAGTTCTCCTTTGCAAGCAAAATATTCTGAATATGTTTTTTATGTATATATTGTAACACTTTAACGCAGAAAGGCAACCACTAAATATTTTTCTCGGCAAAATCCCGAACGTTCGAAAAAAATTCTTGCTATGCAGGCATAAGCAGTATAAAATAATACTGTATACAACATTAGGCAGGTGAACTTATAATGAAGCAAATAAAAGAAACGGCATACGCCAAAATAAATCTGGGACTTTATATTCTCGGCAAGCGAGAGGACGGCTACCATGAGGTAAGTATGATTATGCAGAGCGTTGGTCTGAGCGACGAAGTTGTTATCAGCAAGGGTAACGGCATTCAGATCAGCTGTAATCTGCACAACCTCAGCTGCGGTCCGGATAACCTGGCCTACAGAGCAGCCGCATTGCTCGCAGGTCACTGCAATATTATTCCGAACGTTCACATCGCCTTGAACAAAAAAATTTTTCTGGCGGCAGGTCTGGCAGGCGGCAGCAGTGATGCAGCGGCAGTTTTGCGCGGCCTGAACCGTTACTGGGAGCTTAACCTGGAAAATTATGAGCTGGAGCAGCTCGCCGCACAGCTTGGCAGCGATATCCCCTTCTGCATTGAAGGAGGCACCATGCTGGCAACAGGACGTGGCGAAGTCCTCACTAAGCTGGAGGATATGCCAGAAACCTGGCTGGTACTGGCCAAGCCCCGCGGGCTGGAGGTTTCCACCGCCTGGGTTTACCAAAACTTCAACCACGGCCGCGTAGTACATGCACCCTGCATCTGGCAGCTGGAAGCATATCTGCGCGAGGGCGGCAAAGCCATCGTTCCCTACATGGGCAATGTTTTAGAAACAGTAACTATCCCGGCACACCCCGTTATAGCCTCTATCAAGGCTGCTATGCTGGGAGCAGGTGCCTACTACACTCTTATGAGCGGCAGCGGTCCGACAGTATTCGGCCTTACCGCCGACAAAGAAACTGCCGAGCGCGTGCAGCAGGCACTGACAGATTTTGATGTAGAAACAGCTATTACAACAACTATCGGAAGGAGAAAGTAAATATGTCCGGACATCTACAGCCTATAAAATTAGACAGCTACAAGCCTCTGCGTGAGCTTGTCTGTGAAAACATCCGTCAAGCTATTATTGACGGCACCTTCAGCCCCGGCGAACGCCTGATGGAAATTCAGCTGGCTGACGAAATGGGCGTAAGCCGTACGCCCGTGCGCGAAGCTATCCGTAAGCTAGAGCTGGAAGGCTTTGTCGTTATGATTCCCCGTCGCGGCACTTATGTTGCCGATATTTCCATTAAGGATATCACCGAAATTTACGAAATCCGTATCAGCCTTGATATTCTGGCTGCCGGCCTGGCCGCTGAGCGTATTACCGATGAGGAGCTTGAGCAGCTTAACGGTTATCTTATCGAAATCGGCCAGCACATCGCCAGCAACGATATGGATAAAATCGTCGAAGTAGATACTGCTTTCCACGATATGTTATACACTGCCAGCCGCAATGAGCGTCTGCGCAGCATCATCAACAATCTGCGCGAGCAGATGACCACTATCCGCGGCCGTTCTATGAGCTACCCGGGACGTTTAGTGGAAACCATGGACGAGCACCGCAATCTGGTAGAAGCTATTGCTGCCCATGATGTAGAGCGTGCGCAGTACGCAGCCCGCATCCACCTGGAAAACGCCGAGCACACGCTCATGCGTTCCCTCAGCGAGCATCTGCCGCAGAAGAAGGCGTGAGCATGACAACTGCTAATATAGATGCTTTTATTGCAGCAGGCGGTCTAAGTCCCTGGCTGAAGGACTACGCCGGCACCGAACACCGCTGCCTGGCACCGCTTGGCGACAAGCGCCTCATAGACTATATCATTGCAGCCCTGCAGGGAAGCGGACGCATCCGCCGTATTGTCGTAGCTGCCCGCCCCGAAGCCTTGGCGCTTTTAGAGGGCACATTACCGTCCGACGTTCTGCTGTGTGAAGCCGCAGGCGACCTGCCGGCCACAGCTGTCGCTGCCTCCGAAGCCTTAGGCCCTGATGCCAGCGAAAAGCTGCTAGGAGTATGCGATGACATTCCGCTGCTGACACCGCTTGCAGTACGCGACTTTCTTGCAGCCTGCAACGCCTTCCCCGAAGGCCAGCTTTATTATCCCATCATCCCCAAGGATGCCTGCCTGAGCGCTTATCCCGATGCAAAGCGTACCTACGGCAAGCTGCGTGACGGCGTCTTTACCGGCGGCAACATGATGCTTATGGCCAAAGAAATTATTCCCGGCGGCCAGCAAAAGGCTCGCGAAATCTTTGCCCGCCGCAAATCACCGCTCAAGCTGTGCAACTGGCTCGGATGGGGCTTTTTGATAAAGCTCCTGTGCCATCGTCTGACAGTGGCCGATGCGGAAGCACGCACCTCCGCACTTCTGGAAATGCGCTGCAAGGCCATCATTACACGTCATGCATGTATCGGCATGGATATAGATAAACCAAGTGACTTAGAACTTGCAAGGGGGACGCTCACATATGGTAAAAGCCAAAAGAATTGAACGCGTAGCAGCGTTAAGTAAACTTTTAGCCGATCATCCATATCGGCTGTTTTCATTTTCATATTTCTGCAAAAAATTTGCTATCGCCAAATCCACCCTCAGCGAGGATGTTTTAGCCGTAAAATCCGGATTGGAGCTTTACGGCCTCGGCAAGGTAGAAACTGTTTCCGGCGCTGCCGGCGGCGTGCGCTTCATTCCCGGCCATCTGCCGGAGGATGATGCCGCCTTCCTCGAAGAGCTGGCTGCCCGCCTCACCTCTCCGGACCGCATTCTGCCCGGCGGTATGCTTTATACTACCGATATTCTCTGCCATCCGGAAACCGTAGTGCGTCTTGGCGAAATCTTTATGCTCCGCCTGCAGGAGCTGGCACCGGACTGCATCATGACGGTTGAAACCAGCGGTATTCCACTGGCTATGCAAACCGCACGTGCGTTTAACGTGCCTCTCGTCATCGCCCGTCACACCAGCGATATCACCGAGGGCAGCACCGTCAACATCAATTACGTCAGCGGCTCCACCAAGGTTATCCAAAACATGGCCATGCCCAAGCGCGCTTTGCAGCCCGGCAGCCGTGTGCTGATTGTGGATGATGTTATGAAGGGCGGCGGCACCGCTAAGGGCATGATTGCTCTGGCGCATGAGGTTGGCGCTCAGGTTGTGGGCAAGGCCTTTTTAATTGCCACAGCCGCACCGGAACGCAAGCTGGTAGAAGATTACACCGCCTTCTTCACCCTGCATAACGTAGATGAAGAACAGCAGCAGGTAACACTGGAAGTAAATAAATAATATAGAATACGTCAGGCTGGTTAGAAGGTATCAGATGCTAAACGATGGTGACGACGGCGTACTACTTGTACGTCCAGACCTTCGTGATGTAAATGTGCCTTATAGACAGTCAGGAATCTCATTAACTTTAAACTACGTCAGGCTGTCTGGAAGGTATCAGATGCTAAACGATGGTGACGACGGCGTACTACTTGTACATCTAGGAACCGTTGTGACGCAGATGATGCCTTATTGACAGCCAGGAATCTCATTAACTTTAAACTACGTCAGGCTGGCTAGAAGGTACCAGATGCTAAATAACGGTGACGACGGCGTACTCCCGGTACGTCTAGGAACCGTCATGACGCAGATGGTGCCTTATAGACGGCCAGGAAAGGAAGAACTGTAATGTCAAAATTAGTAGCAATAATCCTCGCCGCAGGCAAAGGCACAAGAATGCGCAGCAAATACCCCAAGGTACTGCACAAAGTAGGCGGCAAGCCCATGCTGCAGCACGTAATTGACGCTGCAAGCGCTGCCGGCGCAGACAAAAAGGTTGTTATCGTAGGCCATGAGGCAGAGCTGGTAGAAGCAATGGTAGGCAATCAGGGAACCATCGCCCTGCAGGCTGAACAGCTTGGCACCGGCCACGCTGTAATGCAGACTGCCGACGCGCTGAAGGACTTCCACGGCACTGCGCTCATCCTGTGCGGCGACACTCCGCTGCTGGACGGCGAAGAGCTGAAAAAATTCTGCGAAGCACATCAGGAAAGCGGCGCTGCTGCTACCGTACTTACGGCAATTATGGACGACCCGTTCGGCTACGGCCGCATTGTACGCGATGCTGACGGCAATGTACAGGGTATCGTAGAGCAGAAGGACGCTACCGAAGAGCAGAAGGCTATCAAGGAAATCAACACCGGTATTTACTGCATGGAATGCCCGCAAATGTTTGACGTGCTGGCTACCCTGACCAACGACAATGCGCAGGGCGAATATTACCTGACCGACGTACTGCAAAAGCTCAACGAAGCAGGCGCTAAGGTTGGCGGTATTTCCACTGATGACAGCGATATGGTTATGGGCATCAACTCCCGCAAGCAGCTTTCCGTTGCCGAAGGCGTTATGCGCCAACGCATTTTGGATAAGCTGATGGATGCAGGCGTAACCATTATGGATCCTGCCAGCACCTTCATCGAAGCAAGCGTAAAAATCGGCCGCGATACCGTTATCTATCCCTACACCTGGCTGGAGGGCACCACTGAAATCGGTGAAGACTGCGAAATCGGTCCTAACGCCCGCTTCACCAATGTAAAAATCGGTGACGACAACCATCTGCAATTCATCTACGGCCATGACTGCGAGGTTAAAAACCACGTTACCGCAGGTCCGTATGTTCATCTGCGTCCCGACACTGTTATCAGCGACCACGTTAAAATCGGCAACTATGTAGAGGTTAAAAACTCTAACGTTGGCGAAGGCACCAAGCTGCCGCATCTCACCTACATCGGCGACAGCGACATCGGCAGCGGCGTTAACATGGGCTGCGGCTGCATCACCGTCAACTACGACGGCAAGAAGAAGCATCGCACCGTTATCGGTGACAACGCCTTCGTCGGCTGCAACACCAACCTTGTTGCTCCTGTAACCGTACAGGCCAACACCTACATCGGTGCAGGCAGCACTATCACCAAGGAAGTACCCGAAAACGCTCTGGGTATTGCACGTGCCCGTCAGAAAAATATCGAAGGCTGGGCTGAAAAATACCGCAACGAAAGTAAATAAGCTTTCATAGTCACATATGTGTCAAAAAGTTTACAAAAAACTTGTGATTTACGTGTTTTTTGTGTATAATTAAATTTAAGTAAAGTTTTGCTCATCGCACCAGCAAACTACAACAAGGTAATTTTGGAGGGATTGGACATGTTGTCTGACGAGAATAAGTTAAGAATATTTACCGGTAATGCAAACCCTGATCTGGCACGCGAAATCGCTGCTTACCTCGGAACCACCGTTGGTGATTCCGTAGTTAACCGTTTCAACAACGGCGAAGTTCAGGTAATGATTAACGAAAGTGTACGCGGCAAGGATATCTTCATTGTACAACCTACCTGCGGCCCTATCGTTAACGATAACGTAATGGAGCTTTTGATTATGGCTGATGCCTTCAAACGCGCCAGCGCTAACCACATCACTGCTGTTATTCCTTACTATGGCTATGCACGCCAGGACCGCAAAGCACGCGGCCGTGAGCCTATCACTGCCAAGCTGATGGCAGACCTGCTGGAAACCGCAGGCATTACCCGTGTAGTAACCATCGACCTGCACGCTGCACAAATTCAAGGCTTCTTCAACATCCCCTTTGACCATATGCCCGGCGGCCCGCTGATGGCAGAATACATTAAATCCAAGAATCTGGAAGACATGGTTGTTATCTCTCCGGACCTTGGTGGCGTAAGCCGTGCCCGCAATTTCGCTGAAATGCTGAATGCACCGCTGGCTATCATCGACAAACGTCGTCCGGAACCCGGCGTTGCTGAGGTTATGAACCTGATTGGCGACGTTAAAGGCAAAACCTGCATCATGGTAGACGACATGGTTGATACCGCAGGCTCCCTGACCGAAGGCGCACGCGCTCTGAAGAAATTCGGTGCTAAAGAAGTATATGCATGCTGCACTCACCCGATCCTGACCGATCCGGCGCTGTCCCGCATTGCTCAATCCGATATCACCGAGCTGGTTGTTACCAACACCATTCCTCTGGCTCCTTCCAAAAAGCACCCGAAAATTAAGGTGCTCTCCATTGCGCCGATCCTGGCAGAAACCATTCTGCGCATCTACAATGACTGGTCTGTAAGCCAATTATTCGATACCAAACACTAAGCGTAATATAAAAAGGCTTGCCTCTGGCAAGCCTTTTTGTTATGATTAAAGCCGGCAAAACTACCGGCTTTAATATTTGGAGTAATTATGCGTATCATTTATCTTCTTATCATCTGTTCCCTTGCCGGCGTACTGCTGCTGTGGCTGGGAATATACAAAAAAATCAGCAGAAAAACCGCCGCTGTCAGCGCCACTCTCAGCCTTGCGCTTGCAGGCGCACTGCTTTTGCTCGCCGTACTTCCGGGCAACAGCTTTTACGGCAAGGTTATAACACATGCGGAAAACGCTCACGGGCGCAAGCTCATTGCCCTCACCTTTGATGACGGCCCTTATCCGCCCTATACCCAAAAGCTGCTCCAGCTTTTGGCAGCCAAGAACGTGCATGCCACCTTCTTTATGGTTGGCGAAAACGCTGCCAAGCATCCGGAAACAGTAAAGCTCGTCCAAACACAAGGACACCTGATTGCTCTGCATGCAGGCTATCACAAGGATTTGCTTAAGCTCAGCAGCAGCGAAGCTGCCGCCAACATCGCCTACGGCAAGGAAACGCTGCAGAGCATCACCGGCACTGCACCGCAGTATATGCGTCCGCCGCACGGCTTCAAGGACTGGAGCACTGTCAAGGCTATCAATGATGCAGGTATGCTGGTAGTAAACTGGAGCATCATTCCCCGCGACTGGACTAATCCCGGCGTGCAGGTGATTGCCGACAGAGTCTGCGAGAACGCAGTCCCCGGTGCTATTGTCCTTTTGCATGACGGCGACAGCCCCAAAAACTCCGCACCGCGCGACCAGACGATTGAGGCAGTCGGTCTTATCATCGACCGTCTGCGTGCAGATGGATATGAATTTGTCACCATCGAAGAACTTAATAAATAAAAAGGAGCAACAATATGAAACTAATTGTCGGTCTTGGCAATATCGGCCGCGAATACGAAAATACCCGTCACAACATCGGCTTTATGGTAGTTGACGAGCTTGCACGCCGTCTTGGTGTGAGCTTCGGCAAGGAGGACCGCAGTGCCTATATGGCAGAATACCGCGCTCCCGAAAAAATCATCATCATCAAGCCTACCACTTACATGAACCTCAGCGGCGTTGCCGTAGGTGCCTACGCTAACTTCTATCACATCGACCCGGATGATATCGCTGTTATTCAGGATGATATGGATATGCCCGTAGGCCAGCTGCGCATCCGTCGCAAGGGCAGCGCCGGCGGCCACAACGGTATCAAATCCATTACCGAGCATTTAGGCACCGACGCCTACCCGCGCTTTAAAATCGGCATCGGCCATCCGGCACGCAATAATAAGGCCGTTGTCAACCATGTACTGCATGCCTTCCAAGGCGAGGATAAAACCGCTATCGAAGCAGCAGTAGCAGAAATGGCCACTGCGCTGGAGGAATGGATTAAATCCGGCGATATCGAAGAAGTTATGCAGGCCCACAACAAGAAAAAAGCTAAGGCTGAAAAACCTGCAGCTGAATAACAAAACATGCAAAAGAACTAGCAAGAGCTTTCTAAGCTCCGGCTAGTTCTTTTTTGGTTATGCAATTTGTTTGACAAAATTACGGCTTATTGAAGGCCGGTGTCAGCATCGGTTCTACAGCACCTGTATCAGGAGTAAGGTCTGCTGTTCCCCTGAGCACGATTTTGTCCGCCAGAACAAAGCCGTTCAGCCGACAGCCCGCGCCTATCGTCACCGTTCCCTTCGCCAGCAGAAGCGCCTGTGCCATTTTAGTGCCGTCGCCCAGCGTAATATCCCCCTCTTCACTGATAAGCACTATGCGGTCCGGGTAGTAGGAACCGGGTGCTGTAATTATCGCCAGCTTATTTGCTATCAGCGTTGCACCCTGCAGGCCTTTGTTGCCAAGACTCAACGAAGTATTACTCCTCAGATAATAAAAGCGGGCGCTGAGGCCATTTTCCTCCGTAGTCCTTTTGTTCAGCGAAGCAGCGCATTTATTCTGCAGAAAGCTAATCTGCGGCAGCCTTACTTCTTCTGTGCTTGTATATAACGCTGCCTGTTGCAGATATTCTCCTCCTGTCAGCGAGCGTCCCGCAAGAACGCTCTTAGCTGCCAGCTTCCGCATCTCCGGACTGAAGCTCACCCTGAGCCTGTGCAGCCGCTGTACTGCGCCAACATGATTAGCGGCTGCGGCAGACACTTTCAGGTAATCTATCTGCCCATCCGAGCTGTAACTGCTTTCGCTTGTCACCGTTACCGGTTCGTTGCCCGGCTGCAGCTCGCCCTCATAGCAAAGCTGCGTACCCGCAGGCTGCGGTTTTTGACCCATGGCCTGCAATACGGAGCCGCACAGCAGCCGCAGCTGCTGCCCCCGTAAAAAATCCTTTTCCGCCTCATAGCCCTTTACTGCATAATGCAGGCAAAGCTGGGCGCTGAGCGCCAACAGCAGCGCTGCCAGCAGGCATGGAAGCGATATACTGCCCTTTGCGCTATGCATCATCTGTTATCCTCGCACTATAACAAATAAGATACTGCGTCACCCGCATGCTTCTGCCGTTACGATAAAGACTGAAGCTTACGCACAGCATTTGCGGCGAGCAACGTCGCACCTGCCATGCAAAAACGCCCACACCCTCCAGCGACACCGGATTCACACCCGTGCCTTTATTGGTACGCGTCCTTTGGTATATGCCCTGCTTATCACTGTAAACAGTCACCTGCTTACACCCCTCAAGCATCCTGCAGCTTATTTTGCCGTCTGCCTGCAGACGCACGCTCTGCGCATCATAGCAGACGGTCTTTTCCAGATGCGCCAGAATATGACGCCTGGCCTCCTGCAGCTGCAGCTCATCCTGCAGGCGGCCAAAGCTGCTCCCGGCAGCGCCGGTTGCTTTAAAAACCAGTGTCACCAGCACTGCTGCCAGCAAAACCCCCACCAGCAGCTCCGTCAGCAGATAACCCCTCTGCCGTCGGCAGCGCACGGATAAGCTTAACCTTGACCTTGCCATACGCAGCCTGCACCTCCTGTATCGCTAAACCGACAGCACTTCCCGAAGCAAGCTTTTGCGTCACGTCAAAGCGGCCGCTATATTCTTCACCCGCCAGCACCTGCTGTGCGGCCTGCGCCGCCTGCTGCAGTTCAAGGCTTTCATTCAGCAGATAATTGCTGCGGTAAAAGCCCTGTATCGCTGTCGCCAGCAGTATTGCCGTAAGGCAGAAGCACACCAGCTCCTGTACCAGGCAAAAGCCCCTGCTATCTTTCATAAACCGACACCCTGCCTGTAACCGGCTGCACCGTCAGCTGGCAGTACATGTCAGGAAGCTGCCTATGCTCCAGCCTGTAACCGCCAATGGCTGTCGGATTACCGTTTTCATTATAGCTGAGATTCTTAATCTCTTTTTCGCACGTCAGGCTGATGTCCGCATCAAGCCTTACACGCTTCCAGATTTTATGCGCACGCTCAATTCTGTAGCTATGCTTATCCTTGTCACTGACTTTAAGCGTGTACGTATAATTCTCCGGCTGAAACAGCGTCTGCTGCTGCATCTGTCTGATATCCGCCGCCAGCAGATAGGCTGTATAGCGCAGCTGCTGCCTGTAATACTGCCGCTGCAGCATTTTGCTTCCGGGATACAGCATTACTGCCGCAAGCCCCAGGCACCCCAGCGCCAGCAGCAGCTCCAACAGCAGATAGCCTGCTGCCTTATTATTCACCGGCGTTAGTTTTGCTGCCCGGTGAAGTTACTGCCGCACCCTTGCTGTTTTTGCCGCTGAGTGTATAGGTACCGTCGGTTGTATTAGGTGTATAGGTCAAGGCTTCGCCCTTGGCATCCTTGAATTCCAGCTTGCCGCCCAGATATTCGCTGTCCAGTGTAGTAAGCTCTGCCGGCACCGTTCCTGCATCCATCTTATACAGCTGAATTGCCTGGTCGATAGTCACCAGATCGTTTTGCAGACGGGCATTCTTCACTCTGTCGTTAGCACCCGAAAGCGAAGGCAGCAGCATAGTAGCCATAATACCAATCAGCGCCGCCGCTGCCACTACCTCGATTAAAGTAAAGCCTCCCTGTTTACGCATTGTTTTTAACATAATCGCACCTCCTGAATTTACTCCGGCATTGCCGAAAGCATCTCAAATAGCGGACCGATAACTATGCAGACGATTCCCGCTATGATAATCGCTGCCACTAAAAGCAGCAAGGGCACCAACAGCTCCTGCAGCCTGCCAAGCTGCTGCTGCAGACGCTGCTCACCGGCCGTTACTGCTTCCTGCAGCATTTGCGGCAGATAGCCTGTAGATGCGCCCACGCATACAAGCTCCAGCATCAGTGGCGAAAAAAGCTCTTTCGCGCCGCCTGCAGCCTGTTCAATCGCAATGCCTCGCTGCAGCCTGCTGTTCAGCAGGCGCAGTTGCCGGGCATACTGCTCATCATCTATAGTATCCGTCACAATCGCCACCGCTCTTGTTATGCCTACACCGCTTTCCAAAAGCAGGGCCAGCAATCTGCAAAAGCGTACTTCTAACAAAAGGCCATGAAAATTTCCGCTTAACCGGCTGCGTAAAAACCAGCGCAGCAGCCTGCGTCCCAACAAGAAAAGTACAGCTGCCACGCCTGCTGCCACCGCCAGCGCTGCCAACGGCTGCTGCAGCAAAGCATCCTTCAACGTCAACAGCAAAGCTAAGGTACCCATCGGCAGCACGCCCATAGCGCTGTAGGTATCCGCCAGCACCGGCAGGATATACAGCAGAAACAGCAGCAGCACGCAAACCGAGGCCAGCAGCAAAAACGCCGGATAGGTTACGGCCCGCTGCACAAAGCGCCGCAGCTTAAGCTGACGGTTGTAATAATCTGCCAGCTGCTCTAAAAGCGTCGCCAGCTCACCGCTTTCTTCCCCCACAGCCACCAAAGTAACAGTAAGCTGCCTGCCGTAGTCCGCTTCCGCTGCCAAGGCCTGCGCCAGGCTGCTGCCACGGCGCAGCCTTTGCTGCAGACGATAGCAAAGCAGCATCTGCTTAGCACTCCCATGCTTTTGCAATAGCTGCAGCGCATTCAGCAGCGGCAGTCCGCTGCGCAGGATTACCGCCAGCTGCCGGTAGAAGCTGATCTGCTCCGCCAGGCTCACGCCCCCTCTAAGCTTAATTTTCATCACCTCCACATTGCCGATTATAGGCTATTAGTGAATTTTCTGTCTAATTTTATTTGTCACATATGTGAAATCTGTGTGTCGTGCAATTTTCTTTTTTTTTCGCAGGAAAAAGAAAAAACTCCGCAAGCCTCATATTACAAGGCTTACAGAGTTTTTCTCCACTAATTAATTTCCTGAAAATTGTCTGCAATTATAACATTAAAAGCAGTCTACGCAATAATGTTTTGCTCATGACCATGACGCAGCCAAACGCTGACACTGATGGCAAAAAGGATAACGCCTGCTACAACAAAAAGGCTTTGCAGCGGTGCATAGGTAGCAATGGCTCCGCCAATCAAAGGACCTACCATAGATCCGAACTGCTGCGCGCTGAACATAAAGCCAAAAACACGTCCGCGCTGGTCGGTAGTTGTATTGCTGGCCAAAATAGCACTCAGCGAAGGCTGAATACCGGCACAGCACAATCCGTAGCAAAAATTGCAGACGCAGAACAAAAGTAAGGTTCGCGGTAATGCTACTAACGCACTCATCAGACCAGAAAGCAGCGTAGCAGCACACAACGCTTTATAAAAGCCGTGCTCCTGCCCGAAGCGCCCCCAGCTCGGAGCAGTAATAGCGCTGGCAACACCTACGAGTGAAAAGGCCACGCCGGAAAGAAACATAATATTGCCATCACCATGGCTCAGCTCTGCCACATAAAGGCTCAAAATCGGCTGAATCAGCAGAATAACCATCTGAGCTACAGCAATATAAACTAGCGTTTCACGAATTACAGGCTGCTGCAAAAGCTGTACCTGCGGCTTAGACGCAAGCTTTTTCGGCTCTGCCTTCGGCGGCTCGGGAATATAGAACATAAATACAAGCGTAATAATCGTCAGCAACCCACCTGCAACAAAGAATGAGGCACGCATGCCAAACAGCGTTGCCAATGAACCGCCTACAAGTGGACCGATGACATTGCCGCAGGTCAGTCCTGCCTGCATAATGCCCAAGCTCACGCCCAGCTTTTCCATCGGCACCAGACTGGTAGCAATCGCCAGACAGGCGCTCCACAAGCCGGCAGCAAAGCCTTGCAGCACACGCACGCCAAACATCTGCTCCGGCGTAGTTACTATGCCTCCCAGAAAGTACGACAGCGCCAGGCCTGCACCCGCACGCACCGCCATCATCTTTTTGCCGCGCGTATCAGCCATTTTACCCCAGATAGGCGCCATGATACCGCCAATCAAAAATGTTATGGAAAAAATCGCGCCGTTCCACATTTTTACATCATCCGCACTCACTCCCAGCTCGTTCATCAGATACATCGGCAAAAAGGGAATGAGCATGGTATAGCCTGCGGCCATCAGCACGACATTAGCCGTGAGGATAGCCAGAATAAGCTTCCAGTTTTTCATAAAAATCCACCTCAAAATAAAAATAAAATCATACAATAGTAGTAAATTATTATAACGCTAAGGCCGCTTTTGTGCAAATAAAAATCTGTAATACAGCCTCAATTGCATAATAAAATTACGCTTATAGAAACAAGCTTTGCCGCAACAGAAACATATATAAAAGTGTATCAAAACAGTATCAACACAACAAAACAGAACGCCGAAACCCGCTTGCCTAACGGATTTTCAGCGTTCTGTCTGTTTTTGGAGGAGAAAATATGAATTTGCTTAAAAAGCAAATAGCAGCTTGTTTAAAAGTAGAGGAGCTAACCAATGCACTTAAGGAAATTGTCAAGGTCAAAGGTCAAGGCTGCAATGCAAAATCAGGAAGGGACGATATACATTGGTTAGCCGTCACTAACTTCACGATTATTGTAGCACATATTGTTGCAGTTAGCAATAGCTAATTTTAATTTTTTTATTTTTTTCTGCGATTAATGCCGCTTGCAAAAAACAACGCAGTCACGTTGCCGTTTTACGGAATACGTAACTGCGCTTAAGCTTGTAATTGTTATACTTCCGGAGTTTTCTCCTCTGCATTTTCTTTAGCCTGCTCCTGCTGCAGCAGAGCCATAAACTGCTCACCGGTGATAGTTTCCTTCTCCAGCAGGTACTGTGCCAGTACATCCAGCTTATCTCTGTTGTCCTGCAAAATCGTACGTGCCTTTTCGTGCGCCTCCTTAATCAACGCCAAAACCTTGGCATCAATCTTGCCGGCCGTCGCTTCACTGCACTGCAGGGCAGCATCGCCGCCCAGATAACGGTTGGCAATAACCTCGGTAGCCATCATGTCAAATTCTTCCGTCATGCCCAGACGTGTTACCATGCTGCGTGCCAGCTTGGTAGCCTGTTCAATATCATTGGAAGCGCCGCTGGTAATACTGCCGAAAACAACCTCCTCGGCACTGCGGCCGCCGGTCATGGTTACAATCTTGTTGAACAGCTCTTCCTTGGTCATCAGCACGCTGTCGTTTTCGCTGATTTGCATGGTGTAACCCAAAGCGCCGTTGGTACGCGGAATAATAGTAATCTTATGTACAGGAGCACTGTGCTTCTGCATAGCAGCCACAAGCGCATGGCCGATTTCATGGTAGGCAATAACTTTTTTCTCTTCAGGAGAAATTACTGCACCCTTACGCTGGTAACCGGCGATAACGGTTTCAATGGATTCCTCCAGATCTTCCTGCTCCACCACGTTACGATGCATTTTTACGGCACGCAGCGCACCTTCATTGATGATGTTGGCGAGCTCTGCACCGCTGGCTCCGGCTGTTGCCCGCGCCAATGTGCCATAGTCGATATTGTCTGCCATACGCACATTACGTGCATGAACCTTCAGGATAGCTTCACGTCCCTTCAGATCAGGCAGCTCAACCGGAATACGGCGGTCAAAACGTCCCGGACGCAAAAGCGCCTTGTCCAAGGATTCTGGACGGTTGGTAGCCGCCAAGATGACTACGCCCTTGCTGCCGTCAAAGCCGTCCATTTCGCTCAGCAGCTGGTTTAAAGTCTGCTCACGTTCGTCGTTGCCGCCGAACTGACCGCTGTCGCGACGTTTGCCGATGGCATCAATTTCATCGATGAATACTATGCAAGGTGCCTTTTCCTGCGCCTGCTTGAACAAATCGCGTACACGGGCAGCGCCCATGCCGACGAACATTTCTACAAATTCACTGCCGCTGATGCTGAAAAACGGCACCTTAGCTTCACCTGCTACCGCACGCGCCAGCAAGGTTTTACCTGTACCGGGAGGGCCTACCAGCAAAGCACCCTTCGGCATGTTGGCACCGATATCCTTGTACTTGCCGGGATTATGCAGAAAATCAACCAGCTCCATCAGTGCTTCCTTAGCCTCATCCTGACCTGCTACATCGGCAAAGCTCTTGCCTGTCTGCGCTTCGACATAGACCTTGGCATTACTCTTGCCGAAGCTCATGGCGTTGCCGCCCATGCGCTTGCCCATGAAGTACATGAAAAGCTGTCCCAGCCCAAAGAAAATCAGAATCGGCAGTACCCAATTTGTGAAAAAGGTTACGAGCGGACTTTGTTCCTTAGGCACAACCTGCGTAAATTCTACCTTACTCTTCATCAGGCGGTTGGCAAGCTCCGGATCCTCCACCCTGCCGGTAACGTAAATTTCCTTTTCGTTGTTTTTATCAACAGCCGCCAGACGCTTATCGGTAATTTCTACCTTAGATACCTTGCCTTCATCCACCATCTGAAGAAAATTATTATAGGAAACCTCCTTCATTTTCGGGTTGAAGAACATGGGCATGATCACGGAATTGAATACCAGAATCAAAACCAGCATCAGCATATAATAATACGTCAATGGCCGTTTTTTATCATTGTTATCGTTCATCATTTCATCTCCTCGCTATGCTTTATAAGTCTTATTGTATACCTATTTATAGCAATAAACAAACGAAAAAAATGTGAAACTGACTATGCAGTCAGCATGTTTGCTGAAATAAAACGTAATTTTTTCCATAAGCAGGCAGCTTGCAATTCACCGCATATTCACTTATAATGAATATAGTGAATATGCGCATGAATGGAGTGAATAAAATGCTATATGAAAGCGAAAGTATGGAATTCAAGCAGGAAGCTATCCCTAATCTTTGTAAAAGCGTTATCGCTTTCGCCAATACCAATGGTGGCAAAATCATAGTCGGTCTAAAAGATGATGGAAAGCTTGCACCTTTAGATAATCTTGACCAGATATATACACAAATTACCAATACTATCCGTGATGCTATCCTTCCGGATATCACTATGTTTATAAAATACAGCTCAAATTCTGATGGTATCATTACCATAGAAATTGCCGAAGGCAGCGCAAAGCCTTATTATCTTAAATCCAAGGGCCTAAAACCCAGCGGTGTCTATGTCCGCCAAGGTGCATCCTCCGTCCCAGCCTCACCTGAACAAATCCATTATTTTATCAAAGCAACAGATGGTGACACCTTCGAAGCTATGCGCTCCCTCTCGCAAGAACTGACCTTCAACGCAGCCCAAGCAGTATTTTCCGCCAATAACATCACTTTCAGTGAAAATAAATATAGTGCTTTAGGAATCATCAATCTGAAAGATAATCTTTATACCAACCTGGGACTACTGCTATCCGATCAATGCCAGCACAGTATTAAAATAGCCGTTTTCGAGGATAGAGAAAACACTAAATTTCAGGCACACCGTGAATTTAGCGGTTCATTGCTGCAGCAGTTGGAAGCCGCCTATGAATTTCTTATGCTCTGCAATCAAAACCGCTCTACATTTGCCGGTCTTGCGCGTATAGATAGCTGGGACTATCCGCAGGAGGCCGTCCGCGAAGCCTTACTCAATGCCATAATTCATCGGGATTACAGCTACAGCGGCAGTATTATTGTCAACGTCAATAAAGAATGTATGGAATTTATTTCCCTAGGCGGGTTGTTGCCGGAGCTCACCTTAGAAGATATCCAGGCCGGTATTTCTCAGCCGCGCAACGTAAGGCTGGCAGAGCTTTTCCACCGTCTGAACTTTATAGAGGCCTACGGTACAGGAATCCGACGTATTTTTGCTCTTTACAAAGACTGCTACATTAAGCCGCAAATAAGCATTACGCAGCATACATTCAAAATAATTCTGCCTAATCAAAATCGTGTGCACCCTTCGCCAGAGCTTAATCTTGCCGCTGAAAAAACTGTCCGCTACAAATATCCTGACAAGCAACAGCAAACAGTTATAGCATACCTTAAGCAACATACCAGAATTTCCGAAGAAGAATTGCAACAGCTTTTGGATGTCAAACGCACGCGTGCTTATCTTATAGCCAGAGAGATGATTAGCAGCGGTCTTTTAGCAGTCAGCGGACGCGGCAGCAACAAATATTATTATCTGCCGTAACTGAACAGTCTGAAACACTCTCCTCGTCCCCTGCAAGAATACTTGTATACATGCGTTCTATCCCTTGAATTTACATGCCGTTTTCTATACAATTAGCATGTAACTAACTAAGGAGGTCAAGCTTATGCCTAAAATTAATACAGTTTTAGTTGCTAACCGCGGCGAAATCGCCATCCGCGTTTTCCGTGCCTGCAACGAATTAGGAATCCGTACTGTTGCTATATATTCCAAGGAGGACACCCTGTCCCTGCATCGCAACAAAGCCGACGAGGCCTACATGGTAGGCGAAGGCAAAAGCCCGACCGACGCATATCTTGATATCGAAGACATTCTGCGCGTAGCCAAGGAGCACGACGTAGATGCCATCCATCCCGGTTATGGCTTTTTATCCGAAAACAGTAATTTAGCACGCCGCTGTGCTGAGGAAGGCCTGATTTTCATCGGCCCGCGTCTGGAGCACCTGGTAATGTTCGGCGACAAAATCAACGCCCGCAAGCAGGCCGAGCTGGCAGGCATCCCCATGATTCCCGGCAGCAAGGGCACAGTAAACAGCCTCGATGAAGTACTGGCCTTTGGCGAAAAATGCGGCTATCCTATCATCATTAAAGCAGTCAACGGCGGCGGCGGCCGCGGTATGCGCGTTGTTCACAGCGCCGAAGAAGCTATAACTGCCTACGATATGGCTAAAAGCGAGGCTAAAAAAGCCTTTGGCAATGATGAAATATATCTGGAAAAATATCTGCAAAATCCGAAACACATCGAAGTACAGATTATCGGCGATACCCACGGCAATTTAATGCATCTGTTCGAGCGCGACTGCTCCGTACAGCGCCGCCACCAGAAGCTGGTTGAAATTGCTCCGGCCTTCGCTCTGCCTGTAGAACAACGCAAAGCCATCTGCGAGGCTGCTGTCAAGCTGATGAAAAATGTTGACTACATCAGCGCCGGCACCGTAGAATTTTTGGCTACGCCCGACGGTAAATTCTATTTCATCGAGGTTAACCCACGCATTCAGGTTGAGCACACCGTTACCGAGCAGATTACCGGTATCGACATTGTGCAAACACAAATCAAAATTGCCGAGGGTTATAACCTGCACGGCCCGGAAATCGCCCTGCCGCAGCAGGATGAGCTGACTACCATCGGCCATGCTATCCAATGCCGTATTACCACCGAGGACCCGTCCAATAACTTTATGCCCGATACCGGCAAGCTGATTACCTACCGCAGCGGCGGCGGCTTCGGTATCCGTCTGGACGGCGGCAACGCCTTCACCGGCTCCGTCATCACTCCGTACTACGATTCTCTGCTGGTTAAGGCTACCACCTGGGGCCTCACTCACCAGATTGCAATTACCAAGATGCTGCGTTGCTTAAAAGAATTCCGTATCCGCGGCGTCAAAACCAATATCCAGTTTTTGGAAAACGTACTGCAGAACCCGCACTTCATCAAGGGCGATTACACAACCGACTTTGTTGATAATACACCGGAGCTGTTTGTCTTCCAAAAAACCTTGGACCGCGGCAACAAGCTGCTGAACTACATTGCCGACATCACCGTCAACGGTTATTCCAACGTCGGCGTACAGCCAAAGCCGGATTTTGCGCCGCTGAATATGCCCAAACCCTACAACGGCATTCTGGCGCTGGGTGCTAAGCACGTTCTTGATACCCGTGGACCTGAAGGTCTTGCTGAATGGGTACTGGCACAGCAGGAGGTTCTGCTCACAGACACCACCTTCCGTGATGCACATCAGTCCCTCTTCGCCACCCGTCTGCGTACTGCCGATATGCTGCGCGTTATGCGTGACACCGCCGGCAAGCTGCCCGGACTTTTCTCCTTTGAATGCTGGGGCGGCGCTACCTTCGACGTAGCCTATCGCTTCCTCGACGAAAGCCCCTGGCAGCGCCTGGCACAGTTCCGTCAGGCTGCACCGAACATTCTCTTCCAGATGCTGCTGCGCGGTGCCAACGCTGTAGGCTACACCAGCTATCCGGATAATGTTGTTAAGCAGTTCATTAAGCTGGCAGCCAAGAACGGTATCGACGTTTTCCGTATCTTCGACAGCCTCAACGGTCTAGACAATATGCGCCTGTCGATTGACACCGTCCGCGAATGCGGTAAGGTAGCAGAGGCAGCACTTTGCTACACCGGCGATATTCTCGACCCCAACCGCGATAAATACGATTTACACTACTACATAAATATGGCTAAGGAGCTGGAAAAAGCCGGTGCCAACATTATCGCCATCAAGGATATGGCCGGCCTGTTGAAACCGGAAGCAGCTTACCGCCTTGTAAGCAGCCTCAAATCCTACGTCAACGTACCTATTCATCTGCACACCCACGAAGGCAGCGGCAACGCTATCTACACCTATGCGCGTGCTATTGATGCCGGCGTTGATATCGTAGATACCGCAATGAGCGCTATGAGCAACGGTACCTCCCAGCCCAGCGGCAGCAGCCTGTACTACGCTCTCAGCGGCCATCCGCGCCAACCGCGTCTTGATGTAGACGCTATGAACGAGCTGTCCCGTTATTGGGAAACCGTGCGCCCATACTACAAGGCAGCCGACAGAACCGAAAACTTCCCCAACCCCGAGGTTTACGTACACGAAATGCCCGGCGGACAATATACCAACCTCAAACAGCAGGCTCAGGCTCTTGGCCTCATCCATCGCTGGGAGGAAATCAAGGATATGTATCACCGCGTATCCATGATGTTCGGCGATTTAATCAAGGTTACTCCGTCCTCCAAGGTTGTCGGTGATATGGCACTTTTCATGGTGCAGAACGACCTGACGGAAGAAGATGTTTACGCTAAGGGCGATATTCTGGACTTCCCGGCCTCCGTTGTGGAATTCTTCGAAGGACGCATCGGCACTCCGTACCAGGGCTTCCCCGAAAAGCTGCAGAAGCTGGTGCTCAAGGGACGCGCTCCCATCAGCGAGCGTCCGGGCGCAGTACTGCCTCCGGTAGATTTTGAGGATGTACGCGCTAAGCTCAAAGAGCTGGAAGCACCTACTACGGACGAAGCAGTGAGCGCTTACTGCCTCTATCCGAAGGTATTCACCGACTGGGTAAACCGTTACAACCAATTCGGTGATGTATCCGTTCTCGATACTCCTACCTTCTTCTTCGGCATGACTCCGGGCGAGGTTATCAAGGTTGAGATTGAACAGGGCAAAGTGCTCGTAATCAAGCTGGACCACATCTCCGAAGCCAATGCTGCCGGTATGCGTACCGTATTCTTCGAATTCAACGGCCTGCCGCGTGAAATCGAAATCAAGGACCGCAATGCCAAGACCACCACTGTTACCCGCAAAAAAGCAGAAAAGGGCAACATGGGCGAAATCGGCGCTTCTCTTTCCGGCTCCGTAGTCAAAGTGCTGGTAGAAAAAGGCCAGTCCGTTACCAAGGGCACTCCGCTGATTGTTACCGAAGCTATGAAGATGGAAACTACGCTTTCGGCACCGATTTCCGGTATCGTCAGCGCTATCCATGTAGCTGCCGGCGAACGCGTAGAAAGCGGCGACTGCCTCCTGGAAATCAAAACTCAAATGTAATTTACATACGCTTAAACTTAAGGCTGCTGCCGTAGCGGATTTCCGCTGCTACGGCAGCCTTACTTTTTTTGCTGGTCATTATTTTTCCTCTATGTTATGATATAGTTACTCTTTGCTTTTTTACGAACAGCATTATTTGCTGCAATACATATTTTTATTACGAGGTGAGCACATGAAGCAGACAATCTATCAATACGTAAACAGCCATCTGGACGAGCATGGCCGCTTTACTGCTACCAATCTGTGCGATGACCGCTACGCCACCATTCCCCGTCCCCTTGGCTCCGAGGATGCCTTTCACTATACAATGGGCAACCTGCCCAATCCTAAATCCGCCAGCGTACTGCTCAAGCTGCTGCAGGCCTATCTGAACGAGCCTACCACCCAACAGCGCAGCAAACTGTACAATGAACTGAAGGGCATGGCCTTTGCGGAATATTGCGACCCCTTTATCGAAGCCTTAGACCAAAACGATATCAACAGTGTTGCCTTTGACCTGGCGCGACGCTTTTTCTATAACGCTAACGGACGTGAGCAGGTAAAATTCGCCCTACTGCTTTTCGGCATGTACGGCATGGAAAAAATTTGTCAGCAGGAGCCGGAGCTGTGGCAGGATTTACTGCGCATAGCACACTGCGAGGAATTTACCTTCGCCTTTTTATATTCCTGCCGCGTAACCAACTTCAGCCCGCAAAACGCTATCTGGGAGCTTATCCGCTGCACCAGCGGCTGGGGCAAGGTTTTCAGCATTACCGACTGCCACTGCCGTGATGAGGAGGAACGCCTCTGGCTGCTGCAGAACGGTCCCGATATCGACGTAGAATATCCGCCGCTGTCCGTCAAATTCATCAGAGAAACACATTTAGAGGAACAGCTGGCACATCCGCTTAACTACGCACAGTATAAAAGTGCTGTCATCATCGTGGGCAATTATCTGATTATGCTCAACCACTTCCCGGCAGAAGTTATCGAAGAACAGTTCAACATCAGCGATATCCATCTGAACAAGCTGCTTACCTGCCTGCTTGAACAGGCGAAAGCACATGTCAGCAAACCGGAGGATGTACTTGATTTAATCAGCTACGTTACAGCGCTGCAGCAGCTTTGCGATGAGCAGAACCATATGCAGCTCACGCTTAACCAATGCCATGAGCAGATTGCCGCCTGCGAAAAAATCATCTACAGCAAGGACTGGCAGCCGGAAATTGACAGCGATTTAATCAAGGACGATAAGCTCGATTACCAGCTGTGCAATCTGGCGGTGGAGCTGGATATAGACGTCTGGCCGCGGCTTTTCGATTTTTGGCTGGCGCATCCGGACGAAACACCGCTGTTCCCCTACCTGCTTTCCTACGAAGGCGAGCAGCGTTCCGAACGCGTGCTGCGTCAAATCGAAGCAGACCTGCCCCGCTACTGCGTAGAACAAAACGACCTGCTGGTACCGCTGCGTTATCTCAACACACATCCGGGTGAAAGCGATGCTATTATCTGCGCTGCCCTGGAATCCATCTTCGATTTGCCGCGCGGCATTGCCTGCGGTATCGTCGATGACTGGGGACAGGAATTTATCACGCCTGCCATCCGCCGCTCGCTGATTAAAGCACGTCAGCTCAGCAATAACGATGTAGTTACCGCGCGTATCGACTGCCTGCTGGCAGGCAAGCATTTCGACATCGGTAAATTTCTCAACAAACGCAAATAAGCAGACTGCTAAGCAATTTTATTGCTTAGCTTAGACAGTTATTGCTAATAAAATCTTTTTCAGCAAATAACAAAACCGGTTTCCCTATCGGCTTTAAAGCCAGGGAAACCGGTTTTTTAGTATGCACTTATTTACTTTTAGCCGCAATAGCCATGCGGATGGCCCTTATGCCACTTCCACGCAGTGCTGATAACCTCATCTACACTGCTGTGCTGCGCCTCCCAGCCCAGCTCCTCACGAATTTTAGCCGAAGAAGCAATGAGCACTGCGGGATCACCGGCACGACGCTCCTCCTCCACAACTGGGAAGTCAACACCGGTAACCTTTTTGGCGCTGTCAATCATCTGGCGTACACTGAAGCCGTTTTCACTGCCCAAGTTATACACACGGCTGCTGCCGCCGCTCAAAAGATGTTTGAGTGCCAGCACATGCGCCTTCGCCAAATCGCAGACATGAATGTAGTCACGCACGCAGGTACCGTCAGCCGTCGGATAATCGGTACCGAAAATAGAAACCTGCTTGCGCACGCCCTGCGCTGTTTTCAGAATCAGCGGAATAAGATGGCTTTCGGGGCTGTGATCCTCGCCGATATCGCGCGTCGGAGAAGCACCGGCAGCGTTAAAATAACGCAAAGCCACATAACGCATATCGTAGGCATGGTCATAATCCGCCAGCATGCCTTCTATCGCCAGCTTGGTACGGCCGTAAACATTGGTCGGGGCCAAACGGCTGTCCTCGGTAATAGGCACCGCCTCAGGCTCACCGTAAACAGCTGCGGTAGAAGAAAATACCATGCGGTCCACACCGGCACCACGCATAGCCTCCAAAAGATGCAGACTGCCTTCAACATTATTAAAATAATATTTCGCCGGGTCGGTCATAGATTCACCTACCAGACTGCTGGCAGCAAAATGAATCACCGCATCAATTTTAAACTGCTCCATAATGTGCTTGGCAAAGCGTACATCATGGATATCGCCTTCTACCAGCTGTACCTCGTCAGGCACTGCCGCCTCATGGCCGGTAGAAAAATTATCATAAACAATAGGAGTAAAGCCGCTCTTTTGCAGCTCCTCCACTACATGGGAGCCAATATAACCTGCTCCGCCGGTAACAAGGATATTCATTAATTATTTGCTCTCCTTTGCAACGATTCCCTGCAGATAGGTCAGGAACTTGTCACGCAGCTCAGGACGCTTCAGCGCCATTTCCACAGTTGCCTCCAGGAAGCCCTGCTTATCGCCCACATCATAGCGACGGCCTACAAAGTCATAAGCATACATCGGCTGCTCCTTGGCCAATACCTTAAGCGCATCGGTAAGCTGGATTTCATTACCACGACCAGGCTGAGTTTGCTCCAGAATCGGGAAAATTTCCGGTGTAATTACATAACGGCCTAAAACCGCCAGACGAGAGGGTGCTTCTTCTACCGCAGGCTTTTCTACCATATCGTTTACCTTGCAGGTGCGTGCTTCATCAGTAGGTTCACCGGCAACAATGCCATAAGCAGAAACCTTCTCCTGCGGCACCTCCTGCACACCTAAAACACTGGCACCGGTTTTATCGTAAACATCAATCAGCTGCTTCAGTGCAGGCACCCGGCTGTCAACAACATCATCGCCCAGCAGTACGGCAAAGGGCTCATCGCCAACAAAATGCTTAGCGCACAAAATAGCATGACCTAGTCCGCGCGGTTCCTTTTGGCGGATATAATGAATGCGAATATCGGAAATTTTGCGTACCAGCTCCAGCTCCTTGGTTTTGCCGCTGGCCTCCAGGTTCAGCTCCAGCTCGATGCTGCGGTCGAAATGATCCTCGATGGCACGCTTGCTACGGCCGGTAATAATTAGGATGTCCTCAATTCCGGAAGCAAGAGCCTCTTCGATAATATATTGGATGGTCGGTTTATCAACAATAGGCAACATCTCCTTCGGAGTTGCTTTGGTAGCAGGCAGGAAGCGTGTTCCCAAGCCTGCTGCCGGAATAACGGCTTTACGTACAGGTTTAAACATTTTATCTTATCTCCTTGTATAGACTCAATTTATAAATCGCGGTGACTCAGCAAGCGATGCTTTACGGGAAGCATCTAAAATCAGGCTTCCTCGCCGCCGATAACTTCCAAAAGCTCTGCAGTCTTAGCCGCCAGCAGCTCCTTGTCACCCTTAGTTTCTACGTTCAAGCGCATTACAGGCTCCGTATTGGATACACGCACATTAAAGCGCCAGTTGTCATAGGCAACGCTCAGGCCGTCCAGATGGTCCTGCTCGCCGTCAGCATATTTTTTGCCCAGCTCAGCCAGCACTGCTGCGGAATCTGCCACCTTGCGGTTGATTTCACCGCTGCAGGGATACATAGCAACACGTTCGCCTACCAGCTCGCTGAGCTTTTTGCCGCTGCGGCACATCAGCTCGGTAACCAGCAGCCAGGGAATCATGCCGCTGTCGCAGCAGGAGAAATCACGGAAATAATGGTGCGCGCTCATTTCGCCGCCGTACAGCACATCATTGTTGCGCATGCATTCCTTCATAAAGGCATGACCGCTCTTGCAGCGTACAGGCACACCGCCGTCACGCTGCAAAATAGCTTCGGTGTTCCAGGTAAGGCGAGGGTCGAACATAATCTTCGCACCCGGCTCCTTGTGCAGGAAAACCTCCGCCAGCAGACCGACAATATAATAGCCCTCGATAAAATCTGCCTTCTCGTCAAAAAGGAAGCAGCGGTCGAAGTCGCCATCCCAGGCAATACCCAAATCCGCACCGCTCTCGCGCACAACCTTGGCCGTAGCTTCACGGTTAGGCAGCAGCAGCGGATTAGGCACACCGTTCGGGAAGGTACCGTCAGGCGTTTCATTCAGCGTGATAAATTCAAACGGCAGATGCTTCGCCAGTTCCTTCAGAATCGGACCGGCCCCGCCATTGCCGGGGTTAGCAACAATTTTCATCGGCTTGAGCACACTTGTATCAACATAGGTCAGCAGATGCTCGATATAGGCAGGCATAATATCCATCTGCTCTACAGCACCCATAGTCTTGCCTGCTACCACCTTATGCGCGAACTCCTTGGTTGTTGCAACCATCTCGCCGATTTCCTTCAAACCGGTATCACTGGAAACAGGACGTGCATCGCGGCGCACCAGCTTCATGCCGTTGTATTCCTTGGGATTATGGCTGGCAGTAACCATAATACCGCCGTCTGCTTTCAGATGAGCGGTAGCAAAATAAATCATTTCCGTACCGCATTGACCGATATCAATAACCCTGGTGCCGCCATGGCGCAGACCTTCTGTCAGCGCATCAACCAATGCTCTGCCGCTCAGGCGGATATCATGTCCGACAACAACAGTTTCCGCAGCGAACATTGCCGAAAAAATGCGTCCCATACGGTAAGCCATTTCCTCGTTAACTTCTGTGGGGTAAACGCCGCGTACATCGTAGGCCTTAAAAGCCTTGTTCGTAACTTGCATTTGTCTATTCTCCTTTTTTATAGTGTATTTATCAAAATTTCATGCTTCAAGAACCATTTTATATTATTCTTCATGGACTAAAAAAATCCTGCCTGCATCGCAGACAGGATTTGAACGCTACAGCTTTGCTCCACTCGAACGGATAACTTCTTCCGCCGCCTCACCCAAATACCAACGGATAACGGAAAAGAACGGCAGCGTCACACCATTATAATCAGGCACCAGACAGATGGTCGCCAGCATTTCCAATACTTCATCCAAATCCCGGCCCTTACTAAGCTCCTCACTTATCTGGTCCTCCAGCGTATGAATTACCTCACGGCGCATACGCATCAGCCGCGGCGCGTTCAAGTTCAGCTCGCGGATAGTGCTGCGCGCCTTACCCTGCAAATCTTTGGGGCAGGTGTCTTCGTCTACGTACATCCGCCCGCTATGCTCCGCATAACGGAACAGACGGATTTTTCCGGGAATCTTCAGCGGATTAAGGATATAGTTTGTAATTTCACGCCCACCCTTGGGCACATCGCAGCTGCGGTCACGCTTCTGGCTGGAATAGCGCCACTCGGGATCAGGCACATAAGGCTGACTGCCGCCGTGGCATACGCCCAACAGATTGCGCCAATCCAGATGATAGTTGTGTCCATGCTCCTGCGTGGCATTTTTCGGATAAAAATGCTCCACGCGGAAGTCATCAACCTCGCCTTCCTCCTCCGCCAGCTTAATGCCGACCTCGCAGTAGGCGCAAAGACCGTGCTGGTCACGCAAAATTGCTTCCCGCACCTCTTTATAGCCTCTGCGGCAGCGACGACGGAAATGCTCCCAGGTTTCCTCAGGATTATGCAGACGGTACTGCCTGAGCAGCTCCGGCTCTTCCTTGCTTTTATAAACACGTTTCATGAGCGCCTCCTGCGGAACTGACGCATACGGATATCCATATCCGCACGCAGCAGAGCAGGCTCCTTGCCCTTAGACCATTTATCCAGCTTTTTGCGTAGCTCCAAAGCCTCCGGCGTATCCCAGGCATCCTCGCTCACCAGCTGCAGATAACGCTTTAAATCCTGCACAATCGGCAGGTTCTGCGGACGTGGGCTTACATTCTGGATATCTTGCAGCAGCTGATAGCTGGTAGCACCCAGGGAAAAATCTACATGGCGCACGCCTTCGAACTGCTTGCCCCAGGCCAGTACGCGGATACTCTCAGCCGGCACGCTGCTAAGCACCTGCGCACTATGCGTAGTCACCACAAACTGCACCATAGGAAAGGTTCTCTGCAAATCCAGCAGCACCGTCTGCTGCCACAGCGGATGCAGATGCATTTCCACCTCATCAATCAGTACAAGCCCCGGTGTCTTGCTTACCGCTTCTTCACGCAGCTGCGGATTCAGACGCGCCATACGATAGGCCAGGTCAGCCACCATACTGATGATACTGCGGAAGCCGTCGCTCAATTCATCTACTACCATCTCACCCATATCGGGATGACTGACAACAAAGCAATTCAAACGATAATTATAATATAAATCACGCAGGCCAGTACTTTGCAAACTTACATCTACCGCATTCTGAATTGCATTCTTCAGCATCACATTGCGCTTCACCTCTGCACTGTACTGCTGCTCTGTCTGCGCACACTTGGTAACGTACTCAAACCATTTCCCGAAGGTACTGTAGGAAGAAGACGGCTCCAGACATTCCTCGTAGCCTACCTGGCGCTCTGTCAGCGACTTGTGAAAATTCGTCATCAGCTTGCTGTCTACCCAAATGCGTTGGGTACCATAATAGGCTAGCACCGGCAGCAGCCTGTTGCCGTTTTCCTGAGCATCGTGCGCCAGTGCGCAGCCACGCTCGCACAGCTCATCCGCATCATCCTCGGGAACATTGCCCTCCAACAGGCGTCTGGTACAGGTCAACTTTTTGCCGTATACCTCACCCTCCAGCTTAACTTCTACCGGATAATGGCACTCCATACCATCAATATGACGCATATCCTTTTTATAAACAGGCACACGCCGCACATCCTTGGGCGTAAGCTGCCTGCCGCTGGCATCAAAGCTGCGCAGGTAAGGCTCCAGAGCAATTGCCAGCGCATCAAAAATCGCCGTCTTGCCCTTGCCGTTTTCGCCTACAATAACTGTCAGTCTAGGTTCAAAATCAATATCAAGCTCATCGTAACAACGGAAATTCTTCAGTCTTAATCTTTCTATCTGCATAACCCGACCTCCGTTTCTGTATCTCTGCTTACATTATAGCATTATTTGCATCCCATACTAAGATTTTTTACAGTTTTATTATGATTTTTTTGTGGCAGGGTGTATAATAAATAAACATCATCAGCAATTACTTGGTACTTGCCAACAATCAATCAAACGAAAGGATAAACTGTTTATGAATATATTTCTTCTGCTTACAATCGCTATGCTCATGATTATCATCATGCTGCGTCGTCACATTCCCATAGGTCCCTGTATGCTCACCAGCGGTATTTTTATCTGGCTGATGAAAGCACCGGAGCTGCCGTATCTGGTGCAGGCATTACGCGAAACATTAACAATGCCGCGCACCTATGATATTCTTTTTGCCCTCTATTTTGTCATGTGCCTGGAAATAGAGCTGCGCACCAGCGGTGCTCTGGCAGGTATGGTGCAGGCGCTACAGCGCATCTTTTCCAGCGCCAAAGTAACCCTGGCCGTGATGCCTGCCTTCTTAGGCCTGCTGCCGTCACTGGGCGGCGCACGCTTCTCGGCTCCTATTGTAGAGGAAGCCAGCAAAAATATCCCTATCGAACAGGACCACAAGGCAGCCATCAATTTCTGGTTCCGTCACATCTTTGAATTTTCCAGCCCGATTATTCCTGGTATGATTATGGCCTGCAACATCGCCGGCGTCAGCTACGGTGAATTCATTCTGCATCTGGCCTGGCTAACCTTACTGGCCTTCGCCGCCGGCTGGTTTGTTCTCATCCGCCCCATCAAAGCGGAAAACAGCCGTACCGAAACAATTGCCAATGACAGTCAGGGTACGCAGGATTTGTGGCTGGCGCTCTCGCCTGTCATTATTACCTTTATTCTTGTAGTTTTCTGCGGCTTGAACGCCTCCGCCGGCATGGGTTTGGTCACGGCCTGCCTGTTTCTGGTACTGCGCTTTACTAATCGCGAGGTTGGTCTCAAGGATGTCGTTATCGGCGCACTGGATATAAAAATGTTCCTCAATGTGCTCTGCATCCTCTACTTCATTCAGATTCTGACAGTAACCCATGTGCTGCAGGAAATCGTTGCTGCATTCCAAAGCTCACCGCTGCCTGTGCCTGTTATCATCGCCTGTGTCAGCTTCATCATCGGCGTACTCACCGGCATGTCGCAAGGACACGTAGCCATCGTTATGCCCATCGTTGCCGCTATGCAGACAGGCAGCCTGAACCTGGCCGGCGTTGCCATGGCTTTCGGTATTGCCGGACAGATGCTCACGCCGACGCATATGTGCCTTGTTATCACCGTCGATTATTTCAAAGCCAACTTTTTTAAAACGCTTAAGCCGGTTCTGCTTTGCGAAATCATTATTCTGACTCTCTTTACAGCTTATACATATTTCACATGGTAAACTTTTGGTGCTTAATCAGCAGCAAGCAGTGTTCGGATTAGTCCACAAAACACTGTCCGCTGCAGATTAAGCACTTTATTTTTATTATTTGCTTGCAGTAGCCTAAACTTTAAGTGTATAATAGTGTTATCTATTCTTAAATTTTGGAGGGGTGTTTGTGAATTATACGGAAATGGTAGTCTTCATTGTCTACCTGCTATTCATGCTGTCAATCGGTATCTGGTTCTTCTATAAAAATCGTCAGGGTGGTGAAAAGACCTACTTCCTCGGCGGCCGTCAGATGGGACCGTGGGTAACCGCTCTTTCTGCCGGTGCTTCTGATATGAGCGCCTGGGTACTCATGGGCTTGCCGACATCTATCTACGCTCTCGGCCTCGGTCAGGCCTGGATCAGTATCGGCCTGCTCACCGGCTATTCCTTAAGCTGGATTTTCCAGGCACCGCGCCTGCGCCGTTTTTCTATCGTAGCAAACGATGCCATCACTATTCCGCAGTACCTCAGCAACCGCTTTTTATCTAAGTCCCACGTGCTGCAGGTAATCTGTGCAATCGTTTTCCTTATTGCCTACACTATTTATTCTGCTTCCAGCATCAAGGCTTGCGGCACTTTGTTCAACACCGTTATCGGCATTGACCAGACCTACACCATGTATGTAGCAGCCTTCATCATCATCGGCTACACCTTTTTAGGCGGCTTCTCTGCAGTTTGCTGGACCGACTTCTACCAGGGCCTGATGATTCTCGGTTCTCTGCTGATTGCACCTATCTTCGCAGTATCCTTAATCAATCCGCAGGCTGTTGCCGGCATTCCGCCCGATTACTGGAATCCGGTTGCCAAAACCTCTGATATTATCTCCGGCTTCGGCTGGGGCCTGGGCTACTTCGGTATGCCGCATATCATCATCCGCTTCATGTCCCTCAAATCCCAGAAGGAAATGAAGAAATCCGCTGTTATCGCTATCAGCTGGACTGCCCTCATCTGCTTCTTCGCTACCATGGTAGGCGTTGTCGGCCGTATGTATCTGGGCATGGATGAAAACATCAACCAAAACTCTCTGGTATTCATCGCCATGGTTCGCAGCATTTTCCCGGCTCTGATGAGCGGCATCCTGCTTTCCGGCGTATTGGCAGCTTCCATGAGCACTGCTTCCAGTCAGCTGCTCGCTTCCGCATCTGCCTTTGCCAGCGACGTTTATAAGCCGGTAATCCGCAAATACCAGTCCGGTGACAAGGAAATGCTTTGGGCTGGCCGTATCGTTGTACTCGTTATCTCCTTCGTTGCTCTGCTTATTGCCGATTCCCCGCGTGCAGGCAGCATTATGGAGCTGGTTGCCAACGCCTGGGGCGTATTCGGTGCAGCCTTCGGCTCTGCTATCATGCTCAGCCTTTTCTGGCGCGGCTTCACCTTCCAGGGTGCGGTAGCCTGCATCATCGTCGGTGCTGTTGTCGACATCGGCTGGTACCTGACTATGGCAGCTTCCACCGGCATCTACGAAATTATCCCCGGCTTTTTTGCCAGCCTTGTAGCAGGCGTCATCGTTTCCCTGCTCAGCGGCGGTCCTTCCAAGGATGTTGCTGCGCTTTATGATAAAGCCAACAACTACGTTGAGGAATAATTGTAAAGCTTATTACAATTATTCATAAATGTTATCCCTCTCAAGAATTTTTCTTGCATAATCACACAAAAGCGCTATACTGTAGATATAGTTAAGCCTGATTTGTAAAAGTTGATGACAAATCGGGCTTTCGTGTTTTTCCATATGTTTTTATTGAGAGGGGTTTTAATTATGGAAGAAGAAAAAAGAATCACTACACAAAAGCCGGAAGGATTCTTCAAAAAGTACGGCTTTTACATCGCGCTTATCGTTCTTCTAGGCATCATCGCCTGCCCTACACCTGACGGTCTTTCAATTGCAGGTCAAAGAATGCTCGGTATCATGGTCTTTTCAGTCATCGTCTGGGCTACAACAGCAATCTCCTACCCGGTCAGCGCCGGTGTCATCATTGCACTTATGGCAGTACTTATAGGCTTTGCACCTAACCCGGCAACCGGCAAAATTTTCGGCACTGCCGCCGGCCTTGGTATGGGTCTCAAGGGCTTTTCCACCACGGCCTTCTGCCTTGTTGCCGCCGCCATGTTTTTAGCCACCGCTATGACAAAGACAGGACTGGATAAACGTATCGCACTCGTTATCCTGTCTAAGTTGGGCGCTAAAGCCAACCGTGTTGTCATCGGCGTTATCTGCTGCGGCTTTATCCTCAGCTTCTTCGTCCCAAGTACCACGGCCCGCGTTGCTTGCCTTGTGCCTATTGTCCTCGGTATGATCAGCGCCTTCGGCGTACCGCTCAAAAGCCGCTTCGCCGGTATGCTGATGATTACCGTAGCTCAGGTCGACAGCGTCTGGAACGTCGGCATCAAGACGGCTGCTGCCCAAAATATGGTAGCCATCAACTTTATCCGTTCGCAGCTGGGAGTAGATATTTCCTGGCTCGACTGGTTCATCGCCGCTGCTCCCTTTGCCATACTCATGAGTTTTGCCCTGTATCATGTTATGATGTTCCTGATGCCGCCGGAAATCGACGAAATCCCCGGCGGTCAGCAGACAGTCAAAAAGCTTTTGCATGATATGGGCAAAATCACCAAGGATGAAATTAAGCTTTTATGCATCTCCATCTGCCTGCTCGTTTTATGGACGACAGAAAAGAAGCTGCATGTCATCGACACTTCCACCAGTACTATTGTCGCTATCAGCATTTTGATGCTTCCGAAAATCGGTGTTATGCAATGGGAAGAGGTTGTTCATAAAATCAACTGGGGCACCGTTGTTCTTTTCGGTGTAGGCATTTCCTTAGGCAATGCCTTGCTGTCCACCAAAGCAGCTACCTGGCTGGCCAACGTTATCGTCAACACCTTTGACCTGTCCAACTCCACCACCATTATGGTACTGGCAATCATGGCACTGTTCCTGATTATCGTGCATATGGGCTTCGCCAGCGCTACAGGCCTTGCTGCCGCCATCATTCCTATCATCATTTCTGTGCTGCAGCAGCTCAAAACACCCGGCGTTAACGTTATCGGCATGACGATGATTCTGCAGTACGTCGTAAGCTTCGGCTTTATTTTACCGGTCAACGCGCCGCAGAACATGATTGCCTACGGCACCAATACCTTCGAGGTACGTGACTTCGTCCGTTGCGGCATCCCGCTGACCATCATCGGCTTCTGCCTGATTATGCTTCTTGGCATGACCTACTGGAAATGGTTAGGACTGGTATAAGCCTGCTTCTGTTAACCTCTAAGCGTTCTGCCCCAAGCGGCAGAACGCTTTTTATATGCAGCACAAGGCCATCACCACCTAAATTATACCGAAGCAAAAGCATAGCATTTTCCTCTCAATCATATTATAATAAAAGTGAGCACTAAACTATCAACAAGCATTTGCTGAATACATTATGTGAGGAGGTTCTGCCATGCGTACTTTCCTGCCATTAGCCTTTTGGTACTGGCTCTATAATCAGCTCTTCTTCTTTTTGGGTGCCCTGGGCTTTTTTGTAATACATTTTATTGTTGCTATCATCGGCTTCGGCGGCATGGATACTCTTGCCAGCGCTATTTTGACAACACTTTATGCATTTATTCTTTACAAGCTCTTCGGGCGTTTTCTCTGGCGCAACAGGCTACAGCAATATAATTTTAGCAATAACACCCTTATATGCGCCTCCTTGCTGCCGCTGATTTTAGGCAGCGTCGTTCTCACCGCCAGCTTTGCCATAGCAGACGGCAAAATCTACAACACCATGACCGCTATGCCTGTGCTTGCGGCGATTAACCTCAGCCTGTCCTATCTGCCGCTCGCCAAAAGCGTCTGGACTATGCTCATTTTAGGCAGTATCTTCAACATCTTCACGATCACCTGCTTCTGGCGCTACTGCCGCAAATATCTGCAGCAGGAAATTCCCTGGCTAAAGCTGTTCATAATTATAGCTATTTGTCTGGCAGTCTGCACTTTCATTATTTACAGCATAACAATTATGTATCTGCCTGATGATAAAGCGGGAAGATGAGATAGTCAAAATTTTATCATCATTAATCCAAACATCTTATGAAATTTTTGCAAATACACCTCAAACCATATTTTCTATGATATAATAAGCCTAACATATAAATTTAATACTGTTGTCGTTCTCTTAGGAGTATTGTAGTACCAACTGCAATACTCCTTTTTTAATAGCATAACCAATACGTATTGTTTTTATACGTGTTAAATGATACAATTATGAAAGGAGCAATATCATGAAATTTAAAGAACTGGAAAAGCTACTGAAAAAAGCCGGTTGGACATTATATTCTACCAGAGGCTCCCACTTTTATTACGTACATCCACGCCAGCCTAATAAAGTAACTGTTCCTAACCATAAGGGAGATATTCCCATAGGCACAGTTAAAGCTATTTTCAAACAAGCCGGTTTAGATTTTCAGAAAGGGTGATTTTATGTTATCAATGTATCCTGCATGCTTTTATAAAGAAAAAGACGGACAATACACCGTAATTTTTCCCGACCTTAACCACCTCGCAACCTGTGGTACGAATTTACAAGATGCTATGAAAATGGCAACAGACTGCCTTGCCGGATTTCTTTACGAAGCAAAGCTCAGCAACGAAACTGTTCCGTCACCTTCTGAATTAAACTCTATTGATGTTAATGAAGAATACAGTGATTACGCAGAAGCCTTTGTTAATATAGTAAGTGTTGATCTAGAAGCATACGCAAAAGAGCACTTTACTAAAGCAGTCAAAAAAACTCTTACTATCCCCAAGTGGTTAAATGATGCGGCGATTGCCAAAAAGCTGAACTTCTCCAAAATTTTACAAGATGCTCTCAAGCACGAGCTGAATATCGGATAAAGCAAAAATCACAACCGGTTACATACATAACTGATTGTGATTTTTTATTATAGCTTCAATATTTACTTGCCGGCAATCTTACCGTAGCATTCCGGTCTGCGGTCACGGAACAGTCCCCAGCTCAGTCTGTCCTCAGCCAAGGCTGCCAAATCATACTCCGCATAAAGAATTTCTTCCTGATCACGCGATGCGTCCTGCACAAGCGCACCGGTACCGTCGGTCATAAAGGAAGAGCCGTAGAACAACAGTGATGACTGTTGGCCTGCATTGCCTTCGCAGGGCTCTACAGTTTCCAGACCGATGCGGTTGGCTGCCACCACAGGCATCAGATTAGCTGCGCTATGGCCTTGCATAACACGACGCCAATGCGGCATACTGTCGCAGTCTAAGATAGGCTCAGAGCCAATCGCCGTCGGATAGAACAAAAGCTCTGCTCCGTTCAGCGCCAGGCAGCGTGCTGTTTCAGGGAACCACTGATCCCAGCAGATACCGATACCGACACGGCCATACTTGGTATTGAACACCGTAAAACCGCTGTTACCGGGTTTAAAGTAAAATTTTTCCTGATAAAAATGATCGTCAGGAATATGTGTTTTGCGATAAACGCCTAAAACCTCACCGTCGGCATCAATGCAGGCGATAGAATTATATAATTCGTTGACATCACGCTCAAAAAAGCTGATAGGCAGAACGATATTCAGCTCCTTTGCCAAACGCTTGCCCATCTGCACCGCAGGATTTTCTTCCGTAGGCAGTGCATATTGATAAAAATCATAGCGACGCTGCTGGCAAAAATACGGACGCTCCCACAGCTCCGGCAGCAGAATAATCTGCGCGCCGTTTGCTGCCGCTTCGCGCACCAGCGCTTCAGCGTGCTGCAAATTTTCTTCTACGGTCGGCGCACAGCGCATCTGCACTGCTGCCACCTTTATCTTGCTCATAAGCACACTCCCTTCGGAATTTGCTGTGTAATGCAGTGAATATTACCGCCGCCGGTCAAAATTGCCCGCGCCTGTATCTGCACTACCTTGCGCTCCGGGCATAGCTTGGCAAGAATTTCCGCTGCCAGCGCATCGCTAGCAGCATTCTCCCCGCCAAAGGCAGGCACTACAACACTATCATTACTAAAATAAAAGTTTACATACGAAGCTGCCAGACGTTCACCGGCCTCGCGCATATCCTCACCTTCGACAAAGTCGAAGCCTGCTACCTCGTCCTCTGTGATGCACACCGGCACCGCAGGCACAGGCAGCTTATGCACGATGATTTTACGTCCCTTAGCATCCGTCAGCTGCTCCAAAACATTCAGGCTGTCCTTGCTCAAAGCATACTGCGGATCAGCTTCGTTATCTGTCCACGCCAGCACCACCTCACCCGGGCGGATAAAGGCACAGACATTATCTACATGCTCGTTGGTTTCATCGTTATAAATACCGCGCGGAATCCACAAAACCTTCTCTACGCCCAAGTAAGTCTTGAGCTTTTGCTCAATCTGCTCCTTAGACAGGTCAGGATTGCGTCCTGCGCTCAAAAGGCAGGCCTCTGTCACCAGTGCCGTACCCTCGCCATCGCAGTGAATAGAACCGCCTTCCAGCACAAAGGGAACAGCATCATACAGCGCAGCACCATAATGCTCCGCAAACTTTTCCGCAAAAGCATCGTCCTGCTCATAATCAGGATACAGGCCGTCTACCTCGCCGCCCCAGGCGTTAAAGCGCCAGTTCACACCGCGCAGCTCACGTCCCTGCGCGCCGTCGCGCACAACAAATGTCGGACCGATATCACGCGCCCAGCTGTCATCTGTTTCCATAGCGACCAGCTCAACGTTGGCAACACCGGCAAGATATTCCTGCGCCACAGCAAAGTGCTTAACGCCGCAGATAACATAAACCTTTTCGCTCGCCGCAATCGCCTTAATCACAGCCGTAAACGCTTCGCAGGCCGCCACTGCGCCGAAGCTCCAGGAGCCGGGACGCTGTGGCCACACGATAATGCAGCCGTCATGCGGTTCGTATTCGCCGGGCATATGAAAGCCGTCGGCAGCGGGAGTAAAGCTTTTCTCTAACATCATGACAAACGTCCTTTAAAATCTTCATAACCGAAACGGCGCACCAGCTCCGTAGTACCGTCCTTGTGCAGCAGCACAATATCAGGCAGCGGAATGCCGTTAAAGGTATTATTTTTAACCATGGAATAAATCGCCATATCCTCAAAAATCAGCTTATCGCCAACCTTGATTTCCTTATCAAAGCTGTAATCGCCAATCACGTCACCGGCCAGACAAGTCATCGAGGATAAACGGTATTTATATTGCTTCTCGTCAGCCTCATAGCCGCCGCGCAGAGGCGGACGGTAAGGCATCTCCAGCACGTCAGGCATATGGCAGGCAGCCGATGCGTCAAGGATAAGAATATCCAGACCGTTATGCACAATATCCAGCACCTCGGTCACAAGATAACCGGCATTGAGCGCCACAGCCTCGCCGGGCTCCAGATATACCTCAACATGATAGGTATTACGAATATATTTCACTAAATCAATCAGCGCTTCCACATCATAATCACTGCGCGTAATATGATGGCCGCCGCCCAGATTCAGCCATTTAAGCTGTGCAAAATACTTGCTGAACTTCGCTTCGAAAGCCTTCCAGGTCGTCAGCAGATCATCAGAATTCTGCTCACACAGCGTATGGAAATGCAAACCTTCGATTTCCGGCGGCAAAGCCTCCGGGAAGTTTGCCAGCGTTACGCCCAAACGTGAGCCATAAGCACAGGGGTCATAAATTGCATGTTCACGCTCCTGCGTCGAGCATTCCGGGTTCACGCGGATACCCACGCTCACACCGGCCCGAGCGCAAACAGCCTTATGCTTTTCAAACTGCGCAAAGCTATTGAAAATGATATGGTCGCAGATTTGCACCAGCTCCTGCATATCCTGCTCCTTAAAAGCAGGTGCAAAAACATGGTTCTCCTTGCCCATCTCCTCATGACCGAGGCGCGCTTCATAAATGCCGCTTGCCGTCGTGCCTGCCAGATATTCGCCCATCAGCGGATAGAGGCGGAACATAGAAAAGCATTTCTGTGCCAGCAGAATATGCGCACCGCTTGCGCGCTGCACATGCTGCAACAGACGCAGATTATTCAGCAGCTTTGCTTCATCAACCACATAGCAAGGAGTCGGCAGCGCCTTCAGCGCCGCCTCCTCACGCTCTGCGCGCAAATTCTTCTGCAAATCAGCCAAACGGGAAGCCCCCTCGGCCTTGTCGACAACATATGCCGGCATTACAGTTTCCTTAGCGTCCGTCATCTTATTCTACCGTAGCCGGGTTTTCGTCAACAACCCAAGGCAGGCCGAACTTATTCAGCATATCCATGTACGGATCCGGATCGAATTCTTCCACATTGAATACGCCCTTGCCCTGCCATTGCTTGGTAATAACCAGAGCAGTACCGATCATTGCGGGAACGCCGGTGGTGTAGCTGATAGCCTGAGAGCCAACCTCTTTGTAGCATTCCTGATGGTCGCAGACATTATAAATATAGATGGTCTTTTTCTTGCCATCCTTGGTACCGGTAAAGATACAACCGATGTTGGTTTTGCCTACGGTGCGAGGACCAAGGGAAGCAGGATCCGGCAACAGCGCTTTAAGGAACTGAATAGGAACAATCTCCTTGCCTTCATAGTTAATCGGCTTAGTGGACAGCATGCCAACGTTCTCCAGGCACTTCATGTGTGTCAGATAGCTTTGGCCGAAGGTCATGAAGAAGCGGATGCGTTTTACGCCGGGGATATTCTTCGCCAGAGATTCAATTTCCTCATGGTGCAGCAGATACATATCCTTCATGCCAACCTCAGGGAAATCATACTCGCGTTTAATAGCCATTGCCGGGATTTCTACCCAATGGCCGTTTTCCCAATAGGAGCCGGGAGCAGAAACCTCACGCAGGTTAATTTCCGGGTTGAAGTTGGTAGCGAACGGATAACCGTGGTCGCCGCCGTTGCAGTCCAGAATATCGATAGTTTCGATTTCGTCAAAATAATGCTTCAGTGCATAAGCAGAGAAAACACTGGTAACACCGGGATCAAAGCCGGTGCCGAGCAGAGCCATAATGCCGGCCTGCTCAAATTTTTCTTTATAAGCCCATTGCCAGGAATAATCGAAGTAAGCAGAGAAGCCCTCTTCCTTGCAGCGCTTGTCATAAACTGCACGCCATGCTGGATCATCAATATTTTCCGGCTCATAGTTAGCAGTATCGATGTAATCAACCTTGCATTCCAGGCAGGCATCCATAATAGTCAGGTCCTGATAAGGCAGAGCAACATTCAGCACTGCGTCCGGCTGGTAAGCCTTAATCAGCTGTACAAGCTGTTCCTTGCTGTCAGCGTCAACCTGTGCTGTAGTAATCACAGTAGAGGTCGTAGGCTGCAGCTTTTCTTTAACTGCGTCACATTTGGACTTCGTACGGCTAGCAATACACAGCTCGGTGAAAACATCACTGTTTTGGCAGCATTTTGCGATAGCTACGCCGGCAACACCGCCGCAGCCGATTACTAATAATTTACTCATAATTCAAATCATCTCCTGTTCATAAATTAAATAATATGGAAAATAAAAGCTAATTTCAAAGCCTCTCCTTGGAGAGAGATGACAAGTAAGAGATGGACTATAACTCCATCCCCTCTCAGTCGCCTACGGCGACAGCTCCCCCCAAGGGGAGCCTTCTCTTTCTCTACTCCCAGTACGTCTAGGAGCCGCAACGACGCAGATAATTCCTTATATATACATCTTTCTCATAGACGCACGAGAAGGTGCCAGATGCTAGGCGCAACGACGACGGCGTACTCCCAGTACGTCTAGGAGTTGCAACAACGCAGATGGCGCCTTATCGTGCGTCTAATCATGCGTCTATCTTTCTTCTTCCTCAAGCATATCCTCCACATACTTAGGCAGCATAAACGCTCCCTTATGCAGATGCTCGGAATAATACCATGTTTTAATGCCACGCTCCAGCCATTTCTTGGCATCAAAATCCTTCAGCGGATGATACTTCTTAGAAGCGAAGCCGAACAGCCAGTAGCCGGAAGGACAGGTCGGAATATGCGCCTGATATACACGGCTGATGGGGAAGCTGTGGCTGGCCTTACGGTGCATGGCGCGGCAGGTTTCCTCGTCCTCATCGTAGAAGGGGCTGCCATGCTGATAAACCATGATGCCGTCCTCCTTGAGCGCACGGAAGCAGTTACCGTAGAATTCCTTGGTAAACAGGCCCGCTGCATGACCTAAGGGATCGATAGCATCGCTGATAATCAGATCGTATTCATCAACCTTGGTACGCAAAAAGCGCAGACCGTTAGCGTTGAAAACAGTTACGCGCGGGTCATCAAGACCGCAGGCGTTGTCGGGAAAATAGTCGCGACAGACATCAATAAAAACATGGTCTGTTTCTACTACGTCGATTTCCTCTATTTCATCATAATGCGTCAGCTCGCGCGCTACACCGCCGTCGCCGCCGCCGATTACCAGTACCTTGCGCACATGCGGATGCACTGCCATAGGCACATGGACAATCATTTCGTCATAAACAAATTCGTCCTTTTCCGAAAAGACTATGGTACCGTCACAGCTGATAAAGCGACCGAATTCCTTGGATTCAAAAACGTCTATTCTTTGGAAATCCGTATCCGCACCGAAAAGCTGTTTTTCGATTTTGATATCCAGCTTCACATCTTCTGTATGATAGTCAGAAAACCATAGCTCCATTTAATCACGTCCTTTATACTAATACATTGATATTATTAACATCCGGATCCTCAGGTCCCTGCATAGAGCAGCCCTTTTCCTTGGCGTAAATAATATAATCGATAATATCCTTGGTGATAACCTCACCCGGCGCCAGAATAGGAATTCCCGGCGGGTAGCACATTACAAATTCACTGCAGATGCGTCCCGCAGTTTCGCGTATAGGCAAAGATTCGTCCTTGGCATAAAATGCCTTCTGCGGCGAAACAACAACCTTAGGTGCGATATATTCGGTATTGAGCATCTGCGACGGATCCTTGGAATACAGGCGCTTGATATCCGCCAAAGCACCCACAAGACGTTCAATATCCTGAATACGGTCACCGATAGAAATATAAGCAAGAATGTTGGCGATATCGCCGAACTCAATCTGGATATCATATTCGTCGCGCAGCAGGTCATAAACCTCAATGCCTGCAAGACCGATATCGCGCGTATAAACCGAAAGCTTGGTAACGTCAAAATCATAAATGCTGCTGCCGTTTTTCAGCTCGCGTCCGTAAGCATAAAAGCCGCCGATAGAATTGATTTCCTCGCGGGCATACTCCGCCATCTCCTGCACCTTGCCGAAGGATGCCTCGCCGCGCATATACAGGTTACGGCGTGAAATATCCAGGCTGGAAAGCAGAAGATACGAAGCACTGGTAGTCTGCGTCAGATTGATAATCTGGCTTACATATTCCCAGTTAACATTCGGGCCCGTCAGCAAAAGGCTGCTCTGCGTCAGGCTGCCGCCTGATTTATGCATGGAAACAGATGCCATGTCAGCACCGGCCGCCATCGCATTAACAGGCATATTTTTTCCGAAATAAAAATGTGTACCGTGCGCCTCGTCTACCAGGCAGAGCATATTATGCTCATGCGCCAGCTTGACGATAGAACGCAAATCCGAACAGATACCATAATAAGTAGGATTGTTTACGAGCACCGCCGTAGCATCAGGATTTGCCTTAATTGCCTTAGCTACCTCGCCGATCTCCATCCCCAGAGAAATTCCCAGCTTACTGTCAACCTGCGGATTGATATAAACCGGAATCGCGCCATTAAGTACGAGCGCGTTAATCACACTTTTGTGTACATTGCGTGGCAGGATAATTTTATCGCCTGCCTTACAGGAGGACAAGACCATGCTTTGCACGGACGAGGTCGTACCTCCTACCATAAAGAATGCGTGTGCCGCACCGAAAGCCTCTGCTGCCAGCTCCTCTGCGTCGCGGATTACCGAAACAGGATGGCAGAGATTATCTAGAGGCTTCATGGAATTGACATCCAGGTTTACGCATTTTTCTCCCAGCAGCTCGCGAAGCTCCGGGTTGCCACGACCGCGCTTATGACCTGGTACATCAAATGGTACAACGCGTTTTTTACGAAAACGCTCCAGTGCCTCGTACACCGGAGCAGAAGTTTGTGATAAATTTCCCATTTTCTTCTCCAAAGCATAAAAAAATAAAAGGACAGATGATATTTTCTTCTGTCCCTTTATCGTAACATTTTTAACCTGTTTCAGCAAGAGTTTTAAGCGTAACTAAGCAAAATCTTAGCCAATTCAGTTTATCTCATCGTTAGCGAATTTTACAAAATCATTAATTCCCAGTCCCGGAGCCACCATCGGGAGTACCATATTTTTAGGATTAACGCAAACCTCTATAAGATAAGGCTTCCTGCATTCCCACGCCTTGGCCACTGCCCGGGCCAGAGCCTCCGGCGTATCCGCATGCTCACCTTCAATTCCGAAGGCAGCAGCATATTTTACAAAGTCAACATAGCCCGGCAGCTCGCAGGCCGTAAAGCGTTTGGCAAACTGCACCGTCTGCAGCTGGCGTATCATTCCCAGTCCGCTGTTATTGAACACTATAGCGATAACAGGCACATTATTGCTGGCAATAGTAAAGAGCTCGCTGCCTGTCATCTTAAAACCGCCGTCACCGCTTATGCTGATGACACGGCTCTGCGGACGCGCCAGCTGTGCGCCTAACGCAGCAGGCAGGCCGAATCCCATCGTTCCCAGACCGCCGCTTGTCAGCCACTGGCGGGCAAACTGTATCTTCAAATGCTGCGCTGCCCACATCTGATGCTGTCCTACGTCTGTAGTAATAATATAATCCTTGTCCTTGAGCACCGGATTCAACGCTTTAAAGAACCGGGGCGCCTCCTCGTTTCCAAAATCATCGTCCATCCCCGGCCAGGAGTTGATTTTATCCCACCACGAGCTTAAATCGTGCGGCTGCGCTGCCTTTTCCAACGCATTCAGCGTTGCCACCATATCGCCGGTGATGCCTATGCCCGAGTCAATATTTTTATCTACCTCAGCAGGATCGATATCCAAATGGATAATAAGCTTGTTGGCACTGTATCTGCTGCGTTCGCCTGTAACGCGGTCATTAAAGCGGCTGCCGACAGCCAAAATCAGGTCGGCCTCCTTCACGGCATTATTGGCACGTTCATGTCCATGCAGGCCTGTCATTCCCAAGAACAGCTGTCGGTAGGCACTAATCGCCCCCAGTCCCATCAACGTGCTAACAACCGGAATATGCAGTTTTTCACACAAATGCATAGCATCATATTCAGCATTGGCATTGATAACACCACCGCCGACCAGCATTACCGGACGCTTTGACTTATTGATAGCTGCTGCAGCCGCTGCCACACGCTCAGCATCAGGCTCCAACGGCTGTAGCTCCGCCAGACGGACTTCCTCAAAATCTATCAGCGCCGTCTGCACATCACGCGGCACATCCACCAACACCGGGCCCGGACGTCCCTCGCGCGCCAGTTGGAAGGCAAGGCGCAATGTCTGCGCTAGGTTTTCCGGCTTTTTAACTAAAAAATTGTGCTTGGTAATAGGCATTGTAATACCGGTAATATCTACCTCCTGAAACGCGTCATGACCAATGAGCTCTCTGTTTACCTGCCCTGTAATAGCCACCACAGGTACGGAATCCAAAAATGCTGTTGCCAGGCCTGTGACCAGATTGGTTGCACCGGGACCTGATGTAGCTATACACACGCCAACCTTACCTGAAGCACGCGCAAAGCCGTCTGCCGCATGCGCAGCACCCTGCTCATGCGCCGTTAATATATGTTGTATCGGACTTTGCCGTAATGCATCATAAAAAGGGAGAATCGCACCTCCGGGATATCCGAAAACAGTCGTTACCCCTTCTTCCGCCAATATTCTGCACATAATCTCTGCGCCGCTTAACTGCATACGCTCACTTCCTTCCACAAACCTATCTATTATATTGCCGCATGACCATCATCCATCTGTGGCCATTCAAAACGTGATTTCTCCACAGCCAGTGATATATCACCGCGCTCTAAAGCAACAAGGCCGGTCTGTACCATTTCAGTTACGCCGTACGGGCGCATAACATCCACAAAAGCGCGCAGCTTACCCTCATCGCCGGTAGCAACAAATATCAGTGACTCACCGGTTACATCCACTGCATGCGCGCGGAACACTTCTGCCAGCTGCAGCAGCTCCGGACGCTTATTGCCGGCTTTTACCTTAACCAGAATCATGCTGCGGGTAGCGCTGGATTTAGGAGGCAACACCTTGACACGCTCTACCTCAACCAGCTTCGCCAACTGTTTGGTAACCTGGATAATTGTCGGCTCGTCAGCCTCCATCGTTACCGTCATACGTGAGAACTCCGGATTTTGCGTCGTGCCTACCGCTAGGCTGTCAATATTGAAGCCACGGCGTGAAAACATGCCTGCTACACGCATCAGTACGCCAGGCTGATTACGTACAACAATCGATAAAATCTGCTCCATATCTTTCCCTCCTGCAATAACATGTCTACAGCTCTGATGCTCTTACAAATCTGTCAGGCTTGCCGGCATCATCTAATCAGTGTTTTTTTATTATTTCAGCAAGCAGTTTTTTTGTCAACAGAAAGTGTAATATTTGTAAATTATTTTTCGAACACAGCTTATTAGTGTAAACACTATTACAGATTTCAGTGTACAAAAAAGCTCACGCAGCTGTTGCAGCGTAAGCAGTAAAACATCCAACAGCATTCTTTTGTTTAACAGTTGAAGCAAATAATCAAAAAGCTCACGTGACTATTCCACGTGAGCTTAATTTGTAAAGTTGGTGCGAGTGACAGGAATCGAACCTGCACGCCGAAAGGCGCTAGATCCTAAGTCTAGTGCGTCTGCCAGTTCCGCCACACTCGCATATAAAATATTATAGCATAACAAGGACATCTATGGCAACTATCCATGTAAACAAAAAGCCGTCCTTCTTTCGAAGAACGGCCTTAAATTCGTGGTGATCCACCCGAGACTCGAACTCGGGACACCCTGATTAAAAGTCAGGTGCTCTACCAACTGAGCTAGTGGATCATTGGCTGGGGCGGCTGGACTCGAACCAACGCATGCGGGAGTCAAAGTCCCGTGCCTTACCGACTTGGCTACGCCCCAAGCTTATTAGTGGTTACTCAGATTTACTTAAATCTGAAAAGGTGGGGTGACTGGTGGGAGTCGAACCCACGCGTAACGGAGCCACAATCCGCCGTGTTAACCACTTCACCACAGCCACCATCTTGTTTCCAAGCTGAATAGCTTGGCGACGAATAGTATTATACTATATTCCAGGCAGTGCGTCAATAGCAAAATTTAATTTTTATAAAAAATTTTACGACAGTCAACAATCATCGCCTAAAATTAGACCGCAACTGATAATTAGCGGCGAGCAATAACTTCAATTTCTACATGAGCGCCTTTAGGCAGAGCTGCTACCTGTACAAAGGAGCGTGCCGGCGGATCAATCTTGAAGGTTTTTGCATAGACAGCATTAATAGCATCAAAATTCTTGATGTCATCTACAAAAATAGTAGTTTTTACAACATCCATGAATCTGAAGCGTGCTTCCGTCAGGATAGCCTCAATGTTGTCTAAAACCTGCTGAGTTTCAGCTTCGATAGAGCTTTGAACCATTTCACCTGTTTCCGGATTGATAGCAATCTGACCGGATACAAACAGAATAGAACCTGCCAAGACAGCTTGAGAATAAGGACCTAAAGCTTTGGGTGCATTTTTTGTTGCAATAACTTCCATGATTAAAGTCTCCTTTGCTATTTTTTATTTACGGGCAAAGTATTTTTTTGCCCACTCTATAGCCGAAGGCGTTGCGGCCATGCCGCCGCCTGCGGTTTCCTTCAAAGCACAGGGAAGTGCATCCCCCACGCTCTTCATGGCATCAATTGCTTCATCAGCGCTAATAAAACTGCTGATTCCGGCCAGCGCCAGCTCTGCTGCCAACAGTGCCTGCAAAGCACAGGCTCCGTTACGTTTAATACAGGGCACTTCTACAAGGCCTGCCACAGGATCGCAGACAAGGCCCAGCACGTTTTTAAAAACAACTGCTACTGCTGTGCCTACCTGCTGCGGTGTACCGCCCAGCATAGAAACAGCAGCACCTGCTGCCATCGCCGCAGCACTGCCGCATTCTGCCTGACAGCCACCCATAGCACCTGCCAGAGAAGCGCGCTCGTTAATTACCATGCCGATACTGCCGGCAACCACCATACCGCGCTGCAAGGTTGCAGCATCTAGGCCACAGTGCTTTTTCAGTGTGAAGAACACTCCTGGAAGCACGCCGCTGGCCCCTGCTGTAGGAGCAGCAACTATACGTCCCATAGCCGCATTGCACTCGCCCACTGCTGTAGCATAGATAACGGCATCTAAAGCCTTCTCCCCCAAAAGGTTGATAAAGCCTTCAGCCCCTGCAGCTGCAGCCAGCTTTTTGGCATCGCCGCCGGTCAGGCCGCTATGCGAACGGACACCGGTTAACCCATGCTCTACAGATTTCTCCATGACGTCCAACATTTCCTGCATCTTCGCCAATAAATCTTCCTGACTGCATTCCAGCTCACGCATATTGTAATCTATGAGAAATTCATCCAACGGCTGTTGCCAGGCAACAGCCTCTTTAATCCAGCTGTTCAAAGACAGCATTTCTTTTTTCATGCTGCACCCCTTACAAAACACTGGCGATAAAACGCACCGATTCTATCTGCTGCAGCGCGCTGATAAGATTGATAATCTCCTGCGGCACTGCTTCATCACATTCAATAACCATTGATGCCATACCACCCTTGTCGCTGCGGAACAAACGCATCGTAGCGATATTTACACCGGCATTGGCCAGTGTGCTGGTAACTAGCGCAATAACACCTCTGGTATCAATATGCACTGTCAAAATAGCAGGCAAGCGTCCAGTAAGCTCCACAGGGAAGCCATCGATTTCCGTAACCTGTACCTGCCCGCCGCCAACAGAAGAACCGACGATATCACAACGGGCACCATTTTCTGCAGTCAGCTTGAAAAGCACAGTGTTGGGATGAGCCTTATTGCCCAAATCAATTTTATGATAAGAATATTCTAGGCCGTTTTTCTCCGCATAGCGGTCAGCCTGCGGAATGCGTTCATCATCCGGCAGCCAGCCCATCAGGCCGGCCAGCAACGCCATATCCGTGCCGTGTCCCTTATAGGTCTCGGCAAAGGAGCCATGCAGATATATTTCCGCCTTTACCGGCTTACTGCCAAGAATGCTGGCAGCCAAAAGCCCCAGACGGACAGCACCGGCAGTATGCGAGCTGGAGGGACCAATCATCACCGGTCCGATAATATCCAAAATACTCATAGCGCACCTCTATTCATCACTGGCCAGCGAACGATGTGCCAAGCCGACACACAGCTCATTGAGATTCAGCACGCCAACGCCCATATAAATAGCAACACAAAGATGCTCTCCGGCGCGGGCGATACCGATTTTACCGCCGACGTTGAAGCCAAAGGCCTTGACCTTCACCTGCTCCAAAGCTTCGTGCGCCGCACCGGCCACAGCACCGGCACCTACATGAGATTCGGTTACCAGTCCCTGGCGCTGCGCAGCCACTACGGCACGCTCGACAATTTTTACAATAGAAGGAATGAATTCACCGCCAAAATCAACAGCTGTTGAACGAATACCATGCTCCGCCAGGCGTTCCTTTACCTTCGTTTCCTCCACACGACTGGAGGTCAGTGCGATACGCAAGGCAGCACGGCCGATTTCGATGCTGTTGATGCAGCTTTTACCACATTCATGCATGTTAGTCACACCCCTCACCAAACAATTTTCTATCAGCAGGCGCAAAGATTATTCGTCCTCTTCAGGAACCTCTACAACCTCTTTGATTTTATTTTTATCCAGCATTGCTACCAGCAGGAAGGTAATAATGCAGATAGGCCATTCAAAGTAAATTACTTCGTTGGCAAAAAGCGGTTTGATGCCTGCCAACGGGCTGCCGGGAACAAACCAGAGAGCGATGCCGAGAAGGCTCACCAATGTAGTCCAGAAAGCAGAGCTGCGACGGCACAGGCCGGGAGCGAACATCGTAAAGAAGAACACACAGGTCAGGCCGCAGGTCATAGACAAACCGGCAATCATTGTCTTAACAATGCCTGCCGCATTGAAGGCAAACCACAGAGTAATCAGGCCTACAGCAAAAACAGACAGACGGTTGATAATGACAAATTTATTTTCCGCAACAGTAGGATTGATAAAACGTTTGTAAATATCATTGCTGAAGAGCGTAGCCGCACCCAGAAGAATAGTGCAGGCAGTAGATACATCCGCAGCCCACAAAGCAGCCAGAGTTACACCGCCGGCAAGAGGATCTAGAGTCATAACAACCTTAGGCATAGCAAGTGCAGCCTGTGCCACCGGCATATCCGGATACATGGCCTTGCAGACAACACCCAATACAGCGCAGATAAAGCCAACAGGGAAAATCATCAGGCCAGCCAGCACATAACCGTTGCGGGCAGCTTTAGCATTTTTAGCACCGCAGGCAATCTGTACAGGTCCCTGCGCGGTAATAGTCTGGGTAATCATAACGATAATCCAGCCAAGAATAGTAGCAAAAGCCAGGCCTGCTACCGGACTGCCCATAACCTCGGGGTTAGGCAGCTTGCTAAGAACTGCGTCCCAACCACCTACGTTGGACACAGACTGGATTGCAGAGTAGATAATACCGATATAAATCAAGGTAACGCTGACAATATTTGCCAGACCGCTGGACCAAAGACCACCAATCAGCGTAATACCGATAAATACCACGGCACTCATAATCATACCGCCATGGAAGGAGAAAATCTCCGGCAGCAGTGAGGACAAAATCGCACCGCCTGCCATGTACTGCAAAGCAGTAATAACGCACATAATGATAACCAGACCGATCGCAGCGATGGCACGGCCTTTAGTATCATAATAGAACTCAAAGAATTCCGGGATAGTGGAAACCTTCATAGAACGCAGCTTGCCTGCTGCCAAAAGGCCCATAACAATAGCACCGATAGACCACGCGCCGTTATACCAGCCTGCTGCCAGACCAACGCTGAAGGCACGCTGCGCTACGCCGACTGTAGAAGCAGCACCGACTGCCAGACCGGTAACATTGACAGCTACCAGAATCGTGTTCAGCTTACGGCCGGCCAGCAAAAATGCTGTCGAACCCGAATCAGCCTTGTGCTTAACCCACAAGCTGATGCCAAAAAGCAACGCGATGTACACTACGACAATTACCAACTGAATAGACATAAAAACTACACTACCTTTCTTCCATGCTACAAAAGCATAATACTTGTGCTGTAAGAATATAAACCATGCTACCATCCTACAACGTACAATAATTTGTCTTATATTATACCAACTTTTTTTAGTAAATTAAAGCTCCCGCCAAAACTTTTCTGCAGCGGAAAAATTTCCGAAATAAAATTTAGGTAAAATTTCGCCTGACCAAGTGCAAGAAAAAGGATTTTATATATTTTTGTCGAATTGCTTAATGTATGTTGTAACACAATGGAGGAATGAAATATGTTTACTTATAAAACCAGCGGCGTCTGCTCCCGCGAGATTCATTTTGATATAGTTGATGGCAAGCTGCACAATGTAAGCTTTGACGGCGGCTGCCCCGGCAACCTTACTGCTATCGGCAAGCTGGTAGAAGGCCAGGACGCTAAAGCAGTTGCCGATCTGCTCAAGGGCAATGACTGCCGTGGCCGCGGCACCAGCTGCGCCGACCAATTGGCCAAAGCTATCGCCGAGCATCTGTAATTTATAAAAATTGGTGCTTTATCACAAAGTTAATTAAGCAGGCGTGGGAGAAAGTGCCAGATGCTAGGCAATGGCGACGACGGCGTACTTCTCGTACGTCTAGGAACTGCTATGACGCAGACGGTGCTTTATCGCACATTGTTAAAATAAATAGGCGTGAGAGAAAGCGCCGAATGCTAGGCAATGGCGACGACGGCGTACTTCTCGTACGTCTAGGGACCGTTGTGACGCAAACGGTGCTTTATCGCTATGTTAAATTAAACAGGCGTGAGAGAAAGTGCCGGATGCTAGGCAATGGCGACGACGGCGTACTTCTCGTACGTCTAGGAGCCGCTGTGACGCAGACGGTGCTTTATATCACGCCTACCAGGAAAGAGGAAAGGAGGAACCCTACTATGTACAAAATTTTAAAAAGTACCGACCAAGGATTGGACGAGCTGGAGCTGGAACATCTGGAAAAGGGCTACTGGCTTGACATAGTGGCTCCTTCTGTAGAAGAGCTGCAGGAAATAGCGGCAGCGACAAAAATCCAGATGGATTTTTTGAGTGCGGCACTGGATGAGGAAGAAAAATCCCGTATCGAAGTAGAGGATGACCAGATTCTGATTTTGGTCGACATTCCTTTTTTACGCAGCAATAAGGATTACGATACCCTGCCTTTAGGTATCGTAGTAACCGAAGAAGGTATTGCCACTATCTGTTTGGAACCAAACGCCGTAACTGCAGATTTTGGTACCCACAACAGCAAAATGTTCAGCACCTTCAAAAAGACGCGCTTTCTGTTCCAGATTCTTTATAAATCCGCTACTCTCTATCTGAAATATATCCGTATCATCATCCGCCGTACGGATGAACTGGAAATTCATCTGCGCCAGTCCATGGAAAACAGCGAGCTCTTCAACCTGCTTGATCTGCAGAAGTCCTTAACCTATTTTTCCACATCTCTGCGCAGTAATTCCATTGTGCTGGAAAGGTTGCTGCGTCTGCGCAATGCAACACAGTCCCAGCATCTGATAAAGGTATACGAGGAAGACGAGGATTTGCTGGACGATGTTATCATCGAATATAAGCAGGCTGTAGAAATGGTTGAAATGTACAGCCACATTCTTAACAGCATGATGGAAGTTTTTGCCAGCATCATCAGCAACAACCTGAACCTGGTCATGAAATTTTTGGCATCCGTCACCATTATTTTGGCGATTCCTACACTCATCAGCGGTTTGTGGGGCATGAACGTACCTGTCCCCTTTGCAGAAAATCCCTTTGGGTTCCTTATCGTCCTCAGTTTAGCGGCGTGCATTGCCCTGGGTACTGCCTTCCTGCTGTGGAAGAAGAGAATGTTCTGAGGTTAGAAAATGTCTAAAGTTACCCAAGAAAAACTGCTCGCCGGAATTATTTTCGGCGATAATGATAACGAAGAATATATTTACCTGCCCGGCGGCGAGGTTGGCAGCGAAGCGCCTCTTTGCGTGCTGGAACGCGGCGGCAGCCGCGAAGACCTGCCTCTTGAAGAAGCGGCACAGCAGGTTCACCGTCTTGCGCTGCGCCCCTGTGCTCATCCTCTTTGGGGCAAGCGTTCGTACTAAATTTCAATGCCGCAAGGAGGAATGCAAGATGTATATCCCTAAACTGCACAAAATCTGGCTTTGTCAAAATGACAAGGGCGGTATCTATATGTATCCCAAAATGGCAAATCGTCACGGCCTGATTGCCGGTGCAACCGGTACAGGCAAAACAGTTACGCTCAAGGTGCTGGCAGAAAGCTTCAGCGAAATGGGCGTACCTGTTTTTCTGGCTGATATCAAGGGCGACGTTTCCGGTATGTGCCTGCCCGGCGAGGACAGCGAAGGCTTCCGCAAGCGTTTAAGAAATAAGCTTGGGTTGGAAACAGAATGGAAATTTGCCGGTTATCCGGTACGCTTCTGGGACGTTTACGGCAAGGGAGGCATTCCCGTGCGCGCAACCGTTTCGGAAATGGGACCTGATCTGCTCAGCCGTCTGCTGGAGCTGAACGAAACCCAAAGCGGCGTAATGAATATCGTTTTCCGCGTAGCAGATGACCAAGGCCTGCTGCTGTTGGACTTCAAGGATTTGCGCAGCATGGTACAATACGTCGGTGACAATGCTGCCCAGTTCAAAACAAGCTACGGCAACATCACTCCCGCCAGCATCGGTGCCATCCAACGCTCCTTACTGCGTCTGGAGGACCAGGGTGCGGATATTTTCTTCGGTGAACCGGCACTTGATATCAAGGACTGGTTTGCTACGGCAGAAGACGGCCGCGGCATTATCAACCTGCTGCATGCTACCGAACTGTTCCAGCGTCCGCTGCTCTATTCCACCTTCTTGCTGTGGATGCTTTCCGAGCTCTATGAAATGATGCCGGAAGCAGGCGATTTGGATAAACCCAAGATGGTCTTTTTCTTTGACGAAGCTCATCTTATTTTTAAGGATGCACCGCAATCTCTTTTGGATAAGATTGAACAGATTGTCCGCCTCATCCGTTCCAAGGGCATCGGTATTTACTTTATCACCCAACAGCCGACGGACGTACCCGAAAGCGTACTGGCACAGTTGGGCAACAAGCTGCAGCATGCGCTGCGCGCCTACACTCCTAAAGAACGCAAGAGCCTGAAGGCCACGGCGCAATCCTTCCGCGAAAATCCTGCATTAGATGCCGAAGCTGCCTTAGGTGAGCTTGGCACAGGCGAGGTGCTTGTTTCCACGCTGGACCCCGAAGGCATCCCTTCCATCGTACAGCGTGCCTATGTAATGCCGCCGCGCAGCTATCTTGGCGTGTGTGATGATGCCAAACGCCAGCAGCTGATTAAGGACTGCCCACTCTACAGCAAATATGCTGAAGCAGTTGACCGCGAATCCGCCTACGAGCTGCTGACACAAAAGGCAGAAGAAGCACAGGCGGAAGCCGAAGCGGCAGCAAAGGCTGAGGCGGAAGCCAAGGAAGCAGCGCTGAAAGCAAAAGAAGAAGCTAAGCAGGCCAAGGAAGCGGAGCGTGCCGCCAAAGCTGCGGAACGCGAGCGTATGACAGCAGAGCGTGCTGCCCAAAGAAGCAGCGCCCGCCAGCCCAAGGGCGTGTTGGACAAGGTATTTGACAGCGCTGTCAATTCCGCTACCCGCACAGTCGGCAACCAAATCGGCAGCAAGCTGGTACGCGGTATTTTAGGAAGTCTTTTCAAAGGTAAATAAAAAATATAGGACTGACGCACACTAGAGGCGTCAGTCCTTTTAGTTTAGACATAGAAGCTATAATTATTTTTTGATGACCAAAGCCTGCAGCAGCAAATCCTCGGCAGCATCTGCCGGATTACCAATTGCGTGACCTTCACCGCTGGGGCAATGTACCTTGTCGCCCGCATGCAGCGTCATATCCTTACCGTTATCGTTGTACTCGGCAGTTCCCTGCAGCACCACGATAGTTTCGCTGTTGCCGTCATGGATGTGATAGCCAAGGCTGCAGCCCGGTTTAAGAGTTACCTTGGCGTACATTACTACGCTGTCATTAAGCATGCTCTCGTCAAGATAATGTTCAATAATTACGTCACCATTGCCACCGAAGCGGTTGGCGCAGATGTCTGTTTTGCTGTTTGTTATTTTCATAAGCAAAGCCCCCTCTTTTTGTACTGCTTCCATTATATGCCTATTTCGTGCTGCAGGCAAATATTTCTCTGACAGCATATATAAGTTATCTCCTTGACACTTACTGACAAAAACATTATACTTATGCTAACAACTTCATAAACAAAACTTAGAGTGAGTCTGAAATTTAGCTCATGAAGGGGTACACCACCACGGGTGTAGCTTTTTCATGAGCTTTTTTTATTACCCGAAAGGAGAAAAAACATGCTTATCAACGGAGAAGAAAAGGCTTTAGGCTGCCACACCGCGCTCAGCGAGCTGCTCACGCAGCTCGGCTATCGCGTTGCATTTGTTGCCGTAGAGCTTAACGGCAATATCATCAAGCAGGCGGACTTTGGCAGTACAACAATTACCGACGCCGATAAATTGGAAATCGTCAGCTTCGTAGGAGGTGGCTGAATGATTAGCAAAGAGGAAATCAATGCCGCACTTGGCAAAGGACTGACAAAGGCGCAGCTTGACGCTCTGCATAACGCGCGCGTTGCTGTCGTCGGCCTCGGCGGACTCGGCAGCAACATAGCAGTCGCCCTAACACGTCTTGGTGTAAGCAATCTTTATCTTTATGATTTCGACAAGGTAGAGCTTTCCAATCTCAACCGCCAATATTATTTTCTTGATGACGTAGGAGAATACAAGGCCGACGCCCTTGTGAAGCATCTGCGCCGGATTAACCCTTACGCAGCTTTGCATGCGCAGGTAATCAAGGTAACACAGGAGAACATCCCCGCACTTTTAGGTGACTGCGATATTATCTGCGAAGCGCTGGACAACGCTGCCAGCAAGGCTATGCTCGTGAGCACCGTTTTGAGCACCTGGAGCGACAAAAAGGTTATCGCCGGCAGCGGCATTGCCGGCTTCGGCAAAGCTGAAGAAATCACCAGTAAAAAAATCACCAAAAATCTTTATCTTTGCGGCGATGGCAGCAGCGATTTTCACGATTTACCGCTCTGCGGTGCGCGCGTCGCACTCTGCGCCATGCAGCAGGCACTGCTTGCCGCACGCATTATTTTAGACTTGGAGGAGAATTAAAATGACAAACGATACATGGACTTTAGGCGGACACGAAATTCATTCCCGTTTTATTTTGGGCAGCGGCAAATATTCGCTGGACTTAATCAAAGCAGCCGTAGAGCAGGCCGGTGCGGAAATCCTTACGCTCGCTCTGCGCCGCGCCAACAGCGGCGCTCTTGCCAACATTCTTGATTACGTACCGAAAAACGTTACCTTGCTGCCCAACACCAGCGGTGCGCGTAATGCCGAAGAAGCAGTGCGCATCGCCCGCCTTGCACGCGAGCTTTGCCACACCGACTTCGTAAAAATCGAAGTAATTAAGGACAGCAAATATCTGCTGCCCGACAATCATGAAACCATCAAGGCAACAGAAATTCTTGCCAAAGAAGGCTTTATCGTTATGCCCTATATGTACCCTGACCTGCAGAGCGCCCGTGATATGCGTGATGCCGGTGCTGCCTGCATCATGCCGCTGGGCGCTCCGATCGGCAGCAACAAGGGCCTTTGCACAAAAGATTTCATCCAAATCCTGATTAACGAAATCGACCTGCCGATTATTGTCGACGCAGGCATCGGCAAACCTTCACAGGCCTGCGAAGCTATGGAAATGGGCGCAGCGGCAATTATGGCGAACACCGCTATTGCTAGCGCCGGTAACCTGCCGCTTATGGCCAGTGCCTTCCGCGATGCCATCAACGCCGGCCGCAAGGCATATCTTGCAGGCTGCGGCAGTGTCCGCGACACTGCCTGCGCCAGCTCCCCGCTGACAGGCTTTCTGCATGATTGAGGTGACAGCATGAAGAACGAAGATAAATTTTTCAACAACAGTATTTATGATGAGCAGGCAGCAGCCTTCAGCGAAAAGCAACTGACCGATCCGATGCAGTATCAGGAAGGCATGGAAATTATCGACTCCGATATTTTTGATAAGGTGCAGACTGCCCGTGCCGCTTATGATTACACAAAATATACGGAAGCAGACGTGCGCGCAGCGCTCACTCACAGCGAGCGTACGCCCGAGGACTTCGCCGCCCTGCTTTCGCCTGCCGCTCTGCCGCTTCTGGAGGAAATTGCCCGCGCCGCACAGATCGAACGCCAGCGTTACTTCGGCAACAACGTCACCTTTTTCACACCGCTGTATATCGCCAACTACTGCGAAAATTACTGCATTTACTGCGGCTTCAACAGCCATAATAAAATTCAGCGCGCCTGCCTGAGCAGCGAGCAGATTGCTGCCGAAATGCAGGCAATTGCTGCCACCGGCCAACAGGAAATTCTCATTCTTACCGGCGAAAGCCGCAAGATGAGCGACGTGCATTACATCGGCGAGGCCTGCAAGCAGGCACGCCAATACTTTAAAGTAGTCGGCGTAGAGATTTATCCGCTCAACAGCGATGAATACGCTTATCTGCATGAATGCGGCGTATATTACGTAACTGTTTTCCAGGAAACATATAACAAGGATAAATACGCTCAGCTACATCTGGCAGGCCATAAGCGTGTCTTCCCCTACCGTTTTTACGCACAAGAGCGCGCCCTGCGCGGCAAAATGCGCGGCGTCGGCTTCGCCGCTCTGCTCGGCCTAGACGACTTCCGTCGCGACGCCCTCGCTACCGGCCTGCATGCCTACCTGCTGCAAAAGAAATATCCGCATGCGGAAATCGCCTTCTCCTGCCCCCGCCTGCGCCCCATTATCAATAATGACAAGATTAAACCGATGGACGTGCACGAGCGCCAGCTGTTGCAGGTTGTCTGCGCCTACCGCCTGTTCATGCCCTTCGCCTCGATTACCGTTTCCAGCCGTGAATGCGCACGCGTGCGTGATAACCTGATGCTCATTGCCGCCAATAAAATTTCCGCCGGCGTCAACACAGGCATCGGTGCGCACAGCAAAAAGCAGGAGCTTGGTGATGAACAGTTTGAGATTGACGACAGCAGAAGCCTGCAGGAAATCTACGATGCCCTGCTGAAAATCGGCCTGCAGCCTGTAATGTCGGAGTACGTTTATGTCTGAGCTGCCGCTGATTGCTGTTACGGACAGCGCCACCTGTCCCCGTCCGCTGGCTGAGCAAATAGCGCTACTGGCAAAGCTGACGGAGCTGCGTCCGCAGGCTGTTATCCTGCGTGCGAAATCTTTAGACAAAGCAGCCTATCGCGCACTGGCGCTACAAGCACAGCAAAGCTGCGAAGCTGCAGGCATACCGCTCATTTTGCACAGCGATTGGCAGCTGGCACATGAGTTTGGCATACAAAATTTGCATCTGCCGCTGGCGCTGCTACGCCAAATGCCGGCGTGCGAGCGTGCGCATTTCACATGGCTTTCTACATCAGTTCACAGCGTAGAAGAGGCAATCGAAGCACAAGCGCTTGGTGCTACCGTACTCATCGCCGGACACATCTACACTACGCAGTGTAAGGCAGGCCTTGCGCCACGCGGCCTTGGCTTTCTGCAAGCTGTCTGCAACACTGTAAGCTTGCCGGTTTACGCCATCGGCGGCATCGGCTTCGACGCTGTGCAGCACGCTGAACTTCAAGCGAATGGAGCACGCGGAGCGTGCGTAATGAGTGCGTATATGATGGTGTAATAACGTTTGGTAAAAGTTGTGCAAAATCGCCCTGCAAAATTTGACATCAGCCTCCATAACATCTATGATTAAGAGAGGAATTTGTAATAAACATATTTATTTCTGTCCCAAAGCACAAGAGGAGGCAAAAACGAAATGACTATGAATATCTGGCATGACATTGATCCCAAACGTATCTCTCCTGATGACTTTATTGCAGTTATCGAAATCCCCAAAGGCTGCAAGGTAAAATATGAGCTGGACAAAGAAACCGGTCTGCTCAAAATGGACCGCATCCTGTACACCGCAACTCACTATCCTGCCAACTACGGCTTTATTCCCCGTACCTACGCAGCAGATAAAGACCCGCTGGACGTGTTGGTTTTATGCTCTGAAAACGTTGTACCGATGACCTTGATGCGCTGCTACCCCATCGGCGTTATCATCATGGAGGACAGCGGTGATATGGACGAAAAAATCATTGCTATTCCTTTCGGTGACCCGATGTATAATTCCTACAAATCCATCAGTGAGCTGCCGCAGCATATCAGTGATGAAATGATTCACTTCTTCAGCGTATATAAATCGCTCGAAGGAAAAAGCACCGCTCTTGAAGAGGCACATGATGTAGACAAGGCAAAGGAAATCATCAAGCAGTGCCAACAGCGCTATAAAGATACCTTTTGCTGAAAAATAACCATATAAAAAAGGCTATTGCGTAAAATTGCTTACGCAGTAGCCTTTTTAAGTTGCAGCTCCTCCGACAACAAAAAAAGGACTGCCTTTCGCAAATGCGTCCAGCAGCCATAAAATAAGGGAAAGCGTATTTAGTTAAGAAGCAGCGGCTCACGCCAATGCTTCTTTTTAGTTGCCGCGTACATACTCGCGCGGCACACGCGGGCTCACGTCGCAGACAATTTCATAGCAGATAGTATCTGCCCATTCCGCAACCAGCTCCATTGGCAGCTCACGGCCGCCAAACACGATAACCTCGCTGCCCAGCTTAACGTCCGGAATATCCGTTACGTCCAGCATCGTCTGGTCCATGCATACGCGTCCGATAATCGGCGCCTTTTTGCCGTTGACCAGCATATACCCGCGGTTAGACAAGCGGCGGCTCACGCCGTCGGCATAACCGATAGGCACAGTAGCGATAACACTCGGTCTCGTCAATGTATAGGTTCTGCCATAGCCGATGGTTTCACCGGGCGGCAGTGTTTTCACAAAAGCAACCTGCGTCTTCACAGTCATAACAGGTTCAAAATCCTTGTAGCAGTCAATCATATGCGCCGGGTGCAGGCCATACAGGGTAATTCCCTGACGCACCATATCCAGCTGATATTCTTGCAGCTCCGTCAGCGCAGCACTGTTGGCGATATGACGGATAGGGATATGCACTCCCTCCGCTTCAATCAGGCGCAGCGCCTCCTGAAAGCGTTCAAACTGATAGGCAGCATACTGCTTATCATCGGCGTCAGCAGTCGCAAAGTGACTGAACACGCCCTCGATGTAGATACCGGGCAAGGACGCTGCCAGCTTGGCAAACCTGCCGGCATCACGCACATGCACACCGATACGGTGCATACCTGTATCAATCTTAATATGTATTTTAGCCTTCGTATGCAGCTTCAAAGCCGCCGCATTCAAAGCATATAAGCGTTCTTCATCAAACACTGCATGGCTGATATCATAACGCACGCAGATTTCCGCAACCTCCGGCAGCATTGAGCCAAGCACCAGAATAGGTGTTTCAATGCCGGCCTCGCGCAGTTTCACGCCCTCCTGCAGGAGAGCTACCGCAAAAAAGTCTGCACCGTTACGCGCTGCTTCCTGCGCTACACGCACAGCGCCATGACCATAGGCATCTGCCTTGACGACAGCACATAATTTGGTTGTCGGCTTCAGATTGGCCTTAGCCATCTGCACGTTATGTGCAACTGCATCTAAATTTATTTCTGCCCACGCACCACGTTGAATATGCACAATGGCATCCTCCTCAGCTTATCGTCCAAAAAATAAACCGCAGGCAAAGCATCGTTGCTGCGGCATCAAACTTACCCGTGAATTTTGTTTAGCATACAATAATTTTACAAAACTCTAATATTAGCATATAACCAACAGGGGATTTTGTCAACATTTTATTTTTTTATCGAGTTGCAGTTTTTAGCATGCGGACAGCCGGAACAGCCGTTGCACCCGCCGCGATACTTGTTGCCAAAATAACTGCGCACTGCCAAAATCACCAATATTACCAACAAACCACCAATAATATAGGTTGCCATCAGTCTGCCTCACTTTATAATTATCATTATTTGTTATATTAACCAAGAATTCTAGCTATAGTGTAAACTAAAATTGCCTTTTTGACAAATGAATTCTTTGTGAAAGAGTGACACTGGAAAATTTTTCCTGAACGAAACAATATATTGCTTGCAACATTTTATTTAACTCACCGTATATTCCTATAGCAAAAGCGTTTTCCCTATTGCTAAAATCACGGCGGTATACTACAATAAGTCTAAATTAAAACAGAAAGCAGGGTTCACTATGCAATTACCGGAAAAAAAATACATTGCCTCCTTTGACATCGACGCGCAAAACACCTTCACCCCGGTCTGCCCCGACGAGCTGCCGGTTGCCGAAGGCGACACCATCGCTCCCGAGCTGAACGCCCAAGCTCAATTCGCCAGCCTGCGCCTCGCTTCCCGCGATGCGCACAGCCGTTGCGCACTCTGGATCAGCGACACCGAGCACGCTCCGCTCACTCCCATCAGCGGTTATCCCGATCTTGATATCCGTTGGCCGGCACACGCTATTATCGGCACCAAAGGCTTTGACTTTATCGACGGTCTTGATGAAGCTGCCTATGATTATCAGGTATTCAAGGGCATTGAAGCAGACAAGCACCCCTACGGTGCCTGCTACCATGATCTGAAGGACACTCTTTCTACCGGTGCCATCGAATATCTGCGTTGCCACGGTATCACCACCGTCATCTGCGGCGGTCTGGCAACCGATTACTGCGTAAAAAACACTGTACTGCAGCTGAAGGCTGCAGGCTTCGACGTAATCTTGAACAAGGCTGCCTGCCGCGGCATTGCTCCCGAAACCATCGCAAGCGCTATGCAGGAAATGGCTGCTGCCGGAGTAAAATTCGTAGAGTGCGCCAAGGAATTAGCTGAATAAGACTATTACTGAAAAATGCTGCAGGCTTTGCGCCCGCAGCATTTTTGTTGTACTGTACTACTATTCAATTTCACGCAATGCGTGTGAGTGACCAGTCAGCGAGCGTGCGCCCTTTTCCGTAACCACATAGGTATTTTCCGTGCCTACCAAGCCTAAACCCGGCAAAGCAATTTTAGGCTCTACGGCAAAGGTCATGCCGGGCTCCAGCGGCTGCTTAAAACCCTTTGCTATAGCCGGCGCTTCATCCATCACCAGACCAATGCTGTGGCCCAGGAATTTACCGCCGTTCATAAACGCATCACCGTAGACATTATCAAACTTTTCCATGGTGCGCAAATACAGGTTTTCAATCGGCTCACCTGGCACCATCATGGACACTACCTCTTGCTCCAGCTCCAGACAGCGCTCCTGCGCCGCCAAAAGTCTTGCACATTGCTCGTCCTTTTTCAGGCTGCCGAAATAATACACGACAGTCTTATCTGTATGGTAGCCGTCAAAGCCACAGGGAACATCAAGATAAACCAGTCTGCCGGATTGCAGCTTACGGAAAGCATTACCGATAGACTGCACCGCTATACAGGTGCCACCGGTACCGCCGGGGCCGTCAAAGCCGGTGCGTACCAGACCGCTCTTGCCAAAGGAAGCCAAACCGACAACCTCCTCACCCAGTGACTGGTTAAAGCGCGCTGTTCCGTGCGAACCGCGCTGCACCATCTCGCTGTAAAGCTCGATAGCCAGCTGAGCCTCGCTGATACCTGCATGAATCAGCTTCGGAGCAACAATATCCAGCACTGTTTCGTGAATAGCGCCGGAGCACTCCATCTGCTGCAGCTCGTATGCACTCTTGCGCAGACGCAGCTCCTGCAGCACTGCATCAAAAGAACCAACCTCTTCGAAGGCAAAATACTTATGCAGCATACGCTCCCAATCAAGGGTAGCCTTCTTCGTTTCTACATACATAATGCGCGGCGCACTGCCATAATAGGCAGCAGCCTCACGAAAGCTGTGCATCGGACGGATATCGCTGAAATGCGATTCGTTTACTGCACGCTCATAATTGCGGCGCACCCAGAAAATTGCATCCTGCGGACGAATCAGCAGCACACCCTCCTGCATTGTACCCGTAAAATAATACATCGCAATCTTATGATTGACTGCAGCCATCTCCCAACCTGGATGCATGTCATCCATAAGTCGGCGAAATTTCTCCAGACGCGCCTCAAGCTCACTCGCAGGCACAGGACGAATAGCATCAGTCAATACAGCAGTCTGCTCCAAAACAGCCATAGCACTACTCCTTTCGTTATCAAAGCAAAGTATTTATACATTATTAACCAAGATATTGCAAAATTTCCTTAGCATGTGGCAGAATAATATCCGGCTTGATGGAACCATTTTCCACATCTTCCATGGTTGCCTCACCTGTCAGCACCATCACAGAAAGAATATCGTTGTTCAGGCCAAAGGCAATATCTGTTGCCAGACGGTCACCCACCATAGCAATTTCTTCTTTTTTATAACCGGTTTTGTCTAAAACCACATCTACCATGTACTTATAAGGCTTACCAAAAATCAGCTGCGGCTTTTTGCCGGTAGCAGTTTTAATCAGCTCCAGCATCGCACCGGTATCAGGAATGAATTCGCCGCCTTCAATCGGGCAACGCACATCAGGATGCGTTGCAACATAAGGCACACCCTTGTCAATCAGGCGGCAGGCGGTAGTAAGGCGGTCATAGGTAAGTGTCTGGTCAAAGCCGACAACTACATAATCAGCGCCCTCCTCCAACGTATTCGTCAGCGTAAAACCTGCTTCCTCAATCGTTGCCAGCAGCTGCGGCGTTCCCAGCACAAACAGCTTTGCGCCCGGTTTGTTCTTCTGCATCCAGTTTGTCAGCGCATCCGATGAAATCAGGATATTCTCACGCGTAACCGGCACGCCAAGTCCGTTCATCTTCTGCACATAATGCTCGTGGCTGCGGGAAGAATTATTTGTCAGCAGATAATATTCCTTACCTGCAGCCTTCAATTTATCAAAAAAGCCCTCCATACCCGGAATCAGTTCGTTGCCCAGGTTGATGGTTCCGTCCATATCAAAAAGAAAACACTTAATTTTCGCTAAGCGAGCGTAATCATAAGTCATGCCCTATCCTCCATACTTAAATATAACAATATTATAAAGCATTTGCCTTTTTTGTGCTACAATAGACAAGGAAGAAAATCTGAAGTTTCAAAGGATGTGGACAGCCATGAAGAATGCTTGACCAAAAAATCTTTAGGTTACTTCTGGCCTGTGTACTGCTTGCTGGTAGCTAATTACGGCGAATTCATAAAAATATGCATTTTTTGCGAAAAACCGTCCTGAAAATCTGCATTTTTTTATAAAAATACCCCCGAAAATCTGCATTTTCGTTGAAGGTATGTAATAATACTGTTATAATAAAAGCATAAACTTATGCTTTGAGGAGGATGAAAATGCTTAAGCGGAAGTTTTTGGATGCTCTTGTACAGTGGAAAGAAAATAAACAGCAAGAATGTTTATTAGTCAAAGGTGCACGCCAAATAGGTAAAACTTATATCATAGATTATTTTGGACGGGAGCATTATCGTAGTTATATTTATATAAATTTTATCGAGATGCCAAAGTTCAAAGAAATATTTATGGGTGATTTGTCAGCAAATGATATATATAAAAGAATTTCTTTGCTGCTTCCTGAAAGCCGCTTTCTTGAGCATGAAACATTGATTTTTTTAGATGAAATCCAATCATGTCCTGAGGCAAGAACGGCATTGAAATTTTTAGCGCTGGATAATCGTTATGATGTTATTGCTTCTGGTTCACTTTTAGGTATCAGCTATAAAGAGGTCGACTCTATTCCTGTTGGCTATGAGAAGCAAGTTACGATGTATGCTCTGGACTTTGAGGAATATTTATGGGCCTTGGATTATACTGATGAGAAAATAGCGATCTTGCAAGATTATTTTCTGCAGAAAGAAGCAGTACCGCCTGCTGTACATGAGCAGATGTTAAAGCTGTTGCGTGAGTACATGGCGGTAGGCGGTATGCCTGCTGTAGTTAATAAGTTTGTCGAAACGCAGCATTTTGGACTTGTACAGCAAGAACAGGAGAAAATACTTGCCAGTTATCAGGAGGACGTTTCTAAATATGCCAGCAATACAGAGAAGCCTAAGGTAAAAAATTGCTATTTTTCTATTCCTAAGCAGTTGGCTAAAGAAAACAAAAAATTTCAATTCTCTGTTGTAGAGAAAAAGGGAACGGCTCGTAAATTTGAAAATAGCATTGAGTGGCTACGGGATGCAAATCTTGTTTATTTGTGTTATAACGTTAGTACGCCTGCTTTTCCTTTAGCTGCTTATGAAAAAGAGGATATGTATAAGTTGTATTTAGCAGATATTGGCCTGCTCATAGCTATGTATGGGTATGATATGAAAAAGGCTATTATTGATGATACGCTTACCGGAGCGGCTAAGGGAGGTATTTATGAAAATCTCATTGCTGATATGCTGGTGAAGAGAGGACATAAGCTAAACTATTTCCGATCTCAGAATGGTGAAACAGAAATAGAGTTTCTTATTACTAAGGAGGCGCAAATTATTCCTGTGGAAGTGAAGGCTAATAGGGGCGCTACCGTATCGTTGAATAGAATCTTAGAGCAGGCACAAATTCCTTATGGCTATAAACTTATTTCCGGGAATGTTGGCGTTAATGACAAAAAAATAGTAATGCCATTATATATGGCTATGTTTTTATAAGCTGTTGCATTTTTTGTTTCCCCACTAATTGTGATAAAAAGCCAATTTAAAGATATTATAGGGAGTTAAATCATGAAATATACAACCATTATTTTTGATCTTGACGGTACCTTACTCAACACATTGGCAGATTTAGCTGCCGCTACCAACCATGCTTTGGCAGAGCACAAGCTGCCTCAGCGCACCACAGACGAAGTGCGCCGGTTTGTCGGCAATGGCATCCGCAAGCTGATTGAGCGTGCAGTACCGGCTGACACCCCTGCAGAGCTGCAGGAGGAGGTCTTTGCCAGCTTCAACAAATACTATAAGCAGCACTGCGCCGACAGCACCCGCCCCTACGACGGCGTGCCGCAGCTTTTGCAGCAGCTGCGCGCTGCAGGCTGCCGCACCGCCATTGTTTCCAACAAGGCTGATTACGGCGTACAGGCGCTGGCTAAGCAATACTTCGACGGCCAGCTCGACGCTGCCTGCGGCGAGCGCGCCGGCATCGCCAAAAAGCCTGCGCCGGATATGCTGCTGGCAGTCATGCAGCAATTAAACGCTAAGCCTGCAAGCACTATCTATATTGGTGATTCGGATACCGATATTGCCACAGCAAGCAATGCAGGCGTAGCCTGCATCGGCGCCTGCTGGGGCTTCAGAGGCCGCGCCTTTTTAGAAGCGCACGGTGCCAAGCTGCTGGCTGAAAACGTGAGCGATATCTGGGAGCTTATAAAGTAAAAGAGGCTGCCGTAAGGCAGTCTCTTTTACTTTTAAATATTTTAAGCCAAGCAATCATCCATAAATTTAATCAGTCCGGCTTCAACTTCGTCACGCAAGCACAGCTCATTGTGAATTTCATGACGGAAGCCCGGATACGGCTTTACGGAAACCTTATGTCCTGTTTTTGCCAGCAGATTTGCTACATGATACAAGCCTTCGCCGTAATTGCCGCAGGGATCCTGGTCACCGGCAATCAGATAGCTGGGGATATTTTGCGGCACATTGGCAGCCCACTCATCATTTTCAATATAATGATACAGCTGCACGAAATCATAGCACAGCTCCAGCGTAGTATCGAAGGTATTGAACATATCGCCTGCATGGTCCTCAACAATGCGCGGATCCGTTGCAATCCAGTCTGCAGGACTGTTGGGATTTTCCACTCTGTCCGTCATACCGCAGAAAACACGCTCAAACCAAACGCCGCAAGGTTGATACGGATCTGCCTCATAAGCAGCCTTGAATTCGGCATTAACATAGGCATCCTCACAGCCCTTCCACTGCGAGCAGACACCGCACAGCATCATACCTTTAATATCCTCACCGTAGATTGACGCATAAGCACGCGCCAGCATAGAGCCCCAGCTGTGGCCGAAAACGAAATACGGCAGCTCAGGATATGCCTCTTTAGCAATATCATGCAACGCCTTTTCGTCCTTCAGGTAAGTCATATAGCCGCCGGAATGCGGGTCACCCAAGGTGCCTCCGTCATAGCCTGTTTTACCATGCCCGAGATGGTCATCAGCAAACACTACAAAGCCTGCTTCATTGAACTTGCTAATCATATGCAGATAGCGGCGTGAATGCTCACCATAGCCGTGAATCAGCTGTACAATAGCTTTCGGTTTGCCTAAAGGACTGTAGGACCAGGCCTTGATGGTATCTCTGCCGTTGGCAGAAGGGAAGGAAATTTCTCTGATGGACATAATGCGGACCTCCTCGCCTGTAATTATTTATAATATTAAGATAATAATAACACCTGCATTTCCTGCTGTAAAGCAATAATAGCGCTCTAAAGAATGTTTTACGTATTTTTTACACTAAATCCATCTCTGCATCTCCCTCATAAATTCTGACCAAGGCATACAAAAAACCACTACAACAAATTTGTCATAGTGGCTTGCAAAATCTATTTTTAATTTTACTGCTCAGCTTAGCACTGAACTGTTTTGCTGCTGATATCAATACACAGCAGTCTTTATTTATTTTTCAGCACATAGAACGGATCGATATTCTGTCCGTCAGCCAGCACCTCATAATGAATATGCGGACCTGTGCTGTAGCCTGTACTGCCGACAAAGCCGATAATTTCGCCTTTGATGACCTTCTGCCCTGCAGCAACGGCAATTCCGCTCATATGTCCATAGGCTGTTTCATAGCCATTACCATGATTGATACGCACATAACGCCCGTAGCCACCGTTCCAGCCTGCCTGTTCAATCGTACCTGCAGCCGTAGCATAAACCGGTGCGCCGAAATCAACCGCTATATCCAGACCGGGATGCCAATCATAACCGCCCTCAATCGGACCGGTACGCACACCGTAATTACTGCTGATAGTGCCGCCGTCGGTCGGCCATTTGTCCGGGAAGGACGACATACCGCCGCCGGAGCCTTCAACCTCACTTAAGAGCTCGCTGACAGATTTTTTGGTACTATCAAGCATCTTTTTGATATTGGCATTTTGCGCTGTCAGCACCGCCATGGTGCCGTTGATATCCATTTTAGCAGGCCCGCCCTTGCCTGTATAAGACGTATTGGCAGACGTTTCCTTGGCCGCTGTCGAATCAACCATACTGGTACCCTCGCCCAGCTTGCTGCTGTCTACATCACGGATGACAGCACGGCGCAGCTTTTTCTCCAGATTGGAAATTTCGGCCATATCGCGCAGCATTCTTTCGTTATCCTGCAACAGCTTCTGCAGTTTTGTCTGCTGCTCGGCCTTATTTTGCTTATATGCAGCATAATCGGTTGCTTCGCTGCGATAATCAGCCAACTGATGATATAAATAGCCGGCTCCGCCGACTGCTCCGACAAGCACCAGGGCAGTAACAGCAATGCCTGCCTTGAGCTTAGCATACGAAAAATTTACTACCTTGCCGTTTGGCAAGCGCAGCTCACATTTCCTTTCCTCCATTATTTTAATTACCTCACTTGAAAAGACCAAAGCGTTGGCCGACTGCCAACAATCTGCGTCCCACAAAGGGCACGTTGTCCAAATCCTCTTTATTCAGACCACCGCAAGCCAGCAGTGCCAATGCATAGACAGGAACAGCTGCCGCCATTGCAAACAGCACGCACCACATACCCATGCTTTCCGTAAGCATCAGCACGCCGTAAATCGCCGCGCCCATAACACCGGAAGCAAAGCAGGGACGGATAATGCTGCCAACAGAGAAGCTATAGCCTGTCAGCTTGTAAATAAAGCCCATATTGATAATCGCTGCCACGGCAAAATCTGCCACCGTCGCCATTGACGCACCGCGGATGCCCAGCTCCGGCACAGCAGTAAGATACCAGCTCATAACGATTTTTACAATGCAGGCAATAATCATATTGATTACAGGGATTGCCGTGCGGCCAAGGCCTTGCAGAATACCTGTACTGATCTGATGCATACCTAAAAACAAAATACCGATGCTCATCGTCTGAATCGCAGGCGCCGCACCGGGAGCATTATATACGAGCGCCGCAACCTTTTCCGCCAGACAATACAAGCCCATAAAGCAGGGGAAGGTAATAATCATCGCTACGCGAAAAGCTATGCGGATTTTATCACGGATAGCATCAAAGCTGCTCAGCGCACGAGATTCGGAAATTGACGGCACCAGACTGATGGTCATCGCAGCAGTAAAAATTGTTGCCAGATTAACCAGCGGTACAGCCATACCTGTCAGATAACCGAACAGCTCCGTCGCATGATGAATATTAAAGCCGGCTGCTTCCAGACGCTGCGGCACAATCAGAAGGTCAAGGTTAGCACCTATCGGCAGCATCAAACTGGTCAGAGAAACCGGCAACGCCAGCTTCAGCAGACGCTTGATGATATGTCCGGCGCTTTCTACCGGCGCACTGTCATCCTGCTCTGCCATTTCCTTTTGCAGACGCTGCTTCAGACGGCGATAGAACCACATCAGCACCAAAAGTGCACAGAACGCGCCTACGCCGGCGCCCATGCTGGCACCGCCTGCAGCGAACGCCAGACCATACGGCATAAAGAGGTCGGCAAAAACAAGCATGGTAATAACACGTGTCAGCTGCTCGACAATCTCACTGACCGCCGTCGGCGTCATAATCTGCCAGCCCTGCAGATAACCGCGGAAGCTTGCCAGAAAGGTTACAAAGAAAACCGCAGGTGCCAGAGCGATAATAGAATAATACGCACGGCTGTCGCGGATAATGTGGTTATTAACCAGCCAGTCCGCACCGAAAAACAGCGAGGACGAAAACAGCATGCCTGTCAACAGCAGCACACGTAGCGAAACATTAAAGACTCGCTTCGCACCGCGATAATCCTTATTCGCCAGCTTTTCGGAGGTGATAATAGATATTGCTACCGGCACACCTGCACTTGATACAGTAATTGCCATAAGATAGATGGGAAAGCCCATCTGATAAAGGCCGATACCTTCGCCGCCCAATACACGTGATAAAATAATCCAGTTCAGAGAACCTATAACCTTGACCACAATACTAGAGGCCGTAAGAATTAATGTTCCCTTTAAAAATTTACTATTCGAAGCTTTAGAATCTGCGCTCATAAAATCCCCTTGTTTATAGATAGATATACATTATAATTATCCTCTTTTCCGCGTGATTTTACAAGTACTTTTAACACAATTGTCATAAACACATCACTGCTTTTTGCTTGCATAACTAACTTTATATGCTAAAATTAAGTTAAGACCAAAATTATGTTGTAAAAGGAGCGATGCAAAATGAAATCCAGATATGCTTTATTAGCTATGAGCGCAGCTGTCTGTCTCGCAACCACCTGCAGCCTGAGCGCCTATGCTTCTCCGCTGAAGAATTACGACGCCGGCAAGGTTGCTATTGATGCAGGCATTACTCTGCCATCCAGCCTTAAAGGTGACAATTATAAATTCAGCAAATCCAACAGCACCTATCTTGGTGCAACCGTAGGCATCGGCAAAAATACTGCCGTAAATTACAAATGGAACAACTACAAGGCAGACGAAGCCAAAACCCGTGCCCAACAATTCAACCTTATGTATAAAGTTCTGCCGGGCATTTCCGCTTACGCAGGATATCTGAACGCTGACACCTCCGGTGACTTTGGCGGTAAAACCAAAAACTCCGGCCAAATCGGCTTGCAGGCAGCCTATGATATTCCCGCACTCTTCACCGTTTGGGGCAATGTAGGCTACGGCAACAGAAACAGCGGCTATGAAATCGGTATCAGCAAACCTATTCTGAACAACCTCGAAGTTAACGCTTCTTACTATAATCAGACTTTTGATGATGCTTTTGGGGAAGACCTCGACATGAAGGCTAAAGGCGTTAACCTGGGCTTAACTTTCAAGTTCTGATTGTCAGCCACCGCTAACTAAATCAAAATAAAAACTAACGGATAATTATTATTGACAACTGTGTCAGCTTGTGTTATTATATAAGTGTCAAAGGCACACAAGCTGTGCTAATCAAAGAATTTTTAAGCAATGCAATATAAAAACATGGAGGGAACTAATATGAAAAAATTTGTATGTCAAGTATGTGGTTATGTGTATGAAGGCGAAGCTGCTCCGGCAAAATGCCCGCAATGCGGCGCTCCTGCTTCCAAATTCAAAGAAATGGCTGCTGAAATGGGCTGGGCTGCCGAACACGTTGTAGGCATCGCTTCCGACGTTCCTGAAGATATCAAAGCTGACCTGCGCGCTAACTTCAACGGCGAATGCTCCGAAGTTGGTATGTACCTGGCAATGAGCCGTGTAGCTTTCCGCGAAGGCTATCCGGAAATCGGCCTGTACTGGGAAAAAGCTGCTTTCGAAGAAGCTGAACATGCTGCTAAATTCGCAGAACTTCTGGGCGAAGTTGTAACCGACTCCACTAAAAAGAACCTGGAAATGCGTGTAGAAGCTGAAAACGGTGCAACCGCAGGCAAAACAGACCTGGCTAAACGTGCTAAAGCTCTGAACCTGGATGCTATCCACGACACCGTTCATGAAATGGCTCGTGACGAAGCTCGCCACGGCAAAGCTTTTGCAGGCCTGCTGAAAAGATATTTCGGTAAATAATTAACCAATAAAATTTAATAAGACGTAACAAAGCTCCCGCTGAGTAATCCTGACGGATTACGGCGGGAGCTTTTTCGCTTTTGCACAGCTGTTTGCAGCGTTAACTGAAATTATTCCATAAATCTTCTTGCTTTATCCATTTTCTTATGTTTTTCACACTTAAAAAGCCTTCAATATCTTTATAAATTGCTTCAGATATGATATTATATAAAGGTTAGGAAACATATTTAATGACACTCATTATCACGTTCCTACAGGTGGTAAATTATATGCTTAATAGAACTAATTTTCATTATCCTGCTATGCTGCGTGTAGCAGGCAAAAACTGCGTAATCATCGGCGGCGGCACTGTTGCTGCCCGCAAGCTGGCAACTTTGCTGGATGCCGAAGCTAACGTAACGGTTGTTGCCCCTCTCTTCTGTGACGAGGTGCAAAAGCTCGCCTCAGCGCAAGGCTGTACGCTCATCAAGGATTACTACAAGCCAGAATATCTGCAGAATGCATTTGTGGTTATTGCCGCCACAGATAATAAGGCTGTAAACAGGCAGATTTCAGAGTCTGCACCCTGCCTCGTCAATAATATTACCGAACCTGAGCTGAGTAATTTCACTGTCCCCTCAGCTATCAGCGAAGGTGATATTACCATTGCGCTGGCAACAGGCGGCATGCCTGCTTTTACCCGTCTGCTGAAACAACATCTGGAACACATTCTGACACCAGAGCTGGCGGACTTCAACAGCTTTCTGCTGCTGCAGCGGGAGGCAGTTAAAGCTATAGAGAGTACGCCGCAGGAGCGGACGCAATTTTGGCGCAGTGTTTTGAAACAGGATTTACTTAATTCAGTTATAGCAGGTAAAGCTGCTCAAGCAAAGGAGAAGGTATTAGATGCAGTTAACAGTTTTAGGACTCAATCACAGAACCGCCCCCGTTGAGATCCGTGAACGTTTTAATTTTTCCAGTGACAGGGTGGCAAGTATTCTGCGCCGCCTGCGCAATTACGATAACATTCCCGAGGCCATGCTGCTTTCCACCTGCAACCGCACAGAGCTGTACATGGTTATCGAAAATCCGCATGAAGCAATCCCTTTTATCAAATCATTGCTCAAGCATCTGGCAGGTGAATATTACCAAAGCGAATATTTTTATAATCTTAGCGGCACCAATTGCGTCAAGCATCTGTTCCGTGTAGCCTCCAGTCTTGATTCACTGATTGTCGGTGAAGGCCAGATTCTCAGTCAGATTAAAAATGCTTATCAGATTGCCCGTGCTAATGGTATGACAGATACAATTCTTAATACCATCATGAACAAGGCAATTGCTGTCGGCAAGCGTGTGCGTACCGAAACAAAAATCGCCTACAGCAGCGTATCTGTCTCCAGCGCTGCCGTTGATCTGGCCATCAAAATCTTAGGCGACCTGAGCAAGGCACAGATTTTGGTAGTAGGTGCCGGTCATATGAGCGAGCTCACCGCACAGCATCTGTTGGACAAGGGAGCACAAACCATCTGCGTCAGCAACCGTCACTACGAGAGAGCGCAGGATTTGGCAGGCAAATTCCACGGTACGGCCATTCCCTACCGTGCCATGTTCGAGCATGCCGCCGATGCCGATATCATCATTACCTCTACCGGTGCGCCGCATTACGTGCTTACCGTAGAAAATTTAGGACCGCTGCTGCCCAAGCGCAACGGCAGACCGCTGATTCTGATTGATATTGCCGTTCCGCGTGACGTCGACCCCAGATTGGCCGATGTTGCCGGCGTAACTATTTATAACATTGATGATCTGGAAGGCGTTGTTGATACCAATAAAAATTTCCGTGAAAAAGAAGCTCACGTTGCCGAACAGATTATCAGCGAAGAAATCGGTGCCCTCAAAGAGCGCCTGCGTTATTACACCATGCGCCCCGTTATGGTACAACTGCATGATAAAATGAATTTCCTGCGCCAGAAGGTTTTGAAGAAGGCCTTTATTAAAATGCCAGAGCTTACAGACCACGAAAAGCGTATTATTGACCTGATGACTCAACGTCTGGAGCATAAATTCCTGCGCGAGCCTATGAAGGCTATGAATGCTGTAGCAGGTACATCAGAGGAAGAACGCTATAAAAGAATGATGTGTGATTTATTTTTATTAAATGAAACCGGAGAGGAGTTTGGTGATGAAAGCAAAATTGACGATTGGGACTAGACAAAGTCTTTTAGCGCTTTGGCAAAGTAATCATATTGCAGCCTTACTGCGCAAGGAATATCCTGAATGTGAGGTTGTACTGAAAAAAATTGTCACCAAAGGCGACCGTATTTTAGACGTACCCCTGGCGCAAATCGGCGGCAAGGGCTTGTTTACCAAAGAAATTGAAGAGGATCTTTTAGACGGTACTATTGACTTGGCAGTACATAGCCTGAAGGATATGCCTACCGTTCTGCCGGAAGGCCTGTGCCTGACAGCAATTACCGAGCGTGCCAACGTCGGCGATGCTTTCGTCAGCAACAAATATGGCAGCTTCGAAGAGCTGCCGCTCGGCGCTGTAGTCGGCACCAGCAGCCTGCGCCGCAAGGCACAGCTGTTAGCTAAGCGTCCGGATCTGGAAATCCGCGACCTGCGCGGCAACGTTGATACCCGCCTGCGTAAGCTGGACGAGGGACTGTACGATGCTATTATTCTGGCCGCTGCAGGCTTAGAGCGTCTAGGTCACGGTGACCGCATCTCCAGCCTGATTCCTGCTGATGTCTGCCTGCCGGCTGTAGGCCAGGGCGCATTGGCAATCGAAGCGCGTACCGAGGATAAAGAAGTACGCGATATGCTGAGCTTCCTAAACGACCTGAACACCAAACAGGCTACCGATGCCGAGCGTGCCTTCTTGGGCTTACTGGAAGGCGGCTGTCAGGTTCCTATCGGCGTACATGCCGACGTTGAAGGTGAAAACATTCGCATTGAAGCAATCATTGCTGCCTTAGACGGCAGCAATATTCTGCGTGATACAATAAACGGCAAGGCTGATGACGCTGTCAGCCTCGGTCAACAGCTTGGCAAAAAAATGCTGGCTGCCGGCGGTCAGGAAATTCTGGCCTCTATTCTTTAAGGAGAGTGACATCATGACAAAACAAGGTAAAGTATATTTAATCGGTGCAGGCCCCGGCGACCCGGGCCTTCTGGGACTCAAGGCTAAGGAATGCCTGCAGACTGCAGACGCTGTTGTTTATGACCGTCTGGCAGATCCGCGTATTCTGGCCTTCGCCCGCAAGGACGCAGAAATGGTTTACGTTGGCAAAGCCAGCGCCAATCACACCATGCGCCAGCCCGATATCAACAAGCTGTTGGTAAAACTGGCTGCCGAAGGTAAGGTTGTAGCACGTTTGAAGGGCGGCGACCCCTTTGTATTCGGCCGCGGCGGCGAAGAAGCCATCGAACTGCGTGAAGCAGGCCTGCCGTTTGAGTTCGTTCCCGGCGTAACCAGTGCTATTGCTGTTGCCGAATATGCCGGTATCCCTGTTACCCATCGTCATGTAGCAACCTCCTTTGCCGTTATTACCGGTCACGAGGATCCTACTAAAGGCGAATCCACCATCCATTGGAAAGGCTTGGCAACCTCTGTTGACACCCTCGTCTTCCTCATGGGTGTAGAAAATATTGAAAAAATCAGCCACGAGCTTATCGCTAACGGCCGCAGCGCTGACTGCCCGGCAGCTGTTATCCGCTGGGGCACTCACCCCGAACAGCGCACACTGATTACTACCCTCGGCAGAGCTGCCGCTGACGTTAAAGCAACCGGCATGAAACCGCCTGCTATCTTCCTCGTCGGCGAAGTTGTACGCCTGCGTGAGCAGCTGCAATGGTTCGATAACAAGCCTCTCTTCGGCAAAACCGTTATCGTTACCCGCGCACGTGCACAGGCAAGCGCTCTCACCAAAAAGCTGGAAGCACAGGGTGCCAAGGTTATCGAAGCTCCGGCAATCAAAATTGTTCCGGCAGCAGATTATGCTCCGCTGGACAACGCTATTGCCAATATCAATGACTACAAATGGCTTATCTTCACCAGCGCTAACGGCGTAGATTACTTCTTCGAGCGTCTGGGTGCAGCTAAGAAGGACGCACGCTCCCTGGCTAACGTTAAGCTTGCCGCTATCGGCAGCGCCACCGCCAAGGCTCTGGCAGAGCACGGCCTCACCGCCGACCTCATTCCTTCCGCTTACAAAGCAGAGGAGCTTGCTGAAGCACTGGCAGGCGAAATCACCGCCGGTGACAAAATCCTGCTGGCACGTGCTAAGATTGCACGCGAGGTATTGCCCGAATCCCTGCGCAAAATCGGTGCTATCGTTGACGTTGTAACTGCTTACGAAACCGTTGCCGACTGCGAAAACAAGGACGAGCTCATCGAAGCCCTCAAAAGCGGCGAAGCAAGCATCGTAACCTTCACCAGCAGCAGCACCGTAACCAACCTGCTCGAGGTTCTCGGCGATAAGAAGGAACTGCTGAACAAGGCTGCTCTGGCTGCTATCGGCCCCGTAACCGCCGATACCCTGAAAAAGCATGGCTATACTCCGGCTATTAATGCCGCTGAATATACAATCGACGGCCTCATGACCGCTATCACAAATTTTTATAATAAATAAGGAAGTGTATCAAGATGAGTATTACCGGTTTTCCTGTATACCGTCCGCGCCGCACACGCGCTACTGAAAATCTGCGTGCAATGATCCGTGAAACCGAGGTTTCCGTAAAGGACTTAATTTATCCGCTTTTTGTCGTTCCCGGCGAAAACGTTAAGCATGAAATCGAATCTCTGCCCGGCAACTACCACTGGTCCCTCGACCGCGTTATGGAATGCGTTGACGAGGTTGTTGAGCTGGGTATTCCCGCTGTCCTGCTTTTCGGCGTACCGTCCTACAAGGACGCTGTCGGCAGCAGCGGCTGGGATATGAACGAACCTGTACAGCAGGCCTGCAAGCTGATTAAAGCAAAATACCCTGAGCTGGTTATCATTACCGACGTCTGCCTGTGCGAATACACCGAGCATGGTCATTGCGGCGTGCTGCAAAACGGCTGCACCGTCAACAACGATGAAACTCTGCCTCTCTTAGCTAAGGTTGCTGTTTCCCACGCTCAGGCCGGTGCTGACATGATTGCTCCCTCCAATATGATGGACGGTTATGTTAAGGCTATCCGCGAAGCACTCGATGCAGCAGGCTTCAACCATATTCCTATCATGGCTTATTCCGCAAAATTTGCTTCCGCATATTACGGTCCCTTCCGCGCCGCAGCAGACTCCGCTCCGTCCGCAGGCGACCGCAAAGGCTACCAGATGGACCCCGCCAACAGCGACGAGGCTCTGCGCGAGGTTGCTCTGGATATCGAAGAAGGCGCTGACATCGTTATGGTTAAACCGGCGCTGGCCTTCCTCGACGTTGTACAACGCGTACACGAAACCTTCAACCGTCCGCTGTGCGTTTATAATGTCAGCGGCGAATATGCTATGGTTAAGGCTGCAGCTGAAAAAGGCTGGATTGACGAAAAACGTATCGTTATGGAAACCATGCTGGGCTTCAAGCGTGCCGGTGCCAAAATGATTATTACCTACCATGCGCTTGATGTAGCAAAATGGCTGCAAGGCAAATAAGGAGATATAACAATGGAACATACAAAATCTCAGGCTGCTTTTGAAGAAGCACGCCAATATATCCCCGGCGGCGTTAACAGCCCCGTGCGCTCCTTCCGCAGTGTCGGCGGTGTACCGCCGTTCATCTCCGGCGGCAAGGGCAGCAAAATCTATGACATCGACGGCAACGAATACATCGACTACGTTATGTCCTACGGTCCGCTGCTCATGGGCCATGTGCCTGACTGCGTAACCGACGCTATCAAGGCTGCTGCTGAAAAAGGCACCTCCTACGGTGCTCCGACAATTGCCGAAACCGAGCTGGCAAAATTAGTCTGCCGCCTCGTTCCGTCCATGGATATGGTCCGCATGGTCAACAGCGGTACCGAAGCAACCATGAGCGCTCTGCGCTTAGCACGCGCCTACACCGGCCGTGACTGCATCATTAAATTCATCGGCTGCTACCATGGTCACCATGACAGCCTGCTTGTTAAAGCCGGCAGCGGCGGAGCTACCTTCGGTGTACCCGACAGCCCCGGCGTACCTAAGGCAGTAGCAGCAACCACTATTACCGTACCGTTCAACGATCTGCCTGCTTTGGAAAAGGTTTTTGCCGAGCGTGGCGAAGAAATTGCCTGCGTTATCATGGAGCCTACTCCGGGCAACATGGGTCTGGTACTTCCGCACGAAGGCTTCCTGGAAGGCGTGCGTGCCATCACTAAAAAGTATGGTGCTCTCTTCATCTGTGATGAGGTTATGAGCGGCTTCCGCAGCGCTCAGGGCGGCAGCCAGTCCCTCTATGACATCGACCCCGATATCACCTGCCTCGGCAAGGTAATCGGCGGCGGTCTGCCTGTTGCTGCTTACGGCGGCAAACGCGAAATCATGCAAATGGTTTCTCCTGCTGGCCCGATGTATCAGGCAGGTACTTTAAGCGGTAACCCGCTGGCTATGGCCGCAGGCATTGCTGCACTCACCTACATGGAACAGAACGATGTCTGCAACCATGCAGAAAGCCTTTGCGCTATTCTGACCGGCGGCTTGGAAAAGGCAGCAGCTAAAGCCGGTGTACCTGTACAGATTCATCGCCTCGGCAGCATGTTCACTGTTTTCTTCAGCGATAAACCGGTAACTGATTTTGACAGCGCTGCAGCCAGCGATCTGGAAGCTTTCAAAATCTACTTCCACTCCATGCTGGAGCAGGGCATCTATCTGCCTCCTTCCCAGTTCGAAACAAACTTTGTTTCCGTTGCTCACAGTCCCGAAGATTTGCAAAAGACTATCGATGCTGCGGAAATTGCCTTCGCTGAGGTTGCCAAAGCAAGAAAATAACAGCTAAAGCATCAAAAAAATAAGCGTGCAGGCTTGCACAAACTGACATCAGTCAGCCGTAAGCCTGCACGCTTTTAGTTTTAAATTTTAAAATCTCATCTTAGCCACGAATCAGCTTAATAGAAGGCACTGCTGCTCTGACAAATTTCCACAGCAGCACGGAAATACTGCAATCCATAACCGAATGCAGCACAGTACCGGCACCTACCAGTACGATAACACTCATTATAAAGCCATTGGACAGCTGCTCCGGCGTAAACATATAACCGCTGAAGAAGAAGGGCGCTACCACAAGCACCTCACCCAGAGCATGCAATACGGCAAGTCCCAGATTCAGACCGATACCTGCCACGAAGCTCTCCATAATATTCGGATAGCGTTTAATAATTAACGCACCGACCAGAGCGAAAATAATATGCGTTGCCGCACGCGCAGCGATAATCAGGGGCGTAGTTACGAAAAAGCCCATTGTTGTACCCAGGCAGACAGCTGCTGCCACCTTAGGCGAAATAAACATTGCCAAAAAAATTGCCACATGCGCACCCAAAGTAAAGGACATCGGTCCGATAATCACCTTCGGCATAACCATAGGTACAACCAAACCTATAGCGCACAGTACACCCGCGAGAACAAGTTGATAAATATTTTTATGTTCCAACACTATTTCCTCCCAATCAAGTATTAGCTAGTGATTATAGCACTATTTGAGATAACTTGCAAGTACTATGTAAAAATGATTTTTTTAAAATTAGGTTATTCACTTCTCCCGGTGGATTTATCCCGATAATTTCCCACTTATCCCCAGTTTTTCACAAAAGTTATCCACAGTGTGCATAACTTTTGTGGATTGGTGGATAAAAGCTGTGCATTCCCTTTATAAAAATCTCCCTATCCATAAACACTTCCGCCTGCTGCTTATTATTCCGCTCCCCCAGCCTTCTCGATTTGACTTATTATCCATAATAGCATATAATTTAAGTAGGTTTATAGATAATTACCGAGTTTAACTCAAAGGTGGAGAATCAATGAAAATATCAACTAAAGGACGCTATGCCCTGCGCATGATGCTGGATCTGGCAGAGCATCAGCAGAACGGCTTTGTTGCCCTCAAGGACATTGCAGCAAGACAAAACATTTCCAAAAAATATCTGGAGCAGATTGTACCTATTCTGAATAAATCAAACTTCCTGCAAGCCAACCGCGGCTTTCAGGGCGGTTACCGTCTGGTAAACGCACCGCGTGAGTATACTGTCGGCAGCATCCTGCGCCTGACAGAAGGCAACCTTACACCGGTAGCGTGCCTGGACTTTAATCCTGTAGGCTGCGAACGCCGCAACGAATGCATTACCTTACCGCTGTGGCAGGGACTGAACAAGGTTATTGAAGACTATCTGGACAATATCACTCTGCAGGATATTCTCGACAACTATAAAGCTCGCAGCATTGATAATTATTCGATTTAATGCTTAACCGCCGGTTGCATAACGCCGGCGGTTTTTTTGCGCTCTAAATTAAAGAAAGCAGTCCGCGCAGACTGCTTTCTTTTGGTTAGGAAATGGGATGTGATATGTATTTTATCTGCTTATTCAGCAAATAACGGAGTAGAGAGATAACGCTCGCCGGTATCAGGCAGCAGCGCTACGATAACCTTGCCCTTGTTTTCCGGACGTTTTGCCAGCACAGTTGCCGCATACACAGCAGCACCGGCGGAAATACCTATGAGCACACCTTCCTTATGGGCAATGGCACGACCGGTTTTGAAGGCATCTTCGTTTTCAACGGCAATGATTTCATCATAAACCTTGGTATCCAAGGTGTCAGGTACAAAGCCTGCGCCAATGCCCTGAATTTTATGCGGACCGGCAACACCTTTGGAAAGTACCGGAGAACCTGCAGGCTCTACAGCAACAACCTTAACATTGGGATTTTGTGATTTCAGATATCCGCCTACACCGGAAAGAGTACCGCCTGTACCTACGCCGGCAACAAAGATATCAACCTTGCCTTCGGTATCCTGCCAGATTTCCGGACCGGTAGATGCTCTATGGGTTGCCGGGTTAGCAGGATTGGTGAACTGGCTGGGAATGAAGCTGTTCGGAGTGCTTTCTGCCAGCTCCTGCGCTTTGGCAATCGCACCTTTCATCCCCTTAGCGCCGTCAGTCAAAACAAGCTGTGCGCCATAAGCCTTCAGCAGATTGCGGCGTTCAACGCTCATGGTTTCAGGCATAGTCAAAATGATTTTGTAACCACGGGCAGCAGCTACAGATGCCAGACCGATACCGGTATTGCCACTGGTGGGCTCAATAATAGTAGCCCCCGGCTTAAGAACACCCTTAGCCTCTGCATCATCAATCATTGCTTTAGCAATTCTATCTTTGACGCTGCCTGCAGGATTGAAGTATTCCAGTTTGCCCAGAATCTTTGCTTCCAGTTTGTTTTCAGCTTCGTAGTTTTTCAGCTCCAGCAGCGGAGTGCCGCCAATCAAATCAGTAATGCTAGTATAAATTGCCATAATAAATCGCTCCTTTATCTTTCTATATCAGTAATTTTCTTCATCTAGTTTTTGCTTTATATCAACAGGTAATCAAAATCAACATCGTGTACTAAAATGCAAACTCCTCATTGGTAAAATCCCTCATTTCCTCTGTTTGTAATCTCTAGTAATCATAGATGATTCATAGGTATTATTATACTGATTTTTTTCTTACTGTCAACAAAAAGAATTAAAATTTTCTTCTCTTGACAAAAAAAGGTCTGTAATGTACCATATGAAACATATTAATACAGTAGGAATTAAATTTTACTCAAAATACGCCGCAAAAAGACGCTGACTCTGTAAATCTCACGCCGGTAAGCGTATAATATAAAAGTAAAAGCAGGATTTCCGCTATTGAAGGAGAATGTTTTACTATTATGGAAAAGCAATTTATCTATGCAGATAATGCAGCTACAACTAAAATGAGCGACGTTGCCGTCAAGGCAATGCTGCCCTATCTTCAGGAAATATATGCCAATGCTTCCAGCGTGCACCTTTTAGGTCAGCGCAGTGCAGCAGCTTTGTTTAGCGCGCGCCAGCAGGTGGCACAGGTACTGAACTGTGCGCCGAAGGAAGTTTTCTTTACGTCCGGCGGCAGCGAAGCAGATAATCAGGCGCTTATCAGCGCTGCAGCCCTCGGCAAAAAGCAGGGCAAATGCCACATCGTTTCCACTGCCATGGAGCATCACGCTATTTTGCACACGCTCGAAGCGCTGGAGGAACAAGGCTTTACCGTGACGCTGCTGCGTCCGCAGGCTGACGGCATCGTCACTGCCACGCAGGTAGCAGAAGCTATTACAGCTAACACCTGTCTTGTTTCCGTCATGTACGCCAACAACGAAACAGGTTCCATCCAGCCTATATGCGAAATCGGTGCGCTCTGCCGCAAGCGCGGCGTACTTTTCCATACCGACGCCGTGCAGGCCGCAGGTCATCTTACTATCGACGTACAGCGCGATAACATAGATATGCTTTCGCTTTCCGCACACAAATTCCATGGACCGAAGGGCATCGGCCTTTTATTTGCCAAGAACAATATTCAGCTTACGAGCCTTATCCGCGGCGGCGGTCAGGAGCGTGGCAAGCGCGCCGGTACGGAAAATCTTCCCGGCATCATCGCTCTTGCCGCAGCGCTTAAGGACGCGCAGGAAAATATGCAGGCAAACACCGCTTATGTCACCGGCCTGCGCGATGCTTTGCGCAACGGCTTAGACAAAATTGACGGCGCAAGCTTTAACGGCAACCGTGAGCATTGCCTTCCCGGTACTGTAAACTACAGCTTCCGGGGCGTAAACGGTGAAGCTTTGCTTTCACTGCTTTCCAATGAAGGTATCTGCTGCTCGTCCGGCTCTGCCTGCTCCGCAGGCTCGCTCGAACCCAGCCATGTACTGCTCGCCCTCGGTCTGAGCCACGAAATGGCTCAAGGCGCCCTGCGCTTTTCGCTGTGCGAATACAATACCATGGACGAAGTCCAAACAATTATAACTAAAGTCACAGAAGCGGTAAACCGCTTACGGAGGTAAAAATATGCTGTCAACAGCTGCCAATTTAATAAAAAAGCTCGCCTGTGAGCATGACCTGAGCGACGCAGAGCTGTTGACGCTGATAACAAGCACTGAACCGGACATCAACAAGCTGCTCGCCTGCGAAGCTGATAAACTGCGCCGTCAATATTACGGCGATAAGGTCTATATCCGCGGACTGATTGAATTCACCAATTACTGCAAAAACAACTGCTACTACTGCGGTATCCGCGCAGGCAACAGCCTTGCGGAACGCTACCGTCTGACGCAGGAGGAAATCCTTGCCTGCTGCGCCGAAGGCTATAGGCTCGGCTTCCGCACCTTCGTACTGCAGGGTGGCGAGGATGCGTATTATACGGATGACAAAATCTGCACTATCGTCAGCGCCATCCGCCAGCAGCATCCCGACTGTGCCATTACGCTGTCCATCGGCGAAAAAAGCCGTGCCAGCTACCAGGCATACTTTGATGCAGGCGCCAACCGTTATCTGCTGCGCCACGAAACAGCGGATGCAGAGCATTACGCCAAGCTGCATCCAGACTGCATGAGCCTGGAAAACCGTAAGCGCTGCCTGTTCGACCTCAAGGAAATCGGTTATCAGGTTGGCTCCGGCTTCATGGTCGGTTCCCCCTACCAAACGCCGCAAAACCTTGTCAGCGACCTGCGCTTTCTGCAAAAGCTGCAGCCCGATATGATAGGCATCGGCCCCTATATTACGCATGAGCACACACCGTTTAAGGATATGACAAGCGGTACTCTGGAGCAGACACTGCGCCTGCTGTCTATCCTGCGACTGCTCTTCCCTTACGCACTGCTGCCTTCGACAACAGCCCTTGGCACCATCCATCCCAACGGACGCGAGCTGGGACTGCAGGCCGGCGGCAATGTTGTAATGCCTAACCTTTCGCCTGTAGGAGTACGCAAAAAATACGAGCTGTACGCCAACAAAATCTGCACCGGCGAGGAAGCTGCCCAATGCCGCGGCTGTCTGGAGGCACGCGTAAAAATGGCAGGCTATAACATAGTAACCGACAGAGGCGATGTACGCCGTACTTTAGATAAATCAGAAGGAGAAAATTTATGAACAAGAAAGCACTAATCGCCATGAGCGGTGGCGTTGATTCCAGCGTTTCCGCATTGATGATGCTGGAGCAGGGCTACGAATGCACCGGCGTAACCATGAAGCTTTTTGCCAACGAGGATATCGGCGTTTCCAAAGCCAACAGCTGCTGCTCCATTGATGACGTAGCAGATGCCCGCAGCGTAGCAACAAGCCTTGGCATGCCTTACTACGTTTTCAACTTTGCCGACCGCTTTGAACGCGACGTTATCGACCGCTTTGTTGACGCTTACGTTAACGGCAGAACACCTAACCCCTGCATTGACTGCAACCGCTATCTGAAATTCGATCAGCTCTTCGTACGCGCACAGGAGCTTGGCTGTGACTATGTTGTCACCGGTCACTATGCGCAAATCAGCTATGATGAAGCCAAAGGCCGCTACCTGCTGCGCAAGGCAGTTGATCCTTTGAAGGACCAAAGCTATGTGCTTTATTCACTCACACAGGAGCAGCTGGCACACGCTATGTTCCCTCTCGGCGGCCTGCATAAGACACAGGTACGCGAAATTGCCGAAAAGCATGGCTTCGTCAACGCCCAAAAGCATGACAGCCAGGATATCTGCTTTATCCAGACCGGCACCTACGCTGATTTCATCGAAGCACGCCTGGGACGAAAATTTAAACCCGGCAACTTCGTAGATGAAGCAGGCAACGTGCTTGGCAGACATAAAGGCATTATCCATTACACCGTCGGCCAGCGCAAAGGCCTTGGCTTGGCGTTGCCCCAGCCTATGTACGTTAAAGAGATTGACACCAAGAACAACGCTGTTATCCTCACAACAAACGAGGGACTGTTTACCAAAAACGTTACAGCTAAGAATATCAATTTTATCGACTGCGACGCTATCACCGAACCGCGCCGCGTGAAAGCACGCATCCGCTACCATCAGCAGGAGCAATGGGCAACTGTTACCCAGCCTGACGCAGATACGCTGCAGCTCGTTTTTGACGAGCCTCAGCGCGCCATTACCAAAGGCCAGTCCGTTGTTATGTATGACGGCGACGTAGTTGTCGGTGGCGGCACAATCGTATAAAGATGAAAAATTAAAAGCATCAGCAAGCTACAATAATTGTAGCGGCTGATGCTCTTTTTTATATTTGTTTTTTGGGAGTAATATTTTGACCAGTTGCTAAAAAAGCCTTACTTCTTTGTCATTACTCATTTCCTTTATCATGTTTTTGTTGTACCTCTTCAATTTTATGGGAAATGTTATCTTTAGCATTTTTTACAACAGCAACAGTATTATCAGTTCCTCTTTTTAACATTTCCTTAACGATAGTACCATCATCAGTTTTGAACTCCTGTACAGCGCTAATGTTCTCCGGATCATAGAACGGAGCTTCAGGAAAGCCTAATGCTCCAGCATATAAAGCCTCCGGTAAGGAATTACGCTTGCTATTATAATTAGCTACTGCTTCATTATAAATAATACGACTACGATTTATCTCTTCCTGAATATAGGCAACTTCATCCATCAACTTATGGTAAGTTCCATTTGCTTTAATATCAGGATATGTCTGCACTAAGCCTTGAATATGTGCCATAGCATTAGATGTAGCTTTAGTCATTTCGACAATATTATCAGACGCTTTCAATACTACTAATTTTTCATGTCCTACGTATCCCTCTAATAACTCTTGCAACTTATTAATTGTATCTGAATATTTGGTAAGGCTAGAAAGAATATTAGCATTACATTTTTTTACATCAGTTGCCAAACGCTGCATATTGTTATAGGAAGTAACAAAAAGGTAACCTATAACCAAAATGATAACAATAAGCATAAACATGATAAACACCCCTTATATTTTTCTGCGAAATAATCCGAATAAATATTATTTTAACACCATAATCAGATAATGTAAACAAGAACTTCTAAAATAGTATATTTATTTTAGAATTGCATTTTACGTTTCATCTCGTTCAATTTATATTTCATTTACGTTTCAAAGCCAATACGCAACTGAAACGCAAATTTTTACGTTTCATTTCTGTTGCAACGAAAAAGAGCCGTGCCTGCGCACGACTCTTTTTGACTGCTTATTCAGCTTAACTTACCAATGATACTTTTCGCCTCTGCTGATTTTAAAAGCACGGTAAATCTGCTCAATCAGCAATAAACGTATCATCTGATGCGTAAAGGTCATTTTAGAAAAGCTCAGCGCCAAATCAGCACGCTTACGCAACGCATCAGTATAACCAAAGGCACCGCCAATCACAAAGGTGATATGGCTGTTGCCGGCAAGTGCCAGCTCGTCCAGCTTTGCCGCCAAATCCGGGCTGCTCAGCTGCTTGCCGATGACATCCAGCAAAATCACATAGGAGTTTGCCGGAATAATTGCCAGCAGGCGTTGCGTTTCACGCTCCAGCACCTGCTGCTTTTCCGCAGGGGAGGGATTATCCGGCATACGCTCTTCGTTAATTGCCAGCGTTTCCAGCTTGCAGAAGGGCGTCAGCCTTTTGCTGAATTCCTCTATCCCCGCAGTAAGATATTTTTCTTTAATTTTGCCTACACAGGCTAGCGTTATCTTCAATTGCCGTAATCCTTCGGAACCTCTTCTAGTACCACAGTTCTGCTTTCTCTCTGACCGTTACGCATAATAGTTACTTCGGCTCTTTCGCCTACCTTGCATTTAGACAGAGCAGTACGCAGGTCAAGCGCCGTCTTTACCTTGCTGCCGTTAAAGCTCAGGATAATATCGCCGGGGCGGATATCAGCTTTCGCTGCCGGGCTGCCGGGTACAACCTTAACGAGGAATACGCCGCCGTGCAGATTGATTTCAAAGCCATAGCGGTTAGCAATTTCCTGATCCATCAGCGAAGCGCCCAGATAAGGTCTTGCAATACGACCACGCTCTGCCAGCTCCTGCAGAATCGGTTTAGCTGTATTGATAGGAATAGCAAAGCCAATGCCCTCAACGCCGCTTACAGCAACCTTAGCACTGTTGATGCCTACTACCTCGCCGTCAGCATTTACCAATGCACCACCGCTGTTGCCGGGGTTGATTGCCGCATCAGTCTGAATCAGGTTAAACTTGCGCTCGCCTACTTCAATGCTGCGGTTCAATGCACTGATAACGCCTGCGGTTACACTGCCGCGGAATTCCAATCCCAGCGGATTGCCGATAGCGATTGCCGGTTCGCCGACCTGCAAGGTATCGCTGTCACCAAAGGTAGCAACGGTAAGGTTATCCGCATCAATTTTTACTACAGCCAAATCGGTTACGGCATCGGCACCCAGAACCTTGCCTTTAACGGTACGTCCGTCAGGCAGGCTGACGATGATTTCCGATGCGCCCTCAACTACGTGGTTGTTGGTCGCAATATAGCCGGCCTTGTCATAAATAACGCCGCTGCCTGTACCACGCTCCATCAGCTGCGTGCGGTTGAAGAAGTCACGCACATAAGCCTTGTTGGTGATACCTACAACAGCAGGACCAACCTTCTTGGCGGCAGCTACAATCGGTGTATTGCGCGCTGCACTCAGCTGCTGCTCTGTCTTGGCTGCAGGCTTATCATGCACTGCGGCAGATGTTTTATTGTCGCCGCAGCCGGCAACCAGAATTGCCGCACCTAAAAGACCACAGACAAAAATATTGGCCGATTTTTTCCAGATACTCTTGTTCATCTGTATCCACTCCTTATTTTAAATCTAAGACTGCCGGCAGCGGACTGTCTGCTACTACCCTGTTCTGGGCAGCCACAAAAAGCTCTGTTTCCTGCAGGCGGTTATTATCTTGTAAAATATTCTGCACCGTATCCTGCGCCAGCTGCGGCAGGTTATTGTGCTCGCTCAGGTGCGCCAGCACGATATGCTCCGGCAGACGCTCAAGCTCCGTCAGAAAATGTCCGGCAGTATCATTGGATAAATGTCCCAGCGTACTTAAAATGCGTTGCTTCAGCTGACGCGGATAAGGACCGTTTTTCAGCATTTCCACATCATGATTGGCTTCGAGCACCAAAGCACTGCTGCCAGCAACTGCCTCACGGATGGTATTGGTAACAAAGCCTGCATCCGTAAGATATGTGCATTTAGAACCATTGCTGCGGCTCGTAAAGGTATAGCCGTGCGGGTCAACGGCATCATGCGGTATGCTGAAGCTCTGCACCTCCAGATCACCACAAAGCAGACGGTTATTGTCAATAAGACGGCAGTTTTGGCGCACCAGACTGCTGTCCTTAGCCAGCAACGCCCGCCAGGTAAGCGCACTGCTATATACAGGCACCTGATAATTTTTTAAAAAGGTTGCCAGCCCGCGGACATGGTCGACATGCTCATGCGTAATGAACACACCGTCCAGCTCGTTTACGCTGACGCCTATTTCCTTCATTCTTGTAGTCAACGCTCTGCAGCTAATACCTATATCAACTAAAAAGCGTTGCTTTGCTGTGCTTATCAAAGCGGCATTCCCCTTGCTGCCGCTGGCCAGCATGACAATCTGAAAGTCGTTTAGCACCAAGCCTTCACTCCTATCAATATAACATCTTTATTATAACAAATTCATACACTGCTATTGTGGCATTTTCGTAAAAATAACGCTACAAAAATCTGACATAATTACTCAATATATAAAGAAAAGTGTACCAATCAGCTTGAGAATCGGTACACTTCTTTACAAATTAATGCATCGTAGAGCACTTTGGACACAGACCAAAGAAATAGAACTGACGGCGGCTGATAGTATAACCGCTCTGCTTTTCTACATCCTGTGTCAGCTGCAGCTTAACGCCATCATCCATCAGCGCATCGTCTACCGCACCGCATTTCAAGCAGCGCAGATGATAATGCTCGCTGATATCGGCATCATAACGGAAGCTGTCCTCTCCTGTATTCAGAATCTGAATAACGTTGATATCATGCAGAATTTCTACGGTTTTATACACCGTAGCAAAGCTCATAGCAGGAAACTTCGGCTGCAGCTTATTAAACAGCATCTCTGCATTCGGATGCCATGTTTCATCAGCCAAGGCTTCATAAACAGCAAGTCTTTGAGGGGTGACCTTGTAGCCACGCTCGCGCAACAGGTTGGTTAATTCCTGACTTGTAAGCATATTCATCACTCCATTGCCAAAAGAATCGGATACAGCGGTTGTCCGCCGTAAAAGGTTTCAACCTCCCACTCATCATTCAGCTCTTCCACTTCAGCTGCCAGCTTTTCAGCCTGCTCTTCGGTTACATCGGCACCATAATATAAGCTGATCAGTTCATAATCCCCATCTGTCAGCATCTTCTGCAGCACTTCTTCCATGCTGCTGCCGTTGCAAACAATTTTATCGTTTAAGATACCAAGATAATCGCCCTCATGGATAGAAATACCGTTTACTACGCTGTCGCGTACAGCTACGGTAATACTGCCGCTGGCTGTTTCCTTGGCTTCCTTGGTCATAATAACAGTGTTTTCGTCCATGCTGCGGGTTGCATCAAAATGCAGCAGTGCGGACAAACCCTGCGCCATATTGGTAGTAGGAACATAAGCCACCTTGGAATTCCCCAACAGCTTACGCACCTGCTCAGCCGCCAAAACAATATTCTTATTGTTCGGCAGAATAATGTACTGCTCGCAGGTACCGTTTTCAATAGCATTGACAAACTCCTCTACCGGAGGATTCATGCTCTGACCGCCGCTGATAATCTCTGCAGCGCCCATTTCATGCATAATCTTGGCAATGCCGTCACCGGCTGCGACAGTAAGCACACCCACGCCATGCTTCACCGGCTGAATATCATCAGCGCTAAAGAGACGGTTTTCGTGCTGGTCGCGCATATTTTCTACTTTGATATCATGCAGAGTTCCCCAGGTCTGCGCCATGTTGAGCGCATCGCCGGGATGCTTGGTATGGATATGTACTTTTACGATATCCTCTACCACTGCCACAATCATGGAATTGCCCATGCCCTCTAAGGCCTTGCTGACAGTCTGCTTATCAACATTAGCATCCTTGACGATGAATTCGGTGCAATAAGGATATTCCAGATCAAGCGGCTCGCCCTTCTGAATCTGTACCTTGGCACGCGGTATAACAGGAAGCACTTCGCAATCCTGACCGCGCAGGCCTGCCAGACAGCCCTCGAAAAAGACAATCAGGCCCTGACCGCCGGCATCAACAACACCGGCTGCCTTCAGTGCAGGCAACAGCTCTGGAGTTCTGGCAAGCTCTTCCTTGCCGCTGCGGATAGCCTCCAGCAGCACTTCCTCCAGGCTCACATTACCGCGAACAGCGTTATAAGCACCCTTGGCCATGCCGCGGGCTACCGTAAGAATAGTGCCTTCTACCGGTTTGGATACACTGCGGTAAGCATATAAAATACCAAACTGGAAGGCCTTGCCGATTTCTGTATTGTTCAGCGTCTTTTTACCGGCAACACCCTTGCCGATACCACGCAGCAGCTGCGACAAAATTACGCCGGAATTTCCGCGTGCACCCATAATAGCGCTGCGGGCAGCTGCGGCACCGATTTCTCCGGCCTCGGCCTCATCGCTCATTGCACTGATAGCCTTCGCCACGGACGCCATAGTATGCATCATATTAGTACCGGTATCGCCATCCGGTACCGGAAATACATTTAAATCATTAATAGCTTCAAAATTCTTTTCAAAGCTATGGTAAGCACCCAGCAGCATATCCTTCAGCTGCTTGCCGGTAATTACCTTGATATTATTCATCTAAACCCCACACCTTTCCTTTCAGGCTTTGCGACGGACAAATACACCGATAGCACCGGGTCCGAGATGAGCAGCCAAAACGGTGCCGATACCTGTAAGCATAGTCGGTACATTCGGGAATAATTCCTGCATCTGCTTTTCCAAATCCTCTGCATCTGCCAAAGCCTCTGCATGAGCGACGAAAATTGCTTCAATGGGTGCTTTTTCCGCAGCCATCTCAACCATGCGCTTCATAACCTTTTTACGGGTACGGCATTTGTCCGCAACTTCCAGTCTGCCCTCTTTATCTAAGTGCACAATAGGGCGAATACCAAAAATACTTCCTATCAAAGCACCAACTGCGCCAATGCGTCCACCCTTTTGCAAATAGTCTAATGTATTTACACTGAAAAATGTTTCTGTACGCGCAACCATTTCACGCGCCATTTTTTCGGCCTCGTCAATATCCATGCCTTCAGCTGTATGCTTCAGTACTTCCAGCGCAATACCGCTGATAGGGCAGGCAGCAGTCTTGCTGTCGATTACACGGATATCCGCGCCCTTTATATCATCCATTACCTGACGTGCAGCAACGCAGGCGGTCTGGTAGGTACCGCTGAGTACGCTGTCTACTGTCAGCATAATAACTTTTTTGCCTTCCTGAGCAAGCTTGGTGAAAAGCTCAATTACAACGCCGATAGGCGGCTGAGAGGTAATCGGCAGTTTGCCGGTTGCGTCTACCATACCGAACAATTCTGCCAGCGAACGTTCCCCGTCCTGCCATTCCAAATCTCCGTGACGGATAATCAAACGCAGAATGTGGCAACGAGGATCATCCTTCAAAGCTGTTTCGTCTGCTGCCGAAATACTATCTACGACAACATGTATTTCATCGTGCATATAAGCCTCCTGTAATTTATGAATATTCTCTATATAAGTTATATCCGTTCTTCTCCCATATTATATTATATTGTACCATATTCTGAAAACTATTGCTACATTGACTATAGCTAACTGACAATATTTCAAAAATTATATACTAAATTTCTAAAAATGGCAAAAAAAAAAAGCCCTTACGAAGAAGGGCCAAATGAGGGGCTGTTTTGATGCTCTTAGTATACCATCTTTGTATACAAAATGCAAGAGTTTTTTGTAAATTTTTTTACGTTAGCTGACTAAATTGTCCACGAACTTCCTGCAAGCCTTCCGATTCGTGGACAACTTCATTATTGATTATCATAGCCCGCAGTATCAAACCTGCGGCCGCTTACAGCTTATTTAAAGTCTGCACCCAGCATAATTACGCCATCGCAGTCGGCAGCACCGTCACGGCTGATGCGCATCTGATGTGCAAAGGGAACGTTGGAAAGACGATTGACAACAGCACCGTTATTAGTCGTAGAAATAACCATTGTATTGGCAATTACATCACCACTGCCGCCGCTGATAACCTCAAAACCGGCATTACGCAAGCGTGCAGCAGCCTCCGCACCTGCAGTTTTGCTGCCGCTGCAGTTTACAAGGCGCACAACTCCGCGGCTGTCGGAAGAAGCTTCCTCGGAAGCGGCAGATTTTTGATTTTTGCCTGCGTTCTTGGATTTGCCGGACTGCTTAGCCTCTTCTTCCTTGGCTTTTTCTTCCTTTTTAGCCTTCAGCTCTTTTTCCTCTTTGACAGCTTCCTTATTTTCCTCGCTGTCATCGCCCTTTTCTACCTTTTCAACAGCGTTGTTGTATTCCTTCTCCATCAGCTCAGCTGCAGATTTGTAGTGCTCCGTCATGGTTGCACCCTGCATCTTAACCATCAGCTCGCGCAAGTCGGTAATATCCGGCAGCCAATAGCTGATACCGTCGATATACTTCGGAGTACCGGGAACCATCGCCATAGACAGGCCTTTTTCCTTAACCATGGAATGCAGCGCTCTGCCCAAATCCATCATATCGCTAAGAGGCATATCTGTCTTTACCATAGATGTCAGCTGCTTAGCCAGGCCGGGGATATGCAGCAGCATATCGGCAGAGGTAATCTTGTCGTAAACTGCCATCAGGAAATGCTGTTGGCGGCGGATACGGCCGATATCGCCTTCTTCATCACGAAAGCGTACATATTGGATGGCTGTTTTGCCGTCCAGATGCTGACGGCCTTTTTTCAGGTCAACGGTAAAGCCATCCCAGGTATCATGATAATACATATCCTTTTCCACATCGATATCAATACCGCCGATAGCATCAACAAGACCGGTAAAGCCTTTAAAATCAACCATGACGTAATTGTTGATTTTGATACCCAGCAGCTCTTCTACAGTTTTCTGTGTCAGCTCACGGCCGCCGTAAGCGTAGGCATGGTTAATCTTATCCCAGCCGTGACCGTCAATGCGTACACGTGTATCACGTGGTACCGAAAGCAGGGAAGCGCTTTTGTTGCTGCTGTCGAACATTACGACAAAAAGCGTATCACTGCGGCCCACATCATCGGAGCGTTCGTCAACGCCCATAACAACGATATTCTTTTTCAGATTCAGCCTGTCTGTCGGCGCAAGATTATCCAATCCCGTTTCCGGAAAGAAATAACCGAAGGCAATATAGCCTACTACACAGATAGCTGTTACAATCATTAAAATTTTTGTCTGGAGAATGCTTTTCATCCTTATATAACCTCTCAATCAATTTCTTCTGCCAGATATTCCGTCAGCTCCTTGCGGCTGCGGTACAGGAAAGCATACAGCATGCGTGCGGTCAGGCCCCAGATAACCTTATCCTCATACAGGTAAAAATACACATAATAGGACTTGTTCATGCGCCAGCCACGCTTGCGCTGCGGCACCAGGTCAAACGGAAAATCATCACCCGGATGGTCTGCCAGCTGTACGGAGCCACGCCTTGGCTTTTGCTCCAAAAGCACCTTAAGCGGTACAGTAAAGATACGCTCTACCTCGCTTTTGCTGTACGTAATCTTGCTGATATCATCAATCAGACCAACAAAGGGGTGGATAATCGGTCCGTTATGCGTTACCAGACAATCCAGCTCACCGCAGATAGTAATATTCTCCGGCTGCAGACCAAGCTCCTCGCAGGTTTCGCGCACTGCGGTATTGCGGAAGCTGTTATCTGCACATTCGTACTTGCCGCCGGGGAAGCACACCTCGCCCGGCTGACTGCGCAGCGTATGTGCCCGCTCTTCAAACAGCACACTGATGCCTTCGGGAGTACGCACTAAGGGCAGCAACACGGCAGCATCCCACAAACGGTCCAGCTTATCAATGCCAGGAGCACGACGGTGCAGTCGTTCAAATAATACATACTGTAATTTTTCCATCTCATTCATAATAACACCTTATTTTAACACCTTCGTCGGCAAATGAAAATAGTATTTATAAATTTCTGCGCGAGATAAGTGTTTTCCTGCCGCTAAATGTAACTAAGCTGTAAAATCCAAGTAACAATCATTGAAAAATACGTTATTTACACTGCTTACGGCAAAAGGAAAGCGCCAGCCGCTAACGCAGCTGACGCCAAGGGAAAGACAGATTTAATTAGTACAGAGGAGCTTCAGCTTCTGCATGCTTTTTTTCGCTCTTGTCAACCAGCAGAGTTACAGCAGCATCGCCGGTGATGTTAACGGAGGTACGCGGCATATCCAGGATACGGTCGATACCTGCGATAAGAGCAGAACCTTCCAGCGGCAGACCAAGGCTGGTCAGAATCATGGTCAACATAATGAAGCCTGCGCCCGGAACACCTGCAGTACCGATAGAAGCCAGAGTACCGGTAACGATAATGGTCATGTATTGGGAAGCGGTGAGGTCAATGCCGTACAGTTGAGCAATGAACAGTGCGCATACGCCCTGGTAAGCAGCAGTACCATCCATATTGATGGTTGCGCCCAACGGCAGAACGAAGCTGGAAACCTCTTTGGAAGCACCCATTTTCTGTGCACAGCTCATGGTCAGCGGCAGAGTACCGCCGGAGGAGCAGGAGCTGAAAGCCATCAGGGATGCCGGAGCGATACCCTTAATGAATTTGATGAAGCTCATGCCTGCCAGGAATTTAATCATAGAGCCGTAAACGAGAACAGCATGCAGGAGGCAAGCCAGATATACAGCGATAACAACCTTCAGCAGCGGCAGCAGAACTGCAGGACCGTTAGATGCAACTACCGGAGTAATCAAACCGAAAACACCAATCGGAGCAACAGCCATGATCATGCCGACAATTTTGTAGGAAACCTCAGCCAGACCATCGATGGTGTGCTTCAGAGCGTTAGCCTTTTCACCGACAACAGTGATGCCTGCGCCAACGAAAAGAGAGAAAACGATGATTTGCAGCATGTTGGCTTTAACCATAGCTTCCAGCGGGTTAGTCGGGAAAATGTCAATGATAACCTTAGAAATAGGCGGTGCAGCCTTAGCAGCAACCTTAGCGGTATCAGCAGCCATATGCAGGCCAACACCAGGCTGCATGATGGTACCGATTGCCAAACCGATAACGATAGCAAAAGCAGTGGTTACCAGATAGTACGCTACGGTTTTAACACCGATACGGCCTACCTTTTTGATATCACCCAAGCTGGTGACACCGATTACCAGACTGGAGAATACCAGCGGTACGATAACCATTTTGATCATGTTCATGAAAATTGTTCCCAGAGGACCAATCCAGGTCTTGGCGAAGCCGGCACCTTCAGCACCCAGCTCCAGGCCTGCAATAATACCAAGCGCAAGGCCGATTAAAATTTTTGTAGATAAGTTCATTTTTACAACCCCCAGATATTTAAGTAAAAAAACTGTTAAGATAATTATAGCAACTTATCATGGAAAAGTCCGATTGTATACAGTATTATTGGTTTGTATACAATATTATTTACGATTATCCCGTCGAAGCGCATAAAAATACCCCTGCAGCAACGTGCAGGGGCAAAAGCAAATTATCTTATTTAACTAAAAGCTCATACAGCACTACGGCCAGAGCACCGGGAACACCGAAGAAGCCGGCAATCAAAGCCTTGATAACCGTAATCTTCATGGTAAAGCCCGCCAACGAGCCTACCAGATTGATGAACCACAGCAGCAGTGCGCCGCAGAGACCATTCCACACCAGCTTAAACGGCATCGACAGCAGCTTTACTACCAGCAAAAGCAGCAGTACGCCGCCAATCATCGGTCCTAAGGCACCAAGCGGTGTCAAAATAGCATTAAATTCCATATTAAATAACGCCGGTCCTTTCTACATTGTGCGCCTGTTTTCCAGCGCTTTAGACAAGGTTATTTCGTCAGCATACTCCAAATCGCCGCCCATCGGCAGACCATGAGCAATACGGCTGACGGTTATTCCTACAGGCTTCAGCAGCTGTGCCAGATAGGTAGCAGTCGCTTCACCCTCTACATCCGAGTTGGTCGCAATAATAATTTCACTTACTGATTCCTGCTGCAGGCGCAAGAGAAGCTCTCTGATGCGCAGCTTTTCCGGACCAATACCATCCAGCGGTGACAGCACACCATGCAGCACATGATACAGCCCGTGATAGCCATGACTGCGCTCCATCGCCGCAATATCCTGCGGCTGCTCTACTACGCAGATAGTAAAGCTATCGCGCGAGCTGTCGCGGCAAATCTCGCATACATCGCTGTCAGTAAGATTAAAGCAGCGGCTGCAGTAATGAATCTGCTCCTTGGCGCCGCTTAAGGCTGCCGCCAGCTGCTTCACATCCTCCGCAGGCATGTCAATCACATGATAGGCCAGTCGCATAGCTGTTTTTGAGCCGATGCCCGGCAAACGCCTGAGCTGCTCATATAAATTAGCCAGCGGCCTGATCATTCTTGCCATCAGCTTAGAACATGCCAGGCAACTTCATGCCGCCGGTAACCTTAGCCATTTCTTTTTCGGTAAGCTCGTCAATTTGCTTCATAGCGTCATTGACAGCTGTCAGAATCATATCCTCCAGCATTTCTACATCCTCGGGATCTACAGCGGTCGGATTGATTTTGATGGATTTCAGTTCTTTTTTACCGCTGACAACAACGGTTACGGCACCGCCGCCGACAGACGTTTCTACAGTACGGCTTTTCAGGTCCTCCTGCATTTTCGCCATATCAGCCTGCATTTTCTGTACCTTTTTCATCATTGCCTGCATATTACCCATGCCACCTGGAAACATAATTAAATTCCTCCTTGATATTTACATATATTGATATTATATATTCTCAGAAACATAAGCCAAGGCTTCAAAGCCTCAAATTAGGTTTCATTGGTCTGATATATCCGTTACACTGCCGCCTAAGGCATTAAATGCCTTGCGCAGGTTTTCCGGCAGCTGTGCTGCCTGCAGATTTTGCGTTTCGCTTTCCGGCGATTGCTGCACCTCCTGCTGCTTTACAAGGGGCTGCGGCAGCTTGGCCTTGCCCTCGATAACAGCCTCTAGCCTGATTTCACGCCTTGCCAGACGCAGCAGAACCTTCTCGAAGGCTTTGCGATAGTCATCCTTGTTCATTCTGTCCGCAAGGAACGGTGCCTTGAAGGCAACCTGCAGAATGTTGTTGGCAAAGCTGAATACTCTGCCGTTTTTAGCACAGGATACCATAGAATTCTTCTTTTCGGCCTTCATAATCTCCAGAGCCTGCTTCCAGAAATCCTCCCCAGCGGCAAAATCACCGGCATATTCCTCTGTCTGCTGTACTTTAGCACTTTTAGGCTTAGGAGCGGCGTTCACCGCTGCAGCCAGCGTATCGGCAGCAGGCTGCGGTTGCGCTTTAACTACCGGCTTCTTAGCCGGAGCAGTTTTTACTGCCTGCATCTGCTCTGCCGCATATTCCTGAACAGCAGGCTGCTGCACTGCTGTAGGCGCAGGCTGAGCATTAACCGGAGCCTGTTGGCAAACAGGCATCACACCGCCTGCCAGCTGACGCTCCAGCTGTTCTATCCTTGCCGACAAGGCAGCCAATGTGCTACCCTCTACACGGCACAAATCAAGCAGGCACAGCTCCGCCGTAATACGCGGACGCATAGAACCGCGCAGCTCCTGAATAGCGCTGTGCAGCCTTTCCTCCGCCGCCAGCAGACGGTCACGTCCGAACAACGGTGCCAGCTCTGCCAACGCTTCCTTGGTATCCGTCAGATAAATTTCTTCATAGTCAGGCACTGCCAAATAAAGCACCAACGCCCGCAGATACTCAATCAGCTCCGTAAGCACCTGCTTGACATCCTTGCCCTGCTCCAGCAGCAGATTCAACGTAGCCAATGCCTGCGGCAACTGCCTGCGGCCTATTGCTCCCGTCAGCTCATGCAGTGCTTCACGTCCTACGATGCCCAGCACCTCACGCACAGTCGCTACGGTAACACGCTTAGCCATGACTCCGCACTGGTCCAACAGGCTCAGCGCATCACGCATACCGCCCTCAGCCTGAATAGCTATTAAGCGCAGCGCGTCCGCATCGACCTCAATACCGCTGCCTGCGGCTACCATGGCCAGATGCTCCGCAATCTCGTCTACTGTTACTCTGCGAAATTCAAAACGCTGGCAACGCGACTGAATCGTTGCAGGCACCTTCTGCGGGTCCGTCGTCGCCAAAATAAACACGGCGTGTGCCGGCGGCTCCTCCAATGTTTTCAGCAAAGCATTGAAAGCACCGGTAGAAAGCATGTGTACCTCGTCGATAATGTAAACCTTATAACGGCTTTCGGCCGGCGTAAAGGCTACCTGCTCGCGCAGGTCACGGATATTATCTACGCTGGTATTGGACGCAGCGTCAATTTCAATTACATCCAGAGAGGTTCCCTGCACAATGCGCTGACAGTTGCCGCATTGTCCGCATGGTTCGGCAGTAGGCCCCTGCTCGCAGTTCAGGGCCTTGGCCAGAATACGCGCCATACTGGTCTTGCCGGTGCCGCGTGGACCGGAAAACAAATAGGCGTGAGCAATTTTACCGCTTGCCAAAGCATTTTTCAAGGTTGTTTTCACAGCCTTCTGTCCCACAAGAGCGTCAAAATCCTGCGGCCGCCATTGGCGGTATAATGCTACATAAGCCATCACTGCACCTCCCCGGAATTTATTACATACATAATTATTATACTCAAAATAGCCTGAAATGTAAATTGAAGTTTTGCAGTCCCGGTCTTCCGTTAAAACAAATATTTTACTAATGCACCAAAGTATTATATAATATCCTTAGCAATTTAAAAGGGAGGCTACAGTCATGACTATACCCGAAATCGATAAGGATTTTTTGCGCAGGCAGCTGCCGGAATTTGCCGGGCAGACTGCCGACTATCATAACAAAAAAATCGGCAAAATTGCCTATAAGGAGTTTTCCGGTTACTTCGGCAGCTTCGCCCAGCGCGACGGCAAAAGCAATATGCTGCGCCTGCGCTGCAGCGCCGGACGCATCACTGTTGCAAAGCTGGCCTTCATCGCCAAGATGATCCGCAAGTATAACATCAGCCGCATTCACTTCACCACCGGCCAGACTATCCAGCTGCATGACCTCAGCGCCGAAGCTGCCGCTGAAATTTTGGAGCAATGCCTGGACGCGGATATCATTCCCTTCGGCTGCGGCGGTGACTATCCCGGTAATGTTCTCTGCTCACCCTTAAGCGGTGTGGAGCGCGAAGAATATTTTGACGTGCTTCCTTACGCCGAAGCAGCGGCGCAATATCTTGTCGCCACCATTCCTGACGGCAAGCTGCCGCGCAAATTTAAAACCGGCTTTTCCAATTCCCCGCAAAATCTTACGCACGCCACCATGCGCGATTTAGGCTTCGCCGCCCGTCCCGACGGCCGCTTCGATGTCTACAGCGCCGGCGGACTAGGACCTGCTCCCTGCATCGGTATAAAAATGGCGGAGGCTGTTGCTCCCGAAAAAATTCTCTATCATATCAAAGCAATGCTCGCCACCTTCCGCGAATGCGGTACCTATACGCAAAGAGCCAAGTCACGCACACGTTATCTGCCTGAGCTTTTAGGCGGTGAATCCGCTTACAAAGCAGCCTACAGCGAACGCCTCCTGCAGGTACTGCAGGAGGGCGGTCTTGATTTGCAGCCTGAGGCAACAAAAATCACCAAGCGCGACTTCAAGCTCATCACCGGCTTCCGCATTACCTCGCAAAAACAGCCCGGTCTTTATGCCGTAAATTATCATCCGCAGGCAGGCCTGCCCAAAATTGAAAGCTTCCTCGCTCTGGCGGATTATCTGCAGAACGTTAAAGACGCCGAACTGCGTCTTGCTCCCGACCAAAGCGTCTATATTATCAACCTCACTGCTCCCGAAGCAGCAAAGGTAATGTCGCTCACGCCTGACACAGCCTATAATGCCTTCACAAGCAGCGTGGCCTGCATCGGCTCCACCGTCTGCCAGATGGGCATGGGAGATTCCCAAAGCCTGCTGACAAGCTGTTTTGAAGAAATGGCAACGCAGTACGCCGCCAGCGATGCGCTGCCACAGATTTATATTTCCGGCTGCCCCTCCAGCTGTGGTACTCACCAAATAGGCGAACTCGGTTTCCGCGGAACTGTTAAGGTCATCAAGGGTAAAGCACACCCAGCCTTCACCATGTACATCAACGGTTGCTCGCTACAGGAAAGCGAGCGTCTGGGAGAAGAGGCCGGCACACTGCTCGCCGAGGATATTCCCTTCGTTCTTTTGGAAATTGGCAAGCACATCGCCCAAAGCGGGCTGGACTTTGCCGCCTGGCAGGCAGCAAATCCTCAGGCCATCGCCACTATCATTGCTCCCTATATGAAAAAAATCGAGCTTCTCAGCAAATAAGCGCAGCACAAAAAAATCCGTCGCACATGCGACGGATTTTCTTCGTTATTTCCCTGTAGGACCGCAAAGACGGGCTTCCCCACGGCACATGAAAGTATCCGCTTAAGGCTGCTTCCTTCCGGACCTGACCTGGTTCACAGGCTCCCATTGCGCAGGACCCGGCTCTACGATCCTACAGAGAAACAAATATATGATTTTATTAAAAAAGCCGCTCAGTGCGGCAGATTTTTAAGTGGCGGAGAGAGAGGGATTCGAACCCTCGGTACGGTTTCCCGTACACACGCTTTCCAGGCGTGCACCTTCAACCACTCGGTCATCTCTCCAAGGTTGAAAACTTTAAACTATTTTCAATTTGCCAGCACAATACGTACCCGCAGTCAACATAACTGCAAGTAGTATTATACTGGCATTTTCAATGAAAGTCAAGCATTTTTTGTAAAAATTTTTATAAAATCCTCAAAAAATTCTTCTGCGGCAGTTTAGGAGAAGGTATCCTCCTCATCACTGTCTTCTGCAGGCAGCAGCATTACCGCACAATCAGAATTCAGGACCACGTTTTCTGAGGTGCTGCCCAAATCATCGCCGTTAGTCATATCGGCACCGGTTTTAGTCATCATAATCAGGCTGACATTATCACGCTCACAGATAGCGGCAATTTTTTTGGAGGCTACGCCATGTGCAATGCGGTAATCGGCTTCAATGCCGAAAATTTTCATTTCGTCTACCAGCTCTTGCAAAAACATTTTAGCACTGCCGTATTTTTCCTTGTAATCATGCTTGTTTCTGCTGTGCTCAACAACATGCACAAACAATACCTTACCTACATATTCACGCAGGCTGCGGATAACGTTCAGCGCTTCCAAGGATTTACGGGAAAAATCGGTCGGTATCAGCACAGTATCCAGCAGATTTTCTGTAACCTCATCTTCCTCGTCCTTATTAATCAGCAGGGGAATCATTGTAGACCGTGCCAGCTCATAGGTAGTGCTGCCCATCAGCGCACGCTTCAAAAAGCCCTTGCGGTGGGATGCTACCAGCATCAGATCGGCGTCATTTTCTTCCGCCAGCCTGCTTAAGGTTTCGCAGGGCTCACCTGCCGGGGTTACAATGGAAATCTCTTCATAGCCTGCCTGCTCTATATCATTTTTATACCCATCCAATCGGCTGCGCGCTTTTTTAAAGCTGCTACCGTCAGGGTCGGCATCATCGTCATCATCAAAGACGTGAGCCAAAACCACTTCCGTTTCCGTATCGGGGCATAAGCAAAACAGACACTCGGTCAATTTATCAGCCTGCGGGGACAGATCTGTGGCCAACAGGACCTTGGTGAATGTACTCATCTAATTGCTCCTTTAAAAAATATGTAATATATGGATAGTTCGCCATGAATCACGAAATTCCTGCCTGAGTAAAAACAGCTTGCCTAAAAATACTGCCATAGCAAAAATAAAAAGCAAAGCCCTTAAATGACTTTGCTTTTTGTTTCAGGCACGCGCCTTTTTCAGGAGTCTTGCCAGCTCCATAACATTTTCCAGAGTTATATCGCTGCTGTTATCAGCTTCCTTTTCCCCTTCGATATCCACAAAAAAGAACTGATAGGACATTCCAAAATCTGATGCAGCTTAATCAGATTGGGTATTGTCAAACCCGCGCGTCCGTTTTCGATATTGCTTAAATGCGTCTGAGTTACCCCCAACTCTTTCGCCAATTTTGTCTGAGATACCTTAGCGGAAATGCGCTGCATTTTTACACGTTTGCCTATCAGGCGATTGTATTCCTCTGTCATATTCATCATCATCCTCCCCTTTTCATAATATATATTCATTATTCCTAATTAAATTTATATAGACAGCATTATAACATATACGTATTTTACAAGCAATAGTTTTTTAATTTTCCGCAATTTATTTAACTCTGCCTCTATCAAGTTGGCAACATTTATAATGTAGGCGAGGAATATTGTAAATAAAAAAAGCGACGTACTCTTGCATATAAGAGTACGTCGGACGCTATATTAAAATTATTCAGCAGTGCTCAAAAAGAATCAGGCACGGATAAGCTTACCCGGATTCAGGATATTGTTCGGATCCATAGCGCGTTTAATAGTCTTCATGATAGACATTTCTACCGGGTCGCAATAAGCTGCCAGTGCGTCAATCTTTTTCGCACCGATGCCATGCTCGCCGGAAAGACGGCCGCCCAGGCTGTAAACATATGCGTAGCAGATTTTGTGGAACTCTGCGAGCTGTTTTTCCCACTCTTCGTCGGTCATATCCATCTTCAGGCAGTTGAAATGCAGGTTACCGTCACCGGCGTGAGCCAGGCACATGCATTCGAAATCAAATTGCTTGGAAACCTCCATCAGGTGGTTCAGGCAGACAGCGATTTTGTCGATAGGTACAACAAGGTCATCAGAGGTAGAAACCTTGCTCAAAGCCTTGGAGCCTTCCAGACAGCTGCGGCGTACCTTCCATACGCGCTCGTCTGCTTCAACAACGTCGGTTGCACCGCAGGCAGTACAAATTTCGTCAAGCTGCTCCATCTTCATATCCAGCTCGTCCTCGTTAAAGGTTTCCACAGTAACGATAACGTAGCTGCCATCCTCGTAATGCGGCAGACGCTGTTCTGCATAATCACTGGCAGCACGTACAAAGCCGTTGTCCATGAATTCAACACTGGTCGGATTCAGGCCGGCCTTAACCAGTGCAGGCACCAGGTCAACTGCTTTTTGTACTTCGGTGAAAACAGCAAGGATATCCAGACGATACGGAGCCAACGGCAGCAGCTTCAGAGTTGCTTTGGTGATGATACCCAAAGTACCCTCGCTGCCCATTACCAATTGGTCGAGGCAGTAGCCGGTGCTGCATTTTTTCAGGCGGTTGCCCAGCTCAGCAATTTCGCCGGTCGGAGTAACAACCTCAATAGAATAAACCTGATGACGGGTAGTACCGTAGCGTACAGCCTTGTTGCCGCCGGCGTTGGTTGCAATGTTGCCGCCGATCATGCAGCTGTCTGCACTGCACGGGTCACCGGCATACAGCAGCCCTGCTTCGTTAGCCTTAGCCTGAATATCGGAGGTCAGCGCACCAGCCTCAACCTCCATATACATAGCATCGGCATCGAGCTTAATAATTTTATTCATGCGCTCCATCAGCAGCACAATGCCGCCGAAAACAGGAATCGCACCGCAGGATACGCTGGTGCCGGCACTGCGCGGAGTTACAGGCACAAGATATTTATTGGCGATTTTCATAACAGCAGCAACCTCTTCGGTGCTGCCCGGTGCTACAACTACCTCCGGCAGATGGTGGTAATGAGCGTCCGGCTCTTCGTCGGTTTTGTAACGCTCCAGAGTTTCGGCATCATTTTTTACATGCTCTGCGCCGACTGCTTTACGCAGCTCCTCCAGAACTTCGTCGGTTACGGGATTGTAATTTGTCATACTAAAATCTCTCCTTTGCTACTTAGCTACTATGCTACATATTTTAGCTTCTCCAAGACCATTGAAACGGTCTTCTTATAAATTAAAAACCTTGCCGGGGTTCAGAATATTATTTGGATCCCAGGATTTTTTAATTTTTCTCATCAGCTCCAACTCACCGCTCGGAGTAAAGCGCTCCAAAAAGTGTGCCTTCTTGCTGCCAATGCCATGCTCACCGGAAAGACGGCCGCCATGCGCATAAGCATATGTATAAACCTCTTCCGTAAAGCGGCTTAATTCAGACTCCCACTCCTCATCAGACAAATCCAGCTTACACAGCACGATATGCAGGTTCCCGTCACCGATATGCGCGTTGATACGCAGCGGGAAGGGATATTTCGCCACAGTTTTAATGATGTACTGAATCATGTCGCTCATTTCATCAACCGGCACAACAACGTCATCCGTCGTGCACACCTTGCTGATAAGGCTTACAGATTCCAGACAGTTGCGGCGCATCGACCAGATACGCTCATCAGCCTCCAGAACATCCACAGCGCCTGCGCCCTCGCAGATATCGCTGGCCTGCTCCATTTTCATGTCCAGCTCATCTTCATTGAAGGTTTCTATCGTAATGATAACGTAAATACCGTCTTCAACATGCGGTGCACCGGGGAATTCAAGATATTCCGAGGTTGTCCGCACATTAGGATTATCCATATATTCGATGCTTGTCGGGTCAATACCTGCTTTCACAAGCTGCGGTACAACACCGATTGCTGCCATCGGATCGTGGAAAATCGCCAGCATATCAATTTTATACGGAGGCAATGGCTGCAGCTTCAGTGTTACCTGCGTAATAATGCCCAGCGTGCCCTCGCTGCCGATAACAAGCTGCTCCATGCAGTAACCTGTACTGCACTTTTTCAGCGGTGAGCCCAGGTCAACAATATCGCCGTAGGGCGTAACAATCTGCACAGCGTAGACCTGATTGCGCGTTACGCCGTAGTGCACAGCCTTGATGCCGCCGGCATTCGTCGCCAGGTTACCGCCGATTTGGCAGCTGTCGCTGCTCGACGGGTCACCTGCATAAAGCAGATTCTCCGCCTTCGCCGCTGCCTGAATATCCAGCGTGCGCACACCGGCCTGTGCTACCATGTACAAGCCTTCCTTATTCAGCTCGATAATTTTGTTGAGGCGTTCCATTAAAAGCACTACGCCGCCCTTGTCGGCAATAGCGCCGTCAACGATGCCTGTACCGCCGCCGCGCACAGTCAGCGGAATGAGATACTTGTTACACAGCTTCACTACGCCGGCAATTTCTTCGGCATCGGCCGGAATTACCACTACATCCGGCAGGTGGAAGCAGCGCTCGTCCGCTTCCTCGTCCGTCTTGTAACGGTCGAGCGTATCAGCATCGGTTTTGACATATTTTTCGCCCAACAGCGTTTTTAATTCATCAATAAATTCAGGAGTTACAGAATTATAATTGCTCATAATACACTACCTTTTCTAAAGGCTGACGAGAAGGTATCAGAGGCGAGGAAGGACGACGACGTACTTTCACATACTCCCAGATACCATCCCGACGCAGATGGTGCTTTATATGCGCCAGAATTTTATTTTCTCAATAACACACTACTTTTTCTAATTTTTATAAAGAGTGCAGAGAAAGTATCAGATGCGAGGGAGAGCGACGACGGCGTACTTACACGTACTCCTAGGAGCCATCCCGACGCAGATGGTGCTTTATATGCGCTCTTGCTTATGCGTTGAAGACTTTGCCGGGGTTAAGTATAAGATTCGGATCCCAAGCCAACTTAATTCTGCGCATCAGCTCCAGCTCACCGGCAGGCGTAAACTCTTCCATGTAAGCCAGCTTCTTGGCACCGATACCATGCTCGCCTGCTAAGCGTCCGCCCTGAGCGTAGGCATAGGCATAAACTTCTTCGTGGAAGTCATGCACAATCTTTTCCCAGGTTGCATCATCCAAATCGCATTTGCAGAGAACGATATGCAGATTACCATCACCGATATGCGCATTGATTTTTACCGGAATCGGGAAAGGATACTTGCTGCCGATATGCATAATTTCTTTAATGGTCGGCGCAATGCGGTCTACAGGCACAACAACATCATCGGTCAGGGAAACCTTGCTCACAAGGCTGATGGATTCCTGGCAGTTGCGGCGCATTGCCCAGATACGGTCATCTGCTTCCAGAACTTCAACAGCTCCTGCTGCTTCGCACAGCTCGTCGAGCTGCTCCATCTTCATGTCCAGCTCATCCTCACTGAATGTTTCTACCGTAATGATAACGTAAATACCGTCCTCATAGTGAGGTGCGCCCTTAAATTCAATATAATCGGCGCAGGCACGCACATAGGAATTATCCATATATTCCATGCTCGTCGGGTTCAGACCGGCCTGCATAATCTTCGGCACTACATCAAGAGCCTTGAACGGGTCGTCAAAAACTGCCAGCAGGTCAAAGCGATACGGAGGCATCGGCTGCAGCTTCAAGGTTACCTTGGTGATAATGCCCAAGGTACCTTCGCTGCCCATTACCAACTGCTCCATGCAATAGCCTGTGCTGCATTTTTTCAGACGACTGCCAACCTCCACGATTTCACCGGTCGGAGTAACCATCTCCAGGCTGTAAACCTGATTACGGGTAACGCCGTAGCGTACAGCCTTGCTGCCGCCGGCGTTGGTTGCCAGGTTGCCGCCGATCAGGCAGCTTTCGGCGCTGCAGGGGTCACCTGCATACAGATAGCCTGCTTCATTAGCCATCTTCTGAATATCAACGGTACGCACGCCTGCTTCGGCGACAACATACATAGCTTCGGTATTCATCTCGATAATTTTATTTAAGCGCTCCATGAGCAGCACAATACCGCCGCAGACAGCAATCGCGCCGTCAGCAAGACTGGTACCGCCGCTGCGTACAGTCAGCGGCACGTTGTACTTGTTGCACAGCTTCACAACTGCGGCAATCTCTTCGGCATTGGCAGGACGCACAACAGCCTCAGGCACACGGAAACGGCGCGGATCATATTCCTCGTCGGTTTTATATTGCTCCAGCTTTTCAGGCTCGGTAAAAACATTGGCGTCACCTACTACGGCGCGCACATCCGCTAAAAACGGTTCCGATACGGAATTATACTCTTTCATCATATTCCCTCATTTCTAAGATTATATATAGACATCTGTGCGAAAGAAAGCAGATGTCACTTATCTAATTTTATATTATATTACAAATCACGCTGTTTGTCTGTAAATTATGTATGAGAAATCAACACAAAAAGTTTTTCTTGCAGAGAAAATAGCATCCGCTATATATTGTATACATCCTCGCACCCATTGCCAAGCAATATAAAAAAGGTTAAGATATAGATAATGAAGCTGCCTTTGCTGCGCCTTAACGCAAGGGCAAAATAAAATTACAGCTATAGGAGAGAGGTCTTATGCAAGCTTTATTTGATGCAGTTAACGCAATCTGCGCAAAAATCCAGATTGTTTCCAACTGGTTCTGGGATTTCCCCTGCAATCTCGACTGGTACGGTTCTATTCCCATTTTGGGAAACTTTAGTCTGGCAATTATTTTATTAGTCGGTACAGGTATTTACTTCACCTTCCGCCTGCACTTTGTACAGGTACACAACTTTATTTTCGCCGTGAAGGTACTGATGCAGCGCAACCACACGCGCAACGGTATTTCCTCACTCACAGCCTTTTTGCTTTCCACCGCTATGCGCGTCGGCCCCGGCAATATCTTGGGCGTAACCGGCGCAATTTCCATCGGCGGCCCGGGAGCATTGTTCTGGATGTGGGTTTCTGCCTTCTTCGGCATGGCAACGTCCTTCGCCGAATCCACGCTTTCGCAGATTTTCAAGGAAAAGCGTGATAACGAATATGTCGGCGGCCTGCCCTTTTACGCACGCAAATTGTTGAACGATTCCGCCGCTGCCGGCGTTGCGCTCAGCATGCTGTACATCGTTTATGCGTTGCTGTGCTTCCCTGCGCAGGGCTTCAACACTATTTCCGCTGTGGGTGCCATCGCCAGCAAAATCTCCGGCGTAAACATTCCCACCAATTCTTCGCTCTACTGGATTTCCTTCGCAGTGCTTATCGTTATCACTGCTGTTATCAGCTTCGGCGGCATCAAAAAAGTAACGAAGGTTACCGACCGCATCGTTCCCATTATGGCAGTTATTTACGTACTCACCGTCATCGCTTTGACCGTCGGCAACCTGGACCGCATTCCGCTGTTCTTCAGCTCCGTTTTCACGCAGGCCTTTGCGCCTGATGCTGTTTTCGGCGGTGCCTTCGGTTTGGCGCTCAGCCAAGGTATCAAGCGTGGCCTGATGTCTAACGAGGCTGGCCAGGGTACCATCACCATGCCGGCTGCAGCAGCAGAGGTTGCGCACCCCTGTGAGCAGGGCTGTGTGCAGGCGTTGGGCGTATTCCTTGATACCATCGTTATCTGCACCTTGACAGGCTTTGTCGTGATTATGGGCAGCATGTGGCTCACGGCAGATGCCAATGCCTGGTTTGAACTGGGCAAGCTGGATAAATTCTTAGCCTCCTGCGGCGCGCTTACCGGCGGCAATGACACTCTTTACAGCGTTGTTACGCTGCTCGTAAGCGTTTGCTTCGGCCTGTTTGCCTTCACCTGCCTCTTGGGCTTTATGTCCTTCACCGAAATGTGTGCTAACCGCATTTCCAGCAAGGCTTCCTTCATCAACGCCATCCGCGTGCTGTGCCTCATCGTTATTTCCTTCGGTGTTATCACCAACATCGCCGGTATGGATTTAGGCGCACTGTGGGAATTGAGCGACTTCGCCAACATCCTCATGGTATACTGCAACTTACCGCTGCAATATATCGGCTTTAAATACGTACTGCGTGCCTGGAAGCATTTCGAAAAGAACGACGGTACTCCGTTCACCTCCGAAATTGCCGGCCTGCAGCTGCCTGTTTGGGACGCTTTGGCCAAGGAACACAAAAACGAATATCATCACTAAAAAATTAAGCGTGGCCGCTACTCGCAGCCACGCTGTTTTTATGCCTTATTCACCTTTAAGCATCCGCAGGAATTCAGCCTCATCAATAACTGTTACGCCTAACTGCTGTGCCTTTTCCAGCTTACTGCCGGCCTCCGCACCCGCAATGACGTAATCCGTCTTTTTGCTGACGCTGCCGCTTACCTTAGCGCCCACATCCTGCGCCATCGTCTTTGCCTCGGCGCGTCCCAGCGTAGGCATTGTGCCCGTAAAGACAAGCGTTTTGCCGAAGAAGGGGTTATCCTCCTGACTGGCAGGCGGCGTAAACGTCATCGTCAGTCCTGCTGCCGCCAAACGCTCCACCAAGTCGATGTTCGCCGGTACGTTCAGCCAAGTAACGGCGCTTTCCGCAATCTTGTCACCGATATCGCGAATTTGCGCAAGCTCTTCCGGCTGTGCCTGCTGCAGCTTTTCCATGCTGCCGAATTCCGTTGCCAGAATACGCGCTACCTTGGCACCCACATGACGGATACCCAAAGCAAAGAGCAGCTTGTCCAGCTCGTTCTTCTTGCTTTCGTCCAACGCCGCCAGCAGATTATCCGCCGATTTTTCACCCATACGCTCCAGCTTCAGCAAATCCTCCTTGCGCAGGCTGTACAAATCCGCAGCATCACGTACCAGGCCAGCATCAAGCAGTGCGTTGATAACAGAAGGACCGCAGCCGTCGATATTCATCGCATCACGGCTGACAAAGTGAATCAAACCCTCGCGTCCCAGCGCCGGGCAATGCGGATTGGTGCAGCGGATAGCTGCCTCCTCGCCCTGACGCTCTACACGCCAGCCGCATTCCGGGCAGACGCTGGGAATTTCTACCTCTTTTTCGTCACCGGTGCGCTTTTCAACAACTACGCGCAGTACCTCGGGAATAATTTCACCGGCCTTGTTGATAACAACCCTGTCACCGATGCGGATATCCTTGGCACGGATAAAATCCTCATTATGCAAGGTTGCACGGCTGATAACGCTACCGCTTAATTTTACCGGTGTCAGCACTGCCGTCGGTGTCAGTACGCCTGTGCGTCCTACACGCCAGTCGATATCCTCCAGCGTAGTTTCCGCCTGCTCCGGCGGATATTTATAGGCAGTAGCCCAGCGCGGATCCTTGCCTGTCGCGCCCAGAATACGCTGCTGGTAAACATCGTTGACTTTAATAACAGCGCCGTCGGTATCATAGGACAGTCCTTGACGCAGCTCGTTGAAATCGCCGATATATTTAATCGCTTCGTCGATATTTTCGACAACCTTATAATTTTCGCTCACCTTAAAGCCATAACGCGCCAGCAAAGCCAGCGATTCGCTGTGCTTAGGCTGCGCGCCCTCGCCTACCAGATAATAGGCAAAAAAGCTCAGGCTGCGGCTTGCCGTTACCTGCGGGTCCAGCTGGCGCAGGCTGCCTGCCGCTGCATTACGCGGGTTGGCAAACTCGCTCTCGCCGCGCTCCGCGCGCTGCTCGTTCAAGCGCATAAAGGCCTGACGCGGCATATAGACCTCACCGCGCACATCCAAAAGCTCCGGTACTGCTTCGCCCTCCGGCACCTTCAGCGTCAGCGGAATGCTGCGGATGGTGCGCACGTTGGCCGTAACATTTTCGCCTACTACGCCATCCCCGCGGGTAGCGGCGCGCACCAGCTTACCGTTTTCGTAAATCAGGCTGCAGGCCAGGCCGTCAATCTTCGGCTCCATAACGTATTCCACCTTGCTGCCTGCAGGCAGACCACTGCGAACGCGTTCATCAAAGGCTCGCAGTTCCTCGGCGGAAAACACATTGCCCAGACTCAGCAGCGGCTCCAGGTGACGCACCTCGGTAAACTGCGAGGAGGCACGGCCGCCGACACGCTGCGTAGGAGAATCGGCCGGAATGCTGTCAGGATAGCGCGCCTCCAGCTCACGCAGGCGCACCATCATGCAGTCATATTCGGCATCCGTAATCTCAGGCGCATCCAATACATAATATAAATACTCGTTATGACGGATTTTGCGGCGCAGCTTTTCGGCCTCGGCCAAATCCGCTGCACGCTCATCAGCAAATAAATCCATTTCTGCCATTGCTTTATCCTCCAACATTTTTATCCGGAAAACCGCTGCTTACAGCTTTTCCAGCTTAGCATACTTCGTCAGCAGGCTGCGGATACCACCGCCGGCAAACGCAACCGTAACCTCCTGGCCGTCATCCGCAGCCTTAGCGGTAACAATCGTGCCTGCGCCCCACTTTTTATGCATAACCTTATCGCCTACATGGAAGCTGCAGCCTGCCGCCGCACTGCTTTCCCTCGGGAAGAAGCTGGCCTTATGCTGCTCGAACCAGTTGGCGTTTTCCTTCGCAGTAGGCTTGTGTACCTGCGAGGTCATCGCCGGACGCTGCACTACCGGGCGCTTGATAACATGCACCAGATTACGCGGCACCTCCTGCAGGAAGCGGGACGGTGTGTAATACTGCGTGCGTCCGTAGATAGTGCGGGTTCTGGCATTGCTCAAAAACAAATGCTTTTCCGCACGCGTAATGCCTACGTAGCACAGACGGCGCTCCTCTTCAATTTCGTTTTCGTTCATCAGTGTACGGGAATGCGGGAAGATACCCTCCTCCATACCTACCAAAAAGACATCGGGGAATTCCAGGCCCTTAGCGGAATGCAGCGTCATCAGAGTAACTGCTTCCTCGCCCAGCTCCGCATCATCAATATCGGCAACCAGTGCTACATCAGCTAGGAAATTTTCCAACGTCGGCTCTTCACCGTTGCGCTCGCATTTTACTGCGAATTCCTCGGTTACGCTCAGCATTTCCTTCAGGTTCTCCACACGGCTTTCGTCCTGCGGGTCCTTGCTGTTCTGCAGCTCCTCCAGATAACCGGTTTTCAGCAGCACATCATCCAAAAGCTGTTTTACCGGCACATCGGCAGCCTCGCCCATCAGCTCAAAGAGCAGCTCGCTCAGCTCGTCCAGCTTGTTGGCAAAGCGGCTTGCAAGACCGGGGACATCCGCCGCATTGGTCACTACCTCGAACAGGGACTGACCGCTAGCATTGGCATATTCCTGCAGACGTGCCAGTGTCGCATCACCGATGCCGCGGCGAGGAACGTTGATGATACGCAACAGGCTCAGGCTGTCATGCGGATTATAAAGCAAGCGCAGATAAGCCAGTGCATCCTTGATTTCCTTGCGCTCATAGAACTTCGTACCGCCGACCATCGTATAGGCGATACCGCTCTTAATCAGCATTTCCTCGAATACACGCGACTGCGCGTTAGTGCGGTACAGCACCGCCATATCGCCGAGCTTAGCGCCTTCATTCAGCTGCAGCTTCTGCATATTTTCAATCACATAGCGTGCTTCATCTCTTTCATCGTTCGCCTGATAGTAGACGATTTCCGACCCGTTGCCGTTGGCAGTCCACAAATTTTTCGGCTTACGTCCGCTGTTGTTGTCGATAACGGCATTGGCGGCATCCAGAATAACCTGCGTACTGCGGTAGTTCTGCTCCAGCTTCACCAGCTTGGCATCGGGATAATCCTTTTCGAAATCAAGGATATTCTGGATATCGGCACCGCGCCAGCCGTAAATGCTCTGGTCGGCATCGCCTACGACGCAGATATTTCTGTGGCCTGCGGCCAACAGCTTCGTCAGCAGGTACTGCGCATGGTTGGTGTCCTGATATTCGTCAACCATCAGGTAATCGAACTTGCGCTGGTATTTTTCTCTAACCGCAGGATTTTCCTGCAGCAGACGCAGCGCCAGCAGCAGCAAATCGTCAAAGTCTACGGCATTGTTGGCCTGCAGCTTTTTCTGATAAGCATCATAAATTTTTGCCACCTGCTGCTCATAGTAGCCGGAGGCTTCGCGAGCGTAGGCATCGGGCAGCAGCAAGGCATTTTTAGCGTTGCTGATATGGCTGATAATCGCCGGCAGCGGGAAACGCTTTTCATCAAGGTTCATTTCCTTCAGCACCTGCTTAATCAGGTTTTTGCTGTCGCTCGTATCATAAATAGCAAAATTATTGGCATAGCCGTTAAGATTTTCCAGCTCGTAGCGCAAAAGGCGTGCACAGAAGGCATGGAAGGTGAACAGCCACACATCTCTGGCAGCAGCGCCTGCCATACGGTCTACACGCTCGCGCATTTCCGCGGCGGCTTTATTGGTAAAGGTAATCGCCAAAATGCGATAGGGACGCACGCCCTGCTGCAGCAGGTGGGCAATACGGCAGGTAAGCACCTTTGTCTTGCCGCTGCCTGCGCCTGCCAGAATCAGCATCGGTCCGTTAATAGTCTGTACTGCATCAAGCTGCTCTTTATTGAGTCCTTGCATTGTATCGGTCATCAGTCGTTAGCCTCCATAATATTTCACGGATGCACCTGCATCCTCTTCTTGGGTAAAAATATTTTTGACTTAAATATTATATCACAAAACGCGTCGCTTAGGCGAAGAAAAGCAGCCGCTTTAGCCTAGAGATATGCTAGGAAAAGCAGCTGCATTGTGTTAAAATAATGCTATGTAATGCAAAAGGAGATTTTTCAGATGAGCAAAAAAAGCACCTTCGTTCCCGCCAAGGATTTAAGCAAGCTGTGGCGGGCTATTATAGAATTCGATATGCTGCAGCCGGGTGACCGCATTCTCGTCGGCCTCAGCGGCGGCAAGGACAGCATGCTTCTGACAGCCATGCTGGCGGAAATCAAAAAATATTCGCCGATTCCCTTCGACCTTGCCTGCTATACCGTCAACGGCATGTTCGCGCCCAACTTTCCCAAGGCAGAGCTGGAGGCCTTCTGCGCGCAGTTCGGCCTGACACACTACAGCGACGATGTTGACGTGATGGCTGCACATGAAAAAAAAGGCGGCAGCCCCTGCTTCACCTGCGCCTACTTCCGCCGCGCCGCTACCAACCGCCGTGCGCAGGAGCTTGGCTTCAACAAAGTGGCGTTGGCGCACCACAATGACGATGCAGTGGAAACCTTCTTTATGAATCTTGTGACCAGCGGCCAGCTGCGCACCTTTCTGCCGGTAACGCCACTGTCGCGCTCCGGCATCACGGTACTGCGCCCGCTGCTCTACTACCGCGAGCAGGAAATCCGCGAGCTGGTGGCAAAGCTGGGCCTGAAGCCCATTAAAAACCCCTGTCCCTATGACGGCCACACCATGCGTCAGGACATCAAGGAGCATATCGCAGCACTCGATGCGCAATATCCGGAAATATACGAGCATCTGGCGGCAGCCATGCGTGACAGCGACAGGCAGGAGCTGTGGCCGCCCAAGCCCGGCAAGGAGCTGCTGCAGAAGTTCCACTCCTTCTGGGCCCGCGGCAAAAAGCAGGCTGAGCAATGAAAACAAAGGCCTATCTTTATATCATCTCCGCTGCTGTCTGCTGGGGTTTAATCGGACTCTTCGTCAGAACGCTGGCAGCACAAGGCTTCAGCTCCATGCAGATTGTTGCCCTACGTTCGCTGGCAGCGGCAGTCTGCGTCACGCTGCCGCTGCTGCGGTCAAGACGTACCGCCCTGTGCATCAGACTGCGTGATCTCTGGCTTTTCGTCGGCACCGGCATCTGCAGCCTGGTGTTCTTCAACTACTGCTACTTTAACGCTATGCAGCAGACAAGCCTGGCGGTGGCAGCACTGCTGCTTTACACTGCGCCTGTCTTTGTTATGCTCATGTCGCTTTTTTGCTTTGGCGAAGCCTTCACGCGCACTAAGGCGCTCGCTCTGGTGCTCACCTTCAGCGGCTGCGCCTGCGTCACCGGTGTTTTCGGCAGCAGCCTGACGCTCACGCTCAGCGGCCTGCTCTACGGACTTGGCAGCGGCTTCGGCTACGCACTGTACAGCATCTTCGGCAAATATGCAGTGCGTAAGTATTCGTCACTCACCATCACCGCCTACACCTTTTATCTCGCACTTATTGCTTCCTGGCCACTCGCAGATTTCGATTATCAGCGTCTTGCAGCCATTGATTTACAGGCAATCGGCAGCGCTTTAGGACTGGGCCTGCTCTGCGCCGTGCTTCCTTATTTGCTCTACACCAAAGGGTTGGAACAGGTTGAGGCCGGACAGGCCTCCATCCTCGCGACGATTGAGCCCTTTGTGGCTGCCGCCGTCGGTGTCATATTCTTTGCAGAAGCACTGACGATGGTGAAAATCATCGGCATGGGACTGATATTTGCAGCGATTGCCGTGCTGAATATCAGGAGAGCGTAGGAAGACTAATTTATCGAGGTATTGTTAGGTTTTGCACTATAAACAAAATCCTCACTAGTATTGAACTCGTACTTTTTCATTAAACCTCTTATGAAATATATACATGCAGATGCGGAATAACCTGTTGAAATATAAATGTTACAGTTTTTCAGCTTAAACGGATTACGTACACCTTTTTCTTCATAAGAAAACGCAGGTGTTGTCCATTCCGGCAGTGGTTCATGTTTTTTGGCCATATCATCAATAATACTATTGTCCATATCGTACAAAATTTGAGCAATAGACCTTACCATCTCAGCAAAACTATTAACATTCACACGCTCTCCTAAAAACTCAAAATAATTTACTGTCTTATAAGTAGCATCATCCGGATTCGCTAATGTATAAAGTTTATAGTGTGGATCAGTAAATTCAATTTTTGTTTTTGGCTGCTCAATAGGAAATAGTTTTAAAATAATTTCAGCCAAACGCTTTGCACGTTTTTCCATATTTACGCTATTCCATTCACTCTTATCCTTAACATCACTATAGAGAACAGCTATATGTGTAATAGTTTCTTCCAATTTCTCTTTCTTTTTTTCAAACGGCTTATCTCCAAGCTCACTATTATACCCTGTTAATGTCAAATTGCCGAGCGTATGAAGATACTTTTCATGCACAGATTGCCAATTTTCTCCTAACATTTTTTGCCACGACATCGACAAATTTTTATTTTGTGGCATTATATGCTCAATGCTTAGATTTTCTGTATCTAATGTTTCCTTGCCCTGGTTTTCGATTGCACAGAGTAAATATTTGCAAAGAGCATTTTTACTATAAAGATTCTTTTCTTGCAACGCTGTCAAAAACTCATTGTCTGATGGTATTGTATTTTTCGAGGTTTGTTGCATAAAGAACGAAACCAGAGAATCGTAGTAGGTATTTTTATTTTCTTTTTGTTCGAATACACGCCCATAAAGAGTCTTATATAATCCACGCAGAGAATTAGAACCAATCTCACAAACAAGTCTTCTTATGCTGTAGCTTAGAAGCATTTTGAGCACTCTCGCCAGCTCATTTTGAGTAATAATTCCATTTTCATAATCATCAAAAACTCTAAACAAAAATAAGTATACCGTAGTTTGCTTTAGCTTGCGCAAGCCTGCTAAAGCTTTATTTACTTCAGCGTCAAAACCACTGCTTCCATAACAAAATGCACAATACTGCTTTGCGTAATGCAAAATTTCCTGAAGCATTTTCTCATTGTCATATTTACCTTCTAAATATACCTGTTTAAAGCTTTTATAGGCTTCACTTTCTTTTACAAAGCCATCGCTTTTCATATTCAGATAATCTATAAAAAAGTTATCAAGCAATTTATCAGGCAATAAGTTCTGCACAACAAGCCAATACTCTTCATACAGGCGTTCTTGATCTGTATCAGTCATTAATATATAATTACGAATCAAATCTGCTAATCCTAACTTAATGCCTGTTGAATTAATTCTTTCAAATATTTCTTGAGCGTTATCATCTGTATCTAATCTAATATCTGCACAAATCAGTTTCTCTATACCATCATTAATCATCAGTACAGAATTAGCAGTCGATTCATCAAGAAATGATTTTATTAATTGCATAAAAAGCATATAGTTATGATAAATTATACCTCGCCTGCTCTTATCCATCTGCTCTATTTTTCCTGACATTAATAACAGGAGTTGGTCATTATCAGTTTTTACCGGTTTTAATTTCAGCTTGCTTTTTTCGTCCAAGCCATATCTGTCAAACTTATCTTCATTATAGAGATATCTTTGCAGAGCCTCCTTATCTCTATCATCAACGGCTGAATCAGCAAGTGCTTTTATCAAGATATAAAGTGTCGTAAAGCGTTGTTGGCCATCAATAATTATATATGAATCAATATGTTTTTTAGAACCTAAAGGTGCGTACACGAAAGAACCGCAAAAATGAGGTCTGTCTTTTTTATATGCCATCACTATATCTTCAAAAAGCTTTGTACACTGCTCTTCAGTCCATGCATAATCCCTTTGAAAAACAGGAATACAGTACTGTTTTTTGTTAGGTTCAATATAGTCATTAAGCATTCTTCCGCTTTCAATTTTCACCTTATTCACTTCCTATTTTCATCATTATACAGCCAATTACTTCTGCAGCACCTCTACCTTACAGTGGTGCTGTTTTGTTTTCTTGGAATAGCCTATCCCGACAGCCAAAATCCGTCCCTGATAACGCTTGCTGCCATCTCCCAGAGTTCCGGCAAATTTAAGCGCATACTGCCTGCGTTTTATTTGCTCAATCGCTTCCTCCGGCGTATGGTCAACCTTCAGCTCCAATATAAGGCAATCATCATTTTCCTGATAGGGATAGAAAATAAAGTCAACATAGCCTGTTCCGGCCTTATCCTCCCTTTGGACATTATATCTGTCGCGCGCTGCCAGATATATAAGATTAATAATAGCAGCCAGTTCTGTTTCGTTGTTATACGCCAACAGCGGTGTTTCCGTATTATGAGCAAATTCCAGAATCCTGCTCATTGTAGCGGTATCACCCTTAAGCGTAGCCCGCAGCATTGCTTCCGATTTTATTGCCAGCTGATGTACGTAGCCCAAGGAATCCTTATTCAGGAGCAGCTCATTAAATTTATCCATCAATTCTTTATTAGGGATAAATACTCTGCCGTTTTCATATGTCAACAGGCCATAAACAACCATCGCCGAAAAAATCTGTTGCTTTGTATTAAGCTCCAGCAGCATGGCCGCATATTCCTGTATTTTCAAGGGTATGCGTTCACCGGCAGCCATCAGCGCCAAATCATCACGCACCGCCGTCACATTGTTGCGGATATAGTAAAACAATTCATCATAGGGACCAGAGCTAGTCCAATAATTATAAAGCTGGTTATTCTGCAAAGCCATAACCACAGAACGCGGATTATACAGTAAATTGCCGGCAGCAGTGTGATAGCCGTCATACCATATTTTTAAGCCTTCACGTGTAACCTGCGGTTGAGCCGTCAAAGCTTGATACTTTGCAAACAGCGCATCTACTTCCGCATCATTAAAGCCAAAAACATCACTATATAATGACATCGTCGCCATATTATATTCCGCAAAGGTATTTAATTCCGAGCCGCTGGTATATTTTGATATCGGCAGTACGCCAGTCATATACGCCAGCTGAACATATACTCTGTCCTTAAGCAAATCCTTTAAGAACAGCAGGTATTTTTTTCTGTCATCTTCGGAAATAAAGGCAGCATGAAAGATTGCATCCCATTCGTCAAAAATGAAAATAAACCTTTCGCCCGTCGCTGCAGTAATTCTTTCCAAATCCTCAGCTACGCCGCCTGCCGCACGATAATCAACATCGGGATACGCCTTATGCAAATCCTTCTTCAAGGCATCAGCAATATTATCTATATAGCTTTGGTAATCATTGCTGCTGATTCTGCTGAAATCAATATAAATAACATTATATTGATTAATATGCTGCATAGCCTCGGCATCACGTCCTATCTTTAACTGTGCAAAAAGCTTTGCCGTAGCGGCACTTTTAGTCAAAAATGCTCCCAGCATATTAGCCATAACAGTTTTGCCAAAACGGCGCGGACGTGTGATGCACACATACTTGCCATTAGTACCTATACGCTGCAGCATTTGGCCTATAAAGGCTGTTTTATCAACAAAATATGTACTTTTAGCCATCTCCTCGTATAACACTGCCGGAGAGAGAGTATTTAACAATAATCCCATATGATTCTCCCCCTTGCTTTTGCGCATAGTCTATATCACTGATTATAACATACATTTTCACAAGTGTTGTTTATTCCTTACAGCGTCAGCCTCATATCCCTTTTCCCGCCAGCACGCATGCTCCCGCAGCCACAAGTCCCAAAAGCAGGCTGCCGCCGCTGTACGCTGCCGCGGCAGCGATATTTCCCTCCGTCAGCAGCATCAGGCTTTCGTAGCCGAACGAGGAAAAGGTGGTGAAGCCGCCCAACAGGCCCACGCACAAGAACAGACGCCAGGCCGCGGGCAGCATCCCGCGCTCCACAATCAGCGTCATTAAGAGTCCCATGCAAAAGCAGCCTATGATATTTATGGCGAAGGTTCCCCAGGGAAGGGCGCTGCCGCTCGCTCTGCTGATAAAATTACCCAGCAGATAACGGCACACTGCGCCCAGAGCACCGCCCACAGCTACGCTTAGTATCTCCATCATGCACTCTCCAGCTGCTCAATATATTGCAGCGTGCGCTGCCAGTCAATCTTAACCGCAGCCAGCTTCGCCTGCAGCTGAGGCACGGTATAGCCCTCGCTGCGCAACAAACTCACAATATCGGCAAACTGCGTCTGCAGGCCTGTCAGCCCCAGCGTTGCACACACGCCCTTCAGATTATGTGCATAGCGCAGCACCTCCTGCAGGTTACCTGCCTCCGCAGCCTCCTCCATCAATTTATAATCATCGCTTGTCAGCAGCTTGCGCAAAAAGCGCACATACATAGCTTCACTTTCCATAAAGCGCTCCTCCAGCGCCTCCTGAATATCAATCGCCACATACTGCGGCAGTTCCTGTAAATGCACGGCTTCGCACCCCTTTCTGCTCTTAATGCTGCAGATACGCACTCATCATCTGCGCCAACAGCTTCATCTGTACCGGTTTCACCATAAAATCATTCATGCCGGCAGCCATCGCGCGTTCCACGTCATCACTGCCGCTGTTGCCTGTCAGCGCCAGAATCGGCACCGCATGCGCATCCTCGCGCGGCAAAGCTCTGATAGCCTCGGCAGCCTCACAGCCATCCATTTCCGGCATCTGCATATCCATCAGCACCATGCTGATGCTGCCCTCGTCCGAAGCCTCAAACAGGTTCACGGCCTCCTTGCCGTTGCTTGCCGGCAATACCTCCAGACCATTCATCGTCAGCAGCTCGCTGATAATCTCCATATTGATACTGTTATCCTCTGCTACCAGAATTCTGCAGCCCGCAAAATCCTCCAGCTTCGGCATGCTATCCTGAGGCTTGCTTTCTACCTTTTTCACAATATTGAACGGCAGAGAAATAATTACGCAGGTGCCTTCATCAACACGGCTGCTGATATGAATGCTGCCATCCATACGCTCCACCAGGCTTTTGACAATCGTCATGCCTAAGCCGGTGCCGGTAACGCGCGGCACACCGAAACGGCTGTCGCGTTCAAACGGCTTGTAGATTTTCTCCAGGAATTTGGCCGACATACCGCAGCCGGTATCCTTAATGACAAAGGTATAATGCACGCGGTTGCGCTCATTGCCCGGCTCACGACGCGCCAGGAAGCTGATTTTGCCATGTGCCTTGGTATATTTAATCGCATTCGACAAAATATTATTCAAAATCTGCTGCAAGCCCTGCAAATCACCGCTCACCATTTCATCTTCTTGCAGCATCAGCTGAGAGTCAAAGAACTTCTGCTCCAGCTCGGCCTGCGCCGCAAAAATATCGCTTGTATCCTGCGCTACCTTGGCAATCATAAAGGTTTCCTGCACATGCTCCACCTTACCGTTGTCCAGGCGTGCCATTTCCAGGATATCGTTAATCAAGGTCAGCAGCTGCTGCCCTGCGGCGCTTATTTTGCGGATATATTCCTTCACCTGTCCGCAGTCATCCTTGTGCAGCTCTGCCAGCTCCGCCATGCCGATAATGCCGTTGAGAGGCGCACGCATATCATGCGACAGTGCAGAGAAGAACATGTTTCTGGACTTGGCATTTTCGCGTGCTACCTGCAGTGCCTGCTCCGTCACCTGAATATGCTCCAGCTCCTTCTGCTTTTCGGCGTCTACCTCACGGAAGAAGAAAACTGCTTCATCCTCATTCAGCAAATCATCGCGCATCAGGCGGACATTCAGCCATCTGTATTCCTTACCGAAGCGATAGCGGAACTCACCGCCGAAGTCATTGATATGACGCTCCACCAGATCCTTGATATGCTCACGCGCAAAGCTGGTCGCAAATTCTTCGGTAGCCTCCGGCTCCACATTCTTTATCAGCTCCTGTAGCAGCTCATCATAATCGCCCTCAGGCTCCTGAGGTCCTGGCGGAGTACTTTTCAGCATATAATAGCGTCCTGTAATATAATTAACTCTGAACACAGCCAGGAATGATTTGCTCATAACGCGGATAACCTCGTTAATGCTCTGCAGCTCCCTGTTCAGCAAATGCTCGCGCAGTGCCAAACCGGCAGCTAGCAGCAGGAAAATAGCCAGCGTCAGGCTGAACCACTGCATCAAATCCTTATAATCACCCATCAGGAAATCATATGGAATCGTTACAATAGATATCCAGCCCTTTTCCGAAACCGTGTAGTAAACCCCGCGCTTATTGCCTTCATAGTCGGTAATATAAGATACATCACTGTCAGAATCACGGATTTCCTTAAAGATTTTATCTACATAAGGTTGCTCTTCTTCTATCGACAGATTGCGGTCATTGATGGTAAACATAATATTACCGGACGGATCGCAAAGGTAGTAATAGCTGTCCTTCGGTAGCTTATTGTCACTCAGCAGGCCATTCAGACGCTCCGGATAAAGATTCATCGCCAGCACATTGTTATCGCTAAAGCGCACTGCCATCGTCAGCAGGCGCTCATTATTCTTGCCGTATTGATATAAATTAGTATAGGCTACGCCGCTTTTATTGCTCAGCGCTGCCTGATACCATTTCAGCGAAGCAACATCTGTCGGCTGTCCCTCCAATCGCTTGCCAATAAGATGCCCGTGTACTACAGCGCACATATCAAAGCGGCCCACATCAGCATTTTTTTCCATATAATCGGTAAAATGCGTCAGCGCCTCCTCCAGCTCTGCATCCGTCATATCGGGCTTCATTTCCAGCATATGTGCAAGGTTCTGCGCGGCACTGCGCAGCAGCATTTCCTGAGCTTTTATGCGTCCTGTTTCCCTTGTGGCAAAGCGGGCTGCCAGCTGCTGTCCCATAATATGCGAATTATCCAATATTTTTTCGCGCACAATATACAGGCTCACCAGGGAAACAAGCAGGAAGAAGGCGAAGATGCCTATGCTGTACAGAGATACCTTTATTCTGTTCCTAAAAAATTTAAAGTCCATAAGCCCTCCATTGAGCCACTGTCAATAAACATGTGCATATTTCATGCATACACATTTTATTATATAACACCAGGCACATCTCTACAAGTGCATACGTCAAAAAGCCGCCTGCGGATATAGGAGTTTCCTCTGCAGGCGGCTAATTAGGTATTTATGTATATATATGCTTGTTGCGTTACTATTGTTGACTAAAATATTGCATTAGGTAATGGTGAGAGCAAAAGGGGGAAGGGGTTAGGGTTCTGATTTTGTCAGTAAAGAAAGAGTTATTTTCTTATTTGTATTTCTCTGCACCACTTGAACCACTTGCACCACAACTTTTGGTGCATACGTAAAAACTGCTCCACAACCCCTAATATATATCCCTGTAAGTAAAGTCTTCGTAAGGGTTCTAAAGCTTTATTTTATGCTGTTTACGGCTAAAATAAAGCTTTTTTATTTATATTATATTAAAATTTATGAGCCACTGATTTTTCAGTAAAAACGCTGAAAAAAGTGGTTCAACTGGTGCAAGTGGTTCAACCGGTGCAAAACGCACCGTTAAAGCTGCAAACAAAAAGCTGCCTGCGAAAGGACCACATCCCTCCGCAGGCAGCAAAATTTATTTTAAGCTATAATTATGCCTGTTCCGCTCTGGCATCAATAGCAGCAGCTTCCGCATCCGTCATATATTCCGGCTTAATGTCACGCCCCATATGGTTCAGCATCTTTCTGTCGCTGCGAATAGTAGCGCAGGCCACAGTCGTCAGCATATTACCGGTAATGGTAGCGGAGGCACCTGCCTTGAAGGCGGTTTCGCCGTCATTGGTCAGCAAAGCACGACCTGCACCCAGACGGATATTAGCCAAAGGATTGATGTAACGGAAGAAGGCCACAGTACGCAGGATATCATCCTCACTCAGACGCGGCAGATGCTCCAGCGGCGTGCCCGGAATCGGCATCAGCGCATTCAGCGGAATAGAATCAATCCCCAGCTCAGCAAGGCTGATAGCCATATCAAGACGGTCCTCCCAGGTTTCGCCCATACCGATAATACCGCCGGAGCAGGCGCACATGCCCTCCTCCTTAACCATCTTCAGCGTGTTGATTTTCATATCATAGGTATGCGTGGTGCAGATATTGGGGAAGTTGCGCTTAGAGGTTTCAATATTATGATGATAGCTGGTGACACCTGCCTCATGCAGACGGTGAAGCTGCTCACGGGAAAGGAAGCCCATGGAAGAGCACAAATCAATCTTCAAATCACGATGCATGGTTTCATACGCATGAATTGCCTTGTCGAATTCTTCACCGGTCAATGCCTTGCCTGCGGTTACAATGGAAAAGCGGTGTACGCCCTCCTCCTGGTTCAGGCGTGCCAGCTTCACGATATCCTCCTCCGGCAGGAAGCTGTAAACCTCGCAATCGGTATGGTTATGTGCAGACTGCGCACAGAATTTGCAGTTTTCCGGACAGCGGCCGCTGCGTCCGTTGATAATGGAGCACAAATCCACGCGCTCACCGACAAAATGCTTGCGGATTTTATCTGCGCCCTCACATAAGGCCTGCAAATCGCAGGTCAGAAATGCCTTTAAATCGTCCTGACGAGTCAGTCTTCTGCCATCAATAATTTCTTGTGCTAATGCTTGCGGGTTCATATTATCTTCTCCTTTTATAACCTATTTAATTGGTAGGCTTATGCTATAAAAAAATAAGTGGTACGTTAACCTTGACGTTTTTAACGTTCACCATCTGTTAACCAAAATTATAGCACAGGATAACGATGAGTGCAAGCAGAAGCAACGGCAAAATATCTGCAAAAGCATTTATTTTCTCGTACCAATACTCTGAAACAGCAAAAAGCTGCAGCCGGACGCCTTTCGACACCAAGCTGCAGCCTGTAATTTTTAATTATTTTCGTGCGCTCCACTCCCAAATGCGATATTCCAGCCAGGCACAGAAGACACCGCTGAAATCCAACAGCACGTCCTTCACCCTGCTGGCACGTCCCGGCGAAAAGGCTTGGATATATTCATCTATTACAGCTACCAAAAGCGCTAAAAAGAGAATATAACCGGTTGCCGTAAGCTTAGGCACGCCCCAGGCACTGAAGCTGCGGCACAGCAGCAGTCCCAGCAGCGCAAATTCGCAGAAATGCGCCATTTTGCGGATGTGATGCTCAACGTCACCCGCCAGATGAATATCCAGATGCTGCGCCAAAAGCTGTGTCAGTGCAGCAAACCAGCCGCTAATCTCGGAAGACTGCTTCAAGGGCAGCGACGAATTATAATAGATAATGCCCACAAGACAGGCAGTGAGAAAAACCCATAAATATTTCATAAAGCTCCCCACTTATTCATTACGCCTGCAGCAAAATCAGATATGACGTGTCAGGCACTCCATTACCATCATATTGCTGACAACACCGATACCGCCGGGCACAGGCGTGAAGGCGCTCGCCTTTTCGGCAACAGCGGGGTCCACGTCGCCCACCAGCTTGCCGTCCACAGCGTTAATGCCTACGTCCACAATCACAACGCCTTCCTTAACCATTTCCGGCTTTACAAAGCAGGCCTTGCCCACTGCAGCGACGATAACATCAGCCTGCTTTAAAATCTCCGGCAGGTTGCGTGTGCGTGAATGGCAAATGGTAACAGTAGCATTTTGCTGCAGCAGCAGCACGCTCACCGGCTTGCCTACAACATTACTGCGGCCGATAACGACAACGTTTTTGCCCTCCAGCTCAATGCCATAGTGCGCCAGCGTTGCCATGCAGGCACGCGGCGTGCAGGCAGCAAAACGGCTGCGGCCCATGAACACATCACCGATATTCTGCGGATTCAGGCAGTCTACGTCCTTGTTCGGAGAAACCGCTGCGCCCACGTTATCGCTGTTGATATGCTTCGGCATCGGCATCATCGGCATAATACCGGTAACGTAACGGTTACGGTTCAGCTTTTTGATGATGCTGATAACCTCTTCCTCCGGAGTATCGGCAGGGCAGGTGATGACCTTAGCGGCACCGCCCAGACTTTCAATTAATTTGACCAGCCTATCCTTGTATACGTGAGATGCGGGATCATCACCCACAACCAAAATAGCCAGTGTTACTAACAGGTCGCGCTGCTTAGCAACAGCAATCTTTTTGGCAATAGCCTCACGGTAAACATCAGCAACAGGCTTACCCCTCATTAAAACAGTTTCCATTGTAAATTCACCTCAAAACAAAACAGATAATTTATTATAGATGGCACTTTATCCGACAGACTTACTTTAGAACAAACCGCTGATAACACCATCATCCGAAACGTCAATCTTTTCTGCTGCCGGAACCTTAGGCAGACCGGGCATAGTCATAACATCACCGGTCAGAACCACGATAAAGCCTGCACCTGCTGCAATGCGGCAGTTGCGGATAGTAATCTTGAACCCGCTCGGACGTCCCAGCAGTGCCGGGTCATCGGAGAAGGAATATTGGGTTTTAGCCATGCAGATAGGCAGGTTGCCGTAACCAAGCTCTTCAAATTCCTTGAGGGCTTTGTCTGCTTCCTTAGTATAGTTAACGCCATCAGCACCATAAATTTCTTTAGCGATGGTTTCAATCTTGCCTTTCAGGCTCATATCCAACGGATAAATCGGCGCGAATTTGCTCTCGCCGCTGTCTGCCAGAGCAATTACTTCCTTAGCAAGGTCGATACCGCCCTCGCCGCCTTTAGCGAATACGTCGGACAGTGCTACATTAACACCATGTTTAGCGCAGTGCTCGCGTACTGCCTCCAGCTCTTCAGCAGTATCCTGAGCGAAGATGTTGATGGCAACTACGCAGGGAACGCCGAATTTCTTAACATTTTCGATATGCTTCTCCAGATTTACCAGACCTTTTTTAACTGCCTCTACGTTCGGAGTCTTCAGGTCGGTTTTCGGTACGCCGCCGTGCATCTTCAGCGCACGTACGGTAGCAACGATAACGGTTGCGTCCGGTTTCAGGCCTGCATAACGGCATTTGATATCAAAGAATTTTTCTGCACCCAGGTCAGCGCCGAAGCCTGCCTCGGTGATAGTGTAATCAGCCAGCTTCAGGCCGGTCTGAGTTGCCATAACGCTGTTGCAGCCATGGGCAATATTAGCAAACGGACCGCCGTGGATGATCGCCGGCACATTCTCCAGAGTCTGTACCAGGTTAGGCTTAACGGCATCCTTCAGCAGAGCTGCCATTGCGCCCTGAGCCTTAATCTGACCTGCGGTAACAGGCTGGCCGTTGTAATCATAAGCAACGATAATTTTTGCCAGACGCTCCTTGAGGTCGTGCAGGCTGCTTGCCAGGCACAGGATAGCCATAACCTCGGAAGCAACGGTAATGTCAAAGCCATCCTGACGCGGTACGCCGTGAGCCTTGCCACCCAGGCCTACTACGATGTTGCGCAGCTCGCGGTCGTTCATATCTACAACACGCTTCCACGCAATGCGGCGCGGGTCGATGTTCAGAGCGTTGCCCTGTTGGATATGGTTATCCAGCATTGCTGCCAGCAGCATATGTGCGGAGGTGATAGCATGGAAGTCACCGGTAAAATGCAGGTTGATGTCCTCCATCGGCACAACCTGGGAATAGCCGCCGCCTGCAGCGCCGCCCTTAATGCCCATGCAGGGACCGAGGGAAGGCTCACGCAGAGCTACGATAACCTTTTTGCCGAGCTTAGCCAGGCCCTGTGCCAAACCTACGGTAGTAGTGGACTTGCCTTCGCCTGCCGGAGTCGGGGTGATAGCGGTAACCAGAATCAGCTTGCCGTCTTTTTTATCTTTAACACGGCGGATTAAATCGTAGGACAGTTTTGCTTTATATTTGCCATATAATTCAATATCGTCCTCGCTAATGCCTAATTTTGCAGCAACATCAGTAATTTTCTGCATTTTTGCCTGTTGGGCAATTTCAATATCGGATAACATGTTTATCTCCTCCTATTTCATTGCGTAAAAAACTGCGCATAGTGGCAAAGTATCTTATATAGTTCTTCCCCGAGCAGCTTTTTTCCTGCCCGGGGAAGTAAAATAATACAATTTTTTTAGTTAAACCACACTTCTACCGTAGTGTTTTCAAGCACCTCACTGCCCGGTGGCGGCTTCTGCTGCCATGCATGACCGCTGCCGTAAGGCTTCAGCTTCAGCTTATACGGCTCCAGCAAATCGACAGTATTGCGCATGTCCAGTCCTTTGAAATCCGGCAGCTTGATTTTGCCGTCCGGCATTCTTTGCAGCACCGGCAGCTGCTTCGGCTTCTGGGTATCCTTCTGTCCGACGGCATTCATCTCCTCGAAAGAAGGCAGGCCTTCGCTTGCTGCGGGCTGAATACCCTTGGCAACCAGAATCTGCTGCAGCGTATCGCGGAAAATAGGCGCGCTGACCTGCGAGCCGTAGAAGGCTCCCTGAGGCGTATCCAGCATAACCAGCATTGCATAACGCGGTTTATCCGCAGGCACAAAGCCTACGAAGGAAGCAATATACTGTCCGGCAGCATAACCGCCGCCGGCTGCCAGCTTCTCCGCCGTACCGGTTTTGCCGGCAATGCGGTATCCCTTAATCGCAGCAGTCTTGCCGCCGCCCTCGCTGACTACCTTTTCCATCATCTCGCGCATCTGGCGTGCAACCTGCTCGGTAATAACATTGCGTACTACCGTCTTTTTGCCTTCCTTGATAACGGTTCCGTCGGCAGCCACAATTTTTTTGATGATATACGGCTGCAGCAACTCACCGCCGTTGGCAATCGCGCAGATAGCGCGCAGCTCCTGCAACGGTGTCACCGCAACGCCCTGACCGATAGCCATCGTCGCTACGTCCGGCTCATACATATCCTTGGGATTGTACAGAATGCCTCCCTCTTCACCGGGAAGCTCAATACCGGTAGGCGTACCGAAGCCGAACTTTTTCGCATAGCTGATGAGCCTGTCCGCTCCCAGCTTCATGCCAAGCTGCACCATGCCGGTGTTGATAGAAAACTTGATAACCGTAGAAAACGGCACCGTACCCATGCCTTCACCATCCCAGTTATAGATTACGCGGTCGGCAATCTTGATACGGCCGTTGTCCTGAATCGGAGTATCAGGTGTAATAATGCCCTCTGTAAGGCCCATGCAGCCGACAATCGGCTTAAATACCGAACCGGGCTCATAAATCATGGAAACGGCACGGTTCGTCCAGCTGTCGGGACTGTACTTGCCGAAATTATTCGGGTCAAAGGTAGGACGGCTGGCCATACCTAAAATTTCACCGGTGTACGGATCCATAATGATGGCTGCAGCTCCCTTGGCCTTGGTGCGTGCCATAGCATCATCCATAGCATCCTCCAGCACGTACTGGATTTTGCTGTCCAGTGTCAGATAGACAGTAGGCAGCTTTTCCTGCTTCGGCTGCAGCTCATGGCCCGGCTCATTCACCATTAAGCCTAAAAGCTGCTTGCCCACCGCATCATGCAGCTTGGAATAGGTTGTTTCACTGCCCTTCAGCACATCATTAAGCTGATATTCCAATCCGCTCAAGCCCTTGTCATCGGTACCGATAAAGCCGAGAATCTGCGCCGCTGCACGCTTTTTAGTATAATAGCGCTTGCTTTCCTCCAGAAAATGCAGGCCCTTCAAATTATTATCCTTAATAATTTTCTGTACCTGTGCTACTTCCTTCGGCTCCATGGTGCGCTTCAGCCAGACAAAGCGACCGCCGCCGGTAAAAATACCGTAAAGCTTTTGGGCATCCGTCTTCAGCACCGGTGCCAGCAAATCCGCGCTTAAGCGTCGCACATCACGCTGTACGGCTTTTTTATTATTTTCATCCGGCTCATCCTTCATCATCTCCGGGTCTGCGTAAAGCGAGCCCGTCATAATGCTCACGGCCATCTCCTCACCGTCACGGTCCACAATGCGTCCGCGCGGAGTACCGCGTATATAATCTGCCGTCAGCTGTGATTTCGTCAGCTGCTTGAGCCTGTCCGCCTGCACCACCTGCAGCCAGATTAAACGTAAAAACACACCGGCTACAATTACAACCATACATATACATAAGGCTGTAAAACGTCTTTTACTGTCTAAAAAAGCAAAAGGCTTCATTGCTGCCACCTCCTGCTGCCCACGACACGCAAATCACTGCGGCGTTTTTCCGGCGGTTCGGCATCCAGAAGCTGCTGCTTTTCTTCCTCGTCATAAACCGACAGCAGCAAACCGATTGCCGCCATCGAAATTATCATCGAGCTGCCGCCATAGCTGATAAAAATGAGCGGTACACCGATAACCGGGAAAATACCGCAAACCATCGCCATATTGGCAAAGGCCTGACCGATGATTAAAAAGGTAACTCCGGCTGACAGCAAAAAGCCCTTCTGATCCCGCGTACTGATTGTAATCTTATAAAAAGCAACACCCAAAAGACAAAAGACAAGCAGCAGAATAAGCGCTCCGAAAAAGCCGTTTTCCTGACAAAAAACAGCAAAGGCAAAGTCGGTATGCGCCTCCGGCAAATAAGCAAACTTCGCTGCGCCGTGTCCCCAGTTGGTGCCTGTAAGACCGCCGCTGCCGATTGCCAGCAGTGACTGCACCATCTGATAGCCCTTGCCCTGCGGGTCAAGCCAGGGGTCAAACCACACATGCAGACGCTGCAGACGATATTCCGAACTGATTGACAAAAGCACAGCGCCCAGAGCACCGGCGCCAACGATAGTTGTTATCCAACGTGCAGGCAGTCCGGCAACAATAAATATGCCCATTACCAGTGCCGCAATAATCGCCGCCGTTCCCAGGTCAGGCTGCACAAGAACGCCAAAGGCCGCTATACCCATCGCCATTGTCACCAGCAGGCATTCGCCCTTATACAAGCTTATCTGCTCTCCCAGCTTCATCGCATTACCCAAAAATCTGGCTGCCAGCATAATCAGCACCAGCTTGGCTATCTCTGACGGCTGGATAGAAAAAGAACCGAAATAAATCCAACGTGTAGCACCCTTATTGGCAGCTCCCCAAAAATGTACCACTACCAGCATAACGAGCACTACGCAATAGCATATCCAAAGAAATCTTTTGTTCAGCAGCCTTTTGTAGCCTATTTTACGGACAAAATAAATTCCCACAAAGCCCAGCATAGCGCAAAGGTAATAGCGAATCAGATAAGACAGTCCGTTATCATACAGGCTGGCGCTGAACACATTGATGCCGCCCAACAGCAAAAGTACGGCCATAAGAGTAAAAATAGCCTGACGTGGATTATCCCATAACAAAAATCTCTTCTTCATGGCAAAGCCCTATTTAAAAAACTACCTCGCAGAAATTAATCGGCGTACCCAGCGCACTAAATTTCTGCTCATATTCTGTTTGTACAGGGTTCTCATATTCGGAATGATGCAGGTCATAGCTCAAAGCAATAATCTGCAGGCCGAACTCCTTGAATTCCTCCACGGAAAAATCAAACAGAGCGCGGTTATCTGTTTTAAAGCGCAGGTGTCCGCCCTCGCCCAACAGCTGCTTGTACAGCGCCAGGAAGTTGCGGTGCGTCAGACGGCGTTTGGCATGACGTGCCTTCGGCCAGGGGTCGCTGAAATTCAGATACAGCTCCTTGATTTCGCCGGGCTCGAACCAGTCCAGCAGGTTTTCGGCATTAGCGCAAATGATTTTTACATTCGTCAGCTCCTTATCCTTCGCTGCCTTAGCCGGGAAATAGGCAATATCATGCTGTGTTTCAATGCCGATAAAGGCCTTGTCGGGATACAGCTCTGCCATACCGATGGTAAAGCGTCCCTTGCCGCAGCCGATTTCCAGGCACAGACGTTTGCCGGGGAACATCTCCTGCCAATGTCCCTTGAACTTATCGATATCATGCAGGAAAACGTATTCTCCCTGCACTTCCTTCATAGCTTCTTCAATCCATGGTTTTTTTCTTAAGCGCATAGTCAGACCTCACATAAAAATATTTTCTCAATTATCTATTATACAACAAAACTTCTTATGGTGTAAAAAAGAATTACAAAAAAGCCGGTAGTATAAAATTGCTACACTACCGGCATAAGCATCAGTCTCAGTCCTTTTTCAAAAAGTCCTTGGCCTTGTGCAGTATTTCGTCCGCCTTACGGTTCATCTTATCCAACGTATCATCCACCTCAAAGCGGCGGCTTTCATCACCCAGCGGCTTATCCTTGCAGGCCATGTTCTTCAGCTCGCCCAGCATTTTGATGCCTTCAATGCGCGCCTCCTCATAGGTAGACTTAAAGGCCGACAAATCATCGGGGCAGCCTGCTGCCAGCCAGGCATTCGCCACCTTGCCCACGGCATAGGTCACCGACATGCCCACGGGAATCTGCACCGGCGCAAAGGGAATCAGTGTCGCTAAGGTCTGTCCCACAAAGGCACCGCCCAAAGAACCTAAAAGTCCCAGCACGGCACTTTCGGAAAGCTTAATACCGCGCAGCTTGGCCAGACGGGTAATCATATAAACCTCGTTCGCCATCAGCGTCATTGTGCCTACTACCGGGGCAACAACGATTACACCGGCACGGGCAGCGGCCCAACGGCAGATGTCCTCCGCCTCTTTATCAGTATCAACGGCATATTTCATTTTATGCTCATCCAAACGCTCTGTCATTTTCTCACCTCATTTATGCAGCATCCAAAGCGATTTACTTTTTATAATTACATTATACAGCAAAGCAGACGGGCGAAACAGTGAGATTATAGTGAAATCGCCGCTGCCGCAAACTTTTTCCTTCATACAGACTAATCTCCTGAGCAAAGCAGGAGAGTTTATGGTAAAATATTAGAGTATATATTGATATTCGGTCAAGGTGGTGAAAGATAGTGACAGCGGACAATACGCCTGTCGTAGGACGCTTTGCGCCTACGCCCAGCGGCTTTCTGCATTTGGGCAACGTTTTCTGTAGCCTGCTGGCCTGGCTCTATGCCAAAAGCAGCGGCGGCAAAATAGTTCTGCGCATTGAAGACCTGGACCCGCAGCGCTGTTCCCTCGCCAAGGCCGACGCGCTGGCTCACGAGCTGGCATGGCTGGGACTGACGTGGGACGAGGGTGCGTATGGCAGCACAGACAGCGACAGCTTTTTCCAGAGCCGCCGCAGTGATATCTACGCTCACTACTTCGACCTTTTACAGCAGCAGGAGCTTGTCTATCCCTGCTTTTGCAGCCGCAGCGAGCTGCACGCCGCCGAAGCACCCCACGCCAGCGACGGACGTATTATTTACGCCGGCACCTGCCGCGAGCTGACGGCCGAGCAGCGCAGCGCTAAAATGCAGCAGCGCCGTCCCGCCTGGCGCATTAAGGTTGCTGACAAGCTTATCGCCTTTACGGATATGCACTACGGCAGGCAGCAGGCCAACCTGGCGCACGAATGCGGTGACTTTATCCTGCGCCGCAGCGACGGAGTGTACGCCTACCAGTTAGCTGTTGTCATTGACGATGCGCTCATGGGCGTAAATCAGGTAGTGCGTGGCTGCGATTTGCTCAGCTCCACACCGGTGCAGCTCTATCTTTACCGCCTGCTGCAGCTCACGCCGCCGTCCTTCTGCCACATTCCGCTGCTGACAGATTCTGCAGGACGCAGGCTTTCCAAACGCGACGGTGATCTGGAAATCGCCGCCCTCAGGCAGCACTTCGGCAGTCCGGAGCCGCTTATCGGCCTTCTGGCCTATCTTGCAGGCCAGCTGCCCAAGCCGGAGCCAATCACCGCAACAGAGCTGCTGCCGCTTTTCCGTCCGGAAAAAGTTCCCCATGACAATATCGTTGTCCCGCAGCTGCTTTGACTGCGCAGGCAATAACACATTTCACTGATTATAAAACCTGGGAGGAATATATAATGAAAAAATATTTAATGAAAATCAAGGTTAATATGCTGATTGTACTTATCATCAGCTTACTCGGCGGTATGGCCGGCAGCTACTTCTTCAACAACCGCTGGTTAGGTCTGATTGTCGCTATTCCCCTGTGCGCTCTGTATATCTATCAGGTATATCAGGTACAGGCAGATTACCGCGAGCAGCACACCAAAAAGAAACACACCAATAAGTACAGATAAGACGCAAAAGCAAAACTGCCCTGAAGCAGCTTACGACATTTATCGTGGCTGCCTCAAGGCAGTTTTTTATTTTATTACCATTTTTCCGGTACTTCCTGCAGCTTATCCATAACGAACATAATATAAGTAACATTACAGATGATGTTGCCTGCATCGTCCTTAATTTCCGAAACAATATTAATAGTAGATTGGCCTTTATGTACAATCCTGCTCGTAACGCTCAGCGCGCCCAGTCCGCGTACATTACTGATATAATCAATATTCATATTCAGCGTTGTACAGATTTTGCCGACAGAAGCACAGGTAATACCGGTTACGCAATCTGCCAGCGCTGCCATTGCACCGCCATGCACGCCAAGCCAATGATTGGTATGAATATCAAAATCAATAGGCATCACCAAGGTTGCACCGCCGCAATGCACCTCCTTGATTTCGATTTTCAGGACATTCATAAATGCGTTGCTGCTCCACATTTTGCGGATAATTTCTTCCGGATTCATAAAAACGCCACCTTTCATTTTTTATGCTAAAGCTTAAAAATACATATTAACCACAGTCATGTAAACAGGAATTACCAAAAGTCCGCCGATAATGGTAATAAACGAAAGTGCTGCCGCATACCGGCTGTCGCCGCCATACTGCTTGCAGACTATAGCCATCTGTGTCATTGCCGGCATAGCGGCCTGCATAGCAAACACCTTAACGGAAATCGGTGCTACATTAATCAGCGGCACCAGGCTCAACACACACAGCGGGCAGACAACGAAACGGCCAAACAAACCGCCCCAGATATCTCTTTCAAAATTAAAATCACGCAAGTTGATTTTGCTTATCTCAATACCGATAAACACCAAAGACAGCGGCGTTGTCAGGTTGCCTACATATTGAAAGCCACGTGCCAAAAACCTTGGCAGCGGAATATTCAGCACTATAAGCAGAATTGCTGCCACGAAACCCATCAGCGGCGGTGACCACAGCTTTTTCAGCACCTGCATAGAAAAAATACCGCCGGATTTGCCTTCAATATCCGCAACTATATTCTGCACACCCAATGTCCAGAAGAAGGTCAGGTTAACCATATAATACAGCATAACGGAAGGAATGCTTTCATCACCGAACAGCGCCAGATTTACCGGCAGGCCGATAAACATAGTGTTAGCTATAAAAAAATTGGTGACAAAAACTCCGCGTCTTCCCTGACGTACATGCAGCAGCTTGGCTGCTATTTTGCCTACAACCAGTGCCAGAAGCATGGAGCATACCGGCAGCAGCATATCAGGTGCCAGCTTGACCAGCTTTTCTGCCGTAAAGTTTTTCGTCAGGCTGGTAATCATATACAGCGGCAGTGAAATTGTTGTAACCAGCCTAGCAATCAAAGCACTGCTTTTATCATCAAACCAGCCTTTTTTACTGAGCACATAACCGATACCGACTACAAAAACAATTGTAAAAATACCATCGAGAGCCTGTAAAACAAAATTTATCATTGTCAATCACCTTTTTTTCAACGCACAACAAGGTACGGCTGTCCCTACCGTACCTTGCTGTGCTAAATGGAGGAGTATTAGCATCATTGTGCTATGCATTTGTATATGTCAAGGAATTGCCCGATATACCATGTCCCTAAAATATATCATTGGGAAATTCCTTATGTTCGAGTAAATATAAAGTAATAGTAACGGAAAGCAAATCTGCACTGCCTCCCGGACTAATGCGTCTTTGCAAGAAGTACCTCTCAGTCTCAGCTATAGCCATTCTGCCTTTTTCGGTAAAGACACTACCAAGGCTCAGAATGTTTTTAGCAATTCTCTGCACTTCCAGCAAAGTATCGTAATCAGTGCGCCAGATAACGTTGCTGTCCTCAACAACAGTCATCAAAGATATCAATGCATGCACTAAAGCATCATTAATCGTCGCACCTTTGTCAAAGGCATCTTCCAAAGCAGGCAGTCCATAGTTTACCACACTTGGGAAACCATTTTCAACCTCTCCACGAATACCTGTAATGCCATATTTATAATATAGCTTTTCGCCTGCTGTCATTGCAGCATGGTCAAGATTCTTCAATTCCCTGGCTACTAAGCCTGCAGCCATTTCCTTGATCATAGGCAGCAAAGCATCCCTGCTCAGCCCCATATTCATAGCATAGCCGCTCACAGCGCTCACTATGCCGCCGGCGAATAAAATTCCCCGCTGTGTATTGACTCCCTTAGTCACTCTCAAAAGCTCTGCCTCTGCGCCAACGCCGTAGCTGCGCAGCTTACAGAAAAGCTCTGCCAAGGTTCCTCTATGTGCCTGTCCGATATCCTGCAAATCGTTGAACGCCTTGCTCAGAACAGCGGAGCTCATCATAAAGGTAAAGATACTCATATCCTTATGCGCACCATTGGATAATCTGGTTACCAGACCAGGTTTAGGATGCGTAGATACTTCCAGCAAAATTGCCTGCGTCAGGTATTGACCGACCTTTTGCAAATCAGCATCGAAAGGAGAAAGCTTGCAGGTGTAATTATTTAAGTCCATTTTTATTTCGTCTTTGTCTACTCTCTGAAGTAAAAATTTAAGCTCACTCATTATTCCTACCTACTTTCTCCGTATCATATGCCTTGAAAAATTTTTTAAGCTGTAGCCTAACCCATAATAGCCTTAGTAGCTAAATAAAGAATAGACGGGCACAGCAGACAACCGGTACCGGTATAGAAGGTTGCAGTCATTGCACCATACGGAACCAGCTTAGCATCAACAGCAGCCAGACCTGCAGCAACGCCGGAGGAAGTACCCATCAGGCCACCATAAATCATAGCGGATTGCGGGTTATTCAAACCAACGAAATTCTTTACAAACGGAGTAACAATCATAACGAGTACGGATTTTACAACGCCTGCTGCGATAGAAATCGCAATGACGTCGGAAGAAGCACCAAGAGCAGCACCGGTTACAGGGCCGACAACGAAGGTGCAAACGCCGGCGCCAACGGTTACCATGGAAATTACATCAGGATAGCCCATAAAGTAGGCCATAACAGCACCAACGACGAAGGAGCTTAATACGCCCATCAGCAGGGAAACTACACCGACAACGCCGCATTTTTTGATTTCGCGCAGGTCCGCACCGAAAGCAGTAGATACAATAGCGAAGTCACGGAACATACCGCCGCCCATCATACCAACACCGGCAAACATCGGGATAGAAGCAAGGCCTTTGTGACCACCGGTCATCACACCGCCGACATAAGCCAGAACCAGACCGGCAAAAATAGCGATTGCGCTGCCATGAACCTTGCCTTTGGTACAAGCAGAAAGTTTATAGGTGATTAAAGTAATAACACCGATAAGCATGAAAGAGAATACAAGTCCGTTCGATTTGCAGACTTTTACAAACATCGTAGCAATATCCATCTTACTTCACCTCTTTCTTTCCGCCGAACAGCTTGCCGATGATAGGAACCAGAGCAAAAGCTACCGCAACACCAACAATGCCCGAACCAATAGCCAGCGGGCCGCCTCTCAAAGCTGCCACAACGTCCTGGATAGAGCTCATAGCAACAACGATAGGAATGTACATTGCCGACCAGAAAGCGATACCGCTTTGTGCTTTGCTATCCAGCCAACCATCATCAATGCCTTTGTTGGTCAGCAGAATCAAAAACAGCATTGCAAAGCCTACACCGCCAACGTTAGCTTTTACACCAACCAAGGCACCGAATACGTCACCAAGGAAAATGCCTACGATATAGCAGGCAGCCAATAAAGCTACACCATAAATTGCCATTATTTTTTCACCTCATAGTACAATTTTTTATTATCGCCGCCCTCAAACGGACGAGGGCGACGAAACAACTAAGGGTTAAATCGTTAAAAATTATTCAACGATAGCAACAACTTGACCAGCACTTACGCGGTCGCCGGGTTGTACTTTGTACTCTTTTACTACGCCTGCTACCGGAGAAGGTACCAGTTGTTTCATTTTCATTGCTTCCATAACGATCAGTACGTCACGAACTGCAACGGTGTCACCAACTTGTTTTTCAAAACGAACGATTTTACCAGGTACGCGAGATTTAATTTCCATGATTTTTTACTCCTTTAATCTTTAAATTATTTTATGCAAAATTGCGGAGAAGAGCGCAGATGCGGCCTTCTACACGATTGGCTGTATAGTAGAGTTATTCTACGATAGCAACAACTTGGCCAGCGCTTACACGGTCACCGGGTTGTACTTTGTACTCTTTTACTACGCCTGCTACCGGAGAAGGTACCAGTTGTTTCATTTTCATTGCTTCCATAACGATCAGTACGTCACGAACTGCAACAGTGTCACCAACTTGTTTTTCAAAACGAACGATTTTACCGGGTACGCGAGATTTAATTTCCATGATTTTCTTACTCCTTTAATCTTTAAAAATTTGGGAATCAGTTTCCCATTTTAACTTTATTAAAACGCCTATTTTAGTCTTACTCAGCCTGACAGCTGCAAAGACTTGCAGATTTCAAATATTGCATGACATCCTTGCGGTTAAGCAAGGTGACATCTTCTAAACTTTTACCAAGAACAGTCTGGGTTTCCATAAACATTTCAGCAAGCTTGACACCGTAGCCGTTGGGCAAATCAAGCTCAAAATCCATATTAATGTCATTACAGCAGGCCTGTGCTGCGCGGTAAAACTGCAGCAGACGGTTATAACCGGCCGGTTTGACTATTAAATCGATATCTGAGTTTTCATCTGTATACGGCAGTCCTGTTATCAGCTCCAAAGCAGCAGAACCAAGTACGCCAATCTGCAAATCGAACACATCAGCCAATTCATATAGCTGGCGTACTATCTGCATGCAACGGTTGCGCGGTTTAAAGGCAAACGCCCTGCGTGTCAGGACCTCATAAGGTGTCATAATCGTTACTACATCATCAGCAGCAGTAAAAGCACCTATACGGATACGGTTTCCGTCTATACGTTTATGATGGACAAAGCCAATGGCAATTCCCTCTGTATTTTCCGCATCGTTGCGACGCATAAAACCGGGGATGTCCACTTCTCCCTGTAAAATCTCTTCTGCAAGATGCTTACTTTCGCCATCATAGCGCGGGGAAATATCGCTCCAGATTTTGTCTTTTCCCTGCTTCGATATAAATACCAGATTATGTCTTTTTAATTGCGTTTCGTCCATGTCGGGTCCGCCTTCGCTTTCTGTTGATAATCGAGCTGTGCCTGTACCAAATCATCAAAGAATCTGGTCTTTTCAGGTCCCTCGATTATAATGCCTTGCTGCTTGCCGGCTGTAATATAATCAGGTATCAGTTCCAGTACAGTATGCTCTGCACCTGTAACTACATCCGGACTAATCTTGACTACACGGCCCTTAATGCGCAATATCGATCTTGCTACACGTCCTAAGGTAACAGTAGAAGTAAGTGTTGTAGCTTTTACAATCACTTCATATTCAGGATAAGTACGCTCACGACGATAGGTAATTACCTTACCATCGCGGTTACATACGTGACCGCTTTCAGAAACCGGGAAGCTGTCACCCATAGGCAAACCGCCTACGACCAGTTCATACATATCCTGCCCGCCGTTATCAGGCAGCTTTACAAGCTCTACATCATCACGCACCGGCACTCCATCCATGCACAGCCAGCCAAATTCCTGGCAGCCGTACAAGTCATGGACCTCCGCATTCAGAACCTCCTGCGCTATCGGCAGCAGTTCCAAATCCAAAGGCGTACCAGCAGTAAGCAAAACAATATCTTTTGGCAGCTCATCTGCAACACCCATATGCTTAGCATCTTCCAAGGAAGCTCTGATAAAGGAGGATTCACCCACAACAGCCTTCGGCTGGAATTCATAAAGCGCTGCCAAAAAAGCATCTCTGCTGGAGCGCACCAAAAATTCCCATTGCAGACCATATTTTTTAAAGGCTTCACCACTGAAAACATTTACCAGAGGAGGATAAGTAACAAGAACCTTATCCCCTGCTTTAAGACCTGCCCGCTCCAGAACAGTAAAGGAAGCCTTCACGCGTGCAGGCAGTTCAGCAAATGTAATGCCGACAATATTTTGAAAAGCAGATGAACCTGTAGTAAAAGTAAGATAAGCAAGATTAAGGGGAGTATGAACCTCTTCTATCGTATGGGCGGCGGTCGGTCCCGCAATGCCTTTGTCAGCTAATGTCTTGCGCGGCATCTCTGCAAATGTAGGCGCAGAACCAAATTCCTTAACCATCGATGCTATTTCAGCCAGAATTCCTTTCATACTACCCCTTCTTTCTACCTATAATTATGCGTTGATATATTTATCAGCAACAGCAGCGAACTCTTCGTTCATTTTAGCCATAGCTTTCAGACGATTTACACGGCCACCGCGCTCATTGCCGTCCAGGCCACGGCCCCAAGGACCGAGCTGCTCATATTTGCCGGCAGCTTTAAGCTCCTGTACTTCTTTAACATGCTTTGCAACAACGTCGCGCATGTCTTCAACCTTGTTGACGATTTCTTTTACGCCGCCCAGGTTGTAGAAGAAGTTAACGCCAGGTGCGAATACCGGGTTAACCTTTGCCAGCTCTTCCAGACGCTCAATATCCATCTTGGTGATACGGGAGATAGAGGTCAGAGGCATTACGTGAATCATAGTGCCGAATTCCGGAGAAAGAGCCAGGATTTCGTCAGCCTGCAGACCATGGCACAGGAATGCGCCGGAGATTGCACGGCCGATTACCATTGCTACGATAGGATGACCGGCTTTGCGTGCTTCAGCCAATGCCAGCTGATAACCGCCGGTAGATTTGTTCATGCCGGCAATTTCTTCCATTTTGCCGGGGCCGTTGCCCGGGGTGTCTACGATCAGAACGATCGGGCGTTTTTCAGCTTCCGGTTTATCTTTATCAGCTTCCATAGTACGGTATACTGCGGTAGCCATTTTGTAGCCTTCCTCCAGACCGATTACGCCGCCGAATACAACCGGGAAACGGTCATTGAAAGCATATGCATCGTTTGCGATAACAGTTACAGTTTCATCTTTCAGCTTAGCGGTACCAACTACAGCGCCCGGGCCATAGTCAGGGTCGAACTCAGCAGTGCCGATTTTGTTTTCATCGAAGGAGCCTGCGTCAACAATCATTTCGATTGCGTCACGGCCACGGCCAATCATAGTGTTTTCCATTTCATCCATGTTTCTTTACCTCCTTCTCTTATGCACGCGGTCTGCGTTTAGCAACTTTCAGGAATTCTTCGGTAGTCATTTCCGGAAGTTCAGCAGGGTTTTCGTTACCATAGTATTTCCACAGGTCCATGGAATCCTTAGGCTGCATTTCAGCTAACAGCTTAACCAGACCTTGTTGTTCCTGAACCAGCTCCAGGGAGCCGATGCGGCGCATTTTTTCAATAGCTTCCATGGAGAGGTCAGCAACCTCAGCCAGAGCAGCTTTGAAATCGCCAACGGTGTCTTCAACCAGATAGTTGCAGTCGCCGATGATGTATTTGTGCTTAGCACCGGTAGTACGATATACCAGAGCTTTGTTGGAAGCGTCGAATTCGTCCTTGCCCATTTCCTGCTCAATTACTTCAGGACCGGTCAGACCGATACGGCCTTCTTCGTTCATAACGATAACGTCGGTAGCAGCAGCTACGAAGCCCATACCGCCGAAGCAGCCAACCTTGGAGCCTACAACTGCAACAATCGGCAGAATACGGCGGCAATCCTGGATTGCGTCCATAACCTCAGCATGAGCCAGCAGGCCGGCATTTGCTTCGTGCAGACGAACACCGCCGGTTTCAAAGGAGATAGCAACCAGAGGACGACGAGCGTCATAGTCATCAGCATGAGCAGCTTTGATGTCTTTAGCTGCTTTCAGAGCCAGGCGCAGGGTATTAACCATTTTCGCACCGTTAACTTCGCCGATAGCACCGCCGATGAATTTGCCTTCCATAGAAACTACGAATACAGGATGCTTACCAATCAGGCCAACACCGGTTACGGTGCCGTCATCAAACTCTACTGCAGTACCGAGTACCGGCAGATGCGGGCTTTCAAAACGATCTTGAGGTCCGAGCAGTTCGGTAAAGGTGCCTTTGTCGCACAGGCCTACAGCACGTTCACGGGCATTAGCATCAAAGAAGCTGCTTTTTTCCAATTCATTCCAGTTTTTCATCTTATTCAGCCTCCTTTGCGGTTGCTTCTGCCAGAGCCTGGCGCAATCTCATGTATACTACGATAGGAGTAGCATTATCGTCGTTGATTTCAATAACGATGTTGCCTACGCCGGTATCGTTAACGAATTTACCCAGCATTTTTTCCCAAACAGCATCAAAGCCAACTACAGGAGTGCAAACTTTAGCCTGAACTTTGCCGCCGATGTCTTTTTTGGTAAACATAACTTCCAGGTCACCAGAACCGGTTACGCCCATATGGGACCATTCCGGGTTAATGGTTTGGGTATTTTCAGATTCAAACTCAAATTCCAGATTTTGTAATGCCATTTTAAGCTCCTCCTATTACCAGTTTCTGAATTTAGCAGGCGGATTGTACAGGCCACCGGACCACTCAACCAGGTCATGTACGTTCTTAGCTGCCAGCATGGAGCGGTTAGCTCTGCTCATATCGATACCCAGGTCTTGCGGAGTTTTGATGATACCCAGCTCACGCAGACGTTTGGTTTCTTTCGGATCTGCTTTCATACCAACTTCGGTGAAGCCTGCAATACCACGGATAGCAGCGGTGCGCTCTTCCATGTTGCGGCACTTCGGCAGGTATGCGATACCTTCTTCAGTAATGATATGAGTCAGGTCATCGCCGTAAATCATAACAGGTTCAATAGACAGGTTAGCGTTTTTAGCCAGCTTGAAAGCATCCAGCTCTTCTACGAAGCCAGGAGCCAGTTTTTCACGGAAGGTTTCTGCCAGTTGTACAACAAGGCGTTTACCGCGACGTACAGGTCCCCACAGCTCTTTGTTGAGTGCGTATTCTTCGCCGCATTTAAGCCATGCGCCGGAGGAATGACGACGGCCTTTCGGGTCGCAGCCCATGTTCGGTGCGCCGCCGAAGCCTGCAACACGGTTAGCGGTTGCGGTGGAGCTGTTGCCGTACGGGTCAATCTGCAGAGTACCGCCGATAAACATATCAATTGCATAGTGGCCTGCAGTTTGAGAGAAGGCACGGTTGGAACGCATGGAACCATCCGGACCAACGAAGAAGATATCGCTGCGGGCAGCTACATAATCTTCCATGCCAAGCTCGCCGCCGAAGCAGTGAACGGATTCTACCCAACCGGTTTCGATTGCAGGAATCAGAGTCGGATGTGGATTCAGGATGAAGTTCTTGCAGATTTTGCCTTTCAGGCCCAGCTCTTCGCCATAGGTCGGCAGCAAGAGTTCGATAGCAGCGGTATCAAAGCCGATACCATGGTTCATGGATTCAACCTGGTATTCACCATAAATACCTTTAATTGCCATCATGCCTTTGAGTACCTGTGCATCGGTAATCAGTGCCGGGTCACGGGTGAACAGAGGCTCAATGTAGAACGGTTTCGGAGATTGGATTACATAGTCAACCCAGTCAGCCGGAATATCAACGCGAGGCAGCTTGTCAACGATTTGGTTTACCTGAGCGATAACAATGCCTTGACGGAATTTAGTTGCTTCAACGATTGCCGGAGTATCCTCGGTGCTGAAGCCGGTGAACAGATTGCCTTCTCTGTCAGCCATAGTAGCTGCAACGAGAGCAACACGCGGGGTCAGGTCCAGGAAATAACGGCCATATAATTCCAGATAAGTATGAATAGCGCCTAACTCCAATTTGCCTTCCTGCAGGAATTGGGCAATGCGGCCAGCCTGCGGACCGGAGAAAGACATATCCAGCTTTTTAGCAATACCTTTTTCGAATACATCCAGATGTTCAGGAAGAGTCAACACGGATTGAACCATGTGCAGATCGTGAATCTTAGCGGGATCAACTTGGCACAGGCATTTAGCCAGGAAGTCAGCTTGCTTTTGGTTGTTGCCTTCGATGTTAACTTTGTCGTAAGGTTTGATTACAGCTTCCAGCAAAGCAACTGTATCTTTAGCATCAACAATTTTCCCTTCCTTGACCAGCGGAGCAGCATTTTTTGCGCGCTCCATTGCGTCCTTTTTCAGAGTGTCCCACTCACGGGTAACTTTTTTGAACTCCATTACGGTCTCTCCTTTCTGAATTAAGAAAAGCTTCATATAATAAATCGGACAAAAAAAGAGAGAGTAGGGGTAACAGCCACTTAAACTGACTGTCTGCTCTCGCTCTCTCTATCACCACTATGAAATTTTAATTGCGGTCCGGTCCGATAATATATGCACCTATATATGCATTATGCCTAACCCTGCACGTTCATGATTAGTCATATAATGCAGTGCAGATTTTCCAAACAGGGCAACTGCTATCCAATGCTCATTTCTTACTACAGCAATTTTCATTGCCAGGCTTGCACTTGTGCTAACACTCACTAATAAACCCTTTTTAGCCTCTTCTGTAGCATGAATAACTGCATGAATATCATTGCTCGTTTTTTCAATAAGTCCTGAATTTAAACAAGCCCCAATAACAGCCCGGTTAATTCTCTCATTGAAATCATAAAAACTGGTTTTGCCTCCCACCTCAGTGACTACAGCTTTCAGCCCTTTCTTCGCCACCATCTGCTTGGCCAGGTCCTCATCATAAATAGTCTGAGTCAAAGCCAGCATCATTGCTGCAATTCCGGGGCTCGCAATACTATTTTCCAGAAAAACTGGAGCAGTACTACCCGTCATCTCAATCACTCCTTCTCTTCTCAAATAAAAATCTACAAAGCATTTAGCGGATACTTATTTCACCAAAGTTAAAGCTTTGGATTATCCCTTGCTCATTGCGCACTATAATTGCACCTTCTTCATCTACGGCTGTTACAGTACCGGCAAAAATAACCTGGTCGTTATCTTTCACCAATACGTGTCTGCCTACTGTGCAATTAAGCTTTTGCCATTCTTTCATCACGACATCTGCGCCCTGCAGCAGCCACTTGTCATACAAGATAGCAAAATCTTCCATAATAGCAGCCAGCACCTGATTACAGGTAAAGTCCTTATGCAGGCTGGCATTGAGCGATGCTGCAGTTGCAGCTACTTCCGCTGGGAAGTCTGCAGCTGACAGCGCCACGTTTACACCGATGCCAACTCTAGCATAGTCTATTACGCCGTTTTCATCAAGCTGTAGCTCAGAAAGAATGCCGCAGATTTTTTTACCGTCTAACAACAGGTCATTAGGCCACTTTATTTTCACGCTTTCCGTATTGTACAGTCTGCGTACGGCCTTAGCCACAGCTACGCCTGCAAGCAAGGTAATTTGAGCAGCAAATTGGGGATCGATTTGCGGTCGAAGAATAACGGTAAACCATAGACCGCCAAGCGGAGAATTCCACACACGTTGCATACGGCCGTGTCCGCCCTCCTGCCTGGCAGCAACAATAACAGTTCCTTCGGGAGCGCCCTCTTGGGCCATAGCTACAGCAGTTTCATTTGTTGATTTCAATACATCAAATTCTCTAAGCTGTATTTTCATAATAATTTATCAGTTTAATTATTTAACCATGCCAATGGTTGCAATGAATACGCCGCAAGCGATAGCGGATACGATAACACCGCCGATGTTAGCGCCCATAGCAACAGGCAGAACGATTGCAAACGGATCTTCATCCTCAGCAGCATGCTGAGCAATTTTAGCAGTGGTCGGTACGCAGGATACGCCGGCAATACCAACAACCGGGTTGAAGTCGCCTTTTTTGAACCAGTAAACAACATAACCGCCAAGGATACCAACTGCGCCGGAAACGGCCAGAGCAAGAATACCCAGAACAATCAACGGAGCAACTTTCGGGTTCAGCAGAGTGGAAGCTTCGCACAGGGTGCCAAGCAGCAGGCCGAGCATCAGAGTACCGGTGTACAGCAGGGTGTTTTCAATCAGATCCTGGTAAGGCACGATTTCTGCTTCTTTAATAGCCATGCCCAGGAAGAAGGACATAATCAGCGGAGCAGCCATCGGCAGTAGCAGGCAGAGCAGTGCGCAGCATACCAGAATGAAGATGAATTTTTTGGATTTCGGAACTTCCGGAGCATAGAACAGAATGTCTTTGCCGCGCAGAGCTTTCGGAACCAGCATTTTCAGCAGCCAAGGATAACCGGCATAAGTCAAAGACAGATACAGGTAAGCGATTACGGAAATCGGAACGAACAGGTGCGGAGCAAGCATCAGGGAGGTGAACAGAACCATCGGTCCGTCAGCACCGCCGATAGAAGCAACTGCTGCAGCTTCCGGAGGTGTCAGGCCAAGATGTACGCCTAAAACCAAAGTTACGAAGGTACCGCATTCAGCGAAGATTGCGATGATAATGGAAGTCCAGGGATTGCCCAGAATGAAGCCGATTTCGCACATTGCGCCAACGCCCATGAATACTACGCAAGCAACCAGGCTGTTGCTGAAGGTCAGGTTGTAAATCGGCTGCAGGAAGTTAATCTGCATGATATCAACCAGTTGTGCAGGATCGGAAATCAACGGATCCAGGAACAGAGTACCCAGCTTGCCGCCATCTAAGAACAGCACGCCGCAGTTAATACAAATCATACCAACACCCATCGGAACCATAATCAACGGCTCGAGGGTACGTTTAAAACCTAAGTAAGCTAAAACAAAACCAAATGCAATAAGTGCGATTCTGGCAATAGCAATGGTTGTATCTTGAACCATCAAAGACGCAATGCCAGGGAATAATTGTGCAACGATATTTCCGTCCATTGTTATTCCATACCTCCTTCATCATTACTACCGCCCATAATCTTGTTGAGCAGTACTACAGCACCAATCATAACCAGAGCAATTGCTGCGGTAAATGCGTAAGAAAACAACGCATAAAGTTCAACGCTCATAATTAATTAGTCTCCTTTCATCCTATAAGAAAATTTAATAATTTTTATAATTTCGGATATCTTCACTGCGGTAATTTCCGGACATCACAGCAAATAAAAATATCCTTTTCTGCTTGCGGCGGAAAAGGATACAATACATCTGGGCACAGATATCTCGTATACACTCCGTCTCTCGCAGAAATATATAACATAATCAAGGCTGCGATCTGACTTAACTTCTTAAAGCTGGCTTCAAGAAGTATCACAGTGGCGTGACCGTAGCAGATTTTCACTGCTTTCCCTAATTTACCCTGCACCAGGCAGGCACCTCAATCAGTTTTTTTAGTTGTTCTCTCAAAATACTATCTCATTTAACTAATTTCATGTTTACCCTCAAAAAAGCAAAAAGAGACTGAATGAAATTTTCTCAAAATCACTCAGTCTCCATTATTCTGTTTTATAAGCACACACGAAATTTGTTTTTTCTCTCATAGTCTCTCGATGCCTATATTCTATATCACTTTCACGCTTTTGTCAACAATTTCACAAAAAAATTATTCCTAAAGCAGTTTTATTGGTATTTGCTTGCGTTTAGCAGTCTGTCTTTGATATATTACAGCATCAGCAAATCCTTGCTCCTTATTTTTCTGTCATCATCAGCTGCATCTTATATTGGTATTTCTCCACCGCTAGTGTATAATAGCAATTAGGAGGAATCTACTATGCATTTACAAAAAACAGCTCTCGTTCTGGAGGGCGGCGGAATGCGGGGAATGTTTTCCGCCGGTGTATTTGAAGCCTTTCTGGCACATCAGCTCACCTTTCCCTACATCACCGCCGTTTCTGCCGGAGCCTGCAATATTTTATCATATATGTCAGCCCAGCCGCTGCGCACACGTCAGATTATCGAGCACTACGTCACTGACAAGCGCTACTTCAGCGTGCGCAACTGGATTAAAAGCGGCAGTATCTTCGGCTTTGACTTTATCTTCAAGGAGCTGCCCAAGCAGCTGCTGCCCTTTGACTATGCAGCCTACCGCGCCTATCCCGGCATGCTGCAGGTAGCAGCTACCGATATCGTCAACGGCGAAAGCATCTGGTACGACCAGAAGGCATTAGGCCAGGACTTTATTCCCGTGCGCGCTTCTTCCTCCATGCCCTTCGTAGCTCCTGTAGTCAAGCATGAAGGCCGCTCTCTGCTCGACGGTGCGCTGCTGGCCCCCATCCCCTACCAAAAGGCACTCGACGCAGGCTACGAAAAGCTCATCGTTGTGCTCACACGTAACGAAGGCTACCGCAAGAAAAAGGGCGTGCCCAAATTCCTGCTCAAATCAGTATACAAAAAATATCCCAAGCTGTGGGAAATCATTGAACAGCGCCCCAAGCTCTACAACGAGCAGCTTGAGGCTGTCGAGCAAATGGAACGCGAAGGCAAGGCTGTCATCATCCGCCCGCAGATTCCGCTCACGATTGATAAATTTGATATCAAGCCGCACAAGCTGCTGGCACTGCATGACCATGGCATCGGCTGCGGACTGGCCGCAATCGACAAGATAAAAGAATTAGAGCTACAATAAATTCTTCTATTAAAGCCCTATTCAGTGTATAATATATGCAATTAAGGAATAATAAGCAGAGCAAATTTTATTCCTTGGAGGTTTATATGAAAATAAAATTAGGCATTATCGGTGAAGAGCACAACATAAATATTTTTCAAGAAGTCATTGCTGAATATGATGACTACGAAATTTTTACATTCATTGATAACGACGAAACACGCACATTGAATATCATTGCCAATCACCAGCAGGAGGTTGACGCTTGGCTGGTATTCGACCAAATAAATTATCTGCGTATTGAAAACTGGGGCCAAGCGCAAAAAACCGTCTACTACATTCCTTACCGCGGTGCCAGCTTTTTCAAAACACTAGGTACTGCAATTTACCACAAATATAAAGTCGATGAATTAAGTATCGATACCATCCCCTATTACGATATTACCCGTGCCCTGAATGAAATGCAGATAGAATTTAACGTTATCAACCACCTCGCCGACGAGCACGCTGACTTGCCGCTCGACAGCTATGTTACGTTCCATCGCGAGCTCTTTAAAAAAGGCATAACCAAGGCTGCTGTCACCAAAAGCTTCTACGTCAAAAGCTTATTGGAGCAGGATGGCATCCCAACCTTTTGTATCATGCCGGTACGTGTTACTTTACGTAATATCTTAAATCTGATTTTAAGTCATTTCCGTATAAAAAAATTACAGGAATGCCAGATTGCCGTACAGGTATTCAGCTTTAATCTGCTGGGAGATAAAGATAATTTTTATTCCGTAGATGACTTGTACAGCAGGGAAATCGCCATTTCGCAAAAGCTCATCAGCTATACCAAAAGCATCAGCGGCTCATTAAAGCCCGCCAACGAAGGTAATTTTTATATTTTCACAACGCGCGGCAGCTTAGAGCAGCTCACCAACAACTTCACCAGCCTGCCAGACTTACCGATGCTGCGCGATTTAAGCAAAAGCCTGCGTGCCTGCGGCATCGGCATTGGCAACAGTGCCCGCGAAGCCGAATATAATGCCGTTATTGCCTTAAAGCATGCTTGTGCCGATAAAAAAGGCAGCTGGTATATCGTACTTGACGACAAAACCATCAGCGGTCCTTTAGGAAGCGCACAACAGATAGATTATCAGTATGCATCCGCACAGCTGGAAGAAGTAAGCAAAAAAACATCTCTCAGCCAGGCAACTCTAAGCAAAATTTGCCATGCTTTGAAAATTTACGGACGCGATGAGCTTAATGCGCAGGAGCTTGCCACAATACTGCAGATCCTGCCCCGCAGCGCCCGTCGCATTCTCACCTGCCTGACGGAGCATGGTTATGCCGAAGAAATTCGCTCGGAAATGTCTGAAACCAAAGGACGCCCACGCAAAATATACAAAATAAAATTATAAACACTCCTCCAAAGACTGAGGTTCAGCGCCAAACTGTAATCTCAGTCTTTTTATTTTTAAATTATATACACATATATCTCCTATTGACACACTAGGCGAAAAGATGTATTCTTTAATAAAGGTCTTAGCCTTTATTAGTCTTTTATTATTTTGAGGGGGCAAAAAACAATGTCAGATACATTATTAGACAAAAACAAAATTTGGCAGCAGATAGACGATGAAAAAGAAAATATGCTGCAGCTTTGGCAGGAATTAGTTAACGTTGATTGCGGTTCCGGCAACAAAGCAGGCGTTGACTTCATTGCACAAAAAATCGAAGCTATTTTAAAAACACTTGGCTTTACCACAACTCAGGTAGAATTTGAAAAAGCAGGCAACACACTTGTCGGCAAAATTGGCGATACCAGTAAGGATTTTATCGTTTTATTAGGTCACATGGACACCGTATTCAAGGACGGCACCGCAGCCAAGCGTCCGTTTAAAATTGTTGACGGAAAAGCCTACGGACCCGGCTGCCTTGACATGAAGGGCGGCATTGTTATCATGCTGACAGCTTTAAAAGTGCTTTTGGCAAATAATTATGCCAAGCATGGTATTAAAGTAATCCTCGCAGGCGACGAAGAGGTTGCTCATTATTTAAGCAATGCTTCCGAAATAATTTCGGCGGAAAGCAAAGGTGCTTTGGCAGCATTTAACTTTGAAACCGGTTTCTTGGACCAGGGCGTTGTCACCAAACGCAAGGGCGTATTTAAATTTACTATGGAAGCCTATGGTCGCGGCGCGCACGTAGGCAACGACCCGCAAAACGGCCGCAGCGCCATCGTTGAATTAATGCACAAAGGCCTTGATATCGAAGCCTTAACGGATTTCGACAAAGGCATTAATTTCAACGTAGGTTTATTCGAAGGCGGCACAGTAAGCAACGCCGTACCGGACTACGCAAAATTAACCTGCGACACACGCTATACCGACTATGCTTTACTGGAAGAAGTATTACCCAAATTACAGGCTATTGCGGATAAGCAATACGTTCCCGATACCAAAACCGTTATGAAAACTGTTACGGAATTCCAATCCATGGATGAGGTTCCCGGCACAGCAGCTTTGCTCAAATTAGTGCAAGAAGCAGCAGCAGAATGCAATTTGCCGCAACCGACAGCAAAAGCAGTCGGCGGTGGCAGCGACAGTGCCTATGCTACAGCTGCAGGCGTTCCTACAATCTGCGCTATCGGCGTACAGGGCGCACGTAACCATACGGCAGAAGAATTTGCTGTTGTAGATACCCTTTTCAGCAGATGTAAACTGTTTGCAACTATCATGATTAATATCTGAGGTAAAAACTTAAGTTTGCAGATGCCTTATTAGCATCTTACATATCATATTCTTCCTACATACCCCTAAAAAGTACCGTCCCGGCATTTTTTGCCGGGACGGTACTTTTTTTATATCTGTTTTACACTTTTATCTTTAATCCTCAATAATCAGACGCCCCTCAATCTCACGTTTGAGATGCTGATGCGTCATAAAGTATTCCTCAATCACATCGCGATACGAGGTCGCCAGCACACGTACTCTGCCGTTGGCTTCGGCCTCCTCCAGCGTAATATCCAAAAACGGCTTCAGGCTGCTGTAGTGATATTTACACAGCCCGATCTTGTAAATCTGCTGCGCTCCCAATGGCTTGCCATCCAACGTCAGCTCCTTGAAGCACTGGCCGCTGCGGCTCCATACTACGTGCATTCCCTGCGACAGCTGATAAAATTCCGTATGCTCGCCGGTAAAGGCCTCCTCGCGCAGGAAGCGCTTAATCATACGCGTCAGCTGCTCACCGGTAACCGGCAGCATATACACTGCTTCATCATAGGGGAAGCATTCGGTAAAGTCGCTGTAAAGCACTACAGGTCCCAAATTATAGCTGCGGATAGCACCGGAGCCCATCAGCATAATATCGATGCCCAGGCTCTCCTGCAGCGCATCCGCTACTAAGCTGCCAAGAGGAGTTTCCTGAATTCGGGAAGGATGCTCCAGCTTGCGGGCAAAACGGGTAACCAGTCTGCCATATTTTTTATCGGTTAAATCCTTATAGTGCATAATGAAGTTTTCCAAACCCTCATCACGCGGGCAATGGGATTCATCAATCGGTACGGTCGACCAAGTGTAGGTATCTACTGCATTCATGTCGGTGTCTACCATGATATCAAAGCGACCGATCTGGTCCGTGCCTGTTCCGGCCTGTACAATCAGAATATCATTAACCTTTACAGGATGCTCCAAAAAGGTATGCGAATGACCGCCGATAATAACGTCAACACCCCAAGCGGGATCAAGCATTGCCGCCAGCTTTTTATCCTCTTCGAAGCCGATATGCGTAAGAATAATCGTGAAGTCAATATCGATCGGATTGTAGGTATTACAAATACGGCCGATTTCCTCTGCCGCCTCGCAGATATCTACAAAGGAACCGATTACCTTATCCATCTTCGTCTGCGCCAGTACATCCTCGGTAATGATGCCTATGAAGAGGATCTTCATACCGTCGATATGAGCAATATAAAACGGCTGGAAAAGACGCTTGTTATTCGTGCGGATGTGGAAGTTCGCATTGATAATCGGGAAGTTAGCGCATTTTTCGATAAACAGCAGATGCGACAGCCCGTAATCAACCTCATGGTTACCGATGGTCACAACGTCCGGTCCCAGCAGATTCATGATTTCAATGGTCGATACGCCCTTATATTCCGCATCAATTACGGAGCCACGGAACATATCTCCGGCGATGCAGTAGATAACATTCTCTTCTTCTGCCCTTACCTTATTGATATAGCCGGAAAGCATGGATACGCCGCCAACAAGCTTATTATCAATTCTTTCAGCCAGGAAATCACCATGCAGGTCATTGGAATGTAACAGTGTCAGCTTCTTTAAATTTTTCATAATAGCACCTCATTTCCTGCAGTTATTGTATTTTCGGTAATTTTATTATAAGGTAGACCCGGCAATTTGCCCCTACCCCAAAAGCGTTTTTCGGGTAGGAAGAGGCTATTTTTTATTATTTTCGGCTATTTTTCTGCCTGCTTTACTTTTTGCCCGATACATAGTATCATATTTTCATCTGAACTTATCTGTAAAAGCGATTTAGCTTAAATGAATATAGCCAAAATTTCTACTTAGACTTTTCTGTAAGAAAGGACTTTCTGCTATGCTAACCTACAGCTTTGCCGACTTACAAGGAGAGAGCATGTACGCTCATCTCTACAAATGCATCAAAAATGATATCACTGACGGCGTCCTGCACGCCGAGGAAAAGCTTCCTTCAAAACGCATGCTGGCCAAAAATCTGGGCATCAGCCTCATCACCGTGGAAAACGCCTACGCTCAGCTCGTTGTCGAAGGCTACATCTATTCGCAGCCCAAGCGAGGTTATTATGTAGCACGCATCGAGCAACAGCCTTTGCCTGTAAAAACTGAGCGCGAGGCAACACCGGTACTTAAACATAGGACAGCGGCACCGGGTATCAGCTTTGCCAAAAGCAGCGTACCGCCGGACACCTTTCCCTATAATATCTGGGCGCGTCTTTTGCGCCACACGCTCACCACTGCTGATGAGCACGCCCTCATCAGCGACACCAGCGCCGGCGGTGTTTTGCCGCTGCGTCAGGCGCTCGCCAGACATCTTTACCAGTTCCGCGGTCTGAACATTGCGCCCGAGCAGATTATCATCGGCGCAGGCACACAGACGCTGTATAACCTTATCGTACAGCTTTTGGGGCGCAGTCACGTCTACGCGCTGGAAAATCCCGGCTATCCGCAGCTAGCAGCAGCTTATCAGGCCAACGATGTTTTCTGCCGTTATCTGCCGATGGATGCCCAAGGCATCCGTGCCGATGTTCTGGAAAACAGCGGTGCCGACATTCTGCACATCAGCCCCTCGCATCAGTTCCCTACCGGCATTGTTATGCCCGTCAGCCGTCGCTACGAATTGCTGCGCTGGGCAGCAAAAAAAAGCAGCCGTTATATCATCGAAGATGATTACGACTGCGAATTCCGCCTGTTCGGCAAGCCTATTCCGCCATTACAGAGCATTGATACCGAGGAAAAGGTTATCTATATCAACACCTTTTCCAAAACGCTGGCACCAACCTTCCGTATCAGCTACATGCTGCTGCCACCGCACCTGGCATCGCTCTTTTATGACAAGCTTGGCTTTTATTCCTGTACTGTATCTAATTTTGAGCAGTTTACGCTCGCCAAATTTATCGAGGACGGTTATTTTGAACGCCACATCAACAGAATGCGCACCTACTACCGCAGCAAGCGTGACCGTCTGCTGCAGTATCTCACGCAGTCCGACGCTGCTCCCGCACTTACGGTAGAAGGCGAGGACAGCGGTCTGCATTTTCTGCTGCATCTTGCTACCGATGCCAAGGATTCTCAGCTTGTGCAGGCTGCAGCTGCCAAGGGCATTCAGATTAAATTTCTTTCGGACTATTATCACGAAAAGGTTGGCGACAGCTCGCACACCCTGCTGATGAATTACACCGGTCTGGCGGATGATAAGCTGTATTCGGCCTTAGACACACTGTTTACCGTGCTGAAGCCTTATCTGAAGCTGTAATTATTTCGCAGCGCACAGGCTGACAAAATATTCGTGGATGGCCGTGCTTTTGGCTACGTCCAGCTCCGGGTGGAAGGCCAGCGCCAGCTGCTTGCCGTACTGTGCCGCCACAATGTGCTCATCCACCACAGCAAGCACCTCTACTCCTTCACCCACGCTGTCAATATAAGGCGCACGGATAAAGGTCATCGGCACCTTGCCCAGCTTGCCGAATTCAGCCTCGGTAAAAAAGCTGCCCAGCTGTCTGCCATAGGCATTGCGCTTCACGGTAATCGGCATGGTTGCCAAATGTACCTTGCTGTCGTTCGTCAGCTTTTCCGCCAACAAAATCATGCCTGCGCAGGTTGCCAGTACCGGCAAACCCTGCGCTATTTTTTTCTGCAGCGGTGCAAACATTCCCAGCTCATGCAGCAGCTTGCCCTGCACCGTACTTTCGCCGCCCGGCAGGACGATACCATCCAAGGGCTGCTCCAAATCCGGCAGTTGACGCAGCTCTACAGCTTCCGCGCCCAGCTGACGCAGGGCCTGCACGTGCTCAATAAATGCACCCTGCAGTGCTAAAACACCGATTCTCATTATTTACCACGCTCCGCCATCAGCAGTTGAATTTCCTGCTCGTTGATGCCTACCATTGCTTCGCCCAAATCCTCGGACAGCTCTGCCAGCATCTTGGCATCGTTGAAGTTGGTTACTGCTTTAACAATAGCCTGCGCACGCTTTGCCGGATCGCCGGATTTGAAAATACCGGAGCCTACGAATACGCCCTCGGCACCAAGCTGCATCATCAGCGCTGCATCCGCCGGAGTTGCTACGCCGCCTGCCGCAAAGTTTACTACCGGCAAACGTTTATGCTCGTGTACGTAAACAACAAGATCATACGGCACCTGCAGCTCCTTGGCAGCATTGAACAGTTCGTTTTCTTCCATGGCGGCGATTTGTGCAATCTGCTGATTCATTTTGCGCATATGGCGTACTGCCTGTACAACGTCACCGGTACCCGGCTCGCCTTTGGTACGGATCATGGATGCACCCTCGTTGATGCGGCGCAGTGCTTCGCCCAAATCCTTGGCACCGCAGACAAACGGTACGTTAAACTTCGTTTTGTCGATATGGTAAACATCATCAGCCGGAGAAAGCACCTCGCTCTCATCGATATAGTCAATCTCCAGAGCCTCCAGAATCTGCGCTTCTACAAAATGACCGATGCGCACCTTTGCCATAACAGGAATGGAAACTGCGTTTTGAATTTCCTTAATCAGCTTCGGGTCGCTCATGCGTGCTACACCGCCTGCTGCACGGATATCGGCAGGAATCTTCTCCAGCGCCATAACAGCGCAGGCACCTGCTGCCTCTGCGATACGCGCCTGCTCCGGTGTCGTAACATCCATAATTACGCCACCCTTTAACATCTGTGCCAGCTGTGCATTTAATTTATAACGTTCGTTCATTGTGAATACCTCCAAAATATATGCAAATAATAGGTTATGTGTAGTATTATACTCACATCTGAGCTTATTAGTATATTCATTTCTCATCAATTTACTATGTTCAGTTTTAATATATGTATTCTTCACAGCTTACACAAACATACTGCTAAGTAACGCCTTAAGCATTGCCGCAGACAGCAAAAAAAACAGTCGTTCTATCATCAACGATGATTGCGACTGCTTTTGCGTATCTTCATCAAGCCCCGTAAAGCATTTAGATTTTTGCCTTTGTCATAACAATAATAATGACATTTTTCAACTGCCAGATGTCATTACTTGGGCATCTGACCTCACATTTTTATGCAAAACTGAACTCTTATTCCTGCACTATTTTTAATTATAAACAGCCTGCTCTTTATAGAGCATTCAGCAAAAACTTAACGCCGGTAATCAGCACCAGCACGCTCGCCAGCTTCATCAGAATGCCGGACTGCAGCCTTTGCGCCAAGGCTACACCGCCCTGAGCACCGACAAAGGCACCCGCACCAATCGCCAAGCCGCTGGTCCACACAATATGCCCCAGCATAGCATGCGACACCAAGCCTGCAAGTGAAGAAACTGCCAGAATACAGGTGGAAGTAGCAATGGCCACGTGCACCGGGAAATTCAGCACATATACCATAAAGGGAACGTGGACGATGCCGCCGCCGATGCCCAAAATGCTGGCTAAAAAGCCCACACCGACGCTGCAAAGAACGCCCAACTTCCAGTTATAAACTTCCGGCACCTCGCCGGCCGTCTTTCCCGCCGCCTCCTTATTGGCTTTGCGATACATATTTATCGCTGCCAACACAAAGAAAGCGCCGAACACCAGATAAAAAAGCCTGCCCTGCAGATATTCTGCGGCATAGCTGCCTAAAAATGCACCGGGAACGGTAGCCACAGCAAATTTCAAGGCCGCATCAACGCAAACCTTCTTCTGCCTGATATAGCCCCAGGTCCCCGAAACCGCATTCATCAGTACCACCAGCACAGAAGTACCGATGGCCATCTGCGGTTCATAATGCCAGACAAATACCAGAAGCGGTACAATTACCATACCGCCACCAATGCCTAAAAGCGCTCCCAATAAGCCAACCAAAACACCTAAGGCCAAAAAGCCTGCTGCTTCCATCTGCATCCCTCTCATTCTCTCATAATTCTCATTGCAGATTAACTTGTTTTTTTCTTTAAATCTCTAAATCTCTCGTCGGTCAAAATCAGCCTTGACCTGTATTCTCATATGCTCCGCAACCATTCGAAAAAAATGCGGAACAGAAAATATTTTACACCTAAACAATAAAAAAAGGAAGTATCTGCGATAATAAAATGCTTAGAAAAAGTTAATTTTTCCCAAGCAGCTTTATCAGCAGCGTACTTCCTTTATAAATTCGTTATATTGCCTGCTTTTTAAACCGGACCGAGGTTAATTGCTGTTGCATAGGTCAGGAAGCAGAAGGCTACTATCCACCACACGCCAATCAGCGGCAGTACAAAGCGCAGCCATTTTTTATAAGGCACGTTTGCCATTGCCAGATAGGACATTGTTGCGCCGGACGCAGGTGTAATACAGTTGGTAAACGCATCACCGAAGGTGAAGGCGAAAACTGCGGTCTGACGTGTCAAGCCTACGATATCAGCCAGAGGTGCCATAATCGGCATAGAAATCGCTGCCTGACCGGAGCTGGAGGGCACCAGCAGGTTGAAGCAATCCTGAATAATGAACATACCGAAGGCAATCGCAGAGGACGGGAACACGTCCAGCATACCTGCGAGAGCATGGATAATGGTATCCATAACTCTGGCGTTGTCCAGAAGAATAGTTGCTGCCTTACACATTGCTACCGCCAGACAGGGCAACATCATACCCTTGCAACCGTCAAGAAAGGCATCACAGATATCATTAGGCTTAAGGCCGCAGATAATACCGGACAGAACACCCATGATGATGAACAGTGCGGAAATCTCATTCATGTAAAAATCAAATTTCAAAACGCCGACGATAATACCCACAAAGTTCAGGCCCAAAAGAGCTAAGCAAATAGCCTGACGTGTAGTCAGCGGTTCTGCCTCCTCAATGTTGATATCATGTGTCTTAGCCTGGTCAATTTCATAAACAGGGCTGCTCTGCGGATTTTTCTTTACCTTATGCGCATGATACATAACATAGGAAATGTTCAAGATCAATAAAACAAAGAAAATACCTACGCGATAGGGCAGAGCGGAAAAAATCGGCACACCGGCAATACCCTGTGCTACGCCGACGGAAAACGGCTGGGTGCAGCCGGCGCCATAACCGGCAGCAACGGAGCAGAACAGCATGCCTAACGCAGTAAGGGAGTCAAAGCCCAACGCCAGCGCCACGCTTACTACCAACGGAGTAAAGGCCAGATATTCCTCGTTGCAGCCTGCTAAGGTAGAAAAGGTTGCCAGCGTAGTCATCAGCACAGGAATCAGCAAAATGCTGTGGTTGCGCATCTTTTTAACCAATGTGCTAAGGCCGGCAACAATAGCGCCGGTCTTGGCCAGAATGTTCAGTGAGCCACCAACCATAAACAGGAAGGCGATAATGGTGATACCACCCTTAAAGCCTTTGTTGATGGAAGTAAAGAAATCCATAAAGCCTGTCGGCTTTTGTGCTACATAGTGGAAGGTAGCAGGGTCAACGACCATTTTACCGGTGTGTACATCCTTTACGCGTTCATACACGCCTGCAGGAATTACATAGCTGGCCAATGCGCAAAACAAAATAACGCAGACCAGAATAATTATGGGACTTGGTGCCTTAAAGGCTTTTACCTGTTCCTTTGACATCAATACATCTCTCCTAGCTTATTATGCAAATTTTTCTGTGTAGTCCTGCAGCTCCATGACGCAAGCTACAGCAATCATCCAACGGCGGAAGAAACTGTCTACCGACGCGCACTCCTGCTTGGTGTGCGCACCGGAGCCCTGACCGCCCATAGAGCAGACTGTCGGTATACCAAGACTGCCGAAATAGGACGCATCCGACATACCGCCGACATAAATCGGCTCCGAAGCAGGATAACCGAACTTCGCAGCAACGCTGTTGATATAAGCAAGCAGCTTATGGTTGGCCTCGGTTTCCTCAAACGCCGGCATCGGTGCTACAAACTCCACCTCGGTTGTTGTGCCTTCGATATAGGTTTTAGCGCAGACCTCGCGAATTTTCTGCTGGATATATTCCATATGCTCCAGCTTTTTGTAACGTACATCAAGCTCGGCATAGCAAATATCCGGTACGGCATTGGAAACCATACCACCCTTGATAACGCCTACGCTTACTGTCAGTCCCTCATCATAAAGCGTCAGGTTCTGCAGCAGCGGCAGCTTATAGGACATCTCGATAATCGCATTGCGTCCCTTCAGATAATCATTGCCTGCGTGCGCTGCCACGCCATGTACCGTAATATGGCAGTCCATACCGCCCTTACGACCGACAGTAAGGCAGTTATCCATGCGTCCGCTTTCCATATTAAAGCAGCACAAGGAGCCTTCAGCCTCCTGCAGCAGAATCTTATCAGCGATACCTGCTGCATGGCTTGATTCCTCATCGCCGACAATCACAACCTTTACCGGTCTGTCCTTGTAGCCAAAGTGCTTTAACGCCACCAGCAGATAAAAAATCTGGGCAATGCCGTTTTTCATATCCACTACGCCGGGACCATAGGCAAAGCCGTCCTTAATATGAAAGGGATCATCAGGATAGCTGCCGGAAGGAAAAACAGTATCGCAATGACCTGCAAGCAGAAGCGGCTTACCGGGGACATCCTTGTTCAGCTCAGCTACCAAAACATTGGCGCTGCCTTTGCTGTCTACAAGGCGGCAGTCAATACCTTCTGCTTCAAAATGCTTCTTCAAAAAGTCAATTATTCTGTTAACCTTTTCAATTTCATGGGAGCCTGCCTGCATATTCACCAGGTTTTCCCAAAACAACAACATTTCATGCCTGTTCTTTTCGACAAAGGCACGTAATTCTTCAATAGGAGCCTGCATCATAACCTCCTGCAATACACAATTGTTTTGTAAATAAAAAAACTGACTACTTTATTGTACTAAACAGTTAAAGCATTGTCAACAAAGTAAAAGCGGCAGCCGCTATTGGCGACTGCCACATGCATCAGCTTCGCTCTGAAATTATTCGGCAACTACCATAACCTTGAAGGTAGCAGTTACATCGGTATGCAGCTTAGCAACAGCGGTGTATTCGCCTAAACCTTTAACTGCGGATTTCAACTCAATTTTACGACGGTCAATGTTCAGACCGGTTTGCTTAATCAGAGCTTCGGCAACATCCTTGGAGGTTACGGAGCCAAACATTTTACCGTTTTCACCCACGCGTACCTTCATGGTTACTACAACCTTTTCTACCTGCGCACCCAAAACAACAGCCTCATCCTTAGCCTGAGCTGCACGATGCTTAGCGGTTGCCTGGTCCTGTTTAGCCTGATTGAGGTTAGCTGCGGTAGCTTCCTTAGCCAATTTACGCGGCAGCAGGTAGTTACGGCCATAGCCTTCGGCGGTTTCTACGATGTCACCTTTCTTGCCTAAGCTTTTAACATCTTGTAAAAGAATTACTTTCATCTGTTCGACACTCCTCTAACTGTTTTTTAGTCAGCGCAATAATCTGCGCTTCTACATCCCTGGCACGTTTATTTGCCAGCTGCACACCGGCCACCGTCTGATGACCGCCGCCGCCCAGCTCTTCCATAATTACCTGCACATTGACGCTACCGTCACTGCGGGCACTTATGCTCAGGGAACCATCTTTATATTCAACAATTGCCATGCCTACAGCAACACTCTCAATGGTAATCAGAGTATCTGCTGTCTGCGCAGCAAGCACGGAAGACATAGTATCATTATCTGCATTACGCATAATTGCAATAGATAAGCCGGGTATCGGCATTTTAGCTCCAGCTATCAGCTTAGCCTTCTGCTGGACAAAGCTCAAATCATCCTTAAACAGCTGGCGTATCAGATTCGGGTTTGCACCGCAACGGCGTAGCAGAGCGGCAGCCTCAAAGGTACGCTCGCCTGTCTGCACATTAAAGTTTTTCGTATCCAGCACAATACCGGCATACAAGGCAGTTGCCTCCGCCGGCGTAATATCCAGTCTGTCATCAAAGTAACCGATAAGCTCCGTTACCAGCTCACTGGTAGACGAGCTGGAAGGCTCCAGATACAGCAGCGTTGTATCACCGATAATATCCTCGGCACGACGATGATGGTCAATGATAATGCGGTTTCGGCAAGCCTGCAGTACAGCCTTGCTGGCCGACAGCACCTCACGATGATGGTCAACGATAACCAAAAGGCTCTTATTGGTAATCAGCGGCAAAGCATCCGCACCGCTTCGCATAATATCTATATACTTCGTTTCGTTAGCTGAAAGAATAATATTTTCACTATTCAGCACCTCAATAATGCGTTTATAATAGGAATTATGCTCGCTGCTGACAATATAGGTTTCCTTGCCCAGCGACAGGCCCAGCTTAGCCATACCAATGGTAGCGCCGATGGCATCATAATCCTCATTGACATGTCCCATAACAAAGATACGGTCAGCCTGCAGCATCTGCTCATGAATCGTCTGCGCCACGATGCGCGCACGTACACGCGTACTTTTGGCACCGACACTGCTCGTGCCGCCAAAGAACTGCGTATTCTTATCCTTCATAACAACAGCCTGGTCACCGCCGCGGCCTAATGCCAGATACAGGCTCTTATTGGCATTGCCGATAAGCTCCTCCAGCGTAACGCCGTCGCAGGCTACGCCTATACTTACAGTCGGCGGTATTTTATTGCCGCTGCGGATTTCGCGCACCTTATCCAGAATCATGAACTTATCTTCCATCATATCCATTACGGCAGACATAGAAAAGCCCATCAGACTGCTTTCTTTGTTCATACGGCAGATAAAGCCCTGCTTGGAGGCAGCCCACTTCGTCAGCAGCTCGTTGATTTCACCATTCAGATTGGCCATATTGGTTTCGCTCAGCCCACGCATAACCTCTTCGTAGTTATCAAAGCGCACATAGGCCAGACACAGCTTATCATTGCTGTATTTCTGGCGCAAAAGCTCATAATCCGTGATATCCGTCAGATACAGCATCAGACCGCTGGAGGTATTTTCCTTTTTGCTGTGACGCTCCTGCGTTTCTACGCTGTAATAGCGCATACGGTAATAGTGGTCCTCAATCTGAATAACCTGCTCTCCGTCACGCACGCTCATCAGCTCAAAAGCATTCTGTGCCAACGGCAGAATTTCCTCCGGCTTTTTGCCTTCCAGATTACTTTTTCCTGTCCAGGCGGCAAACAATTCATTTTTCCATTGCAGCTTGCCATCTTTGGAAAAAACTGCAATGCCTACATCCAACTTGCGCACCGCAAAATGGTTGGTACGTTCAATATTGCGGATAATATTATCTAAATAGCTGCTGAAGAAGATTTCCCTGTTAATAAGATTCTGACGGCTGAAATAGTATATAACACCAAAAAGAATCAGTGCAGGAAAAATCAGCTTGGGCTGCAGATAGCAGACTAATATTGCCAGAAGCACAATTATCAGCAAATAAATATTAGTATCCGCTTTGGAATTCATATTCCGGTTAAACCTACTGAACATTATTTTCACCTCAAATCCGGCACAGCTGCCGAACTTTACCTTTGTTTTCTGAATCTGCTTGCAGGACGGATTTTCCTGAAGTCCATAACAATATCAAAGGCACCTACATAAACCATAATCTGGGTAAAGATAGGCACTATAAAGAGCAGCGCTATACCGATATTGGCCCACCAGCGCGGCTTATGCTTTGTATCTACAAACCAGTACAGCAGCACTATGCCCTGCAAAACCAGCACAAAGCTGCAGACCGTCTGTACATTGACAGACAGCGTATACATCCAGCTTGCCTGATCATGCTGATAATAATAGGTTACCGCAAACAAAGACGCAGCATAAGGCCACAAAATCCAACCGGGAACCTGCAGCATCGTAAACGGAGGAAAGGCTTCAAAGCTTTCACCCAACTTCGTAAGAATCTTTTTGGCTGCTATGTAGTTCACAAAAGCCATCAGCGGCGCACACATCATGAATGCACCCGGCATAATAATGCGCATCATGCGCAGCATTTCAGCATAACCATCGACAGTCTTTTTAATATCGGCCTCGCTCATGCCATGCTCGCGGTAATAAACCGTCAGCTGCTCCAGGCTTTGATGGAAGGAGCTGAACATCATCTCAATCGGATCAATACCCAGTACCCAGAAGCTCAGCACAATATTCAGGAGCAGCGCAATTACTGCGCCGACACTGCCGTAAAGCATCATTTTCATCGGCGGCAGATGGCGTCGCATACACTCGCCTAAAATCAAACCCAAAAGGCCAAAAATAGCCGCCAGGAAAAAGGCATTAATCGGGCTGATAATCATTGCGATAATCACGGTGGCAACCAGCAGCGTCATAATGCTCCATTTCAGTCCGTGACGGCAGCCGCAGATGACGATAGGCAGGGGCCAGACGAAATTAACGAAAGCGCCCAGCACAGGCACATACATACTTATTAAAGCCATAACGATGGCAACGGCAGCTAAAATACCGGCCTCAACCATGGCAGATGTTTTACGAATCACAGGTTATCCTCCTTTATGGATATATTTCTTCAATATATTATTGTACTACATCAACCGCTGAAAAGCAAAGGCTTTACACCCGCCGACAGGCCGTATTGTGCATTTCATACAAAAGTAGTATAATATATACTACGCTCTTGTATAGCAACGCCTGCCGTACATAAGCGTCTTTTATTTTTTTCAAAGGGGTTCTTAGCTTGCACAAGCAATATTTTTTGCAGCGCTGCTGTATGTTTCTCGTCGGCATCTTTACCATGACACTTGGCATCGCTCTTTCCTGCAAGGCTGATTTAGGTACATCGCCCATTTCCAGTGTGCCTTGGGTTCTGAGTATGTTTACTCCCTGGAGCATCGGTGAAATAACTATTGTCCTGAATCTGCTTTTTATCATCGCCCAGCCCATTCTGCTGCGGCAAATTTACTGGCGTGAGCTGTTAGGCCAGCTGGTAACACTGCTCGCCTTCGGCTACTGCATAGATTTTTCGATGAACCTGTTGAGCTGGGTGGCACCTGATACCTTATTTTGGCAATGGTTTGACTGCATACTGAGCACGATCATCCTTGCCTTCGGTGTTTTTCTCTGCATCCGCGCCAAAATTTTTGTTGCCGCCGGTGAAGGCATCGTCCTGGTTATCGCCTTCGTCAGCAAAATTAAATTCAGCATCATCAAAAACTGCTTTGACTGCACGCTTGTTGCTATCAGTCTGGCAATTTCCTTTATGCACTTCGATGCTATGCGCGGCGTAGGCGTAGGAACGATTGCCGCGGCCATTCTCGTCGGCCGTTGGATACAACTTTACAGCAACAAGCTGCATATTTTCGACAAATGGAGCATCTCAGAGTAAGATTTTTTCTTACTCTGATTATTTCGTTTAAATTTTCTGAATTTTTCTTGTTTTCTGCAAGATTGTATGTTATAATCCATTACAACAGCTGTTAGTATAATATTTGTCAAAGAAGGTGCTTAATTATGCTCAGTATTGGTACAGTAAAATGGTTTAATAATAACAAAGGCTACGGATTTATAGAAGCACGCAACGGTCAGGAGGTTTTCGTGCATTTTTCAGCCATCCGTTCCGACGGCTATCGCTGTCTGCAGGAGGGCCAGCGTGTTTCCTATCATCTGTCACGCGGCAAACACGGCCCGATGGCATTGAACGTATCGCCGATTATTTAATGCGGATCTGCGCCGGCAGTTTATCTGCCGGCCTTTTTTATTGCTGCAAAAATATTGTTCAAACAAATTCTGAGATTTATAACGCACTTAGTTAAAATAAAATGCACCACATTGGCGCTTACTAAAATTAAAAAACAGTGCGACTTTCGGGAATTATCTTGCAGTTTAGTAAATTTTATGTTAAATTTAAGTAAAGTATTGTTGCGTTTTTGTAGACAATGTGTATACAAAAGCGGAATAGTAATAATAACCGTCGGCAACTGCTGCGGTATTTTCAAGGAGGTTTTATCAATGGCAAAGAAAACTAGTTTATGGGCACTGTTGCTCGTAATGCTCGTAACTATGCTTACAGCTGGTTGCGGCGGCGGTGGCGGGGAGAAGAAAGCTGCTCCTGCTAATGACAAAAAACTTATCATCTACACCTCTATGAAGGAATCTCTGATTAAAGGCATCGTTGAAGGCTTCAAGAAACAAAATCCGGATATTGATGTCGACTATCAGTCTGCCGGCGCAGGCAAGCTGATGGCTAAAATCGCTGCTGAACGTCAAAGCGGCAAAATTTTGGCAGACGTTATCTGGACCAGTGAAGTTCCTGATTTTTATAAAATGAAAGATGAGGGCATTTTGGAAAAATACCAAAGCCCGGTATTAAAAGAAACTGTTAACCCGTTCAACGATTATGATGGCTCCTTCCATGCAGCACGTCTTGGTACCTTGGGCATCATCATCAACACCGATAAAATCAAAACTGCTCCGACTCAATGGTCTGACCTGCTGAAACCGGAATACAAAAACGGCTTCGGTATTGCTAACCCTGCTCTTTCCGGCACCTCTTACATGAGCGTAGCACTGCTGGAAAAACAATTCGGTTGGAAATTCTTCGAAGATATCAAAGCTAACGGCGGCCGCATCGGTAAAGGCTCCGGTCAAGTTATCGACGATACCGCTTCTGGCGAGCTTGTTTCTTCCTTAGCAGTTGACTATATCACCAATGCTAAGATTGCCAAAGGTGCTCATCTGCAAATGTGCTATCCGCCTGAACTCCTGGTAGTTCCCAGCCCGGTAGCTATTTTCAAAGGCACCCCTAAACTGGATGCTGCTAAAAAGTTTGTTGATTATCTGTTGAGCAAAGAAGCACAAACCTTGGTTGCAAAGCAAGGCACCATCCCTGTACGCGAGGACGTAGAAATCCCTGCTAAATTTAATCTGCCGGCTCCGAAGGCTGCTCTGGAAAAATCCATTAAGATTGATTACAAAGAAGCTGTAAAGACCAAAGAAGAGACCATTAAGAAGTTCTCTGATATTATGCAGGTTAAGAAATAAGCTTCAGACAAGCTCAGTCAAATTTAGTAAGTCAAAGCAATGGCGGCACAGGTTTGACCTGTACCGCCTTTTTTCAACAAAAAGGAGTTTTATTTAGAATGGAAGACATTATTAAAGTTGAAAATGTCGCCAAGGGGTACGCTAAGCACCAGGTGCTGCAAAACCTGGACCTGAATATCAAAAAAGGCGAATGCTTTACCCTGCTTGGACCATCCGGCTGCGGCAAAACTGTCCTTATCCGCCTTATTGCAGGCCACGAGGTTCCGGATGCCGGTAAAATCAGTATTGATAATACTACTGTTGCCGATAGCAGCAGCGGCGAATATATTCCCCCGGAAAGACGCGGTCTTGGTATCGTGTTCCAGGATTACGCAGTATGGCCGCACATGACAGTTTACGAAAATATTGCTTATCCGCTGAAAATGGAAAAACGCCCTAAAGCTGAAATCGATAAGCTGGTTATGGATATGGTAGAAATAGTAGGTATGAAGGGTTTGGAAAAGCGCCTTCCTTCCGAGCTCAGCGGCGGACAGCAACAGCGTGTAGCTTTGGCGAGAGCCTTAGTATCTGATCCGTCTGTAATGCTGCTTGATGAACCTCTGAGCAACCTGGATGCCAACCTGCGTGAAGAAATGCGCTTTGAAATCAAAGCACTGCAGCGCAAATTCGGCATCACCGTTATGTATGTAACCCATGACCAGGAAGTTGCACTGGCTATTTCCGACCGCATTGCTATTATGGATGCCCAGGGACATATTCGCCAAATCGGCACTCCCTACGAAATTTTCGAAAAGCCTGCTGATTTATTCATCTTTAAATTTATGGGCATTGCTAACTTTTTGGCAGTCAAGGAAGCTAACGGCAAATTTGTCGTAGGTAACGGCACTCAGGAGATTCCCTCGGAAGCACCTCAGGGCAAGGCAGCTGCCTGGGTAGCAGCTTTCCGTCCTTCAGATGTAGAAATCCACCGTGAAGGCCCCGGACTGAAAGGCATTATCCATCGCGCCAACTTTCTGGGCGCAACCATGGACTATGCCATCGATATTGACGGTGAAAGCCTGCGTACAGAGCTTTTGACGCATGAAGCTATCAATAACAATCTCATGTTTAAGGAAGGCGACGAATGCTACATCACCTTCCGCAGCCTGCTCTGGTTTGATGCAGAGCAATTGAAGGAGGTAGAGGAATAATGAGCACAGGCACCATCAAAAAAGATTCCGGCTTTGGCGTAGCTCAGCTGATTCTTTTTATCTCTATCGCCGTACTGGTCATCTTCGTTGCCTGGCCGGTACTTCTGATTCTGTTTAACGCATTCTTTGTTGACGGATCCTTTAACAGCCACGACTTTTATGCAGTACTCACCGAGCCTGAAACCTTCCAGGCTCTCATCAATTCACTGATTATCGCCAGCATGACCACTATCGGCAGTACTATTGTCGGTACCTTCTTTGCTTGGTTGGTAACACGTACTGACCTGCCCTATAAGAACTTTATGAAAAGCCTTTTCCTTGTCCCCTTTATGTTGCCATCATTCATCGGTGCATTAGCATGGAAAATGCTTTTATCTCCTAACTCCGGTTATATCAACAAATTCTTTATCGAAACCTTCGGTTTTTCCGGTCCGGTTTTCGATATCTACACCTACCATGGCATCAGTGCCGTAGAGGTCATGTATCTTTTCCCGTTCGTATTCATTCAGGTTTGCGGTGCATTGGAACGTATGGACCCGACCTTGGAAGAATCTGCCCGTATTTCCGGTGCCGGCCTGTTTACGATTACCCGCAAAATCACCATTCCGCTGGTTATGCCATCTATCATGAGCGGCGCGCTGCTGATTATGCTTTACTCCATGGCTCACTTCGGTACTGTAGCTGTTTTGGGTATTGAACAGGGTATTTACAACATCCCAACACTTATTTATGAAAAGATTCACCAGAGCGGCGGCAGCTTTGAATCTATCCGTACTGGTACCGTACTGGCAACCGTACTCGTTGTTTCCGCAGCCTGCATTATCTGGGCACAGCAAAAAATTCTCAGCAACGGCCATTACCAGATTATCGGCGGCAAAAGCTTCCGTCCTATGGAGCTCAAACTGCGCGGCCTGCGTTATCCGCTGCTGTTTTTCTGCCTGGCTTACATCGCCTTCACGATTCTGCTGCCTACGGCAGTTATCTTCCTTGTAGGCGGCGTTAAGACCTACGGCCTGCCCTTTACGATGGAAAACCTGTCTTTGGACAACTACAAATATATTCTCTTTGAATATGAAGTTACCAAAGACGCTATCTTCAACAGTATCAGCTTAGGCCTGGCAGCAGCAATTATCACTATGTTTGCCGGTGTTATGATTTCCTATGTAATTGTTAAGATGAAGGTTCGCGGCAAAGGTATTTTGGAATTCTTGGGCATGCTGCCCTTCTCCGTACCCGGCTCCGTTATCGCCCTCGGCGTAATCCTTGCCTGGAGCGGCCAGTTTGGCGTTAACCTCTACAACACAGTATGGATTATTCTTGTAGCCTACATCGCCCGCTACATGGCTTTCTCTTTGAAGGCTAACTCCGCAGCCCTAGAACAGGTACACGATTCCCTGATGGAAGCATCCCGCTCCTGCGGCGCAACCATGTGGCAATCATTGAAGGATATTGTTATTCCTTTGGTTAAGCCCGGTATGATCAGTGCTTTCTTCCTGATTTTCCTGCCGGCATTGCGCGAATTAACCGTATCCATTATGCTGTATGCTCCTACCACCAGAACCATTGGTGTTGCTATCTATACCTTAAACGAGGACGGCGAAACGGTTATGTCTACAGCCCTCGCAGGTATCGCCCTGATCCTGATTGTAGTCGGTCAGATGCTGATTAATCGTTTTACCAAGAAAGTAGAGGGTTAATTATGTCCTATATCCGTTTAGTAAATGTAACCAAACAATTTGGCGATGTAACCGCTGTCAATAACCTGAATTTGGAAATCGGCAAGGGTGAATGCTTCTCCATGCTGGGACCATCAGGCTGCGGCAAAACCACCACCCTGCGCATGGTGGCCGGCTTTGAAGATTTATCTGACGGTGAAGTATGGGTAGGCGACCGCTTGCTTTCCTCACCTAAAAAGCATCACTATACACCTCCGGAAAACCGTAATTTCGGCATGGTTTTCCAGGCCTTTGCAGTATGGCCGCACATGAGCGTTTACGAAAATGTTGCTTTCCCGCTGCGTCTGCGCAAACTGCCCAAGAGTGAAATTGACCAACGCACCCGTGATGCCCTCATTGCTACCAACCTGCTGAAATCAGCAGAAGACAGCCCGGCCAACCTGTCAGGCGGCGGCAAGCAGCGCGTTGCTTTAGCACGTGCGCTGGCTATTAATCCTGATGTAATGCTGCTTGACGAGCCTCTTTCCAGTTTGGACCCGCATCTGCGTGAGGAAATGCGCTTTGAAATCAAAGATCTGCAGCGTAAATACGGTTTCTCCATTATTTACGTAACACATGACCAATCCGAGGCAATGGCACTTTCTGACCGCATTTTAGTTATGAAATTAGGCGTTATGCAGCAGATTGATACACCGCTCAATGTTTACAACAACCCATCTAACAAATTCGTTTTCAGCTTCATCGGTGTATCCAGCTTTACTGATGTTATCTGGCAAGGAAACAAGGCCTTCATCAAAGGCTCGCAGCATGCATTGCCGTCTGGACTTGTCATCCCGAACCGTATGCGTGGCGAAACTGTCTTCAACCTCGCCAGCCGTCCGACCGAGATTCGCTTTACCGGCGAAACCGATCCCAACGGCGTGCGTGGTACAGTTATCCGCAAGGCCTTCCTTGGCGAAATCATCGATTATCTGGTAAAAATCGGTGATCAGGAAATCCGCGTACAAATCGGGCGCCGTGATCCCGGTCCTGAAGTTAACGAGGTATGCTATCTGCACTTCCTGCGTCCCTTCTGGTACAAAGTAAACGAATAAGCTCTCCATAAAAAAGCCAGCATATCAATATGATATGCTGGTTTTTTATGCCATTTTCACTCTTCTTTTAAAGCTTTACGTCCAACGAAGCGCTCACGCCAACGCCCTGCACACGGTTAACATTTTGATAGGACACATTGTCTACCGGAATCAGCACCTTGCAACGTACGCCCAAAAGCGTCTGCTCAATCATCAGCGCCGCCTTCACCTGGTCCACCTTAGACTGCGGTCCGGAAACCTGTGCCGCACCGGCACGACTGCCGTCACCGACAGAAATAACCGGTACTACCTTCGTAGCATCCGTCGAACTTACACCGTACTTGGCCGTTACAGAGTTAATTGCATTATTCAACGCCGGAGCGGTAGCATCTACAGCATAACCGATAACGCCGCCCTTGAGGACCTTATCCAAAATACCGGCCTGCGCTGCAGGCATACTGTTACCTAAAACAAAACCGCACACAAGTGCTGCCGCAATCCATTTCTTATTTCTCATAATACGTACCTCCTCGAATATTTATTATATTCGACAAACAGCATCAAAAGCCTTGCAAGCATTCTGTGAAATTAAAGTAACGAGATTGTTACTGCCCGGAACTCGCATTTCCCATTGCCGACCGTATCCTTAAAGGTCATAATACTGATGTTCTTGCTGAGTTATACTTTATTGAAAGCACCAAAGGCTGTTGTACCACCCTGTAGATACAACAGCCTCTATTATTTCTAACCTTTATTTCTATCTATTATTATATTCTCATCTATCTTTCCGCTACCATCAGCCCGTTATCATGTACGCGCAGAGGCACTCTTAAAACCTGACCGGGATAAATATGTTTTGAATTAAGCTTGTTCGCCTGTTCAATGCGGAAAATAACCTCACGCACATCCTCACGCGCTTCTGTATGACGACCGGCAATTTCCCACAGGGTTTCGCCCTCCGCAACAGTCACCGTATACTCCTTGTAAACAGGTTCATCAGCAAACACAGCACTATATCCGGCATAAAGGAAGCAGGCACAGCAGATAACACTTAAAAACTTTTTCATATCTATCACCACCTAATAAATCTCTGTTTGCTTATATTATAGTGCTCTGCGTGAACTTTGTCAACACTTTTATGAATTTCTGTTTGCTGTTAATCGGACCTTGCGAACGTATTACCAAACATCAATATGCTTTATGCGTTATATATAAAAAATCAATGCAGCAAAAAAGGCATCACCTCTCGGCAATGCCCTTTTGCTTAATATATGCTACTCTATATCGAAAATTTTGCCCGGATTCAGGATATTATTAGGATCTAGGGCTTTTTTAATCGCACGCATCATTTCCAGCTCATCAGGATTAGTGAATTCTTCCATCAGCTGTTTGCGTTTATAGCCAATGCCATGCTCACCGCTCAAGCGACCGCCGTGTGCATAAATAAAGCGGTATAGCTCCTGCTGGTTAGCCTTGACTCTGGCATCCCAGTCCGCATAATCCTCCTGCTCCTGCTTCAGGATGTTCAGATGGATATTGCCGTCACCGGCATGGCTGGCAATGCGTGTTACCAGCTGATATTTTTCCGCCAGACGCAGGATTTCCGCAAGCAGCGCAGGCTCATGGTCTACCGGGCAGACAACGTCCTCCTTGCAGACAATCAGACTTTCCGCACGCACTGCTTCGGCGAAGGCCTTGCGCGCCTGCCAAATTTTATCGTGCTCCGCTACCAGCACATCGCCGGCACCGTTTTCCGAGCAGATTTCATCCATCGTACAAGCCTTTTCATCCAAGTCATCCTCGCTGGTGCCTTCCACCTCCACGATAAGATAATTGCCCTTTTCACTGCCCTGCAGCGTTGTACCAAGATAACGCTCTACGGATTTGATAGTAATATTATCCATGTATTCTACGCAGGTAGGCATAATACCGGCCATAATCAGCTTGTTTACCGTGCCGATAGCATCTTCAGGAGATTCAAAAACTGCCAGCAGATCCATGCTGTACTTAGGCAGAGGCAGCAGCTTCACGGTAATCTGCGTGATTATACCAAGGGTACCCTCACTGCCGATTATCAGCTGCTCCAGGCAATAGCCTGTAGTCTGCTTTTGCAGGCGTGCTCCCAGCTGCACAATTTTGCCGGTAGGATTTACCACCTCAACGGCATATACCTGATGACGCGTGGTGCCGTATTTAACCGCACGATTGCCGCCGGCATTGGTTGCCACATTGCCGCCGATAAAGCAGGAATCACCGCTGCAGGGGTCGCCCGCATAAAAAGCACCCTTGGCCGCAGCCGCAGCCTGCAAATCGGAGGTGCGCACGCCAGGCTCTACAACCGCATACATAGCATCGGCATTAACTTCAATAATTTTATTCATCTTTTCGAGCGAAAGCACTACACCGCCGTAAATCGGCACTGCACCGCAGGCAAGACCTGTGCCTGCGCCACGGGGCACAACCGGAAAGTGATATTCATTCGCCAGCTTGACCACAGCTGCCACCTGCTGTGCATTTTCCGCAAAGACAACAGCCTCAGGCATATGATGATAAGCCGGGTCAGTTACTTCATCATGGGCATATATTTCCATCTGCCCTGCATCCGTCACTACATTCTGCACGCCGACCAAGGCCTGCAGCTTGGCAATAATTTCATTAGACAGCTTGTTATACTCCATAATTCAGTCCTCCTCATTTGCAACATTTATATTTTTAACCACTCTATGCTTATTTTATCACAATCAGCGACATTTATAACAGCAAATCTTTTTCAGTGTACCAGCCACATATAAAACGGTATTGCAAATACCGCCAGCACCGTACTTACCGCCGTCAGCATGGCAGCATACTTATAATCGCCGCCGTACCCTTTCGCTACAATCGCATTATTAGTCATCGCCGGCATCGCCGCCATAATTACAAATACCTTTTCCATCATCGGCTCCAGATGGAAAAACGGCAGAATCAGGAAAACTATCCAAGGACAGATTAAATAGCGTCCCAGCATAGCAACTACCAGCTCCTTGCCTACGGCAATTTCTTCCCAACGGGTTTTACTCATGGCAATACCGATGAACAGCATCGCCAACGGCGTAGTCATACTGCCCAGATAATGAAAGGACTTAAAAACCGGCTCAGGCAGATTCCATTCCAGAAGAACCATCACTACGCCCAGCATAAAGCCCATCAGCGGCGGCGACATAATACTTTTCAGCGTCTTACGGCTGAAAAGCGGCATGGTTACGCCATTGCTGCTCGCCAGGTCATGGAAGCCGATAGTCCAGAAAAGTGTTGTGTTCACCATGTAGTAAATCATAATATAAGGAGCGCCTGCATCCCCGAACAAGGCTATGCCTAACGGCAGTCCGATAAAAATTGTGTTGGAAAAGCTGACGCAGATAGAAAAAATTCCTCTGTGCTCCTGCGGAACACATATCAGGCGTCCGAGCAGCCTGCTGATAAAATAGCCCGCCAGCATCGAAATAATCGGTACAATAAGGCCATGCGAAAGCGTAATAAGCTGGTCATGCTTAAACTGCCCCAAAATATTGGTCAACATATATGTAGGCAGGCAGACATAATTCACGAGCCTAGAAATCAGCGCCACACTCTCCTCGCTGAACCAGCCCCTGCGCTCTAAATAAAAGCCGACAGCAATCATCAGCATGATGGTCAGCACACCATTTAATGCATGTAAAACTATTTCCATTATTCATTCCCCTCATAAGACAAAAATTGCCGAAGCATTCAGCTCCGGCAACGAAGATTTTAGTTTTTGGATTTTTTTACTTCTTCCAGTTTGTTTTTCATCCAGTCAATCATTGCTACCTTGCCAAAATCGTGCCAGGTTTCACATTCGGTATTTTTGGCAATATACTCATTCCACTTATCCTGATTAACATTTTCTACTTCCATCAGGTTCATAATGCCAAAACCGCTGCGCCAGATCATATCATCCATAGAAGTAAATTTGCTGTTTTCCTGCAAAAACTTAGGATTGAATAATTCCTGGAAGGATACCTTGTTTAAAATCTTACCCAATTCCTTGTCCTCGGTAAAAATTCCCAGATAATGCTTAAAGGTTTTATCTAATTTATTTTTTTCCATCTTACTTCCTCCAAAAATAGTTGTATAAGGGTATTTTAACACAAAAGTAATAAAATGGCACTAGCATTTTCATATTCGGTGTACAGAATCATTAATTTATGCCCGCACAACACAGATATGATAATCATTATTGAATTCCTACTAAATTCATAGTAGAATATAGTCATTAGAAAGGTTGTGACCGTAATGAAAATTTCTACCAAGGGACGTTATGCCCTGCGATTGATGCTCGATTTAGCAATCAACCACACCGGTAGCTATATACCATTAAAAACAGTTGCCCAACGGCAAAATATTTCCGATAAATATTTAGAGCAGATTATCCATCAGCTGAGTAAAGCAGGCTTTGTCCAAAGTGCCCGCGGCGCTCAGGGAGGCTATCGTCTGGCGCGCACGCCTGATGAATACACTGTCGGCGAAATTCTGCGCACAGTCGAAGGCAGTCTGGCTCCCGTATCCTGCCTGGACTGCAAAACACCCTGCGATCAGTTTGACTCCTGTATCACCATCGGTCTGTACAAAAAAATTCAGCAGGCCATTGACGGCGTAGTTGACCACACTACGTTGCACGATATGATCAGTGATTACCGTGCCAAGCATCCGCAGGCTGAAAATGTTTAAAAGCGAGCCTAACACCCGCATTTTATAGAAAATTAACAAAGCATTAGGAGGAAAATAATATGAACAGAGAAGAAGCCTGGAATTTATTACGTCAATATAACAAGGAATCCTTTCATCTGCGTCATGCACTGACTGTAGAAGGCATTATGCGTTACTTTGCCAAGGAGCTCGGCTATGCAGACCAGGAAGAATACTGGGGCATCGTAGGCCTGCTGCATGACCTGGATTTTGAGCTGTATCCCGAAGAGCACTGCGTAAAATCTCAGGAGCTGATGCGCGAGCACGGCGTAGACGAAAGCATTATCCGCTCTACTGCCAGCCATGGCTGGGGCCTGACTGCCGCTAACATCGAACCGGAACACCAGATGGAAAAGGTACTTTTCGCTATCGATGAGCTTTCCGGCTTAATCGGTGCCGCTGCCCTGATGCGCCCTTCCAAAAGCGTACAGGACATGGAGCTGAAATCCCTGAAGAAAAAATTTAAGGATAAACACTTTGCTGCCGGCTGCAGCCGCGATGTAATCAAACAAGGTGCCGATATTCTGGGCTGGCCTTTGGACGAGCTGATGGAAAAAACCATCGCCGCTATGCGTGTAGACGAAGCAGCCATCAACGAAGCCTGCGATAAATTATGAGGCACACAGCCTTAATCTGCTCGCTGCTGCTCAGCCTTGCAGGCAGCAGCTTTGCAGCTGCAGCCGAGGAGCTGCCAAATGATGCTGCGCAAACGTCAGCTGTAGTTTCCACTGTACCCACCAAACCGGCTGAGCCGACGGAAGCAGAAAACAATGTCGGCACTTCCCAAGCAGAGGAAACCGCTGCAGATAATAACGCCGTAAGCACTGCTCCGACTGTACCGGCAGTGCCAAAGCAGGAAGAAGCCGTAGCTCCCGAAGCAACAGCAGCAGAAGCCGCAAACGCTGCAGCCACGCTGCCCGTTGTCAGCAACGAGCCTGTGCCGCCTGCAGATAAACCCAAGCCTAAGCCAAAGCTGAATCTGGTAGGCAAGCCGCCACTGCCCAAGCAGTTCATGCGTACACCGCAGGCAAGCGATTTTACTATCATCAGCAGTGAAGCCGGCGGCTATAGTATGGCTGTGCCCAAGGCCTTCGGTAAAAATCCGCTGGCAGACCTGCCGCAAACCGAAGGAGCTATGCTGGTGCGCACTGCAGGCAACAATCTGATGCTGGCTGCAACCGTGCTTGACCCTGCTGATACTGCCAGCTTTAAGGCAACAGAAGCTCTGCCTGTCTACGAGAATGCCAAAGTATACTGGCAATGGCAGCATGGCAGCCAAATTATCTGGACCTGCCGCCTGAGCGCCCACAATGATTATCACGGCAACAAACTGCTTTTGACTGCGGAAGCTCAGCAGAACGGCAAAACCTACCAGATGCTGTACGTAATGCCTGCAATGCAGGCAGATAACTATCTGCCTCAGGCAATTTATTCCTTAGACAGCTTTAAATTAAATCAGCCATAAAGAAAAATCCTCCGACAGCTCGCCAGCTACGGAGGATTTTCTTCTTTCTCTCTCGTTAATTATGAGTCCGGGGACATTAGCTTTGTTGGGACATTGGCTAAAAGCAAGGGGTGTTAAAGGTTAAGAAGAAATAAGTAGAGGGATAACACCATATGCAGACAAACTTGATAACCACGAGATTTTCTATGCAAATTGACTTTTAAAGAAAGGCTTGTTAACTTAGCTCAGCTTCTTCAGATAAGCTTGTCCTTTTTCATGCTCGGACATAAACTGGAACAGGTAAAGGCCGCACAAGAATAAGAAGATGTTCGGCAGGAAAGGCACATACTCCAACGACACAAAATCTGCACTAGGCAGCCCCAACCATACGTTCCAGTCACCGTACAGGAAGGACGGCAGATGTCCAATTATCTTACCTTGCCAGATGATCACGCCATCGGTAAGATGCCTGGTCAAATCATAAGCTATCGCAGATAACAGCCAACCGCAGGAACCGGGAGACTTCTGCAGCCACCAATGAATGGGCTGTACTACCAGATAAGCAAGACCAAGGAAGGTAAAGATGCCAAAATAAATCGGATGCTGCGGTGTGAAAATGTAGGTGCAAAGCGAAATCGCAGTGCCTGTACCCAAAAGGCCCAATCCCCATTTAAGGTAATTGCTACCCTGGCTGAAGGTCATACCGCACAGAACCACAATGCTCCACAGCGTCAGCCGCTGCCACCAGGCGTAATCCCAAGTAGGATTAGTACCCTGAGCTACATTGATATTATACATGAAGTAGAAAACTGCCAGATTCAGAAAAGCTGCAGCCTTGAGCGCATTCAGCACCCGGTACTGCTTTTTTTCAGTCTTTATTTCTGACTGCTCATACATTTTTGCTAATAACTTTTCCATAATACTTACCTCGCTTTCATCGTGTGAGGTGAAGCGCCGCGCAAACCTTAGGGAATATTTATTATTCCCTGTAGTTATAATATAAACGATTTCGTCAGAATTTTCAAGAGGGCAAATTATAACGTTTGGGCATGTGGCAAGTACTTTTATATTAGTTATGCGTTGTTGGAATATATATAATGCATAGTAGGAATAATATAGTCCTTTAAAGGCTAAAAACAGCAGCAAAAGTGTAAACTGCATTACACTTTTGCTGCTGTTTTGTAAAGTAACTTCTTTTTACGTTTTTTTATTTTTCTGCACTGAAGGTATTAGTTAATGCGGCAAAATCCTCCAGGCTGAGTGTTTCAGCTCTGCGTTTACCATCTACACCGGCGCGCTGCAGCCACTGCGCACACTGCTCGGAGTTGATGCCCATATTTTTCAGCGAATTGCTGAGCATCTTGCGTCTAAGGGAAAACGCTGCCTTAACCACGCGGAAGAATAACGCTTCGTCGCACACCTTTACCGGCGGCTCTAAGCGGCGTTTGCACACAATAACAGCCGAATCAACAGCCGGTGCGGGAATGAACGAAGTCGGCGGTACGATAAAGGCAATTTCCGGCTCGGTGTAATACTGGATAGCTACCGAAAGCGCACCATAATCTCTGCTGCCAGGTTTAGCAGCCATGCGTTCGGCAACCTCCTTCTGCACCATAGCAACTAAGCGCTCCATAGGCAGGCGCTTTTCCAGCAAAGCAAAAATAATCGGCGTAGTAATATAATACGGCAGGTTAGCACACACCTTAAATTCCGGTGCTGCCACCGTCTCCATAATATTTACCTGCAGGATATCGCCATTGACAATGCGTACATTGTCATAACCCTCCAGCGTAACATCCAGTACCGGCAGCAGGCGTTTATCCAGCTCTACCGCCACAACATCTGCGCCGCTTTCTGCCAGTCCCTGCGTCAGCGTACCGATGCCCGGGCCTACCTCCAGCACCTTATCGACAGGAGACAGCTCTGCCGCTTCCACAATACGGCGCACGATATTTTCATCAATCAGGAAATTCTGCCCCAGCTTTTTATCGGCACGCAACTTAAAGCGGTGCAGAATATGATTCGTTACCTGGGGAGAAGCAATAACGGGTTTATTCACTCTTCACTCTCCAATTTTTTTAAAGCAGCCGTAAATTCTTCACGGCTCACACCATAATGATTCAGGCGTTCCAAAAAGCGTTTGGCATTGCCATAGCCTATGCCAAGCTCGGCACCCAGCGCATCACGGCGCGCAGAAGCACGCTCGCTGCCATTTAAATCATTTTGGAATAAATCACGCATGGTAAATTCCTGCTGCGGACGATATTCATGGTGACGCACCTTCGCCAGTGCTTCTAATATCGCCTCCGGCTGCGCCTGCTCCACGCCTACATCATTATTGGCAGTTGCCTGACGCTTAGGAATAAACGCCTGCCCCGCTTCCGGAAAGCGCTCTGTCAGGAAGCGACGGATGCGCTCACCGGCACCGTCAGGGTCAGTCAGAATAATTATCCCGCGCTTTTTATACGCTGCCTCTATCTGGCGCAGAGTATAGGGTGCCAGCATAAAGCCGCCGGTTTCGATAGTATCCGCCTCCAGCGCCTTCCCAATTGCCACCGTATCCATTTTTCCTTCTACTACGAGCACTTCCTTAAGCATCAGATAAATTCCACCTTAATCAGCTAAAATATAAATATCTACATCGCGTCTGCCCCACTGGATAGCACGATGATAATCATTAAAGAACAAATCTACTCTATGGTGAACCATATCGCCACCGGTATCACCTGCCATAGCGATACCATAACCGGGGATATACATTTTTGTATAATACGGAATGAAGCGCGGGTCAACAGCCACAATACCTTCATACGGCACCAGACCGATAGAAGTACGGTTGCCTGTTGCTACATAAGCAGAGGCATGCGCACTGATTTTTTTCGTATAGCGCTTATAGCCCTCAGGAGTATAGACGCTCATAGCCATGCCCTTGCGGATAACCTTTGTTTCCGGCTCAATCAGCACATGACGTGTCAGCTCCTGCACGGAATGACTGCCATCACCGTTCTTCACCTTTTTGGAAACAACCTTCGCTGTACCGGCCTTGCCTTCAACGTGTATCTTTTCCGTGCCGAAGTTCAGACTGTAATCGTCCTCATACTTCACTGGAATATCTACAATGGCTTCACTGAATTGCAGCTCCTCATCGGCATTCAAAATGTAAACCTGCATGCCTTCCTTGAACGGCTCATGCACATCCGGATAAACACGCTCCTTTTTATAGGAGATGCCCAAATCCTTCAGCGCCTCGCCTACAGTCGGCTTGCAGCTTTTGTATTCTACCGTTTCATTGCCACGGATAACAGTAAAGGGCTTGCCGCGCAGTACCTCAATCACACTGCCGTTCTGTACCCTTTTGGTATTCTGCAGCTTCCAGCCATCGCCCTTCTCCAGGACAATGCCGGCCTCCTGCAAAATTTTGCCGGGCTTAACTGCATTAGTACGCAGCTCCTTAGTCTGGCCGTCACAAATAATCGTCACCTGCTGTGAAATATCAAAACCGGTCAGGAAAGGTACCATCAGCATAAGGATAACGGCAGATAATAAACAATTTAAATGTAATCTGCATATATGCTTAATCATAAAAACCTCCTTAATCCGGTAATTATTTTAACATAAAACAGCAGGAAGCGTCAAATCCGTGACATTTACAGCATTTTCGCGTATCTAAAATGTATAATTTGTTAGCATATAGACTACTTATATTCTAACATTTTCCCGTCCATTGAGATTATTTAACAGCAGGCTCATAGAATTTTTTCACCTGCTCCGTATAGCTGCCGTCCTGATTGTACATAATCAGCGGTGGCAGAACATCCAAACCGTAGCTGCCGCCCTTCTGCATTTCCATCAGGAAAATCCAGGCCGGCTTATCAATTTTGGAATGCACCCATTGCAGACGCTTCGGCTGCAGGCCATACTTCAGCGCCAGCTGCATGCTTTCGGCAAAGCGCTCCGGCAGCTGCACCAGCGCAAAGCGTCCGCGATAGCGCACAGCAAAAGCTGCCGCCCGGAAAAAATCCTCCAGCGTCGAGGTAACCTCGTGGCAGGCAGCAGTGCCTACCTGGCGCACGTTGCCGCTGTTGCGGTAGGGCGGATTGGCAGCCACCAAATCCATGCTCTCCGGCTGCAGCAGCTGCTTGTAATTACGCAAATCACCGTCTATGACAGTAAACTTATCCTGCAGGGAATTGTCGGCAACGCTTTGGCGCACCAGCTTTGTTACCTGCGGATTGCAATCCAGCGCCGTCACCTCCGCAGCGCCTCTGCTTTCCAGCAGCATGCTGATGGCACCGGTACCGCAGCCAAGCTCCAGCACCTTAGCCTTACGCACAACATGCGGAAAGTTACCTAAAAACACGGCATCCGTAGTATAGCAGAATTCCTTGGCGTCCTGCCAGATTTTATAGCCGCAGCCCGGCACATAGTCACAGCGCAGGCTGTTTTCCTGCTCAGACATTGTCAGCCTGGGAAGCATCAACAAGCTCTTCCCACTCCACCTGAATAGTATTGTCCGGTGACAGCTGTACTGCAGCGGTACGCTCCTTGCGGTTAATGCCTACTACCTTGCCTTCGCCCATAGTAGTCACTACCTTGCTGCCCATCTTGGGAATTTCAATGCGCTCGCGACGACCGCAGCCATTGCAGCCATGCTTGCAGTACATATGGTTTTCATACTTCAGGCAGCACATCAGACGTCCGCAGATGCCGGAAATCTTCGTCGGATTCAAAGACAGGCTTTGATCCTTAGCCATGCGGATAGAAACAGGCTCAAAGTCGCCTAAGAAGGTTGCACAGCACAGCGGACGGCCACAGCTGCCGATACCGCCCAGCATCTTGGCCTCATCACGCACACCGATCTGACGCAGCTCGATACGGGTACGGAAAACTGCTGCCAGGTCCTTAACCAGCTCACGGAAGTCAATGCGTCCATCAGCGGTGAAGTAGAAAATAATCTTATTCACATCAAAGGTAAACTCTACGTCAATCAAACGCATCGGCAAGCCATGATTTTTGATTTTGCGCAGGCAGATATTGAACGCTTCCTTTTCACGGATTTTGTTTTCTGCCAGCTTCATGTCATCATCGGCCGTTGCTTTACGCATAACCGGCTTGAGCGGGGAAACAATCTGCTTGTCGTCAACCTCACGCGGTCCGATAACAACCTCGCCGTATTCCACACCGCGAGCTGTTTCCACGATAGCAAAATCACCCTTTGCTACACCTGTTTCCGCAGGGTCAAAATAATATATCTTGCACGCTTTTTTAAAGCGAATGCCTACTACTGTCGGCATAAAATATCACTCCTTATAAATTTTATCTATTTTAAGCGCCATGGTTTCCAATGCCGTCTTCATACCGACACTGCTCACCAATGCGTCATATGCTTCCTGTACAATCACTAAAGCCTGCTTCAGCGCCGACAGCTGCCAACCGCTGCTCTGGCTTTTAAGCTCATCCAGTAAATCTATATTATATATTCTATCATAAAGCTGCAATTTGCACATCATTAAATCGCGCAATAGCAGCTGCCACAGCTGTACAAGCAGCAGTGCCTGCTCACGCTGCACCTTTTTGTCCAACCAGCTACGGCCAGCCAGATAATTCATCGGCATTGCCAAGGGCAATGCTTCCAAAAAGGCTGCCGCCTGCTTGCGGCATTCAAATACATCCAGCTGCCCCTTGGCTGCAGCTAAATTCAGCGCTAAGCCAATAGAGCCTTCGCTGATACGCGCCAGCACTGCGGCCTTAGCAGGCTCTATTTTCCTTGCCTGCAGCGCCTGCTCCACCAACTGCGGCTCAATTGGCTGAAAGCGCAGCTGTACCACACGCGACATAATAGTAGGCAACAGCTTGTTGACATTAGCTGCCAGCAAAATAATCACCCAGCCGGCCGGAGGCTCCTCCAGCAGCTTCAAAAAAGCATTGGCTGCGGCGGGAACCATAGTGTCCGCATCTTCAACAAGACACACCCGCGTCGGTGACATCACCGGTGCTAGCGCCGTTTTAGCCGTCAGCTCCCTGATCTGGTCGATAATAATCGTATTCCTCAAGCGGTTATTTTTATCATCCCATTCGTGCTGCACCAGCACAAAATCCGGATGGCTCAAATTGCTGTCCTGCAGATTCATCAGGCGACAGGCCTCGCAGCCATCTGTTCCGCTATGGTTAAAGCAAAGCAGTGCCTTGGCAAATTCCAAAGCTAACGTGCGCTTACCCAAGCCTGCGGCACCGCTGAACAGCAGCGCATGCGGACGCTCCTTGGCCTGCAGATAGTTCTGCAGAAATTTTTTCTGTTCCGTGTGGCCGATAATATGCTCCCACATTTTATTTCTCTCCGCTGATTACTCTGCCGATAGCCTGCAGCACCTTAGCGGCAACCTCCTGCTGAGTGCCTAAGGCATCAATCACCTGCAAACGCTCAGGCTCCTCCTGAGCTAACTTCAGGAAGCCTGCGCGCAGGCGCTGCTGAAATTCCAGTCCCTGCTGCTCATAACGGTCCTGCACACCACGCTGTTGCCGACGCGCCAGCAATTCTGCCGGGTCGGCATCAAAAACAAGCGTCAAATCAGGCTCCAAGCCACCGGTAGCAAAGGCTCCCAGCCGGCGCAGCTGTGCAATCTCCTCCGGAGCCTTGCCCTGCGCCAGTCCCTGATAAACCAGCGTTGAATCATTGAAGCGGTCACAGATAATAATCTTACCTGCTTCCAGCGCCGGACGCAGCAGCTTATCTACATGCTCGCTGCGCGCTGCCAGATACAGCAGCGTCTGCGTTGCCGTTGTCAGCGGCAGTTCCGGGTCCAGCACCAAGGCACGCACCTTTTCGGCCAGCTGTGTGCCTCCCGGCTCACGGCTTTCCAGTACATCATAGCCTTGCTCGCGCAAGGCCTGCGCTGCCAAATGCTGCTGCGTAGTTTTGCCCGCTCCGTCTATTCCTTCGAATGTAATAAATAATCCTCGCATCTTTTTACCTCAATCCGCAATAACACGTATCGTTTGCAGGCTGCTGTCAGCAGGTCCGCTTACCGGCAAACCCAGCTCCTTCTGCGCGCGGCAGTAAGCAATAATTTCTTCCGTTACCAGCTCTCCCGGCAGCAGCACCGGTATTCCCGGCGGATAAAAGCTCACCTGCTCGCCGCAGATTTTGCCTACAGCCTCTGCCAACGGCACCGCTTTTTTCGCACGATAGAATACGTCACGCAAAGGCAGTATTGCCTGCGTCTGCGGCACCTGCGCTGCCGCTGCCAGCTGCAGCGGCGCACGCTTCTGTGCCTGCATTTTATCCAGTACGGCGGCAATCCTTGCCAAAGCCTCGTCATAATCCGTAGTAACATCGGCATAGGTCACCAGAAAAAGCACATTATAGGCATCTACCAATTCCACAGCAACTCTTGCTTCACGGAAAAGCTCCCCGACCTCTACGCCTGTATAACCCCAGGCTGCAAAATTCACCGTAACCTTGGTAGTATCAAGCTGCAGTCCGCCGCAATCTGCTTCCTCCAGCACACGCAAGCCGCTATAGGATGCACACAAGCTGCGCAGCTTGGCTGCAGCCTGCACCGCCGCCGCTGCCATCTCTCCGCCGTAGGCCTGCACCTGCGCTCTGGCGGCATCCAGTGATGCCATCAGCAGATAATTGGGACTCGTTGTCGTCAAAATGCTCATCACATCCGCCGCACGCTGCAAATCAAGACGCGCTCCCTGCACATGCAGCATGCTGCACTGCGTCATCGCGCCCAAAATTTTATGCGTACTCTGAGCGCAGGCATCAGCGCCGCACTGCAGAGCGGACGGAGGCAACAGCTCACTGAATCCCAGATGCGGTCCATGCGCCTCATCTACCAGCAATACTGCATTATGCGCATGGCAGCAATCAGCAATCGCCCGCACATCTGCCGCTACACCGTAATAATTGGGGCTGGTCAGCAGTACCGCCTTAATTTTGCTGTCCTGCGCCAGCGCCGCCTCTATCTGCTGCACAGTAACCTGCATCTGAATGCCGAATTCCGGCTGATACTCTGGCTGCAGATAAACTGCCTCTATACCACCCAAAACCAGTCCGCCGGCGACACTGCGGTGCGCATTGCGCGGCAACAGCAGCTTTTCCCCCGGGTTCAGCGCTGTCAGCAGCATGGCGTGAATCGCCTGACTTGTGCCGTTGACTGCCCAAAAGCAGGCATCACTGCCATAGGTCTGCGCCGCCAGCTCCTGCGCCTCCTTAATATAGGTTTCCGGCTCGTGGATATCGTCCAGCTCGCTCATCAGCGACACGTCCATCTGCACGCTGGCACCCAGCTCCTGACGCAGCAAGCGCTGCATGCCGCGTCCTCCCTTATGTCCGGGAGTATGCAGAGGATAGACGTCCTCACTTTTATATTGCAGCATCGCCTCTATCAAAGGCATGCTAATTTTATCTTTCATTATTTGCTCCCTCCGGCAAAGCTAAACTAATTTAGTATATCATTATATTTTATCATATTTAGCCCTGCAGATATAGCTTTAAAGCGGGTATCCGTATAAATTTATTCTTTGCGCTCCGCACATCTGCGCAAAAAAAGAGGCCCGTGCATCACAAGACCTCTCTGAGTTTTGTTGAAAGCAACTTTATGCTTATTTTATCTTCCAGAATAACCTTTTGGTATTCGCCGTGGCAATTGCCGCCAGCTCTTCAAAATCCATTCCCAGCACCTGCGCTGCATTGCGTGCCGTGTATTCCGTATAACCCGGATTATTACGCTTGCCGCGGAAGGGCACCGGTGTCAGATAAGGGCTGTCGGTTTCAAACAGCAGCAGCTCCTTAGGAATATACTGCATAACCTCGCGCACCTTCTGCGCATTCTTATAGGTAGATGTACCACCGAAGCCAAAGTAATAGCCACGCTTAGCCAGCTCCTTCGCCATCTCCAGCGAGCCGCTGAAGCAGTGGAACACTGCCTGTACGCCGTGTACCTCCTTTTGGAACAGCTCCAGCATATCGCCATGCGCATCTCTGTCATGAATAATCACCGGCAGGTTAAATTGCTTAGCCAGGTCAAGCTGCTCTAAGAAAATACGCTTCTGTACATCCTTGGGCTCGTTTTCCTTCCAGTAATAATCAAGACCGATTTCACCGATTGCCACGACCTTCGGATGCTGCGCCCACTCTGCCAGCTGCTGCAGATAATCAGCAGGAATACCCTTTAAATTCTCTGGGTGCCAGCCTACCGCCGCATAAATAAATGGATATTTTTCCGCCAGCTCCACCGCAACAGCACTGCTGGCAGCATCGCAGCCTGGATTGACGATACCGTCCATATCCTGCTCCAGCTGAGCGATCAGCTGCTCTCTGTCTTCGTTAAACGCTTCGTCATCTAAATGGGCATGCGAATCCCATAAGCCTGTTCTGCTCATAATCTACCTCACATTCACAAAAAAGTTCAGATACAGCTGCAAAAACAGCAGCATGCTGAACAAAATATAACGGAAAACCGCCCCCTTACGCGAATAATATTCGCAGCCCGGCAGATAAAATTCCTTGGGGTTTTGCGGATTATAAATAATTTTACGCGGCAGCTTCAGCGTAAAGCCACGCTCCAACACGTCGCCGCTCTTTTCCTTCGTTCCCTTAGCTTCATTCAAAGCCTCGCTGTATTCCTTGTCGCCTACTTTATAAGTAAAAACCGGACACAGCTGCTTGCCACGGCTCCAGCTGCTCTTGTAGCCGGTAATCACCGCGCGCACCTCCTCTGTACACAGTCTGCTCAGCTTAGGGAAATAATTCTTCGTAAAAATGCAGACGATGCCATACAGATAAATCAGCAGCGCCAGCTTCAGCGTCCAGGCCATACCCTTAAACATATAGAAGTCATAACCCGGATAATGCTCTCCCAACCATGCATGCGGCAGGATATAGGGCACCATGCTGCTGAGCAGCACTAAAACCATGCTGATGCCTATACAAAGATACGGTCGCCAAAACAAGCGCGAAAATAGCTTTTCGGACACTGATAAGTCCCCCTTCCAAAACAAAAGACAATATGTTAATAGACGAAGAGCAGGCACTCCTCATCCGCCAAAACGTATCAGAGTGACTGCTCTAAATCTCAGAGTGCGTCAAGCACTTTTTTATTTTACACGACTGCCGGAAGCAAGATTTTGCGGGTCGACAAGAGCAAGATTGCCCTGTCCGTCGGAAGCACACAGCAGCATGCCGAAGGATTCGATACCCATCAGCTTAGCCGGTGCCAGGTTTGCTACAACAACAACGTTTTTGCCTACCATCTGTTCAGGCTCATAGTATTGGGAGATACCGCTGACAATAGTGCGTACCTCATCACCGATTTCTACCTGCAGCTTGAGCAGCTTTTTGGATTTTTTAACCTTTTCTGCTTCCAGAACCTTGCCTACGCGCAGGTCAATCTTCTCAAAGTCAGGGAAAGCGATTTCCGGTTTAATCGGCTCCATAGCAGGCTTTGCTTCTTCTGCCGGAGCAGGTGCGGGAGCTGCAGCCTTATGCTCATAGCGTTTGCCGCCGATGATGGTTGCGCCGTCTTCGGTAACCTCGATACGCGGATACAGAGGCTCGCCCTTGCAAACCTTAGTGCCGTTTGCCAGACCGCCCCACTCAGCGTCAGCCAGCAGGAACTGCTCAGGCACAGCCAGGCCAAGCTGGGTGTAAATCTTCGGGCTGGTGGTCGGAATATACGGGCTGATTAAAATAGCTACGATACGCAGGGTTTCAGCCAGGTTATACATAACAGTCTTCAGACGATCAGCCTTAGCCTCGTCCTTAGCCAGAATCCACGGAGCGGTTTCGTCGATATATTTGTTGGCGCGGCTGATTAAAGCCCATACGCCTTTAATTGCGGTGTTGATTTCCATGTTGTCCATAGCTTTAACATAATTAGCTACGGTTTCTTTAACGAGAGCCTTCAGCTCATCATCAATCGGTTCGCTGGCACCGGTATCGGCAACAATACCGCCATGATATTTTTCAATCATGCTTACGGTTCTGTGCAGCAGGTTGCCCAGGTCATTGGCCAAATCAGCATTTACACGGGTAATCAGTGCATCACGGGAGAAGTTGCCGTCGCTGCCCAGGTTGATCTCGCGCAGCAGGAAGTAGCGGATAGCATCAGCGCCGAACTCATCAATCAGGCCCAGCGGGTCGATAACGTTGCCCTTGGATTTAGACATTTTGTCGCCGTCAACTACGAGCCAGCCATGACCGTAAACCTCCTGCGGCATTTCCAGTCCCATAGCGTGCAGCATAATCGGCCAGATAATGGTGTGGAAGCGCACGATTTCCTTGCCTACCAGATGCAGGCTTGCCGGCCAGTATTTGTGGAAGAAGGCATCATCGGTGCCGTATTTAATACCGGTCAGATAGTTCAGCAGAGCGTCGAACCATACATAAACGACGTGTTTTTTGTCAAACGGAACAGGAATACCCCAGTCAAAGGTGGTACGGGTAATGCACAAATCCTCCAGACCTTGCTTAACGAAATTGATCATTTCATTGCGGCGGCTTGCCGGTTGGATAAAGTCCGGATGCTCTTCGATGAATTGCAGCCACCAATCCTGGTATTTGCTCATTTTAAAGAAGTAGCTTTCCTCTTCCATCTCCTCTACCGGACGATGGCAGTCGGGGCAGCAGTGGTTTTCATCCAGCTGACGTTCCAGCCAATAGGATTCGCAGGGTACGCAGTACAGGCCCTTGTAGTTTTTCTTATAGATATCGCCCTGCTCATAAATTTTTTGCAGTGCGTCCTGAACTACCTTGTGATGACGCTCCTGACTGGTACGGATAAAGTCATTGTTGGAGATATTCAGCTCTTTCCACAAAAGCTTGAAGTTAGCAATAATTGCATCTACATACTGAATCGGGGTTACGCCTTTTTCCTTAGCCTTACGCTGGATTTTCAGACCGTGCTCGTCACTGCCGGTCAGGAAGAATACATCCTCACCTTTCAGACGATGGAAGCGTGCCAAGCTGTCAGCGATAGTTGTGCAATAGGCATGGCCTATATGCAGATTGTCACTCGGATAATAAATTGGTGTTGTAATATAATAACTCTGTTTAGTCATTGTCAGACCCATCTCCTTCAGAAATTAGTTGATTATATAGCTCCCGTTTGGGGATTTTACGTTTTTTTGCTACCTGCGCCAAGGCAGCCTTTTTGTCTACGCCTTCAGCCATCAGCTTGCGCACCTCGTCAAGAGGCTCCAGCTCTTCTTCGGCTGCAGCAACAGCTCCGTCACCGGCACCAAGCACCAGACAGAACTCTCCGCGCGGCGAATTGGCCTCCAGCCATTCCAGACAGCCGCTGACCGTGCCACGGTAGAATTCCTCATGCAGCTTCGTCAGCTCGCGTGCCGCCGCTAAAGGACGGTCGCCCCAGGCATTCAGAATATCTTTCAGCACCTCCACAATCCTGTGCGGTGCTTCGTAAAGAATAATCGTCGCAGGAATATGCTGCCATTGCTCCAGCTGCTCGCGTCTGTTGCGCTTGCTCTTAGGTAAAAAACCGCCGAAGAAAAACGGATACGTCGGCAGACCGCTGGCAATCAAAGCACATAAAGCAGCGTTGGCACCGGGTACAGGCACCACTCTGATACCATGAGCAATCGCATCATGCGCCAAAGCTTCACCAGGGTCAGCAATTCCCGGAAAGCCTGCATCGCTTACAAGAGCAACATTTTTGCCCTCCAGCAGCTGACCTAAAAGGTATTCACCCTGCTTATCCTTGCTATGCTCATCATAGCGCACCAGGCGACCTTTGATATTAAAGTGATTCAAAAGCTGCAGCGTATGACGTGTATCCTCCGCCGCAATCAAATCCGCTTCCTGCAGCATCCGCAAAGCGCGCGGTGTCATATCCTCAAGATTACCGATAGGTGTAGCGCATAAATAAAGTGTTCCATATATATTATTTTGCTCTGCTGTCACAGCTCCGCCTCCTATCATTTAACGGTGGTCAGCAGGTGCAGTACATACTAACCCATAATATATTAATTTTATCACACAAGGCGTGATAAATAAAGAAAAAACGCGTAACTTTCGTTACGCGTTCAGCTTATCAGTAAACAGCTCGGCCGGATTGCCAACCGGGTGTAAAAGTAGGCTCGATAGCAGCGCATTTATTATTATAGCTGTCTGCCAGCCAGGAAGGATAATCAAAATACCAGGTATTCCAATATTCCCCGTTAATAAAGCACTTTTTGTAGTAAATCCTGTCATTTTCCAAATAGGAAATAACATACCAGTCATCGCCCTTAGCCTTATAGGCAGCAGACGGATGATTTTGGATATCCATATTATATTCATCGGCAAGCGTCATGCCCATATTATTCCCGCCGCTGACAGTAAAGCTGGAGCCATATTCATCTTTAAAGATACAGCCATCGCCATTAGTGCTCTCGAAAGCCTGATTGAAGTTTGCCGGGAGATTAATCGCAAAGGCAAATCTGTCATTGATATAGAGATAATAATCGGGATTATCCGTTGTAAATACTTTGACATACTCTGCTGTTCCTTCGCTGGGTTCATACCATTGGTTCTTCAAAAAAACAGCACTGGCCGCCGATACGGTAGCAGTAAAAATAAACATCAGCATCGACAGTAACAGCAAGATTTTTTTCATAGCATTCACCATCCTTAAATGTATTCTCTGTAATTTAATTGTAACCTGCGCAGGAATTTTTGTCGAGATAATTTCTCATAGTAAAAATATTTCAGGCACGTAATTACTATGCAGTTCAGCGGAATATTTTTCTGCTCACTATTTTCAGTCAACAGGTGTATATTGCTTTTCCAGCAGACGCACAAAATAATGGTAGGCTGCAAAAACGAAGACCGCACAGCTGATCCAGGCAATCGGCTCCGCCATACAGATGCCCTCATAGCCAAATGGCACACTGAGATATATCGCCGCAATAGAACGCATAATAAGCTCCACCACGCCCGAAAGCATCGGTATCATGCTTACGCCCATGCCCTGGCAGGCGTTACGGTAAATAAAAATCTGACTGAGGAAGAAATAAACAGGTACGGTATACAGGATATAAAGATGTGCAGACTCCATAACCGTCGGTGACGGATTATCGAGGAAAATACCAATAACCTCTTCGCCGAAGGCAAATACCACAACCGCAGCAAACAGGCTGAAGGCCAGCGTCAGCAGCGAGCAACGGCGCACCGCATCACGGATGCGGTCAAAGCGGCGAGCACCGAAATTCTGCGCCGTAAACACAGCCATCGCAATACCGAAGGAAATCATCGGCTGCAGCGCCAGCTGCTCTACGCGCATCGCCGTAGTAAAGCCGGCAATCTGGTCACTGCCGAACTTATTGCAGACAGACTGCAGAATAATAATACCAAGTCCCAAAACAGAAAACTGCACTGCCATCGGCAAGCCCATACGCAGATGCGCCCACAGCTCCGGCCAGTCTAAATTAAAATCGCTGCGATGAATATGCAGCTGCGGAAAGCGTTTATAAATATAAATTACGCACAGCACCGCCGAAAAAGCCTGAGCAATAACCAGCGCAAACGCACTTCCCGGTACGCCCCAGCCAAAGCTGATGATGAAAACCAGCGCCAGAATAATATTTACTATCGAAGAAATAATGAGAAAGTACAGCGGCGTTTTGCTGTCACCCAGGGAACGCATAATACCCGACAAAAGATTATAGGCCATCATCGCCAGCAGGCCGTCGACAATAATCATTACATAGGCATAGGCATCCTTCATCAGCTCCGGCGGAATATTCATCATCACTAGCATCGGGTCTATCACCAAATGCATAATCCCCATAATAAGCAAAACGAAAAACAAGCTCAATACAACGCAGGTAGCAATGCTGCGGCGCATTCCCTGCATATCCTGCGCACCGTAGCGCTGGCCGGTAACAACGGTAAAGCCGTTGCTGAGACCAATCGTCAGCACCATCGTCAGCATAAACAGCGGCGATACCGCTCCCACGGCAGCCAAAGCATTCACGCCAATTGTCCGTCCGACAATAATAATATCGGCAATATTATACAGCTGCTGAAAAATATTGCCTATCAGAAGCGGCACCATAAAGGGAATAATCAGCTTTAAAGGTGCGCCTTCCGTCATATTCTGAAGCATAAAAAAAGAACCTCCTTTAGCTGCTTTCTCACAAGCAGCAGTATCAGTCCGGTATTACAATATATATCACTGACTTATCAGTCAAAATATAACACAATCAGGAAAAAAATACAAGACGTGCTGCAACACACGTCTTGTAAAATCTTATTCCATAACTACTCTGTTGGTAATTTTGCCAATGCCCTCAATTTCTACGGTGATTTCATCACCCTCATTCAAGAGCCCTGCACCTACCGGAGTACCTGTCAAAATCAGGTCGCCGGCGTCCAGCGTAAAGCTTTGGGAAATGTAGCTCAAGATTTCGTAAGGATTATAAATCATATTGCTAGTACGTGCATCCTGCTTAAGCACACCGTTGACATAAGAGCGGATGGATAAATCACTGGAATCCAGCTCTGTTTCCAGCCACGGTCCCAAGGGACAGAAGGTGTCAAAAGATTTACAGCGCAGCCACTGGCGCTCCTTGCGCTGCAGGTCGCGGGCCGTAACATCATTAGCACAGGTATAGCCCAAAATATATTTAGGCACATCCTCTGCCTTAACATTCTTCATTTTCTTTTTGACAACAATGCCCAGCTCCGCGCCAAAGGCCAGTTCCTGCACCTGCTTCGGCCAGATGATATCCGCACCTGTACCGACAACGGTATGCGCAGCCTTGGAAAAAATACTCGGCTCGCGCGGAATTTCTACGCCGAATTCTGCCGCATGCTTCTGGTAATTAAAGCTGACGCAGATAATCTGTTTGGGTACGCAGGGTGCCAGCAAGCGTACATCACGCATAGCGAAGGTTTCATCCGTTATCTGCCAATATGTTTCCAGAGAACCATATACGCAACGGATAACATTGCCGTCAATAAAGCCTATACGCTTGTTGCCTGTCCGCAAATCCTCAAAACGCACGCATTTCATTTTAACCCCTCCATAATCTGCATCTTTCTCGCTTTAAAATAAACAGGTGTCAGCTCTGCCTGCGCTGCCAAAGCCAGCGCCTCCTGCAATCTGCGCCCCACATGCTCCTTATAATGGGCGTCACTGCCAAGAGTGCAGTATTTGCCGCCAAGCTCACGGTAACGCTTATACAGCGGCAGCAAGCCTGCTACCGCAGCAGCATCATCCAGGCGACGGGTATTGATTTCGATAGGCTTGTTCCGCTCAATCAAAAGTAAAAACAGCTTATCGAATAATTCCGGTGCATCCTCCAGGCGCAGCTCGCGTTCCGCTCCCTTATACGGCCAATAACGGCAGATATAGTCAATATGCGCAAACGCATCAAAATCACGCTCCTGCTCCAGGCAGGTAATCGCATCATGCAAAAATTCTTCTACAATCTGCTGACGTGTGCGTCCCTTGTAGCAGGTCTGCTCGTATAAATCACGGCCGCCGATGCAATGGATAGAGGCCAGCACATAATCAAACGGATGAGCCTGTGCCACCTTTTTATCCTCAGCAGCAGTATGCGTCTGCATGCCGATTTCAATGCCTATCAGCACCTTGTCGCTGCTCAGCGGCTGCAGGCGCGCGAAATATTCATCTATATCAAAGGTAAATGCTTCCGGATTAGTCGGATAATCATAATCCCAATGCTCTGTAACCGTTATACCAATCCCTTGCTCAGCGGCTGCGCCGATGGCATCAGCAAATTTCATTTCGCTGTCACAGGAATAATCACAGTGCATATGTGTATCAAATATCATTTAGTGTACCTTCCTTCCGTAAATTATATTGTATCAAATTGCAACAAAAAAGCAACGGGGAAGGCAGGATTTTTTCACCAATTAACGAGAAAATTACAAATGAGTTAGCAGCGATTAATCCAAGAGAAAATTTAAATTATTCTCCGAGATTACTCCCTGCATAATTCAGTGTATTTTATACCTCTCCGTCGTCCATAATTCCCAGCTTACGCTTCCAGTAACGGGAATAAATAGCGCCCAAAGGATTGTGGGCCAGCAGACGATCCTTAACTACCAGATTCGTTACCGGACCTTCGGCGTTCATGTTGAAAATAGCATCGTGGCCAACGCACAGGCCGCAGGAAATGTACAGCTCAACGCCCTTTTCTGCCAAAAATTTGGTCTGGAATTTAGGATTACACATTGCTTCATGCTCCAGCTCCGGTTTAACCTGCTTCAGTCCCAGCTCTTTTTTGGGGAAGCTGCAGTTTTTGCAGCATACACTGTAAAACTCAAAGCCCTGCTGCTTAAAATATTTGGCAATATAACGTGCTTCCGCATTCAGGCCGATGCAGAAAGACATGCCCAGCTTTTTGTAGCCCATAGCTTTGGCAAACTCCGCAGTTTCCTGCAGACGGCAGATATTGCTGTAGAACGTGCCTTCAACGTAGGCAGCAGCCTGCATAAGCTTCAATTCTTCCTCGGTATAGGCTTCCTTAACAGCCTCCAAGGGCACGCTTGTACAGTTCACACCCTTGGTATAGCAGGCATGTGTAGGACAATTAGCGCAATCACATTTCATTTTACATTTCTCCTTTCGCCAATAACCTTGTTAAGCCTATTGTAGCACAAACAGCAGACAGATTAAAAGAGCTACCGCACTTTTTCGTGCAGCAGCTCCGGTAAAGCTAAAATATAAAATTAGAATTTACGTTGGTAGGAAATAGAAGCAATCTTAGTGAAGCTGTCGTAAGCATGAGCGCTCTTATAAGCATCGGTAGCATGACCGGCGAAATCCAGACTGCCGACATCCATCCAGCCCAAAGCAACAGCAACAGTCTGCTTCTTATCGTTATAACGAGCACCGATGGAATAGGTGCGGCGCAGGCCGGTCGGTACCATGAAATCACCGCCATTGTAAGGAATAGAGGATTCATCGAAAGCAAAGCCTGCCATAGCTGCATACTTATCGCTGAAGTTGTGCTCTAAGCCGATAGCATAACGCCAACCGTTGGACCAGTTTTTAGCAGAAGGAGAACTTTCCGCTATACCGGGAATACCTACAATAGATTTATCAAAATAAACATTTAAAGCATCATAGGTACTCCAATTAGTACGAGTAGCTTTCAATTCCAGACGGGTTTTCTTGTCAAATTTATGGTTATAACCGATATCCCAGCTGTCCGGCAGAGTTACCACGCCATAAGCGTTACCGAAAACGTCACCGCCACCCATTAAATCAGGTTTTGTATTATAACCTTTTAAATCAGCTTCTAAAGAATGCTTAATACGGCTGCGATAAACTACACCGATTTCGTTTTTATCATCAAAAGCATAGTTGGCAGCAGCGTTCCAGCCCAAAGCATAGCTTTCGCCTTCAATCTGAGTAGTGCCGTCGATAGTAGCAATCTTAGTTCCCACAGGTGTTGCTACAGGCATTTTCATCTGCAGGTTTTTCTGCAGCTCCAGTCCAACATAGTTAATTTCCGCACCAACTGCTGCGCTCCATTTTTTGTCGAACTTATGCGCATAGGTCGGAGTAACGCTGACACCGTTCAGCTTAGAGAAAAATGCGTTAGTAGATGCCTTGCTGGCACGTTCAAACTCGGATACCATCGCAAAACGCGGGAAAGCACCGATACCGAACCATTCTTTATCATTTATCTGTCTTACATAATAGCTGCCAACAGCCCAACCGGCATGAACCACATTTTTACCGTCTTCAATTTCTTTGCCTGCACCATCATACAGCTTGTAGTTGCCGTGCGGGCTCAGATAGGTGTAACTGCTCTTCATTACCTCACCCTTTACTTTGGTGATAGAAGCAGGGTTATAAGCTACGTTTGCAGCATCGTCCTCAGCAAACATGCGCGCACCGCCCATAGCAACGCCTTCAGCAGACCATTCGTTAATAGCAAAGCCTTCAGCGCCTGCTACCTGGGGTGCCAGCAGTGCTGCAGCTAAGCCTAAAGCTAAAAAGTTTTTATTCATATCAGTACATCCCTTCTCACATTTTTATTACCTGCTACTAATTGTAACAGATTCGTGAAAAGTGCGTACAAAATCTTTTAATCGCTCGTTTTAATTACTTAATTAAACTTTGAAAAGAACCCTTTTCATCCGGCTCCTCACCGGCAGCCTTCGCTGCCTCGCGACGTGCAAAGTTGCGCTCCTGCAGACGGCGTACATCCTCCAGCGTCGGCACATTATCCTTCTCCCACGGCTGATACTGAATCGTGGTGCAGTGATGATACATCGCATATCTTTCCTTAGCATCTGCTGCAGCCTCAGCCTCAGCAAGGGCAGTCTTTGCCGCCTCGTTCACCGGGAAGGATTTATACGCATCTGCCAAAAGCAACGCTGCCTTAGCATAATCGCCCTGCTCCGCCATGCTTTCCGCAATAAACTTCAGTGCGTGGAAGCGATAAGGATTTACGCCTTCCACAGCCTTTTCCGCCTCCAGCATTGCTTTCGCCTCCGTCAGCGCAGCAGCCTCAGCGCCGCAGGAGCGCTGCAGCTCCAGTCTGCGCGCCCAGATAGCGCCACGGTCCGCACTGCGGAAAACCTTTTTATACTCACGGCACAGTCTGTAAGCTTCATTTAAATATACAATCGGCGCATCACCTGTACCGGTCAAACGCCAAATAATCTCTGCAATATCACGTAGGCACAGCACCTTGTGCTCCGCCTCGCTGAGTCCGAACTCCGGTGCATCCTCCATATCCGGCTGCACATCCTTCACGGTTGCCAGCACCGCCATAGCGCCCTCGATGTCCTTCAAAATCATCAGCATACGTCCTACGTTGCTGCGGCATTTCCAATCATCATAATCGTTTATCAGATTTAACGGTATAGGGTAATCACAGCTTGCTACCTTCTGTACATATCCTTGCCATTCCTGTTTTTCCATTTCAGTGTCCTCCTCAATCAGTTATATATTCTATTCAAATTATCTGCGTTGCCGCTGTCTTTGTCAAGCGTCAAACATCTGCGCAGAAGTTATAATATTAATGCTTGTAAGGTATCCATGACAGCTTATCAACTTTTTATATTCCATTTAGTTATAAACTAAATGCTTAATTGCTATTTGACTGTAATTTTAAAAGTAGTACAATATCCCTACTAGAGAGAAAGAAGATGTATAAAGCTATGAGTTTTCCCCTATTATTACGTGGCTTCGTTGTTCTTGGTGTCATGCTGATGCACACCACCTGGTACTTCAGCCATGCCCATGCGGAATCGTGGGTCACTATTTCCGAGATGCTTTTGGATATTATCTCCCTCTTTGCCGTACCCCTGGTAATGTTTGTTTCGGGATATATGTTCATCAGCCACAATCGCCATGCCGATTATTACAAGTGGTCCTTCTTCCGCAGAATGTTCCTGTCGGTGCTTTCGCCGTACCTGCTGTTTTCGCTGCTGTATCTGGGTGGTGCCTGGTTCTTCAGCAACGCCAGCTTCACGCTCAAGCAGGCAGCCTACCTTATTGTCACAGGCAGCAGCGCCGTCCACATGGCCTTTTTCCGTGCGCTATTTGGCTTTTATGCCATCTATCCGCTGCTACTGCGTTATTTTAACCGCTGCCGCTTGCATCACAGGCTGCACCGCTTCATTATTCAGGTAATCCTGCTGCAACTGTTTTGGAAAATCTGCAACAATATCAGCTTCAGCAGTCAGGCAGTTATCCTTACGTTGGAAATTACCACTTTTCTGCGTTATATCGCCTACTTCTCCTTCGGTATGTTAGCCTATATCTACCATAAAAAAATGCTGCGCTGGATTGATACCCACCACGTTCTTTTAATGACAGGCTTCATCCTGAATTTGATTTTAATCGGCGGCTGCTGGTTTGCCAAATACTACCTGCATATCCTGCCGCTATTGGAATTTGTCTGCTTCCCGCTCAACCTGTTTTTATACAGCATCATCATCGCTATGCTCTTTCGTTACGCCTGCACCCTGGAATCGCAGGACAGCCTCAGCAAGCGCTTTATGATGTATCTGGGCAACTATTCCTTCGGTTTATTCTTGATTCATATCATTTATATGTATGTCGGCAGCGAGCTGCTTACATTGCTGCACATGTCACCGCAGCAGCTCAGCTTTTATCCGCTGCTCTTCATCATTATGCTCAGCCTCAGTCTGCTGACCATGGAAGTATTGGCGCGCGTTTCCTGGGGCCATTATTTCATCGGCCATGTAAGCCGTCTGTAAAAAGTTTTCTTCTTATTCCCCATATATTGAAAAACACCACTTGGCAATGAGGTGACCCCAAAAAGTTAGACTTTTTAAGCGTAGCAGTTTAAATGGCTGCTA